>JBKJNY010000034.1:0-39194 GCA_046593355.1 Pirellulaceae bacterium | reverse complement strand
CCGCCAGCAGGCTAAGAAAGCGCACTGCTCGACGCTAGCGACATCTTCATTCGGGCCAAAAACGCAATCGGGATGACACGATACTCCAACGTCTTAGCCTGCTGGCGGGCTGTTGTTCTTTTTTGCGTCCAGCCCGTTTTTGATCTGGCTGAATACTTCGTCCGGGCTCCCCATCGCATCGACGCTGTGGAGCAGCCCTTGCTTCTCGTAATAGCCGAGCAGCGGCGAGGTTTGGCGGATATAAACGTCCATCCGCTGGGCGATGACGGCGGGATTGTCGTCGACCCGCTGCTCGGCGACCGCCCGTTTGTGCATGCGGCTGATGAGCTCTTTTTCGTCCCCTTTGAGCTCGATGACGGCATCGAGCGGGGTGCCGCGGGCTCTCAAGGCAGCGTCCAGGGCGCGGGCCTGCTGGAGCGTCCGGGGAAAGCCGTCAAACAAACAGCCGCCGGCGTAGTCCGGCTCCTTGAGCCGCTCCAGGACCATTCCCATCACCACGTCGTCCGGGACCAGACTGCCGCCGTCCATATACTGCGCTGCCAGCCGGCCGAGATCCGAATCCTGGTGCTTGGCGGCTCGCAGCATTTCCCCCGTGGAGAAATGCGGAATTCGCAGGTATTCGAGCAACCGCTTGGACTGCGTGCCTTTACCCGCGCCGGGTGGTCCGATAAACACGAGAAACATGGCAGACGGGCAGGAATTCGGGGAACGGTGGTGAGGAGGCGGCTTATCAGGAGGCGGCGTATCCGGGGCACCGGAAAGGAAGCTAATGTTCTAGCAGACCACGATAATCACGCATCACGAGGTGGCTGTCAATCTTCTGGATCAAATCGAAGGCCACGCTGACGGCAATGAGCAGGCCGGTGCCGCCGTAAAAACTGGCGACGTTGGGGTCCACTTGCAACAGGCTGGAGACGATGGTCGGGACGATGGCCACGACGGACAGGAAGGAGGCACCCACGTAGGTAATCCGCATCATCACCTTTTCCAGGTAATCCGCCGTCCGTCTGCCGGGACGGTAGCCGGGAATAAAGGTTCCAAAATCCTTCAGGTTTTCCGCCATTTCCTTGGGATTGAAAGTAATCGCCGTCCAGAAATAGGCGAAAAAGAAAATCAGAGCCACGTAAGTGACGTTGTAAACAAATGAATCCCCGCGCTGAAATGTATCCCTGAGGTTATGAAACACTCCCGCCCACCACATGCTCTGATTGGCATCGAACTGGGCCGCAATCGCCCCGAACAGCATCGCGGGCAGGAGCAGCAGGCTGCTGGCGAAGATGATCGGCATGACGCCCGACTGATTGAGCTTGAGGGGCAGATACTGCCGGCTGCCGCCGTAGACCCGCCGGCCGCGGACGTGCTTGGCGCTCTGCGTGGGAATCTGCCGCTGGCCGAGCGTGATGAACACGACGCAAGCCACGACCGCGATGAACAGAAAAATCAGCACGATCAGCGTCTCCACTCCAGGCTCCTGGAAGCCGGTGAGGGTCTTCTTCATCTTGGTGACCAGGAACGTGGTCATGGCATCGGGCATTTGCGCCAGGATGCCCGCCATGATCAAGATGCTGATGCCGTTGCCAATGCCGAACTCGTCAATCTGCTCGCCGATCCACATCACGAACATCGTGCCGCAGGTCATCATAATGATGGATGTGATGTACCAGGCCCAATGCAGATGCCGGACGCCGCCCACGATGGTGCAAAACTCGGCGTTGAGGACGCTATTGTCTTCGGCAATTCGCGCCGAGAGGAAGACCGCCCCTTGGAAAAAGCACATCAGGAGCGTGAGATAGCGGGTGTATTCGTTGATTTTCTTGCGGCCCGTTTCTCCTTCCTTCTTCAATTCTTCCAGCGGCTTCCAGACGCTGCTGAGGAGCTGCAAGATGATCGACGCCGAGATATAGGGCATGATCCCCAAGCCGAAGATGGTGATGTTCCTCATGTCCGCGGCGCTGATCACCGAAACCTTCTCCATGAAGCTGAACAGGTCACTGCGATTGGCGGTCCCCATTTTGGCGAGGATCGATGCCTGGTCGATGACAGGGAGTGGGATCTGGTAGCCGATGCGGAACACCGCCAACAGCAGCAGGGTGAAGAGGATCTTCATCCGCAGCTCGGGGATCGTGAAAATCGCGCGGAATTTTTCCCACATGGCGAGTTATCCGTCCAATCGGAGAGGAGCCGTCCTGAATCCTTGCAGGGCGTTCAGACTATCAAAAACAGCCGAAATAGGCCATGCGGAGTTCGTAGTAAACCGCTTGAGCGGGTTAACGGCACGCTGCCGAACTTCAGCCGACAATAACCCGCTGAAGCGGGTTACTACAAACGGTCTTACTCGGCTGCCGCCTTCCGGGCCGCTTTCGCTGCTTCTTTCTTCGCTGCCACGGTCGTTTTACCGGGAAGTACGGTGACGCTGCCCCCCGCTTTTTCAATCTTTTCACGGGCCGAGCCGCTGAACCGGTCGGCCGAGACGGCCAGCTTTTTGGTCAGCTCGCCGTTGCCCAGCACTTTGAGCTCGTCGTAGCGGCCGCGGAGGATCTTCTTTTCCTTGAGGGCTGCGGGCGTGACTTCCGCTCCCGATTCGAAGTTCGCCTCCAAGTCCCCCACATTCACTTCCGCGATGGTCAGAGCAAAAATGTTCGTGAACCCCCGTTTGGGAATCCGCCGGACCAGCGGGCTGCCAGTTCCCTGGAAAATGGGAAGGGCCTTGTAGCCGGAGCGGGCCTTCTGGCCCTTGTGGCCGCGGCCCGAGGTTTTGCCCTTGCCGGAACCGATGCCCCGGCCCAGGCGCTGGGGGCGCTTATGTTTTTCGACGTTCTCGTTGATTTCGTGCAAGCTCATGACAGCGATACTCCCCGCAGCCGTTCCACATCCTGGGGAGTGCGGAGCTGGCTGAGCGCTTTGATGGCCGCCTTGACGACGGTCACTTGATTTCTGGTTCCCAGGCACTTGGTGATGATGTCGGTGATGCCCGCCGCCTGGCAGACCGCGCGGACGGCGGAGCCGGCGATCACCCCGGTGCCGGCATCCGCCGGCATAAGAAACACCTTGGCGGCGCCGAAGGTGGCCGTGATGGAATGCGGAATGGTCCCGTGGACCAGCGGCACGGTGATGAGGTTGCGGACCGCCTGCTTGGTCGCCTTTTCCACGGCCGGGGGCACCTCATTCGCCTTCCCGTAGCCGCAGCCGACCTTGCCCTTGCCGTCCCCCGAAACCACCATCGCCGCAAAGCTGAACCGGCGGCCCCCCTTGACCACGGCAGCACACCGCTTCACCTGCACGGTGAAATCCACTCCGCCCGATTTTGATTCTGAAGACATGCTTGATCTTTCTGCGATTAAAAGGAAAGCCCGGCCGCCCGCGCCGCATCCGCCAGGGCCGCCACGCGCCCGTGATACCGCGATCCGCCCCGGTCAAAGCAAACCGACTTCACGCCGGCCGCCACCGCCCGCTCGGCCACAACCTTGCCGATCAACTGGGCCGCCGCTTTGTTGCCGCCATACTTCACCTGGGCCCGCAAGTCCTTATCCAGCGTGCTCGCCGAGACAATTGTCTTGCCCAGCATGTCATCGATCACCTGGCAGGCCACATTCTTGTGGCTGCGGCTGACCGTCAGGCGGGGACGTTCCGCATTGCCGCGGATCGTCTTGCGGACACGGTAGGTTCGCCTCTGGCGGCGTCTGCCCAGTAATTTGTTCTTATTCACGTCTGCTTCCTTGGAGTCTGTTTGCGGCTGCCGAAAATAGGCGTCCGCCAGCCCTCGATATGTTCGTAGTAACCCGCTTCAGCGGGTTCATTCTGTTACTTGGTCGCGGCCTTGCCCGGTTTGAGCTTGATATGCTCGCCGGCATAGCGGACACCCTTGCCTTTGTACGGTTCCGGCTTGCGGAGGGAGCGAATCTCGGCCGCGAACTGGCCGACCATTTGCTTGTCGCAGCCCTGGATGGTGATGTGCGTCTGGTCCGGGACCGTCACCGTCAGCCCTTCGGGAATCGGCCGCTGCAGCTCATTCGCGTACCCCACCCGTAGTTGCAGGGTCTTTCCCTTAAGAGCGGCCAGATAGCCGACGCCGACAATCTCCAGCTTTTTCTCGTAGCCCTGCTTCACGCCGGTGATCATGTTACTGACCAAGGCGCGCGTCAGCCCATGCAAGGCGCGGGCCTGGCGCTCGTCATTGTGGCGGTTTACTTGGACGAGTTTCTGCCCATCGTCCACTTTGACTTCCACTTCCTGCCGGTGCTCCCAGGAGAGTTTCCCCTTGGGGCCTTCCACCTGGACGGTGCGGCCGCTGACGCTGACCTTGACGCCATCCAGGACGGGAATTGGTTTTCTGCCGATACGTGACATGACCTGATCTCGCTACTTCTTAGCTCCCTCTCCCCCTGGGAGAGGGCCGGGGTGAGGGTCTTACGCTTACTGTTCTTGATGAAATTTGGAAAGGAAACTTGGCGATTCGCTGTTAGCTCTGATTTAAGTGTCAACCCTCACCCTAACCCTCTCCCGAAGGGAGAGGGGATTCTTAGTACAACTCGCACAGGACTTCGCCCCCCAGCTTTTTCTGCCGGGCTTCGCGATCGCTGACAACGCCGCCGGAGGTGCTAATGATGCAAATCCCCATGCCATTCAAAATCGGGCGGAGCTCGGTCGCCTTGCGGTAGATCCGCTTGCCAGCCGTGCTGATCCGCTTGATGTGCTGAATGACATGTTCGCCGTTGGGACCGTACTTTAGCTCCAGCCGGAGCGCCTTCTGGGCCCCTTCGCCAATCTCAGACCAGTCCCAGATATAGCCTTCGCGCTTCAGCACGTCGGCCAGGCCGCGTTTCACCTTCGATACGGGCACATCGACATGCTGGCGCTCGACGCGCACGGCATTCCGGATCCGGGTCAACATGTCGGCGATGGGGTCAGTCATCATATTCTTCAAATCCCCTTAGTAGGCGGCACACTCCGTGTGCCGTCACTGCTTTCTCTCTTGGCTCTTTGATTTCCTGTTTCCTTAGGCCTGCATCAGGCACACTGCCGGCACACGGAGTGTGCCGGCTACTTTACCAACTTGCTTTGCGGACTCCGGGGATTGCTCCCTGGTCGGCCAGCTTCTTAAAGCAAATCCGGCAGATGCCGAACTTGCGGTACACGGCGCGGGGCCGCCCGCACAATTTGCAGCGGCGGCGGAGACGCGTCGTGAACTTGGGCGTCAGCTTCGATTTGGCGATCTTGGATTTACTGGCCACTGTGGTTCTGCCTTCTCAAACGTAATGCGTTGCTACTTACCCTTGCCGCTGGGTTCTTCCACCGCTTGGAACGGCATGCCGAGCAGCGTCAGCAGCTCGCGCGATTCGTCGTTGTTGGAATTCGTGATCACAATCGCAATGTTCATGCCTTGCACGCGCGTAAACTTGTCCGGATTGAGCTCCGGGAACACCAATTGTTCCGAAAGTCCCATGCTGTAGTTGCCGTTCCCATCAAACGCCATGCGGTTGATGCCGCGGAAGTCGCGGACACGCGGCAGGGCGATGGAAATCAGCCGATCCAAAAACTCATACATTCGCTGCTTGCGGAGCGTGACCATGCAACCAATGGGCATATTCTCCCGCAGCCGAAAGGCTGAGATCGCCTGGCGGGAGAGGGTTTGCACCGGCTTCTGGCCGGCAATCTGGCCCATCGCCTCGACGGCGGCTTCCAGGTATTTCTTCTCCTGGGTCGCCTCGCCCACGCCCATGTTGATCACGATCTTTTGCAAACGCGGCAGGGAGTTGCGATTCTTGCGGCCCAGCTTCTCGGCCAGGACCGGCAGGATTTCTTTTTCGTACTTGATCTGCAAGCGCGGCGGAGGCGCGGGGACGGAAGGTTGCTCCTCCTTCTCCTTCTTGCCTTTGCCCTTGGACTCCTTTTCGCCCTTGGCCGGCTTTTCCCCCTTGGGAGCCTTCTCGCCCTTGGCCGGTTTGTCCCCCTTGGGTGCCTTCTCGGGCTTGTCACCTTGGGGGGCTTTCTCAGCCCTGGGTGCCTTCTCGGCCTTGGGCGCAGCGTCCGCTACGTCCTCGGTCTCTTTTTCGGGTTTTGGTTCTTTCGCCATGATCGCCACAACTTAATCTACGGGTGGCACGCCCACGGCTTTGCGTGGGCGTGTTACTGATTACGTCTTACTTCTCTTTGGTCTTCGAGGGTGACAGTTGCCCCATCGCCGCACTGCACTTGCGGCAAAAACGCTCCTTGGAACCGTCCGCGACAACACGGCTGCCCGTCCGCGCCGCCTTGTTGCAGCGCGAGCAGAACAGCAGCACGTTGGAAATCTGAATCGGCATTTCCTTGTTCAGCCGGCCCCCTTGCGGGTTCTTCTGACTGCGTTTGACGTGCTTGTAGACGCGGTTCATCCCTTCGACGACGACCTTGCCCGCTGCGCGGTCGATCACCAGGATCTTGCCGCGCAGGCCCCGGTCGTCCCCGGAAATCACTTCCACGATGTCATTAGTCTTCAGATGCATTACACCACCTCGCTCGCCAGGCTCACGATCTTCATGAATTTGCTGTCGCGCAGCTCCCGGGCCACTGCCCCAAAGATGCGCGTGCCGCGGGGGTTGTTCTCCGCGTCGATAATCACCACGGCATTACTGTCGAACTTGATGTAGCTGCCGTCCTTGCGGCGGGTGGGGCTCTTGGTGCGGACCACCACCGCCCTCACCACGGCCTTCTTCTTGATTTCGCTCCCGGGGATCACGCTCTTGACGCTGCAAATGATGACGTCCCCGATGCCGGCGGTGCGGCGGCTCGAGCCCCCCAGCACCTTGATGCACATCACTTCCTTAGCGCCGGTGTTGTCCGCCACCGCCATCCGGCTTTCTTGTTGAATCATGGCTGCTCGCCTCTGCTGCTGATGTTACTCGGTTGCTGTCTTGTAGGGTGGCTGCCGAGACCGTCCTGGACGGTCTCGGCAGCCCATCCCACAACCCACTCTAGGTCGCCGACACTTCTTTGATGGGCTGCTGTTTCCCCTGCGCGACGACCCGCGTCACCACCCACCGCTTAAGCTTGGAGATCGGACGGGATTCTTCGATCTCCACCGTGTCTCCCATCTTGGACGTGTTCGCCGCGTCGTGAGCGTAGCAAACCGTGCGACGGCGCATCGTCTTGCCATAAATCGGGTGCCGGACCATCCGCGGGACTTCCACCCGCCGGGTCTGATCGGCCTTGTCCCGCGTCACCACGCCAATTGCAACTCGCTTCGCCATAACTTCACTCGTTTGATGTCTGTCCCTCGCTCGCGCGTCGGGTTATTGAACTATTGGGCTTTGCTGCGCTGGGTCTGCAGCGTCTTGATCCGGGCAATCGTCCGCCGATGGCTGCGCCGCACCGTCGGCGCTTTGGTCGGCTCCGTCTGGGCCTTGATCCGCAGGCGGAACAAGGTCTGCTCCGTATCCTTGAGCGTCAGCTGAAGCTGCTCGTCGCTCATGTCTTTGATTTCTTCAAACTTCATGGCTATTTCTCTTCAAAGGGGGTCGGGAGTCTTTGGCGTCGATGATTATCTATTATTCAAAAGCTACGTCCGCCAAAGACTCCCGACCCCGTGCCTCCTACTACGCCGGCCGCCGGCGGACCATCCGCACCCGCACCGGCATCTTATGAGCCAGGCGGGCGAAGCACAGCTTCGCCTGCGGCTCGGTCACACCGGCCAGTTCAAATAGGACCGTTCCTTCCCTCACCACCGCAACCCAGTGGTCAGGCTCCCCCTTGCCCTTTCCCATGCGGGTTTCGAGCGGGCGGGAGGTTACCGACTTGTGCGGGAAAATCCGAATGTACAAACGGCCTTCGCCGCGGACGTACTGCTGTGCGGCAATACGCCCCGACTCAATAGTCGTCGCCTTGATCCACCCACCTTGCATCGCTTGCAGGCCGAACTCCCCAAAGACCACGCGGTTGCCCCGATGGGCCTTACCTTTTATACGTCCTCTTTGGCTTTTTCGGTGCTTCACTCGTTTGGGCATCAGAGCCATGATCGTCGTCTCCCTCGTACATCCCGTGATTGACCCACACCTGAATCCCGATGTTCCCTTGCGGAGTCGCGGCCTCGGTAAAACCGTAGTCGATCCTCGCCCGCAACGTGGAGAGCGGCAGGGAACCCGCGGTCGCCTTTTCGCACCGCGCCATTTCCGAACCGCCCAGCCGGCCTGCCAGTTGAATCTTGATTCCCTTGGCCCCCGCGTCCATCGTCGTTTCGATGGCCCGCTTGAGCGTCCGCCGGAAGCTCGACCGCTTGGCGAGCTGCTGGGCGATTTCCTCGGCCACCAACTGAGCCATGATTTCCGGACGAGCAATTTCCTCGATTTTCAAATTCACGCGGCGGCCGGTCAGGTTCTGCAACTCTTCCTGGAGCAGCTCCACCTCCTGCCCCTTCTTGCCGATGATCAGGCCCGGCCGCGCGACAAACAGAATCACTTTCACCTCGTCGCGGGTCCGCTCAATTTCAATCCGGTCAATCCCCGCACTCTTATAGGGCTTGGTCGGATGGTTCTTGATGAAGTTCCGGATCCTGAAATCTTCCACCAGGAGAATCCCGAACTCCTGTTTATTGGCGTACCAGCGGCTCTTCCAGTCTCGCATGACTCCCACGCGGAAACCGATCGGATTGACTTTTTGACCCATAAGGTACTCGCTTCGTGTCGCTTTTATATTGCTTTCGAGCCTTACAGCTCGCTGATGTCTTCCAGTTGAACGGAAATATGGGAGGTACGCCGCAGGACCATAAAGGCCTGGCCGCGGGACATGGGGCGGACCCGCTTGAACATCGGCCCTCCGTCCACCCGCACGTCGCTAATCACCAGCTGCTCGGCCTTGATCGACTTGCCGGGGTTCTGGTCGGGATCCTGGGCATTGCCGATGGCGCTTTGCAGCACCTTCTCGAGCATGCGGGCCCCGCGCTCCGGCTGATAACGGAGAATGTCGAGGGCCTCGTCGGCGAACTTGCCACGAATCAAATCGGCCACCAAGCGAACCTTGCGGGCGCTGATACGGGCATGTTTGTGAATTGCTTTGAATGCCATGACTAGTTCTCCGGTGCGAAGCCCGCACTACTTGGCCGGTTCCTTTTTGGTCTTACCGCCGTGGCCGCGGAAAGTCCGCGTGGGAGCAAACTCCCCCAGCTTGTGGCCCACCATGTCTTCGGTCACGAACACCTTCATGTGCAGCTTGCCGTTGTGAACCATGAAGGTCAGGCCGACAAATTCCGGCACGATGGTGCAGGAGCGTGCCCAAGTGGTGACGGGCTCCTTGGAGCCGGTCTGCAACCGCGCCTGCACCTTCTTGAAGACCTTGAAGTCTACATACGGACCTTTTTTGGTGGACCTGCTCATTCGTTATTCGCCATTGCACAAAAGGGGGCACGCCCACGGATTTGCGTGGGCGTGTGTCATTACTTCATTTTCAACTGTCCATAGCGTCGGGACTTGCGGCGGCGGACAATCGCCGAGTTGGATGGCTTGCCGTGCTTCCGCGTCCGGCCGCCCTTGGCGGGCACGCCCGTGGGGCTGACCGGATGGCGGCCACCCTTGGTGCGGCCTTCACCGCCGCCGTGCGGATGGTCGACCGGGTTCATCGCGGTGCCGCGGACGGTCGGCCGGATGCCGAGCCACCGCCTGCGCCCAGCTTTGCCGTAGACCACGTTCATATCGTCCGTGTTGCCGACCTGGCCAATAGTGGCCCGGCAAGCAATGGGGATGCGGCGAATCTCGCCGCTCGGCAAGCTGATTTGCGCCCAGTCGGATTCGCGGGCCATCAAGGTCGCGCCCGTCCCCGCGCTGCGGCAGAGGCGTGCCCCGCGGCCAGGGAGCATCTCGATATTATGAATCTGCACACCCACCGGCATGCGTCCCAGCGGCATGCAATTGCCGACGGTAGGGGGAGCATCGGGGCCGTTTTCCACCTGCTGGCCGACCGTGAGGCCGTTGGGGGCGATGATGTACCGCTTCTCGCCGTCCACATAGAACAACAAGGCCACGCGGGCGTTGCGGCCCGGGTCGTACTGGATGGAGTTGACCTTGGCCGGCACGCCGTCCTTATTGCGGATGAAGTCGATAATCCGGTACTGCTGCTTGTGGCCACCACCCCGGTGGCGAACGGTAATCCGCCCCTGGTTGTTGCGGCCACCTTTCTTCTTGACGCGGCGCAAGAGCGACTTTTCCGGCTTCGCGCCCTTGGTCAGCTCTTTGAAATCGCTGACGCTGGCACCGCGGCGGCCTGGCGTAGTCGGATTGTATTGGCGAATTCCCATGATGTTTTGCCTTGCGTATTAGTCGCCTTTCGCGGAGCGAAAGGCGACTCTAGAAGAAATCAATCCGGTGCTCGGCGTCGAGCGTCACAACGGCTTTCTTCCAACTCTTCGTCATCCCTTGCTTTTGTTTATGGCGGCGGTGCTTCCCTTTGCGGTTCTGCGTGCAGACCTTCTCGACCTTCACGTTAAACAAGTCTTCCACCGCCCGGCGAACGTCTGCCTTGGTCGCCTGCGTGTTGATTTCAAACGAATATTGATTGTTCCGCGTGCTGCGGTGCATCCCCTTTTCCGTCACCAGCGGACGGAGGATGACCTGGTACGATTCCAGCACCCGCCCAGAGGGGGCGGCTTCAGCGGGAGCTTTGGTTTGTTCGGGCATTGGTAATTTTCCTACCCCCTCTCCCCTTGGGAGAGGGCCGGGGTGAGGGTCTTTTGTCTTCTAATTCTTCTTCTCCGCGGCAGCCGCAATGGCATCCAAGGCCGCCTTGGTGACGAGCATCTTCCGTGGGGTCAGCACCGCCAGGGCGTTGAGCTCCGCCACGGGGGCGACCGTGACCCGGTCAATATTCCGGGCACTCTTGTAGACGTTCTGATCCAATGCCGCCGTGGTGACGAGCGTGGATGTGCCCGTAAGCTTGAGGGCTTTGAGAATGGTCGCCATCTCTTTGGTCTTGGGACCGGCGAAGGAGAGCTCGTCGATGATGATGAGGTCTTCGCTAGCAATCCGCTTGGCAATCGCCATCCGCGTGGCCGACTGCACCGCCTTCTTCGGCAGCCGATAGGAGTAGTCGCGGTTCGAGAGGGCAAAGATATGACCGCCGCCTCGCCGCAAACCGCTCCGCCGCGATCCGGCCCGGGCATTGCCCGTACCCTTTTGGCGGTACATTTTCTTCGTGGTGCCGGCCACTTCGCCGCGACCCTTGGTCTTGTGCGTCCCCTGCCGAGCGCTGGCCTGGTACATGACCACCACGTCATGCAAAAGCTGCTTGCTGATCCTGGGGGCGATCTTGGCGGGGTCGATCTCGTACCTCCCCACTTCGACGCCGGACTTGTTGTAAATCGGTAGGCTTGTCATGGCTGTGTTTTCCGGTCGGGCTGTTTGTAGTAACCGGCTTCAGCCGGTTAACCCGCTAAAGCGGGTTACTACGAACGAATTAGCCGACCTTATTGGTCTCCTGCACGATGACATAGCCACCATTCGGCCCCGGGACCGACCCGTTGATGAGCAGCAGATTGTTCTCTTTGTCCACGCCAACCAGGCGGACATTACGCATGGTGATGCGGGCGTTGCCGTACTGCCCCGGCATCTTCTTGCCCTTTTTCATGCGGCCGCCGCCGCGGTTCGCCGCGAGAGCACCGGTGCCGCCCATGTGACGATGCACCTTCTTCACGCCGTGCGTCGCTCGCTGGCCGGCGAAGTTATGCCGCTTCATGGCTCCGCTAAAGCCGCGACCCTTGGAAATGCCGATTACATCAACGGCTTTGACCTCGGCCAGGGCTTCGACCGTCAATTCCTGCCCGACCTTCATTTCGCCAGCCGCTCCGCGAAGCTCGCGGATGAATCGCTGGGGTTCAGAATTGGCCTTTGTTTCGGCTGTTACGCCGGCTGCTTCGCGGCGCTTGCCCCGTTTGCTGGAGAGGGCGGCAACATGGCCGCGTTCACTGCGAATAGCCCTGCTGCGGTTGCGCTGATCCGGGGTGCGCTTCTTATCCTTGACGCCTAACTTATCCCCGAAGCCGAGCTGCACCGCTTCGTAGCCGTCGCGCTCCTGGGTGCGGACCTGGAGCACGCGACAAGGGCCGGCCTCCACGACCGTAACGGGGATGGCATTGCCAGCCGCGTCATATATCTGCGTCATCCCGACCTTGCGGCCGAGTATTCCCTTAGTCATCGTGATTTCCCCGTGATCAGTTGCCTGACGGGAATGCAGGAGAAACTTCGTCTCCTGTTTTGCCCGATCGGCTTCCAGTCAATAGGTTTCTCGTGGGTAGTGTCGCCTTTCGCTCCGCGAAAGCACGCGACTTTCGCGGAGCGAAAGGCGACGATGTTGTTTGTTACCTGGTCGATGCCTTGATCTTGATGTCCACCCCAGCCGGCAGGCTGAGCTTGTTGAGGGCCTCAATCGTCTTGGCCGTGGCCTGGACTATATCGATTAATCTTTTATGAGTTCTTATTTCAAACTGTTGACGAGCTTTCTTATCAATCGTCGGACCCGACAACACCGTGTACCGCTCAATCCGCGTAGGCAGCGGAATCGGCCCATGCACTTCGCTATGCGTCCGCTTGGCCGTATCGACAATTTCCAGGGCACTCTGATCCAGGATCGCGTGGTCGTACGCCTCCATCCGAATCCGAATCACCTCTTTCGATGCTGCCACAGTGCTGACCCCTTCCGCTTATTCCAAACCGGGCCCGCCATTTTACAAGCAAATCCCGGCCAATTTCGACAAAGTCCCCTCACCAGCCAAAAGGCTTCGTCAGGTGGGAAGCCTACGAGTTTAGGCAAAGCGGCGGAACTGGTCAATGGCCGGAAAGGGGCGGCCGGGCGAAAATCCTTGGCGAGCACGTACCGGCGCGTCGATGAATTCCAACTCTCGCGGTAGCAGTTCGTCTCGCACTGCCGTTCGCTCGCAGGGGGAGAAAGTTTTCATCTCGCCTACAGCCCCTCCAGCCTCTCCTCCGCATCTCCAAACCGCTCCTGCTTCACACCCATTTTGTCCATCAAGGACAAGTACAGGCTGCACAGCTTGCGGTTGTCATCTCCCTTCTCTTTGAAGTCGAGGACGCAGCCGGTTGGGAGCTGGCCGTTGAGGCCGCCAACTAATAGCAGCGGAACTTTCGAGCTGTCGTGCTGGCTGCCGGACCACATGCTGTTGATGAACATCAGGCAGGAGTGGTCGAGGACGGTTCGCTCCCCTTCGGGCATGGCGGCCAGGCGGGTGGCGAGGTGGGCGAGCTGGCCGACGTAGAACCGCGAGACCCGCTCGTAGGCTTCCCCCTGGTCGTCGTGCGAGGTGTTGTGGTGGGCCGTCCGGACGTCGAGGAAAGGATAGAACAGCCCCGAGATATCGCGGCAGAGGAGGAGCGTGGCGACCCGCGTTTTATTGGTCTGGAACGCGAGGGCGATGATTTCCGTCATCAGCCGCATGTGCTCGCGGATGTCCTCGGGGAGGCCGCTAGCCGGACGGGGCATGGCGGCGGCGGGGCGATCCTTGCCGGCGGCGTTTTCCTCGGCTTTGTCTTTCATCGCCCGCGTCCGCTCGATTTGCTTCTCCACTTCCCGCACGCTGGTCAGATATTCGTCCAGCTTGGCCTGGTCGGAGCGACTGACCTGGCGGCTGAGGTGGGCGGCGTGGTCCCGCACCCGGTCCAGAATGCTCTGCATCCGCCGGCTGCCGTGGTTGTCGAAGAGACTGTCGAAGGCGAGTGAAGGATAGACCTCCATTGGCACGGGCGAATCGGCGTCCTGCCAGGAAATGTGCGAGCTGTAGGCCATCGAGAAATTCGTCTCGTGATAGCCCGTGATGGGCTGCTCGCACCCCAAGACGAGGCTCGGCTGCGGCGTCTCTTCGCCGAGTTTCGCCGCCAGCACCTGGTCCATGCTGATGCCACCGCGCAGGACCGCCCCCTTTTGCAGAGAGGCACCGGACAGAATATTCCCCGTCTGCCCCGGATGAATGCCGACGTGCGTGGCGTTCTTGTTGAACAGGCCGCTCACCACGTTGAGCTTGGACGTGAACGGAGCGAGGGGCTCCAGCGTCTTGCTCAACTCCATCTCTTCGCCCGCACCCTTCGCCCACCAGTTGTTTGGGCTGATGCCATTCCCCATGAAGAGGGCGGCGAAGCGAGTTGGAAAGGGGTTCGCTTCTCCAGGCCCGCTTGCGGTTTCGCGCCCGGGCTCCGCTCCCCAGACGGAGATGGATTCCAGCCAGGGGAGAGCCATGGCAACGCCGACCCCTTGAAGGACGGTGCGACGAGAAAGGGGATTAGCAGCGCTCATTTATTGTCGCCTTTCGCTCCGCGAAAGTACGTACTTTCGCGGAGCGAAAGGCGACTATCGCGGCAATCATCATTCTTCCTTGCCACGCTTATTCAAAAACTGCTTGCTAGTGACAATGGTTTCGACCAGGCCCTCGAACCGATAACCATCCGCCGCCAGCTTCTCCTTCATATTCTCGACTAGCGCCTTGTCCGAAAGCAAGAGAGTTCGTCCCAGAGCGTAGGAAAGGAGCTTGCGGCAAAGATTGTCGATGAAATCCTGTTGACGATGGTCCCGCAAGTAATCGCGGAGGCCGGTGAGACCATCTCCTTCGCTGCCGCCAGGGAAGGTTGCCTTCGTTTCGACCGCGTGGCCGCTCAGATCCTTCTCCCGCCGCTCGCCGATGGGGCCGTAGCCTTCAAACACGAGGCCGAGCGAATCAAACCGGGCGTGGCAGGAGGCGCAGCTCTTATTCTCGCGATGCTTCGCCAAGAGTTGGGCAAGGGTCAACTCGCCCAGCGCGGCTTCGTCTTTGGGCAACTCTGGCACCGTCGGCGGCGGGGGTGGAATCCGCTCGCCCAAGATTCGACGTGCAACCCAGTAGCCACGCTTGACCGGGCTGGTCCGCAGGCCGGGAGAATTCTTAGTCAGAAACACCGACATCGGCATTAAGCCGCCGCGGCCGTACTTGACGGCATCGTCAACTCGGACCCAGTTGTTAGAACCGCCGCCAGGCACCGGCATCCCATAGTGCTTCGCCAACACGGGGTTCACAAACGTGTGCTCGGCGCTGAGAAAATCGAGGACCGAGCGATTCTCTTGCATGACATCGAGAAAAAACCGCACCGGCTCTTCAAACATCGCCTGCCGCAGCTCATTGTCAAAAGTCGCAAACCGTTCGCGGTCCACGCTGTTGTGCTCCTCGAAGCGGCGGAAGTCCAGCCAGTTGCCGCCGAACTCCACGGCCAGACCGCGAACCTTCTTGTCTTTGAGCATCCGCCGCGTCTGGGCCAGCAGAACGTCTTTCTGATGCAAATCCCCCGCACCGGTATGTGCGAGCAACTCTTCATCCGGCATAGACGACCAGAGGAAGTAACTCAGCCGGCTGGCGAGGGCGTAATCGGATAATGGCTGAATCCCCTTCCCTTCCGGCGCGAGGTCCACGCGATAGCAGAAATGCGGCGACATGAGAATGCCGGCGATGGAATCCCGCATTGCCTCCTCGTGGCTCACGCCCTCTTTCTCGCGGAGCGAACGATAGAACACGAGCAAATCCTCCCGCTCCTCCTTCGTCAGTTGCCGGCGATAGGCCCGCTGGGCAAAGTTCTGCAGAGCCTCCAAATGACTCGGTTCGGCGGCGAGACGAGCCGATTCGACCCAGCGGATTTCGGCATTCATGCTCGTGAAATAGGACTCGATGGCGGCGAGCGCCTTTTCGCTGGCGTTAATCTCCTTGGCCTTTTTCAAATACTCCTCGCGGAGTCGCTGGACTTTAGCCTCGGTGCCCGCGTCCTTGTCTTCCGAGCGGGCGAAGTCGAACGGAGCCTCCCGCATATATCGCGGCGGCTCCGCCCGCTCGAAGAAAATGAAGTCCTTGTACTGCCGCTGCGGGGTATCGGTGACGAAATGGAGCTCCTGCCAGAGCCCGTCGAGCTCCTTGCGGCCTGCGTCGTCGAGAATCAATTCATAAAGCGGTCCGTCGTCGCGAAAATAGCCCTGCATGAGGTGAAAGCCGGCAGTAAGGAGGCGACCCGAAGGAGCGGTGCCCGGTTCAAAATACGGCGGCCGGTCCGCGATGTAGAAAGCATCTGGAAAAACCTGGCAGAAGCGTTCCAGGGATTTCTGCAGATTCTCATTCGTCGCATCATCCTTTCCTGGCACATACTTCATCCGCTGTGCGGCAACTTCGCGATTCTTCCACAGGACCAAGGGCTGACTGCCGGGGGAGATTCCATTCACCTGCATTTTGTCGATTTTTGGCGACAGTTCTCTACGCCTTTTCACAGTCTGGTCACGCAGTTTCTCACATTCGCGCCGAGCGTCCTCTTGTTTCTGCACGT
The DNA here is from genome assembly GCA_046593355.1 of Pirellulaceae bacterium. Classification (GTDB taxonomy): domain Bacteria; phylum Planctomycetota; class Planctomycetia; order Pirellulales; family Pirellulaceae; genus SXOA01. The sequence continues at coordinate 22,893 of JBKJNY010000034.1, read as the reverse complement.
CGCCGGGAAGCTTGCGCCACGTTTCCTGCAATTCACCGAGCGGGCCGGCGACTAATTCTTTATTCGTCAACGCCGACCACACCGTCTTCAAGTACTTCGCTGAAATCCCGGCCTCTCTCGCAAAGTCTTCGAGCGCCGCTTGCGGTTTCGCGAGTTCGCCACGATGTTCATACTGCCACGCGGCGAATAGGTAATCCGCAACATCCGTCTTCTGACGCTTATAAAAGTCCACAATCCTCTGCACGCAGTATTTGTCCCGGTCGGTATCCGTCACCGCCACATGCGGCGCGAACTCAAATCCCTGGGGCTTCAGAACCAGATGGTCGGCGACGTTTCGCGCCGCGGCCAGATACTTCTTGACAAGTGCCGGCGACATGCTGAGGGATTCGCCGCTGTTGTCAAAACCCGCTTCGTTCGCAGGGTCGACCGGGAATTCCTTCGTCGGCCGCACGTCCACGCCGGTCAAATCGCGGATGGTGTAGTCCAATTCCGCATTGGATAAACGGCGGGCCAGCACCGGACCCGGATCGCCGGCGTTCCGCCGTGCTTCCTCATTGCGCATGGCTTCGATCCACTGGACGACGGCGCGGCGCTCCGCATCCTTCGGAATTCGTGGGGCCTCCTCCGGCGGCATCTCACCCGCCTTCAGCCGCTCCAGCACCATTTCCCAGATTTGCTGGTTCTTCGCCACAGCAGCGAGAGAACCATATCCAATCAGGTTGAGCTTCCCTTCCTGTTTCTCTTTGCCGTGGCAGTCCAAGCAGTACATTTTCAGGAACGGCTGGACCTCCGAGGCAAAGCGGCGATCAAGCTCCGTTGCAACCGGCTCGGCGCAAAGACCAACTCCACCAGCCAGAATGAATCTGCTGGCCAGCGCGAAAGGAACCAGGAGAAGTCGAATTGGTTGCTGCATGGGTTTCCCCTCAATGATACCTGGTGCGAGCGGCCTACTTTGACCGCACCATCCTAATTCGCCCTAAGCGCTCTGGCGTATCAACGTCCGCTTATACGATAATGGGGATCGGCGGCGACGGGGATTGGGAATCTCCCATTCGTCATTCGCCATTCGAATTTCGGAATTCGCCCCAAGGACTTTCCCATGACTAGCCACACTCCCTTCTGTGACGGCCTCGTCCGCCGTGATTTTCTCCGGCTGGGCGTGGCGGGGATGTTTGGCTCGTCGCTGTCGCTCGCGTCGTTGATGCGGGCCGAAGCTGCGCCGGGGGCGCGAGGGGTGAAGGATAGCGGCGTGTCGGTGATCTACCTCTTTTTGAAGGGGGGACTCTCGACCATCGACACGTTTGACCTCAAGCCCAACGCCCCCGCGGAGTTCCGGGGTGATTTTCATCCGATTGGGACAAACGTGCCGGGGCTGGAAATTGGCGATGCCCTGCCGAAGCTCTCCCAGCAAATGGACAAGGTCGCCCTGCTCCGCGGATTTGGGCACAAGAACAGCGACCACGGGCCGGCCGACCATTACATGCTGACCGGCTATTTTCCGGCGGCCGGCTTCAATCCGACGCTCACGCCCAACAACCAGCGGCCATCGTTCGGCTCCATCATCGCCAAGAAGCTGGGGGCCCAAGGGAAGGACCGGGCCGCCAGTTCGATTCCACCCTACGTCTGCTTGCCGCAGCTTTCCAACAGCGGCGGGGCGGCATACCTTGGCGCGACATGCGCTCCGCTGTCCATCGATGCCGATCCAGCCGCTCCGGATTTTGCCGTGCCGGACATGGTTCCGCCGGTCAGCCTGTCCGCTGGCCGCCTGAACAACCGCCGCGAGTTGCTCCGGCAGGTGGACCAGTTGCAGAAGTCCGCCGAGCTGGATGCCAACACCCGCGCCAAGACCGTGGATGTCTTCCGCCAGAAGGCATTTGAGCTGATGACTTCGCCGCAGGCCAAGGCCGCCTTCAACCTGCAAGCCGAGCCCGACAAGCTGCGGGATGAGTACGGCCGCGGAACGCTCGGCCAGTCCTGCTTGATGGCCCGCCGCCTGATTGAAGCCGGCGTCCGCTGCGTGACCGTGGAGCACAGCAACTGGGACACGCACGACAACAACTTCTCCGTCCTCCGCCGCGACCTGCTGCCGCAGTTGGACCCGGCGCTGGCCACGCTGTTCCGCGATTTGTCAGACCGCGGGATGCTCGGCAAGACGCTCGTCATCGTCACCGGCGAGTTCGGCCGCACGCCTCGGATCAACAAGAACGCGGGGCGCGATCACTGGGGCCCGTCCTTCACCGTCGCGCTCGGCGGCGGCGGCATCAAAGGAGGCCGCGTCATCGGCGCGAGCGACGAGCGGGCCGAGCGCCCCGCCGATAAGCCGCACGGGCCCGAAGACCTGGCCGCGACCATGTGCCATCTCACGGGCATCGACCCCAAGGAAGAGTTCCTCACTCCCGAAGGTCGGCCGGTGAAGATTGTGAATGACGGGAAGGTGATTTGGGAGGCGTTGTAAGATTTAGGCGAGCGGGGGGCGTAAGCCCCCTGATACTAACGCGTACTCTCAAGGTTGCCAGCGAACCCTTCCCGCCTCCTGCCACAAAAGCATGCTGCCCCACGATACGCAACAATTGGGTTTGACTTTGCCCTTGCTTTTGCGTTTGATAGAAGTAGTTTTGTGGTAAGACCTTACAAGTTCGGCGGCTGCCGCGGGTGAATACCGGCTGGGAAGCGGCAACCCGTTGGCATTGCAGTTGCAACCTGCCCAAAATCGGCAACATTCTGCCTGTTCGCAGTACCTGCTTCAGCGGGCTAACGAACCGGCACAGGCCGGTTATTACGCACCGCTCCCATGAAATTGGACACCCCCACCCTCCTGATTACGGACGACGACCGGGACTTCCGCGAAACGCTGCGCGAAGTCTTCGAGCCGCGGGGGTTCCGTACGTACCTGGCGGGGGATGGCGAAGAGGCCCTGCAGATCATTCAAAACGAGCGGATTCACATTGTCATCCTCGACATGCACATGCCGCGGCTGAGCGGGCTGGACACCATCCGCCGCCTCCGCGAGACGCAGCTCACGGCGCTGTTGCCGTGCATCCTCATTTCGGCCGGCCTCGACGACGCCATCCGCGAAGAAGCCCGCAAGCAGCGGACCTTCAGCATTCTCGCCAAGCCCGTCCGCCTAGGGGAAGTGACCGGCGTGGTGCGGGACGCCCTGCGGCAAGCCTACGACTGGCCGTCGCAATAACTGGCCAGGGCGGATTTTGGCCACGGATTGAACACGGATAAAGGCCAAGGCGGAAGTGTAAGATGTTGTTTGGGCGGCACGTTTCAAGCACTCTCTTCTCTCCTGCACCTATGTCTTCATCCGTGTCCCTCCGTGTTTCATCCGTGGCTCTTTCCCTTTTGCCTTTGCTGCTTTTGACAAGTCAGGCAGTGGCCCAGCCGCTCGATGGCCGTGAAGGCCGGAATCTGCTGCTCGAAAACTTCCGCCCGCAGCCGGCGCTGAAGGTGCCGGAGAATCGGCTGGCGAAAGCCAAGTTCCCGGTCGTGGACGTGCATACGCATTTCCGCATCAAGCTCAAAGGAGGCGAGAAGGAACTGGATGCATTCGTCAAGACAATGGATGAAAACAACATTGCCCTGTGTGTCAGCCTCGACGGCCAGCTCGGGGAGAAGCTGGACGAACATGCCAGATTCCTTTGGACGAAATATCCCAACCGTTTTGCCATCTTCGCCAACCTCGATTGGCAAGGCGCCGGCAAAGCGGACGATCCTGCCACCTGGGACTGCCAGCGCCCCGACTTCGCCCGCCGCATGGCCCGCGAGCTGGCCGTTGCGAAGGAGCGCGGGGCGAGCGGCCTGAAAATCTTCAAGCAATTCGGCCTGGAATACAAAAACTCGGACGGCTCGCACCTCAAAATCGACGATCCCCGCTGGGACGAAATCTGGCGAGCCTGCGGCGAGTTTGGCTTGCCCGTCCTGATTCACGTCGCCGACCCCGCCGCCTTCTTCCAGCCGATTGACGAGAAAAACGAGCGATGGGAAGAGCTACATCGCCATCCGGAATGGAGCTTCCACGGCCCGCAGTTCCCCCAGCAAGCCGACGTCTTCGCCGCGTTCCTGCGGGTCGTCAAGCGGCACCCCAAGACCATTTTCATCAGCGCCCACTTCGCTAACAATCCGGAGGATCTGTCCGCCGTTTCCCAGTGGCTCGACGACCACCCCAACCTCTACGTCGAAATCGCCAGCCGCATCGGCGAGCTCGGCCGCCAGCCGGTCTCCGCCCGCAAGTTCCTGCTGAAGTATCAGGACCGAGTCCTCTTCGGCACCGACGGCCCCTGGCCGGTGCAGCGGCTGCGGCTGTACTGGCGGTTCCTGGAAACCGAGGACGAGTACTTCCCCTACAGCGAAAAGGAGTTCCCGCCCCAGGGCTTCTGGAACATCTACGGTGTGAGTCTGCCGGAGGAGGTGCTGAAGAAGGTGTATCAAGAGAACGCGATGCGGATTGTTCCGGAGGTGAGGGAGAAGGTTGCGAGGTTCGGCGCGGGTCGCTGACAAGGTTCGGCGCGGGTCTCCGACCCCGCCGAAACGATTGACCGCAGGTCTCCAGCAGCGTCCAGGAGACTTTCGGTCGGCGGGAGGGGACTGGTGGCGAGACTGGCCGCGTGTTTCGCCGCACTTCACCGTCACCATGCTACAGGGCGAGGGGGGGGTGAAAATATCGCCGTGGGCTTGACGGAGTTGATACAAATGTATAGTATTCGCAAAGAGAACGCCGGCCTAAGGGTGTGCGCTGGAAAATCGCTTCGGCAATAGATTTTTATCGACTCCGAAAGGCCGGCACCAAGCCGCCTCGCGTGCTGAAGAACAGCTTATAACCTACGGCGGTTTTGGTGAATCAAAACTCGACTATTTGGACCGACATGAATCAAACTTGCCTTATTGTCCGTCGTCCGAACAGGCAGTCACCAATCGACTTGCGGTAATTCAAGTCACCGTAAGTCCGCTGCACAAAGGAGCGTGAATCCATGAATCAGAATCCTCCAGAATGGGGGTTATCGGTGCTTATCGCGCCGGGCCACTTCCAATCTCCAGCCGTGTCCTCCGTGTTTTCCGTGTCCCATCACTTCCCTTCTCCGCAGCATTTATCTCGATATTTCCCTTGACATGCCTTCCCCGTCACCCGATTTGGCCTTTCCGTCGATACGCTTTGCGTTATTATTATGGATTGCGATGATCTGCCCTGCTTGCGCCCAAGTGGCACTGGCTGGACTTTCCTGAAAGGTTCCCCTCCCTCCTTTCCGTGAACCCCGGCTGCAAAATAGCCCACCTGTGACAGCGGGGTATCGTAATTGCATCATGGTTTTCGGCTGCACCCCAAGGGTGTCGATTTGGCCGATAACTGTGAGAATCTTCACGCTAACGTCCATTTCCCTTCCCTTCTTCAGAGTATTCAGGAGCTTGTTTTCTGCCTTCTGTCCCGCGGCCCTGCATTTGCAGCCGCTGGGACAACCCGGCTTAATTCCAAGGTGACGTATGGATCTCACAAAAGTTCGCAACTTCGGCATTTCCGCCCACATCGATTCCGGCAAGACGACGCTGAGCGAGCGGATCCTGTTTTACTCCGGCCGGATTCACAAAATGGGGGAGGTCAAGGGCAGTGGCGATGGCGCGGTGATGGACCACATGGAGCTCGAGAAGGAGCGGGGGATCACCATCACCAGTGCCGCCACGCACCTGGAGTGGGACGGGCACACGATGAACCTCATCGATACCCCCGGCCACGTGGATTTCACGATTGAGGTCGAGCGGTCCCTCCGCGTTTTGGACGGGGCCATTCTGGTTCTCTGCGCCGTCGGTGGCGTACAGTCGCAGTCGATGACCGTGGACCGGCAGATGAAGCGGTACAAGGTTCCCCGTCTGGCGTTCATCAACAAGATGGACCGAACCGGGGCCCGCCCGTTCTCCATCGTGGATGACGTGAAGGCCAAGCTCGGCGTGGACGCCTGTTTGATGCAGTACCCGATGGGCGCGGGCGAAACCTTCGTTGGCATGATCGACCTCGTCGGCCTCAAAGCCTATTACTTTGACGGACCGAAGGGGGAGGACGTGCGCGAAGAGCCGATTCCCGCGGAATACGACGCCGAGGTGAAGAAGTACCGGCATCACATGCTCGAAACGCTGGCGATGTACAGCGACGAGCTGATGGAGATTCTGCTGCAAGAGCAGGAGCCGAGCGAAGAGCTGATTCACAAGGTGGCCACCGCTGCCGTGCAACAGCAGGGGTTCACGCCCGTTTTTGTGGGCTCGGCTTACAAGAACAAGGGTGTGCAGCTTTTGCTGGACGCCATCGTCCGCTATTTGCCCAATCCTTTGCAGAAGGAAATGAAGGCCAAGAACTGGGCCAAGCCGGACGAAGCCTTCCCGCTCGAATCCGACCCGAAAAAGCCCTTCGTGGGCATGGCGTTCAAATTGGTTGAAGACCAGCACGGCCAGCTTACGTTCCTCCGCGTCTATCAAGGAACGGTGAGCAAGGGGGACATGGTCTATAACCAGCGCACCAGCCGCAAAGAGCGTTTCAGCCGCATCGTGAAGATGCATGCCGACAAGCGCGAGGAAGTGGACACCGCCGAAGCCGGCGACATCGTGGCGATCATGGGAATCGACTGCGCCAGCGGCGATACCTTCGCCGCGGACATCAAATACTGCACGCTGGAAAGCATGTTCGTGCCGGCCCCCGTCATCAAAGTCGCCGTCAGTCCGATTAACCGAGGAGACGCCGATAAGATGAGCAAAGCCCTGCAGCGGTTCCGCAAGGAAGACCCCACGTTCAAGGTCTTCAACGACGAAGAGACGAGCGAGACGATTATCGCCGGCATGGGCGAGTTGCATCTGGAAATCTATGTGGAGCGGATCAAGCGTGAATACAATGTCGAACTGGAAGTGGGCGCGCCCAAGGTGAGCTACCGCGAAGCCCCCACCCGCAAGGCCGAGTGGAATTACAAATACAAGAAGCAGACCGGCGGCCACGGGCAATACGCCCACATCGTCGGCTACTTCGAGCCGCTGCCCGAGGGCTCGGAAGACACCTTCGTGTTCGAGGACGAAGTGAAAGGCGGACGCATCCCCAAGAACTTCATTCCGTCGGTTGAGAAGGGCTTCAAGACGGTCGTTCACAAGGGTCCGCTGGCGGAGTATCCCGTCGTCGGCCTGAAGGCGGTGCTGGAAGACGGCTCGTACCACGATGTCGACTCGTCGGACCGGGCCTTCCAGACCTGCGCCGAAGGCTGCTTCCGCGAGCACTTCAAGGACACCAAGCCCTCGATCCTCGAGCCGATCATGAAGGTCGAAATCGAGTGCCCCGAGAGCTTCCAAGGGGCCATCACCGGCGACCTCAACAGCCGCCGCGGTTTGATCCTCCACAGCGAGATGCGGGACAACGTCGCCCACATCATCGCGGAAGTCCCGCTGGCCGAGACCTTCGGCTATTCGACCGACATCCGCAGCATGTCGCAGGGGCAAGGGACCTTCACGATGGAGCTCTCCTGTTACCGCAAGGTCCCCGGCAACGTGCAAGAAGAGATCATCGCCGACAAGAAGAAGCAACTCGTGGGCGCGAAGTAAGTGGGGTAGGCTTCCAGCCTGCCCAGAGTCCTTCGCGCCCGCTACAAGACCCCGGCTTTGGCTGGGGTCTTTCCATTGGTTCATCCGTAACACCCGCATTTCTATTGCTGTTCAAGTCCGACTCCTCTGTCAAACTGTAACGCCTCCGCTCCCCTTTCTCCATCCGCTTTCCTTCGCGCGCCGATGAGCAGCAAAGCGGCTGGTGCCTTGCGCGAATGCTATCGCCCGGCTGCACGATGCCTTTCGTCCCGGCGCGCCGGGATCTGCTGCTTCAACTGCCGCTCTCGAGAGCGGCCCCCATGCTGGAAGGGATGCCCATGCGACGCCTGCTGACCACTTGCGGCCTGGCCGCCACGCTTGCCCTCACCGCCGCGGCCCAGGCCGACTGGCATAGCTTCGTGTACCGGAACAAGGTCGACTACCATCGCAACAGTGCCTGGCCGGAGCCCTTTCAGTCCGCCGACCGGGCCGTGACCCGCGAATTCTGGCACATCCAGGTCAATAACGGCTGGCGGCTGCAGAACACGGTGGGCACCTGGTTTTACGAAGAAGGCAGCAGCGAGCTGAACCGGGCCGGCGAGCTGAAGATCAAGCAAATCGTCACGCAGAACCCCAGCCATCGTCGCACCGTCTTCGTGCTCATGGCCGACACCCAGGCGGTCACCGCCAAGCGCGTGGAGGCCGTGCAACGAGCCGTTTCCAAGTACGTCCCCGAGGGCCCGCTGCCGCAAATCCTGCTGACGGACATGGACGTGGATGGCGGCTCGGGCGAGTACTTCGACCGCATCGACAACGCCTATCGCCAGTCCATTCCCGCCCCGCGCCTTGATGGCGGCGGAAGCGGAAGCGGAAGCAGCTCCGGAAGTGGCAGCTCCGGCAGCGGTAACTCGGGCGGCTCCAGCGGCAGCAACTAGCTCCATCTGCTCCCTCTCCCCTTGGGAGAGGGCTGGGGTGAGGATCTTTCTCTGTCCTCCTGGCTCCCCGCTAGCACGCGCAATTTACGCTCGCGCCGCTTGTACCGCGGATTTCGATTGTAGCGCCCTACCCTTCCTCGACGATGAAGGACTAAGGTTGCTGCGCTCATACCAGCCTGACGCGCAAGCGAAGGATAGTTCTGCGTCACCTAGAAAGCAGTACTTTCCTTTGCTTGCGCTTCAGGCTGGTGTCCAATTTATCGCCCAGCAACGGCCCCACGCTTACGCACAGGGAGGTGCGACCATGAAGCTCAACCGCCAACTGCAATTCGTTTTGGCCTGCGGAGTCTCCTGCGGCATCATGGGCTGCAAGTCGCCGATGACCTGGCTTTCGCGCCCCGCCCCGGGTGCCACCACCGCGCCGGACGTGCAATACAATGGCGTGACCGGCTTTTCCTCCACGGTCAAGCAAAACGCCGGCACCAGCGTGGTGAGCGGCGCGAAACCCGAAGGGACAATGGCCAAGGCCTGGAGCTCCACCACCGGCGCGGTCACATCCCTCCTGGGAACCGCGCCCAAATCCAAGGACGCCACCTCGCTGAGCACAAAACCCGGCAAGCTGGACGCGGACATCTATCTGCGAGCTGCCCACTTTGCGGAACAAAGCGGCAATTTCCCGGAGGCGGAGGCTAAATACCAACAGGCCCTGAAGACCGAGCCCAAGAACGTCAGCGCCATCGTCGGCCTGGCTCGCCTGTACGACCAGCAGGGCAACTCGCAGCAGGCCATCGCCACCTACCAGCAGGCCATCAAGCTGCACCCCAAGAACGCCGTGGTCTATAACGACTTCGGCCTCTGCTACGGTCGCCGCCGCGAGCTGGCCCCTGCTCAGCAGATGCTGCAAAAAGCGGTGGAGCTGGAGCCGGGGAAGACAAATTATCGCAACAACCTGGCCACCGTACTGGTCGACATGGGCCGCCCCGCCGACGCCTTCGGGCATTTGCTTTCCGTACAGGGAGAGGGTGTCGCTCACTACAACCTGGCCTGCTTGCTCCACAGCCGCGGCCAGAATGATCAGGCCGCCGGCCACCTGCAACAAGCCCTCGCCAAGGATCCCACGCTCACCCCGGCCCGCGAACTTCTCGCCCAACTTGAAGGGCAGCAGCCCGATAACATGCGGATGGCCAGCGTCACCACTCCTGGCCGCGAGCGCCGCGAGGAACGGCGCGACCAGCGAGACGATGTCCGGGCCCGCGGCCGGCAGGGAAACCCGCAGATGCAGATGGAGCATTCAGACCTGCAGCCCCCGACTATCAACTACGGACCAGCAACTCCGCCGGCTCATGAAGGGGTCTACCGCAATTACGAAGACCCCGCCCCCGCGCCCCAGCAGTATCCCGCCCGCCGCACCTCCCACGCCGAGGAAGCGCCGGGCAACGCTCCCGCCACCATCCGCATCACGGACGACGAGGAATAGAACCCTCAAAGACTCTTAATCTTAATCTTAATCCTCTTCCGGCTCCCTCGCCCCTTGCTACCATAAACGGCATTCCCATCGTAGGACTGAGCACTGCTCCGTCCTACTTCCAGGAGCCGTTTATGCACCGCCTCTCCCTTCTCGTTCTCCTTGTCTCGTCCTCCGCTCTCGCCGCAGACGGCAATCGCCTGGCCTATCTCGATGAGCCGCTCAATCCGTATTATCCGCACCGCAACTTCCCCAAGCTGATTACGCCGCAGTGGGTGGGGGAAGACGGTGTCGACTGCGTCGTCACGCTGGCGATTGACGACATGCGGGATCCGGCCAAGTATGAGGCTTTTCTGCGGCCGATTCTCGACCGCCTCAAGAAGATCGATGGCCGGGCCCCCGTCAGCATCATGACCTGCCAGGTCAAGCCGGACGACCCGCAATTGCAAACGTGGCTCAAGGAAGGGCTCTCCATCGAGTGCCACACGTTCGACCATCCTTGCCCGTGCCTGAAAGACAGCAGCCTGAAAACAGCCAAGGAAACCTACGACAAGTGCGTCGATCTCATCAGCCAGATTCCCAACAACAAGCCGGTCGCCTTCCGGATGCCCTGCTGCGATTCGCTCAACACCCCCAGCCCCCGATTCTGGGCGGAGGTGATGAACAAGACCACGCCGGCGGGGAACTTTCTGCAGATCGACAGCTCGGTCTTCAACATCATCACCGCGCAGGACAAAGAGCTTCCCAAGGAAATCACGCTCCTCCCCAGCGGCGAGGAGCGGTTCCGCCGCTACATCCCCTTCAAGAACTTCGTCAACACGATTGAGGACTATCCCTACCCCTACGTCATCGGCCGCATGTGCTGGGAGTTCCCCTGCGTCGTCCCCAGCGACTGGTCCGCCCAGCACGTCCAAAAGCCGAACAACCCCGACACCGTCCGCGACCTCAAGCTGGCCCTCGACGCCGTCGTCCTCAAAAAAGGGGTCTACAACCTCGTCTTCCACCCCCACGGCTGGATCCGCTCCGAACAGATCGTCGACCTCATCGACCACGCCGTGACGAAGCACGGGAAGAAGGTGAAGTTTTTGACGTTCAAGGAGTGTGCGGAGAGGATCAACAAGCTGGCCTATGACGAGGCAATGGAAAAATGGCCAGATTGGCGCGAAAGCGATTTGGGGATTCGCTTCGTTGATTTTAACAATGACGGGCTCATGGACATCGTTGCCGGCCATGGCCGGGCGGCATTTGCGAAACTTTGGCAGCCAGAGTCTGTCAGTTGGCAACGATTCGACATGGGAGGGCTAAGTGTCAGTGGTAATAAGGAAGATGCCTTTCAACTCCTCTCGAAAGATGGCAGCGTGGCTGTGGGAGATCTAGGCGCTCTGGAGTTTGATGTTAAGAAAGGCGATTGGCGCGCCGTTGGTGTGTTTCTGCCCTCTCAGTCTTCGGAGAGACTTCGTGTGATTGGAGACGACTCTGGAGGAACGGTTGGTGTTCAATTCCGGGATCTTGATGGTGACGGTATTTCGGAAGTAATCGCTTCGAGCACGAACGGAAGCCTCGTTTGTAAATTGGATGATCGACACTTCTTTAACGCACTTCCGTTCACTCTCCCAAGCGGCGTGTATCGGAACCAGAAAGGCCCGCGCGACGCTGGCTTGCGATTGATTGATCTCAATTCCGACGGCAAACTCGACTGCCTCTTCTCCAACACCGAGCGCTATTGCCTCTACCTCTTCAAGAACATGAAAGAGGGCTGGGCGACCAAAGTCTTTGACGAGGTCCGCGGCAAGGAGACCGGGACAGCGCCAGTCATTCCGCCGTTTGTCCGGGCCGATGGGACCAACAACGGCGCGTTCTTCCACTCGGGAGCCCTCTGCGTCATCAACGAAGACACCGCCCGATTGCCGAACCATGTGCAGATCATCACGTTCGCCGAAATGCTCAAAAGTGGGGTAGGCTTCCAGCCTGCCCAGAAAAAAGAAAGTGGTGCTAAGCCTGAAGATGAAGAGACCAGGGCAGGCAAGATGCCTAGCCCACTTTCCCCCGCCGAAGCTCTCGCCTCCTTCACCCTCCGCCCCGGAATGAAGATCGAGCTCGTCGCCAGCGAGCCGCTGATTGTCGATCCGGTCGCCTTCGACTGGGGACCGGATGGTCGCTTGTGGGTGGTGGAGATGCGGGACTACCCCAACGGCATCGACTGGCACAAGGAAGGAGATCCCATCGGCAAGCCCGGCGGTCGGGTGAAGGTGCTCAGCGACACCGATGGCGACGGCAAGTACGACGACGCAAAAATCTTTCTCGATGACGTGCCATTTCCGACCGGCGTGAAGGTCTGGCGAAAGGGAATCCTCGTCACCGCCGCCCCGGACATCCTCTATGCCGAGGACACCGACGGCGACGACAAGGCCGACGTTCGCAAAATCCTCTATCACGGCTTTGGGGAGGGGAACCAGCAGCACCGGGTGAACGGGCTCCGGTGGGGGCTCGATAACTGGCTGCACGTCGGCAACGGCGACAGCGGCGGCCAGATCAAATCCGAGCTGACCGGCGAGCAGGTCAACGTCGGCGGGCGGGACCTGCGGATTCGCCCCGACGAAGGGAAGCTGGAAACCACCAGTGGCAACACCCAGTTCGGCCGCGAGCGAAACGACTGGGGGGACTGGTTCGGCAACAACAACTCCAACCCCATCTTCCACTACGTCCTGGACGACCACTACCTCCGCCGCAACCCCCACTCCGCCCCGCCCGCCGTCACCCGCCACATTCAGGCCGCCCCCGGCGTGGCCCCCGTCTTCCCCAAGAGCCGCACGCTGGCCCGGTTCAACGACCTGCACACGGCCAACCGCTTCACCAGCGCGTGCAGCACCACCATCTACCGCGACGACCTCCTCGGCCCGGACTTCACCGGCAACTTCTTCGTTTGCGAGCCGGTCCACAACCTCGTCCACCGCGAGCCGATCACCGCGGACGGTGTGTCTTTCCGCGCCGAGCGGGCGGCCGACGAGAAAGAGAGCGAGTTCCTCGCCTCCAACGACAACTGGTTCCGCCCCAGCATGGTCCGCACCGGCCCCGACGGTGCGATCTGGATCAGCGACATGTACCGTTTCGTCATCGAGCACCCCAAGTGGATCCCGCCGGAGACGCAGAAGAAGCTTGAGCTGCGAGCGGGGGATGACAAGGGGCGGATTTACCGGGTCATTCCGGTCGGCGCGAAACCGCCAGCGGTTCGCTGGCTGGACAAGATGAAGACCGAGGAGCTAGTGGGGCAACTGGAATCGTCCAACGGCATCATCCGTGATTTGGCGCATCAGATGATCCTGTGGAGTGACGACAAGAGCGCGGTGGAGCCTCTGCAATCGCTCGTCAAAATCAGCGCGAAACCGCAAGCGAGACTCCAAGCTCTGTGCGCCCTCGATGGCCTCGGCGAATTGAAGGAGGAGACGCTTCTTACCGCCCTCGGGGATGAGCACCCTGGAGTCCGCCGCCACGCCATCCGCCTCGCGGAGCCACTTCTGGAGAAATCCCCCAAGATTTCCGCAGCGGTCCTGAAACATGTGGACGAAGCGGAGCCAACCGTCCGCCTGCAAATGGCCTACTCGCTCGGCGAATGGAATGATCCGCGAGCCGCGCATGCATTGGCAAAAATCGCGCTGGCGAGTCAGAGCGATCCGTATATCACGGCAGCGGTGATGAGCTCCATCAACAAGGCGAATGCGGAAGAAGTTCTGGCCATGGTCCTTGGTGGAAAAAAGGGAGAAGCGCCGCCACAGAAGGTTGTCGAGAAGTTGCTGACGACCGCAACGGCCTTGGGAGATGACAAAGTCGTACAGCGGACAATTGCGAAGATTGTCAGGCCCACGGACGACAAGTTTGCACCCTGGCAGTACTCGGCCCTCGCCGCCATGCTCGATGTGCTTAATCGCAAGGGAGCGAAACTGGAGCCATTGCTCGACGAGACGTCCAAGAGCAATGTGCAACGGATGCATAAGCAATCCCGGTTCCATGTTAGCTTGCAGGCGGCCCAGTACCTGCTTCCCGAACCTCGAGATAGTGAGCCATTTACCGTGGGACTGCCCATGATTCGCCTGCTCGGTCGCGGCCTGGGCGATGACGCCGAAGACTTGAAACTCCTTGGCCACCTGCTGATGCCGCAAACGCCTGCCGATGTGCAAACCGAAGCCGTCCAAGCCATGGCGCGCACGAAGAAGATGGAGGCGGCGGAGTCTTTGCTTACCAATTGGGCCTCGCATACTCCGGCGCTCCGCGGCCAGATTCTCGATTCGCTCATGGCCCGCGAAACGTGGACGGTGGCCTTGCTCGATGCCATCGAAAAGGGAACTCTCCCCGCTGCTCAGATGGATGCCCGCCGTCGGCAGCAGTTGTTGTCTCATGCCAGCCCAAAGATCCGAACGCGGGCCGAAAAAGTTCTGGCCGGTGCGGTCGATGCCAACCGGACCAAACTCATCGAGCAGTACAAGCCGGCCCTGACGGCAGCGGGAGATAAGGAGAAGGGGAAGGCGGTCTTCGCCAAACGCTGCGCCAACTGCCATCGGTTGGAAGGAGTGGGGCATCTCGTCGGCACCGATTTGTCGGCGATGACCAACCGCGCACTGGATGTCTACCTGATTGCCATCCTCGATCCCAATCGGGCCGTCGAAGACCGCTATCTCGATTACACGGCTCTGACCAGCGACGGCAAAACGGCCAGCGGCATCCTTACCAGCGAGACCGGCAACAGCATCACGCTGGCTCAGCCGGAGGGGAAGCAGGTGCAGATTCTGCGAAACGAACTGGAGCAGCTCAAGAGCACCGGCAAATCGCTGATGCCCGAAGGGGTTGAGAAGGACATCACGCTCGCCGAAATGACTGACCTGCTCACCTATCTCCGCGGCAGCGGCCCGCCTCCCAAGCAGTTCCCCGGTAACAAGCCCGAAGTCGTCCGCCCCTTTGTCGATGGCTCCATCCGCCTCATCGCCATGAACGCCCGCATCTATGGCCCGACCGTCGTTTTTGAAGAAAAGTACCGCAACCTCGGCTGGTGGTCGAGCCAAGAAGACCACGCCGCCTGGAACCTCGACGTCGAACAGCCGGGCGAATACCGTGTCCAGCTCGACTGTGCGTGTGCCGACGGGGCCGCCGGCGATAGTTACGTCATCTCCATCGCTGGCCAGACCCTCGGCGGCAAGGTCCCCGGCACCGGCACCTGGGACACTTACAAAAGCCTCACGGCCGGCACCGTCAAGCTCGCCAAAGGCCCAGCCGAGCTCCTCATCCGCAGCGACGGCCCCATCAAGTCCGCCCTCATGGACCTCCGCGGCATCCGCCTCGTGCCGATTCAAAAGTAGGCGGCTGATCGAACCGAAGTCTCTCGCGCCGGATATATTCGCGTTCGCGGAACGAGCGAGTGTCGAGACCGAATCGATCACCGTGCCAAACCGCGCCCAAATGATTCGGCCGCGTTCAAAGGGGGCACGAAACGCTCAGCGATTCTCCAAGCCGCGACGATCTGGGCTCGTGCAGCGCCGCGAATTCTGGCGTCCAGTTCCAACATTCGGCCAGAGTTCATGAAGTTGGGGGTCGACTCCCAACAAGTCTCTGCTTACGGCCTCAAAGTTGCTGTAGTCGCCTCAACCTGCCCCACCATATGGGCATTCCATTGACCGAATCCCTTCCCCTACCTTCGTTATCGGAGCCACTCCCATGAAGACGACTTTTTCCACGGTACTTAAGGATGTCAAAAATCAATGGTTCTCTCGGAGGAACCGCTCTCAGCGTGCTAGGCATTCTCGCTTGCGATTTCTCAGCCGTCCAACCGTGGAGAATTTGGAAGACCGTCGATTGTTGGCGATCCTGTACGTCGATAATCCGGGGGACTACACGATTACCACCGACCAAGGGGCAGCCGGTCTGGATAACGGCGATACGGTCACCTTCAACCCCGGTGCCGGGAGTCAGCACGGCGGTCCGGTGGCGGGGTTGACCTTTGGAACCAACGCTTTTTCCACCATCGGCAGCGCCGTTACCGCGGCGACGGCCGGCGACACGGTCCGTGTCGGTCCGGGCACCTTCACAGAAGCGGTCAACGTCAGTAAACAGCTCTTCGTGCTTGGAAATCAGAACGGCGTGGACGCTCAAACCCGCGTCGGCGCGTCGGAAACGATTGTGGATGGGGGAGGTGGAACCGCCTTCAACCTGGGGGTGAGCGACATTGTGATCGATGGCTTCACAATTCAAGGATCGACCAATGGTGCCACCGGCTTTGGCGTCGTGCTGGCGGGGGGCACCAGCGGATCCGAGGTCCGCAACAATATTATCCAGAACAATATCGCGGGATTGTCCTTGGCGAACAACAGCGCGGTGAATCAGACGGTCATTGAACAGAACTTGTTCCGCACCAACAACGCCCCCGGCCCGGTCAGCGGCACCGCGATTTACACTGACCAGTTCAATGCCGGCGGCGCGCTCACCAACGTCCTGATCGACAACAACACCTTCACCAGCAACAATGGCCCCGCGATCAACCTGGCCTCGACCCTGCCGGGTTCGCAGTCGAACGTCACCGTCTCCGAAAACATTATCACCGGCGGGGGCAACGGGATCCTGTTCTTCAACACCACCGCTTCGGTGATTACGGACAACGAGATTTTCGGCTCAACGGGCTCGCAGATTGGGATCTTCGACGGCAGCAGCAACATCCAGATCACCGAGAACTTCATTGAAAACGGTCTCGCCCGCGGAATCCGCATCGCCGATTTCGGCGGAGGTGCTAACAGCAACATCACCACCAACCGGAACAGCATCGAAGGGAACGTGGGCGCGGGCCTGGAAATCAGCGTCGGCGGTTACGTCGGCGGCGCGAACTCGCTCAATGCAGAATTCAACTGGTGGGGCTCCGCCACCGGTCCAACCATCGCCAGCAATCCCGGCGGCTCCGGCCAGACAATCATCGACGCCGCTGGCCAGGTCGATTACGTCCCCTTCTTGCCCAACGGCGTCGATACCCAACTCGCCGCCCGCGGCTTCCAGCCCAGCATTGCGGATTTGTCGATTACCAAGAACGACTTGACGGATCCGGTTTCCGCCGGCAACACCGTGACGTACTCCATCGTGGTCACGAACAACGGACCGGACACGCAGACCGGCGCGACGGTCACGGATACCTTCGCCGCCCCCTTGACCAACGTGACGTTCACTTCCGTGGCGACCGGCGGCGCGACCGGCAACGACGTTACCGGCACCGGAAACATTAACGACACCGTGACGCTCCCCTCGGGGGCCACAATCACATACACCGTGACCGGGACGATTCCGTCCAATGCGGCGGCCGGCCCCCTCAGCAACACCGCCACGGTCACCGCGCCGGCGAACACGTTTGAGACCAACACCGCCAATAATAGCGCCACGATCACCACCACCATCAACCAGCGGGTCGATGTTTTGGTTACCAAAACCGACAGCCCTGACCCCGTGACCGCGGGCAGTAATCTGACCTACACGATTGTCGTGACCAACAACGGCCCCAGCGACGCCCAAGGCCTGTCGTTCTCCGACGCCATCCCCGTCAATACCACGTTCGTCTCGCTCAACTCTCCCGCCGGCTGGACCAGCATCACACCGGCAGTCGGTGGAACGGGCACGATCACTAGCACCCGCTCTACGCTGGCCGCGGGGACCGGGGCCCAAACCTTCACCCTGGTCGTGAAGGCGAACGCTTCCACAGCAGCCGGTTCGACAATTACCAATACGGCCAACATCACAACGACCACGACCGACACCAACGCCGTTAACAACACGGCCACGGCCACTTCCACGGTCAATACCTCCGCGGACTTGTCGGTGACGAAGTCGGGAACCCCCAGCACGGTCGTGGCGGGCCAAAACCTGACCTACACCATTGTCGTGACCAATAACGGGGTCAGCGATGCCCAAGGCGTAAACCTCAGCGACGTGATTCCCGTCAATACCACGTTCGTTTCCTTCGCCTCTCCGGCTGGCTGGACCAACACCGCACCTGCCGTCGGCGGTACGGGAACCGTAACCAGCACTCGCCCGACGCTGGCCGCCGGTTCGGGCCCCCAAACCTTTACCTTGGTGGTCATGGCCAACGCCGCCGCGGCCAACGGAGCGACGATTACCAACACCGCAACGGTTTCCGCCACGACGACGGACCCCAATGCGGCAAATAATTCGGCCTCTTCTTCCTCCACGGTGAACGCGACAGCCGACGTGTCCGTCACCAAGGACGGGAGTTCGGACTCTGTCTCTCCGGGACAACAACTGACGTATACGATCATCGTGAGCAACAGTGGCGTGGTCGCCGCCCAAAACGTCACGCTGACGGATGTGATCCCGGTGGATACCACCTTCGTTTCCCTCACCTCTCCCGCCGGCTGGACCAGCACCACGCCCCCCGCGGGTGGCACGGGAACGGTGACCAGCACCAATCCCTCGCTGGCCGTAGGCGCTTCCGGCACATTCACCCTGATCGTCCGCGTCGATCCCACCGCGCCGGACGGCTCGGTAATCACCAATACCGCCTCGGTAACGACGACCACCGTGGAAACCGACGCGACCAACAATTCGGACACCGCCACGGCCGATGTGACGCAAGCGGTCCTGCCGGAATGTGAGGTCTTCACCTTCAATGTCGCCGGCGCTCCCGGCACAGCGACTCTGGAAGACGACGCCGATAATCCGGGAACCGGTGTGCTGATCGTCACCGGCACCAGCAAGCACGACACCATCGTTATAGAGCAGCGTCCCGCTGACTCTTCGCAGATCCGGGTCAAGATCAACGGCCAGTTCAAAGGCATCTACAATAAGTCGGACGTCCAGCGGATTGTCGCCTTCGGCCTGGCGGGGAACGACACAATCATTGTCGGCTGGAACCTGGAGCAGGATGCGGTCCTCTTCGGCGACGCCGGCAATGACTCGCTCTTCGGCGGAGCCGGCAAGGACGGTCTGGAGGGCGGCACCGGCAACGACAAGTTGTTCGGCGGCTGGGACGAGGATGCTCTGTGCGGTGGCGAAGGGAATGACTTTCTCTACGGCCAACAGAACAACGACTTCCTGTTCGGCGATGCCGGCAACGACAAGTTGTTCGGCGAAGGCGGTGACGATCTGCTGCAAGGCGGGAACGGCCACGACTACTTGTATGGAGGCATCGGCCACGACCGCCTGTTCGGCCAGGTCGGCAACGACATCCTCTTCGGCGAATCGGGGAATGACATCGCCGTCGGAGGCGAAGGGAACGACCACTTGTACGGCGGCACCGGCAGGGATCTGACGATCGGCAGCGACGGCAATGATACGCTGTTCGGCGAAGGCGACGATGATATCCTCGTCGCCAACTCCACCATCTACGACAACGACGAGCTGGCCCTGATGGCCATCCTGTCCGAATGGGTGTCGAGCAACAGCTACACCACGCGGGTAAACAACATTCGCACCGGCGGTGGCGAGAATGGAGCTTTCACGCTGGACAACGGCACCGTCCTCGACGATGGCCGGCCTGACACTCTGTGGGGGAACGGCGGACAAGACTGGTTCCTGACTGGAGTCAAGGACAAGATTCGGGACAAAGCCCCCAATGAACTGGTGAACTAGCCCGACTCGCGGTGGACTGTCTGGTCCCAAGCCGAGTCTGGGACCAGGTTGAAAATTCACGCCTGGAGGACAGCTCTCTTCTCGGCGATGAATCTGGCGTGATGGGGAAGATGGTTCGTGACGCGGCGGAGCAGCGTTTCGAGGCTCATTGCACCGGCTTCGCTGTGGATTCCCGGCCGCTGGAAGTCGGCGGCGGGGAGCGTGCGGAGAATGCGGGTCATGGATTGGCGGCAGGATTCGATGAGGTTTAGCTCCTCCGCGAGATCCCGCTGGTGATAGGCGAACTTGGCGGCGAAGGCGGTTTCATCCCGGCCGAAGAAAGTCGGTTTGTCCTGCGTGAGAATCGCTTTCATCCGGTCGAGATACACCGGCTCAAAATCGGCGAGGTGGCAGACGACTTCCAGCGTGCTCCATTTGCCGGGGACCGGGCGAGCGCGAACCTGCTCGGCGGAGAGTCCGGCCACGAGTCTTTTGAGCTCCGAAGGGCCGGCGGCGTATTCGTCGATGAGGGCGGATATGGACATGATTGGCTATGCTTTCTTGGGCAGTTCGACGCCCATGTCTTTGAGCAGCATCTGCATGTCGTCCCAGACGAGCTTTTTGGCATCGGGCGTGCGAAGCAAATACGACGGGTGGTACGTGGCGATGACCTTGCTGCCGCGGTAGGTGAAGAATTTGCTCCGCAAGCGGCCGATGGATTCGCCCGATTCGAGCAGCGACTGGGCGGCGTGCGTGCCCAGGCAGACGACGTACTCCGGCTGCAGGATTTCCAGTTGCCGCTCCCAAAAGCCGCGGCAGTTGGCAAGCTCGTGGGGCTCCGGCGGGCGGTTGTCAGGCGGGCGGCATTTGAGGGTGTTGAGGATGTAGACTTCCTCGCGCTTCCAGGTGCAGGCCTCAATGATCTTCGTCAAGAGCTGCCCGGCCCGACCGACCATCGGCTCTCCTTGCTTGTCTTCATCGGCTCCCGGCGCTTCGCCGAAAAACACCACCCGCGGCTGGACGTTGCCGGTGCCGAAAACCGTTTGCGTGCGATAAGCGGCGAGCTCGCGGCAGAGGGTGCAGGCCTTGACCTCGTTGATGTTGATGAGGTCCAGCGCCGCTTTCCGATCCTCCATGCCTTCTCGCCGCGGCGGATACGGCTGGTGGATGAGCGAGCCCAATGCTGGTCCAACAGGAGCAGCTTTCGCGCGGGGCATATCTGGTTCTTTCCTGATGGGGGGCAATGATGGCGCGGGGTGAATCTGCCGCGGCGGTTCTGGGTGGGGTAGGCTTCCAGCCTGCCCTGAACTCGCATGTTCGATCCGCACAGCCGGCGGTGGCAGCTTGCCAATCTGCATCACTCCCGCGCGGGCCAGACTCTCCAGCCGCTGTGTGAGGATGCGGCGAGCGCGGGGGAGTGATTCGGATTCGCTCGACATGAAATTGTTATAGAGCCTTGTTGGGGCGGAGTGAAGCGGCGGAGGCGAGACATTAACTGCTTAAGTTACAGCTCATCCCCTGCGCGCGGCGGTCGCTTCGCTACCTTCGCCAGCACTTTCTTGAACTTCCCCCTGTCCGCTCGCTTCGCACGTTCATTCAGATAGCTCTCGGTCGCCAGTGCCGACACCTTCTCCGCCACCGCCGTGGTGATGAACTGGTTAATCGAGATATTGTCCCGCTCGGCAAGGTCGCGTAGCGATCGATGGAGCGAGTCGGGTAATCGCAGGCTGATGTTGCTCATACCGTTTCTCCCGAATCCGCGTACCTAAGCCAGCGATTCAGGTTATCGTACCATTTCCGCACGTGTTTTCGGCTCTCCCCTTCTCTCTTTCTCTCCCTCTCTCCTTCTCCCCTCCGCCCTCCAGTGACTATGATAAAAGTGGGAAATTTTTACCATCACCCCGCTCCGCGCCCCTCCATGCCCGTTCCGCAAGTCGTCATCGTCGGTCGTCCTAACGTCGGCAAATCCAGCATTCTCAACTGGATGGCCGGGCGGCGGATCTCCATTGTCGATGAAAAAGCGGGAGTCACCCGCGACCGGGTGACGTACCTGATGGAGGAGCGGGACCGCTTTTTCGAGCTGGTCGATACCGGCGGCATCGGCATCATCGACGACGACAACTTGTCGAAGCAGGTCGAGGAGCAGATCGAAACGGCCATCGACTCCGCGGACGTGATCCTGTTCGTCGTCGACACTCGCACCGGCGTGATGGCGCTCGATGAGCAAGTCGCCAAACGGCTGCGGTATGTCGATAAGCCGATCATCTGCGTGGCGAACAAGGCGGACGCGGATACGCTCGACTCCCAGGCGGACGAGTTCTACAAGCTGGGCCGCGGCAAGCTGATCAAGGTCAGCACCCAGCAGAACCGCAACAAGCACATCCTGCTCAACATGATCCTGGAGCGGCTGCCGGAGGTGACCGCCGCGGAAGCGGAAGCGGCGGACGAGCCGATGATGAAGGTGGCGATTGTCGGCCGCCGCAACACGGGAAAGAGCACGTTCATCAACACGCTGACCCAGGGGGAGCGGATGATCGTCAGCGAAATCGCCGGCACCACGCGGGATAGCGTGGACGTGCGGTTTGAGCTCGACGGCCAAACCTTCACGGCCATCGACACCCCCGGCGTCCGCCGCACCAAGAGCGTCAAGACCGACATCGACTTCTACAGCCTGCATCGCGCCCAGCGGAGCATCCGCCGGGCCGACGTGGTGCTGCTGTTCTTCGACTGCACCTCCCGCCTCAGCAAAGTGGACAAGCAGCTCTGCCAGTACATCGGCGACAACTTCCGCCCCTGCATCTTCGTGGTCAACAAGTGGGATCTGCTCTATGGCCAGATGCCGACGGAGCGATGGGTCACGTACCTGCGGGACAACTTTCCGATGATGTGGCACGTCCCCATCGCCTTCATCACCGGCGAGACGGGCAAGAACGTCAAGGCCCTGCTGAACCACGCCCAAATGCTCTACAAGCAGTCGCTCAGCCGCGTTTCCACCTCGGAGCTCAACCGCCTGGTCCGGGCCGCCATGAAGAAGACGCCCCCCCCGATGTTCGGCTCCTTCCGCCCCAAGGTCTACTACGCCACGCAGGTCGGCATCCAGCCCCCCACCATCGTGCTGATGTGCAACGAGCCCAAAGCCTTCCAACCCGCCTTCCGCCGCTACCTGCTGGGCATTTTCCGCGACTATCTCAAATTCGGCGAAGTCCCCATCAAGCTCTATCTCAAGAAACGGGGCACCAGCGACAAGCGGGACGAAGTCGAGCCCGAAGTGAGCGACGAAGTGGTCGCCAGCCACGAAGAGCTGATGGCCGCCGGCCTGAACGGCGGCGATGTGGACAGCGCCATCTCGGATTCAGG
>JBKJNY010000223.1:0-74025 GCA_046593355.1 Pirellulaceae bacterium | reverse complement strand
CGTGAAGGATGTGCTCGACCGGCTGCTGCGCGGCGAGACCAACTTCGCGGACCTACGTGCCGACCGCTGGGCCCAAGCTCATCCCGAAGCCCTCCGCCCTTACCGCGTTGCCGAAGCTCGCTACAAAGCCGACGCCAAAGCCACCCGCCGCGCCCGCCAGCGCCTCCTCGACAAGAAACTCGCCGCCCGAGTGAAGTAACCGGCCACTGCTATCACAGCTGGCGGCCGTGGGCGCTTACGAAATGGGTGTTCACATTTCCCGCCGTCGACCGCTACCGAGATCGGCAAGTTTCCGAACGCCGTTTGCTTCAATACTTGCAGCGGATCCTCAAGAAAATCGGGCTACCCGGACATTTACATACATTCCGCCATGCGTTTATCTCCCTGGCCCTGATCAATGGCGTCCCCGAAGCAACTGTACGGAAGTGGGTCGGGCACGTCGATCCCGAAATGATGAAACGCTACACCCACATCGCCGACAGCGTGTCCAAAAGAGCGATGAAGCAACTTGCAGAGACCTTCCAGAAGAAAGGAGATGACGCCTAAGTCGCCCAAAGAAGTGGTTTCGATTTCAGCACGTTTTCAGCACATTCACAGGAGCCCCAAAAATGGTGCGATCGCAAAAGCAAGGCCGCCAATCGCTTAGAGCGACGGCGGCCTACCAGAGCGGAGGGCACGGGAGTCGAACCCGCAACTGGTTGCCCAGCAACTGATTTCGAATCAGCCTCCTAACCATTCGGTTACCCTCCGGGCTGCTCTATTATATGTACCGCCACGGCGCGAATCCGACAAGCGCCAATCATCCTCACTAGTCCAGGCGCCCTAGTGGTCCAGAATGAACTCGTTGCTGTTAAGCAGCGCCCACCAGATATCCTCCAGGGCGGCAGCCGGCTTGTCTTTGGCATTGGCGAGAATTTTCTGAATCGCCGAGAACTCCCGGCCGGTCGGCTTGCGGGAAAGCGAGGCGAGGAAAAGGTGCTCTACCTTTTCGTTCATCGGCATGGCGCTCTGGATGAGGCCGGGCAGAAACCCGTCCTTGCCACTGCCAGCGGTCTGGCGGATCAAGTCGCCATTCATCATCTCCAGCGCCTGCCGCACCGAGCCGTTGAAGTGGCTCTCTTCCATCGCGTCGTCGGTTCCCATGTTGCGATTGAACTGCTGCAGCCAGTCCACGCGAGCCTGAGCCAGCACGTCCGCATTGTCGCCCGACTTGTTCCGCAGACTGGCGGCGGCGAGGAGCGAGTTGTAAACCTCTTCCGCTTGCATCTGCCGCGTGTAGTAATGGCTGAACAGCGGGGAGGTGCCCGCTTGCGGGCTGTCCGCCAGACTGCCGACGGGGACGACGCTGGAGCGGCCGAAGGGGTCGCTGAGAACAATCCAGCGGATCGCCGCTTTCAAGTCGTAGTTGCGGGCCACGAATTCCTTCGAGAGCCGGTCCAATAACTCAGGATGCGTGGCGGCTTCGGCCTTGCCCATGTCGTCGATGGGCTTCGTGAAGCCGTAACCGAAGAAATGGGACCAGAGGCGGTTGACCAGGGCACGCGGCAGATTGTCGGAACGGACAATGAACTTCGCCAGCTCTTCGCGGCGATTCACTTCGGAAAGCAGACCACTGGATTCAATCGTCTTACCGTCCACAAATAGCGGCAGGGCGGCTTTCATCTGGCCGCTGGGCTGTTGGTAATAGACTTCGCCTTCTTTGGTCACGCCTTTCAAGTCGTAAAAATCGCCGTCAAAGACTCGCGGCCCGGCTGCAGTCTTTTCAACCTGAGCCTGCCGGAAAAAGGCGTTCAGGGACCAGTACTGCTGCTGCGACCAGTCCTGCGAGGGATGCTGGTGGCACTGGGCGCACTGCAACGACTGCCCCAGGAAGACGCGGCACGTGCGGGCCGTAACCAGCGTGGCATTTTCGTTGAGCCCCGCCAGCACGAAGTTGACTGCTCCGTTCGAGTCGTCGGCACCGGGTTTGGCGGTGCCGGTGGCTGTTAGCAACTCATAAACCAGCTTGTCATAAGGCTTGTTCTCAGCCAGCGAGCGGCGAAGGTACTGCTCAAAGGCGGCCCGGTCGACCGGCGAGTCCTCTTGGGTTCCCGTGGTGCGGCCGATGAGGACATTCGCCCACACGCCGGCCCAGTACTGGGCATATTGCTCAATGTACTGGTCGTCGATCAAAAGCTTATCCACCAGCTTCTGCCGCTTGTCCTTGGCATGGTCATTCAGGAACGCCAGCGTCTCCTCTCCCGAGGGAATGCGGCCGAGCAAGCGGACAAAGACGCGGCGGCACCAATCGCCGTCGGCGGCCAGGGGAGCGGGGTTGACGCTATTCTCCGTCCAGGAGCGATGCAGCTCGGCGCTGACAAAGGAAGCGACTTCGGAATCAGGCGAAGCCTTTACCGCATAATTGCGCTCGGGAAATCCAGACGACGGCGCTGGCTTGGTTGGGTTTTCATCGGGTGGGGGAATCGTGACGCCGGGGGTGGAGCTTTTTTCGGTTGGCTTGGCCTTCGCAATAAGCGGCGACTCCACGGGCGGCTTCGCGTTCTCATTTTTTCCCGGTACGGGCGTGTTCTTTTTCGCAATCGACCTCTCGCCCTTGTCGCCATTCAACTTCGGTGGATTCTTGACGAAGTTCGGCTGCCCCGCTTTGTTGCGACTGGCGATGATTCCGAGCGCCCCGAGCCCGACGCCAAGCACCACCACCAGGGAAATCGCCGCCAGCGTTTGCCAGGCGGCCTTGGAGGACTTGCGAGCGTGCGAAGCCGGATTTACCGCCAGTTGAATGTGTCCATTGGAGGACGAATCGGACACCACTGAGGAAACAACCGTGCGGAGAGGAAGCGGCGGAGCCGGCGGCTCAACAAATCTTGTGACTTCTGGACGAACCCCGCGGATCGCCAACGACTGCATAATACGGGCGGACAAGTCCGGCGGCGTGTGGCCGCCGAGGACTTCCTCCAGCATGGCGTCGAGAATGGGATCGTCGCGGTCGGGGGTCATTTTAACTTACCTTCGATGCAGGCCCGTAATTGCTGCTTGGCCCGCTGCATCAAATTCTTGGCTCCATGTTCGGTGATTTCCAGCGCCGCCGCAATCGCTTCCCGCGAACTGTCCTCGCGGAACCGCAACTCCAGGGCCAGTCTTGCCCGCTGACTGATCCCTTGCAGGCAGTCCCGCAGGGCATCGACCAGCGCTTCTCCGTTATCACTACCAGCCCAGTTCGCCCAAGTCCGGTCGAGCTCTTCCACATTCTCCACCGCGGTCACCTTGCCCGCCCGGCGCTTGACCGAGATAAACAGGTTGAAGGCAACCTTCCGCAAATAGGCCGAAGTGGCGGCCGGCCCCAGATCCTGAAACGGCTTCTGCAGGACGTTCAGGAAGGTTTCCTGGGTAATGTCCTCCGCCTGAGCGCTGTCGCAACCCAGCGCACGCAAATACCGCCAGATGCCAGCCTGATAAGTCTGGATCAGGACGACAGGGTCGAATCCAGTCGCTTCGGCCATACCGCCGCTTTCATGCTCCAAACCTAAAACGCTTGGGGCGGGGGATTGTACTCACGGGGCGCAAAGCGTTAGCCCATAAGGAGCTAGCGATTGCCAAGCGGCCCTATCGTCGGCTTGCACCAAGGACACGGCCGCCCACGAACCAAAGTCCATTCTAGCACCACGTCACGGGCTGAAAATCGAGGGGCGTCTCCTAAGAATCAGTTGGCGGCCCGCACCGGAAAATGGGACGCTCGCTGGCGTCCAGTTAGGGCAGGTGCGTGAACCTCGCGTTCGGCTATAGAATGGCCCGTAGTGAGGGTAGTCATTTCTGAAAGGGTAGCCAACTTAGTGATCTATGAACTGGCGATTTCACCTTTTCGCACCTCTCTTGATCGTCAGCTTAACGGGATGCGGCTCGAGCACCCCAAGCACTTCCTCGACTGTGTCAAAGCCGCCGGTGCCGGTGGAGAAGCAAAAGCCTGCAACAGAAAAAGTAAAGCCAGTCGTGCCGCCACAAGAGAAAGCGGCTCAGGAGAAAGCCAAAGCCGAGGAAGCAAAGCCAGCCGCGGCTACGAAGGCGAAGAAAGGGGACAAAACGGTCCCCGTTGCCAGGGTAGTAGCCCCCAAGCCGCCGCCGGCACCCCCAGCGGAGCGGTTCTTGCTCTTTACGCCGATGAACCCGCTGATTGTGGAGGTGGAGCTGACGATTGACGGCCAGCCGCATCTGGCGGCAATGGAGAAACTGGTGGATGAGGTGCTGAAGCTGGCGGATACCGATGGCGACAAGCGGCCGACTTGGAAGGAAGTAGCCGAAAGCAAGCGGTTCAAGTACGGACAATTCGGAAACTTGGCGATTAACGTCGAGAACGGCATCAAGCAGATTTTGGATCTCTATGACACGGACCGCGACAGCGCCGTTGACCGGGCCGAGGTGCCGCGGTTCCTGACCCGCAATGCCGGCGGGGCGCGGCCGTTTTCCATTCGGGGAACGGCCGATTTCCGCGAGACCAGCCGCTACGAATCGCCGCTCTGGAATCTGCTGAACACCGATGGCGACCGGCATTCCATCTCCGCCGCAGAAATTGCCGCCGCCCCCAGCCGCCTCCGCAGCCGCGACACGGACGACGACGACCTGGTGGTTCCGTCTGATCTGTCCGCCAACACCGCCTCGATGCCGGGGGAAATGCCAACCCGACGCCGCGACCGGGGGCCAACCGCGGCTCGACTCCTGGCGAGTGATGCCAAGTGGGACATGATTCGGGTGGACCTTGATGACCAGTATGCGCTCGGCGGCAATTTGAACGCCGAGAGTCTTCCCTGGACGCCGAAGCTGTTCTCCCAACTCGACGCCGACAAAAACGGCCGACTGGTGAAGGCTGAGTATCTATTGCTCGACAAAGTGCCGGCCCATATCCGTCTGGCGGTGAATTTTGGGAAGAGTGCCAAGGTCGAAGAGAAGAAAGACGTGGCAATTGACGAGAAGAAGGGTGAAGAGAAAAAGCCGGACGAGGCCGCAAAGACGGAGAGCCCTGTGCAGATTCGCGTCCTCAAATTGTGCGACGAGCTGGAAGCGCTGCCGCATAGCGTCAGCGAGCAGTCCGGGCGGCTGACGCTGAAGATTGGCGGTATGTGCCTGACTTTTTATACGAACGACACGGTAGCCGCGGTTGATTTTGAGGCCCAAGCCAAGCAGTTTCTCGATATGTACGACGCCGACAAAAACGGTTACCTGGAGTCGAAAGAAGTCCCCGCCGATGCACAGGCGGCGTTTGGCTCGGTGGAAGCAGTCGATACCGATGAAGACGCCAAGGTCTACCCCGGCGAAATCGTGGCCTTCCTCTCCCAGCAACAGGCGGCATTGCGGTCTCAGGTCCACGCCAAGGCGGAGGACCGGGAGGACGCTTTCTTCCTGGCCCTGGATGAAAACGGGGACGAGCGCCTGGACGGCCGGGAAATCGAGAATGCCCCCGCCCGGCTGAAGCTGTTCGATAAGAACGGGGATGGCGAGATTGTGGGGGACGAGCTGCCGCCGGCAATGATTGTCGGCTTCTCACGCGGCAGCCTTCAGAATATTGATGCGCTATTCGTAATGCCCTCGCTCGTGGCCCGCGCCCCCGCCAAGGAAGTCCCTCGCTGGTTCACCCTGATGGACACCAGCGGCGACGGCGCCATCAGCCGCCGCGAGTTCCTCGGCGAGATCGAGCAGTTTGAAAAGCTGGATGCCAACACGGATGGATTCTTGGACGCGATGGAGTCCACTCATCCAAACGTCAAAAACCCTTAAGAATCTTCCTTCAGTCCCTCCGGGTTTCTTTTGGGTACAGGCTTAATCCGCCGCAATGGAAGTAGATCGCGGTTTTGAAGTTTTCGGGGTTGCGGAAGCCGCCGGCGCGGCGCTTGATCGACATGATCTTGCTGTTGAGTCCCTCGGCCCCGGCGTTGGTGATGAAGTGCGTGCAGTAGGTGATCACGTTCTCCAGTCGCCGCTGAATCATTGTCGCCACCCAATAGGGGGATTGCAAGCGTTACGAGTTTGCAAACTATGCTTCAACATTGCTCTTGGGCATCTCTCCTACCTCCGCAAACTTTGCCGCAGTTTCCCACTGTGAAGGACTCGGGCTCCGCCATTGTTCCCAGCCGCCTGAGTCGCCGATGAAGAAGAAGCGCGGCCATGCCGGCTTTCGGCCAGGGATGCGCGAAGGGACTGTGCCGCTAGCACTGCTGGTGGCAACTGTAACAGGGAAGTTGACTATGCGGCACATGACGCTGCGCGGATGGATTGGTCTGGGTAGCCTTGCCGGCCTATTGCTATTGGCCGGCGGGGTCATCGCGCAAGATTCGCCGGCCGAAGCAGCGGCCAGGCAGGGGAAAATCCCGACCAAGAATCTGCTCGATGTGATGCGCGACGGCGGGCCGCTGATGTATCCCATCGGGCTGTGCTCGTTCGTGTTGCTCGTCTTCGTCTTTGAGCGGTTCATCGCCCTTCGCCGCGGGCGGGTCATTCCGCGGCCGTTCGTCAAGCGGATCCTGGAGCAGCTCAAGGAAGGGCAGCTCGACCGCGAGAAGGCCCTGCAACTGTGCGCGGATAACCGCAGCCCGGTCGCCGTCGTCTTCGCTGCCGCGGTGAAGAAGTGGGGCCGCGCCTCGGTGGAAGTCGAACAGGCAATTCTTGACTCCGGCGAGCGGGTCACCAACCAATTGCGGCGGCACCTGCGGCTGTTCAGCGGCATCTCGCAGGTTGGGCCGCTGCTGGGACTGCTTGGCACGGTGGTCGGCATGATTACTTCCTTCAATGCCATTTCCGCGTCGGACGCGGTGGGCAAGCAGGAGCTGCTCGCGGGAGGCATCGCCCAGGCACTTCTCGCCACCGCGGCAGGCATGTTCGTCGCCATTCCCGCCCTCATGGCCTACCTGTTTTTCGTCAGCCGCGTGGACTCCTTGATTACCGAAATCGACTCCCTCGGCCAGCAGCTCGTGGAGCTCATCAGCGCCGACGGCCTCGCCAGCCGCACGATCACCACGAAGTCCAAATCCAAAGCAGCGTAGTCCATTCGTCATTCGTCATTCGAATTTCGTCATTCGCCACTCCCTCCATGCCCCTCAAAACTTCCCAAGACGACGACCTGCCGGCGATCAATTTGACGCCGATGCTGGACGTGGTCTTCAACCTGATCATCTTTTTTATGGTGGGGTCGACGCTTGTCGATGCCGAAAAGAGCGTTGCCGTGAAAGTGCCGGAGGTCAAGCATTCGCAGAATCTGTCCGCCGTCCCCGACAAGCGAATTGTGAATGTCTATAAGAGCGGCCAAATCGCCCTCGATAGCCGTGACGTGTCGCTCGACCAGTTGGTGGCCCAGCTTGGCAGCGACCGCCGCCAGAATCCGGAAATGTCGATTACCATCCGGGGGGACGGCGAAAGCAACTTCCAGTATGTCGCCTCCGTGCTCGCCGGTTGCCGCAGCGCCGGCATTAAGGACATCGCCATTTCCGTCCGCCCGGACGGCACGAAGCAGCGGTAATTCGGAGGGGCAAAGTGGATCTACGTATCGACACTCTGATTTTGGCCAGCGCCGGCATCGCCTCCGCGCGGGCCCTGGCGATGATCCTGGCCGTGGGCCTGGGGATCATCACGATCGGCCTGGGGATTCTGGTGTGGACCCGCTGGGGCCAGGCCCGCCCGCTCGCTAAATGCGCGGGCCTCTCCCTTTTCGCCCACCTGCTCCTCCTCTGCTATTGCTACGGCACGCGGGTTCTCTTCGAAGCCCCCGGCCGGGCCACCGCGGACGGCACCATCAACGTGCGGATTGAGGATGTGACCGACGAGGAGGAAGCGGGGCCGGAATCGACGGCGGACACCAAGGAATTGCCCAAAGTTGAGTCCACCGAAGACGTCTTCGTACCGCCCAAGGAGACGCCGAAGCGCGAGCCCGCGCCGGCACTCGTGCCCGCCCAGGTGAAGCACCTAGAAGCCCCGCTGAGACCGGAGGAAGAACCGAAGCCCAAGGAACAATTGGTGCAGGCAAGACCGCCAATACCTCCACCTTCGGTGCTTGAATTAGAGCCAGTCGAAGATCCCATCAAAAGGCCTGACGAGAAGACGTTCGTTGCGGAGAGACCTCTGCCGGACCAAACCGCAGGCGATGTTGCAAGAGCCGAAGTCGTTCCACCAACCACCCCCAAAGAATCCTCAGTCGCGGAGCCTCTTCCCACTCCCTCCATCGCTTCCGCACCGCCGGAAACCTTGCCCGTCTCCGCCCCCGCCATTCCTCGCCGCGCAGGCGATGGCAAGGAAATGCCCGCGATGCTCCGTTCCCGCGTCTCCGATCGTCTGAAAATAGCCCAGCGACATGGCGGCACGGTCACCAGCGAAGCAGCCGTGAGTGCGGCATTGGTTTGGATGGCGGCAAATCAATCGGCGGATGGCCGCTGGGATGCGGATGCGCACGGAGCTGGGAAAGAAGCCAAAATCATGGGGCACGACCGGGGAGGAGCAGGAAAGAAAGCGGACACGGGCATCACGGGGCTGGCACTGCTCGCCTTCTTGGGAGCTGGCGAGACACACCTGGAAGGGAAGCACCGCGAGAACGTGCAGCATGGCCTGGAGTTCCTACTCGACAGCCAGGCCGCGGACGGGAGCCTGGCGGGAGACTCAGAACTCTTCGCGGCCATGTATTGCCACGGCATTGCCACGCTGGCGCTGAGCGAAGCGTATGCGATGACCGGCGATGAACGCCTCAAGTCGGCCGTGATGAAGGCGATTAACTACACCGTCCGCTCGCAACATTCCGGCGGAGGCTGGCGCTATCGGCCCGGCGATGCAGGCGACCTGAGCCAGTTCGGGTGGCAGGTGATGTCGCTAAAGAGTGCAGAGATGGCGGGCCTACCGATTCCCGCCGAGTCAGGCACTCGGATGGGCCGATTCCTTCGCAGTTGCTCCTCCGGCGAGCATGGCGGCCTGGCGAGCTATCGCCCCGGTGACCGCACCAGCCGCACCATGACGGCGGAGGCCCTATGTTGTCGCATCTTCCTCGCCGCGGAGGATAGCGTCGCTGCCCAGTCCGAAGCCGCCAAATTCGTGATGGAAGAGGTTCCGACGCGGGAGTCAGTGAACCTCTACTACTGGTATTACGGGACGGTCGCCATGTTCCAGCGGCAAGGGGAGGACTGGGACCGCTGGAACGGAGCCATGCAGCGCGAGTTACTCGCCCGCCAGCGGCATGACGGCAAGCTTGTCGGCAGTTGGGATCCGGACAACCTGTGGGGCAACTACGGCGGCCGCGTTTATAGCACCGCGATGGCGACGCTCTGCCTGGAAGTCTACTACCGCTATCTGCCGCTGTACGGCGGCGACGATCCCGATAACCCCACGCGCCTCACCGAGCTTCCGGGCGCGCCGGAGCGGTCGCGGTAGCGCGAGTCAAGGCGCGGCGTTGCAGGGTTCCAGAGTAGTCGCGGCTTTCTCGCCAGCCTCTTCGATCACCAGGGTTTGATTGGCCTTGATCGGCCCAGCCACGACTTGCGTCTGGCCGTTGGCCAGGGCGATTGCGCCATATTGGGTAATCTGCGATAACCAGGCAATTCACTGTGTGGCAGTTCTGGGTGGGGGTGTTACTCAGCCGAGTTGCCGGTAGGTCCAAGGAGGGTTGCCATGAGTATCGCAGCGGATCGGATTCAGGATCATTTTCAAAATCTGTCGGACCCCCGAAGGCAGAAGGTGTTGTATCCGCTGATCAACATTGTGACCATCGCCTTGTGCGCGGTGATTTCGGGAGCGGACGATTTCGCTTCGATTGCCGAATTCGGTCGGACGAAACGCAAATGGTTGGAGCAGTTCCTCGACTTGCGGGCGGGGATTCCTTCGCATGATCGCTTCAACGCCATCCTGGGGGCGATCAAGCCCGCCGAGTTCGAGCAGTGCTTGCTCAGTTTCGTCACGGCTCTGCACCCGATCAGCGGGGGGCAACTGGTGGCCATCGACGGCAAGACGTTGCGTCGCAGCTTCGACAAGGCCAGTGGCAAGACGGCCATTCACATGATCAGCGATTGGGCCACCGCCAACCAGATCAGTTTGGGACAAGTGGTCACGGACGCCAAGAGCAACGAGATCACGGCCATCCCGAAAATTGCTGGGAATGCTCGAGCTTTCCGGCTGTTTGGTGACGATCGATGCGATGGGTTGTCAAACCGCGATCGCCGCGACAATCGTGGGACGCGATGCCGATTATTTGCTCGCGGCGAAGGGCAACCAGCCGACTCTCGAACAGGGAATCGCCGACCACTTTATCGATCACCTGGCTGACGACTTCGCCCGCGTGCCGGTCAGCCGCCATGAAACGGTGGAGACCGGGCACGGGCGGCGCGAGACCCGCACCTACTAGGTGTGCCCCGTGCCCAAGGATTTGCCCGACCGCCACCGCTGGAAAAAGTTGACAGCGATCAGCATCGCCGTCAACCTGACCTGTCGCGACGGAAAAGAAACCAGCGAGGTGCGTCACTATATCTTGAGCAAGAAGCTCACGGGCCAGAAGTTCGCCGCCGCGGCCCGCGGCCACTGGTCGATTGAAAACCGCTTGCACTGGCAACTCGACGTGACCTTCGGCGAAAACCAGTGCCGCCTGCGCAAAAATCACGCCGACGCCAACTTCAGTCTCCTCCGCCGCACCACACTCAGCCTACTCAAGAACAACCACTCCCTCAAGATTGGTGTCAAGAACAAACGCCTCGTCGCTGGCTGGAACGACAGCTACCTCGCGCAAGTCCTGTTCGGTACGTAAGTTACGGTGCAATCGCCCTGCCCAACTGCTCCTGTCACCTTAGCCACAACACTGTCCGAAATTTGCCAAGCAGCTCAGTATCAGCGTGTTGGCCATAGGGTTGATGGTAATAATGCCAAATCTCCCGCTTGCTACTCCAAATGCATTCGCGGTTAGCGTCGGGTCAATGACAATCCTAAGTATATAGTTTGGGTCATTGAGAACATAGCGAGCCATAACCCCACCAATGGAGACCTCATCATCATTCGCTAAGTCTTGTAACAGCGCCATGAGTTGTAACTCGTACAAGTCCCGCTGTGCCTGCGGCATATTTGGAGGGAAGGAGATTTCAGTTCTCAGGCCGAGGGGGTCAATGTAAATAGTGGACGCATTCCCAACGTATTTCCGGAGATTCTTGTCGTTTCCACGGAAGCCAACTGGATCCTCACCTGGCCATTGACCCAGAACGGCATCGTACCACCGGTTCAGGTTGTTCTGAAGATTCGTGTCGCTGTCGGTGATCTTGCCTGTGTAGCTCGGGTCGCTGTCTACGGCGGAGTTGGTTTCGGCTGTGACCTTGCCAAAGGCGTTGTAGGTGCGGTGGTTGGTGACGGTGGTGGTGTAGGTGGATTCGTTTTGGTCGGCCAGATCGCGGGCGGTGCCGAGGTGGTCGGTGAGGGGCCAGATGATGTTGCCGGCGGAGGAGAGGCTAGTGGGCTGCTCGTCGGCGGAAAACGAATCGGGGACAGGTCCATATACTCGTCCCGTTCGGCCGCCGGACCACTTTCGGTTACGACTCGGGCAAGATCCGCACGATCCAGGATCCCGCGGATGTCGGACGCAAGCAAGGGTGTTTAACCTGTGCGACCGCCGCGGTTTCATCGCTAGCGCTGATAGCAGTTTCAGAATAGTCGCAACTGCGATCCCGGTGTTACTGGCTGCGGCGGCGCTCCACGCCCGCCTGGATCAGAATCGACAGGTGACGCTTTCACTACCGCCTTGAAGACTTCCTCTGGCCACTCCCCTATCGTCGCTTGCCGCACAAAACCCCGCAGGTTAAGACCGGTCCGATACACCAGTCGCTGCTCACTTGCCAGCGTGTTTCCCCAGATGACGTAGCCGTAGAGGTTCCGCATCGCCAGATTGATCGCGGTCATCCGCACGCAGCGCAGGTCGATGTCCTGACCGACGAATTCCCAGTGCCGGTCAATCTCCGCAGCCGCTAGTCGATGAACTTCGCATCCGAGTTGAAATCGAGCGTCTTGTCGAAGGCGTAGAATTCCTTGGCCAGGCTGTGGGCGATTTGCTGGATGAAGACTTTGCGGAAATTCACGGCGCTTTCCGTGACGTGGACCTGGCCGTGTTCCGGGAAGGTGATCTGCGTTTCCTCAATCGTGTGGACGGGATCGTGCGGCTTGGACAGGTCGTAGACTTTGGCTTCCACGGTGGCCCGGCCGCGGAGCGTGGTGCCCCCCGGTTCGTGGATGCGGAAGGCTTTGAGGTCGATGCCGACGACCATGTCTGCTTTCACCCCCTTGGCCACGTCGCGGAAGTCCACCACGTCGTCCCGCTGGTTGTCCATCCAGTCAGCGACCTTGGATTCCGAAATTAGCTTGATGTCCTTGACGTTGGCGGCCAGCTCCTTGGCCAGTGCCCGCGCCATCGCATCGGCCTCACCCCCCGGCTGCCGGAGCGTGTGGGCATCGAGGCAGACGACGGCGACTTTCTTGCCTTCCAGGCCGTTGAACTTGGCGTCGATGCGGCGGTCCTGCATCGTCATGACAAGTTGCGACAGGAACGTGCAGCCGCCGGAGTTGGCGACGAGGCCGGTCAGAGCGCCCAGCCCCAGCAGCCGCGATAAGCAGAGACGCCGCGAGGAAAAAAGAGTCCGGCTCATGGGCAATCCTTTGCGCTAATACTCAAATGACTCGTCGGCTTCCTTGCCGCAATGCTGACCCGGCTGCGTCAGAGCTGCCAGTTCAGCCGAATGATCCAGTCCATCACGGTAATGAACACCACCGCCAGTCCGATTCCCACCACGACCCACTCATTGGGCGGGCAGAGCAGCCAGCGGCCACGCAGCCCGCACAGGAGCATCCACGGCCCCGCGGTGGCCGCCACAATGGCCAGCAGGGCCCCGCCGGAATTCGCCTTCACCGAGGAGAGGACTTGCCCCCGGACCATGTGGGCCCAGGAGGTGGTCATCCCGCAACTAGGACAGCGAATGCCGAAAAACTGTCGCACGGAACATTCTGGCAAACCGAGCTGCTGGTGCGTTCCCAGCCCCGCCGAACTAGGCGTGAGCCGCGCTGACACTCCAAGCAGAGTGACCAGCATGCCTCCCACCAACACCAGCGGCAGCCGTTCGTACCATTTCAGGGGAAACGGAAACCATAGCGGTCGGCCGCGCGTAGCGCCACCTTCCGCGGAGCTGCCGACGGTCGGGGGCGGAGAATAGTCGAGGGGGGGCGGGGCGGGCAAGGGCAGTTTCAGAAATGACGAAGTCCGAATGGCGAATTACGAAAGTTTCATCATAGCACCTTGAGGTTACATGAGTGGCGGTCCTTCGGCGGGAGACAGAGCCAGGCTGGAAAGCTCGTTTTCTCTCACGACCAGTCGCCGTATAGCCGTGGCTCGGCCGGTGGTTTCGTCGATATCAACGATGCTTCCGCACAGGCGGACATCCCCGGTGGCCACGTCGAACTGTGTCGGCTGGAAAGTGATCGTGGTTTCCTGGACGCGGTCAATGCGGCGGCCCAAGATGCTGTCATGCGGGCCGGTCATGCCGACATCGCACTGAAAGGCGGTGCCACCGGGCAGAATCTGCTCGTCCGCGGTGGTCACATGCGTGTGCGTCCCGAGCACGGCCGAAACTCTCCCATCGAGATAGCGCCCCATCAGCTGCTTGTCGCTGGTGGCTTCCGCGTGGAGATCGAGAAATCGGACCTTCACCTCGGCGGGAATCTCCGCCAGCACCCGGTCAGCCGCGAGAAAGGGGCAATCGACAGGCCGCATGAAGACCCGCCCCATCAGGCTGAAGACGGCCACCGGAATTCCCGCAGCGGACTTCACCACCGCCCACGTCTTTCCCGGCGCTTGCGGCGGGTAGTTGGCCGGTTTGACGATGTTGCTTTCCTCTTGCAGCACCGGGCAGATTTCGCTCCGGCGATAGATATGATCACCGAGAGTGATGCAGTCTACTCCCGCCGCAATGAGTTTCTTGTAAATACTGGGAGCAATTCCGCTGCCGTCGGCGGAATTTTCAGCATTGGCAATGACCAGGTCCAGCCCTTCCCGCTTTCGCAGCCCGGCCAGCGACTGCGTCACCATTTTCACGCCCGGCTTGCCGACGATATCGCCGATGAGAAGAATCCGCATGGGCTGTAGTTTAACGCACCAGTGAGTAAGGTGCATGAGTTCCACGAAATGCACGCGGGAACGAACTCAATTCCTGGGTCATCGCAGGTAACCCTTTGAGCAATACGCATTGCGCGTGCATGGCGCTGCGCTTATGCACCCTATTCCCTAGTTTTTCGCCGGCAGATGCTTCCGATTGAAGATTTCGGGATCGAAGGGATCGCGCGGAGCAGCAGCCTCTCGCCCCTTTTCCTCGCTCTTGAGGTCGTTGACCGACGGTGCCCGCGGGGCTCTCGGCTGGCCATTGTCGGGATTCTTCCCCGCATTCATGGGAGCGATGTTCGGCGGGATTTTGCCTCCGGTTTTTGCGGCGGCACCCGCCTGAGTGAGAAGCGTTTGCGCGGGCCCGATGCTGGTTGGAAGCGCTACCTGCGCTGGTTTTCTGGTCAGCAGTTTGGTCCAGGCAATCAGGTCATCGAGCTGGTGCTGCGAACGCTTGTCAAATACGGAGGCCAGCGTGCTGCCGTGCTTTTCTTGCGGCATGGTCACCAGGCGGCTCTCCCCCGGGTTGTCCTTGTCGATGTATTGCAGCACGGTAAACAGGTTCCGCTGCGAGAATCGCTTGGACATCATCTGCCCCGCCGACGGCCGGAGCAGGTGGAAGTTCGATTTCGCCGCGGGCCCGTGGCATCCGTTGGCTCCGCAGCGATTGATGAGCATCGGCTGGATGACGACCGAGAATCGTTCCATGCTCCCCTTGGGAAGCTCCGCCAGTGTCTCGTCGAGCTGCTTGACGCCGACCGTGGTCGAGGACGATTCCGCCTTCGCGCCGCTCGGGGGGGGAACCTCCGCCGCCGTCTTCAGCCGCAATTCGATTTGGGCGATTTTGGCATGTTCCGGCTCGATTTGCCTGGCAAAGGCCACCTGGTCTTCCGCCGGCTGCCGCAATCCGTAGCGAAGACACCACTCAGCCAGCGTCAGGTGCGGCTCGGCCTTCTTGCTGGAAAGCAGCGCCGCCTGATACCGGTAAGCAT
Source organism: Pirellulaceae bacterium (assembly GCA_046593355.1). Classification (GTDB taxonomy): domain Bacteria; phylum Planctomycetota; class Planctomycetia; order Pirellulales; family Pirellulaceae; genus SXOA01. The sequence goes on along the minus strand of JBKJNY010000223.1, from coordinate 58,899 downwards.
CATCCAAGTCCACGCACTGCGTTTCCACGTCGGCAGCCGGCAGGCGAACCTCGCCCGTCTTGCCGAGCGTCAGCACGAAGTAATCGCCCGCTTTCGTGATGCTCCCTTGCATCACATGCCCATTTTTTAGCAGCAATACCCCTTCGCGCGGCGCAAGCGCCGGCTCATCCCCGCGCAGCGGAGCAGCAACCATCACGGCAAGCAGGGCCGCCAGCCCAGATCGGTAGAACATGGCGGTGGGAGAGTAAGCAAGGGCGGAAAGCGGGTCAAGGGCAGAGTCTTCAAAAGCGCGGAGATTGTCGAATGTTAGCTCCGAAGTCGATAGACTGGAGAGATTCACCATTCTGGTGCTCCATGCTTACTCCTCAACGAGCGTTTGTCCGTCCACATGCGATTGCTCCGCATAGCGGCGAGTCGCTGCCGCTGGAGGACCTGGTGTCGGATTTTCTGGAGGAGCGACAGCGAGAGGAAAGCGGAACCGGTACCATCATTCAGATTGGAGGTGGCGCGGGAGCGGGAAAGAGCACGGCCCTCGCCCACTTGGCCGCGGTGTTGCCATTTGCCGAGAAGCTGACGTTTGTGGATGGCGGTTCCCTGGAACAGGCCTTTAGCCGAAAGCTCTTGAAGCAGACAGCCATCCTGGCGCTCGGCGACGAAGCGAGCCACGAAGCCGACGTGTTCTTCGAACTCGCTCCCTGGACCGAAGATGATTTGCTGGAATACTTGCTGGCGGCTCACCCGCGAGAATGCGGGGCGCTGCTCACGCGGATTCGGCGGGCGGGGGACGACGTTCCGCTGCAAGGGAACCCGGAGCTTTGGCGCTGCGTGATGGAGGGGCTGGCTGAGGATCCGACGCTGCCGAGCGTGCGTGCGGCGATGGAACGGGCTCTGTCGCGGATGTATGAACGGGCCGATGACCGCTGGTATATGGAGGAAGGTTGTGTGGCCATGTGCGCAGGAGACTTTGACCGCTGGATGACGTTAACCGAGAAGATGTCGCGGCCACTCTCGCACCATAAGCTAGGGCTGCTTCGCCATCGCTATCCGCAATTGCTCCTGGCCGCCTCCGGCCTCGTGGACCGGCTCTGGACGGAGCAGGGCGAGCAGATGCTGCAATATCGGCTGCCGCTGGACCTCATCCGGCTGGCCGCGCCGAGAATCGCCGCCAGCGAGCTTCTCGTGCATATGCTGATGAGCAAGCTAGCGCCGTGGAATGAGGGCCTGCATTCCACTGCGGTCAGTCTTCTCGTCGCCGCAGGTGTGGACTGGAGGCCGGGTAGCACCGGGCCGATGAACTTGCAGCACGGTCATTTCGCCGGAGTGCAGTGGCCCTCCGCAATCTTTCCGAGAAACGGCCCAACTCGCAGCAATCTGTGCGACGCTGATTTTACCGGAGCGGACCTATCCGGAGCCGACCTGACCGGCGCGATTGCAATAACGACGTGCTTCCGACGAGCACGACTGTCCTCGGCCAACATGGCTTCGCTGGATGCATCGTTTGCCGATTTCTCGGACGCCAACCTCTCGGGAGTTCGCGGCGAGCGCCTCGTGCTGAAGTGCGCTAACCTGCGGGGAGCAGTCCTAGCGGAGGTATCTTTGAAAGGAGCAAATCTCGAAGGGACAAAGCTGGAAGGAGCCGGTTTCGTAGCCGCTGACATGGTTTTCGCCATCTTAAACGATGCCAATATCGACGAAACCAGTTTCGAGGGTTCCGACCTCTCCGGAGCCGTACTCTGTCTGTTGCCGCTATATAAGGCGAATCTTGTTAGCGCGAAATTTTACGGAGCGCTGATGCAGAAGTGCGATCTGGAGGGGGTCGAGCTGCCGGGGGCGTGTTTTGAAAAGGCCAATATGACGGGTGCGTACCTCACCGGCTCAAAAATGCCGCGAGCGAATTTCCGCAACGCAATCCTCAAGGACGCCGGACTGGCCGACATCGAGTGGGAGCGAGCGGACCTTCGCGGAGCCGATCTTCGCGGCTGCACGTTCCACATGGGGAGCACCCGCTGCGGCCTCGTCGGCAGCCCCTATCCGCTAGAAGGGAGCCGGACCGGCTTCTACACCGACGACTACCATGACCAGACCTATAAGCGGCCCGAGGAAATCCGCAAAGCCGACCTGCGGGGGGCCGACCTGCGCGGCGCGAATCTCGACGGTGTCGATTTCTATCTCGTCGACCTCCGTGAAGCCCGCATCGACGCCAAATACAAAGAACACCTGCAAGCCTGCGGGGCGATTTTGCAGGACCGTTGCCCGGAGTGATAAGATGCCATCGGTGCGGCATGTTATACTGTTGTTGGTTCGTCATAAGCGTGCTGGTGTCTACCATGTCTCTCGAAACGCAAGCGATCTACGAAAACGGCAGCCTGAAGCTCGACCACCCGCTTCCCCTCGACGAGCAGCAGCGGGTGCGGGTTGTGGTGCAGGCCGTCGAGGAGAAACCTCTGGTCTTTGGCGATGCCAACCGGGACAAATTTGCGCAACTCGCTCAACAATGGCGAGCCGAGACGCAGTGGCTTTCGTCCACCACGGAAATGGCTCTGCATCCCGCTTATCAAGGCATCATCGGCATGGGCGCAGAGGCGCTGCCGCTGATCCTTACGGAGCTGCAAGCCCGCTCCGGCTACTGGTATTGGGCCCTGAAAGCTATCTCCGGCGAAGATCCGGTGCCGCCGGAAGATCGTGGCGCTGTGCCAAGGATGAAAGAAGCGTGGTTGAAATGGGGATTGGCCAAGGGGCTGATTTCCGCATGAGCTACGAACGATGGCTGTCGTATTTGCGGTTTGGCTTTCCGCGACTAACCACTGCGAACAGTCGTGTTACCAGTCCGGAAGATGAAGACTACAACTGCATCGCGTGGGCCGCCGAGACCACGGACCGCTGGTGGTGGCCGGACCCTCAGCAGCAAAGTTTCTGGCCCGCAGGCATTCCGCGTATCGTAAGTTTGGATTCGTTTGCCGGGGCGTATGCAACGCTCGGGTATTCGCAGCGAACCGACTCCTCTTGGCAAGTGGGATCGCAGAAAATAGCCATTTTTGCGGACACAAGCGGCAAGCCAACCCATGCCGCACGCCAGCTTCCAGGCGGCTGGTGGGCAAGCAAGCTGGGGACGATCATCGACATCGAGCATGAGTTGAATGCCGTCGAAGGACCAGTTTACGGTTCCGTTGCAATCGTGCTGGAGCGTATGCGTCCCTAATCCGGTCGTAGGCACTCGCTTGAATCCCGCGGATTGGCATGACAAGATTGAATCTCCTGCCAACCATATTTCCCTCCACTGGAGCCTGCCGCCGATGCGATTTCTCTCACTCCTTCTCAGCGCGATGCTGACCGCTACCGCGATTCCGGCCCTCTCCCAGGAATCTCTCTGGCTCGAAGCCGAGCATTTTGACGGTATTCGCGGCTATTGCTGGCCGATGGGAAAGCCGGAGATGAAGAAGACGGCGGGGAACTGGGGGCTGTCGGGGCCGGGGTGGGCGGCGGAGTGGAACCAGGGGGGCGAGAGCGGGTTTCTGTCGATTGCCACGGCGGGGGACGACGACAAGGCGGTGGTGACCAAGACGGTCGAAATCCCGATTGCCGGCACGTACCACGTCTGGGTCCGCTACGGCGATTGGCGGGAGAAGACCGAGCGGTTCCAGATTCAAATCGAGCAGCCGGGCCAGAAACCGTGGGAAGGTAAATATGGCGAGAAGCCGGTCATCGAAGAAGACAACGAGATGAAGCTCTACTGGACTTGGGCCTTCGGCTGGGGAAGTGCATCGGCGAATCTGCAAAAGGGACCGGCCACTATCAAGCTGGTTTCAACCACGAAGGAGCTCGAACCGCGGCAGGTGGATGTCATTGTGCTGTCCACCGATAGTTCGTATCGCCCGCTCATTAAAGACCGGCCGAAATCGCACGCCTGGCAGATTCTCGATAGCTATCGCAAGGGCATTTCCGCGGACTTGGAGCCGCTTGCTCGCCGCCGACCGGATTTCAAAACACCGGCGAGCTATGAAATTCCCCTCGGCTGGAAGTTGCACACCTTCAAAGACAAGGGCTTCCTCTATCTCTGGAATATGAACCAGCAGGCGGCTGCCGAAACGTGGCTCAGCGATAAGCCGGCGAAGGTGAAGTTCCCGTACCAGGTGGCGGACAAGGAAACGCGGGAAAACTTTGAGAAGAAATACGCCGGGCGGGACGACGTCCCCATTTTCTCCGACCCGCGAATTGTCCCCGCCTTCCACGGCTCCGGGCCGGGGATTTTCGCGACCGACCCCACGAGCGGCGAAGTGCTCGATGCTGGCAAGAAATTCTCCGTCTGGCTCGACCAACATCCCGACCGCCCCTGGGCCATGATGATGAACTACCATCCAGACAACCTCATCGGCGAGAAAGGGATTGCCACCTTCCAGAAGTACCGCGACCGCTATGTCGGCAACATCGCCGGCGAAAGCCTCGGCTACTTCTATCCCGACACCGAAAAAATGAAAGCCGCCACTGCCGGGGCGACGACCCGCCGGCAGCTTGTGGAGGCGTTCACTCCGCTGACGCTGGGCGGCAACCGGGAGAAGTATCAGAAGGTCTTTGGGCGGGATCTCGACCCGAATCCCTATGCGGATGTCATTTCGTGCCTCAGCGTCGGCAATATCGTGTACGTGCCACTGACCGCGGACTGGGGAGCACGCACCGTGGGCTACGAGTCGTCGACCGCCACGTCCTCCATCCTGCCGATGCGGTGGGCCTTCATGCGCGGGGCGGCACGCCAGTGGGGGACCACTACGGCTACCTACCGCAGTTGCAACTTCGGTGACTCCGCCACCATCTTCAGCGACCAGCAGAGTTACCACTCGCCAAAGAACATTCTCGACAACTATTACAGCGTCTTCAGCGGCGCGGGGATGACCTGGTACAAGTTCGACATCTGGTATCAGTACATGGCCGGCTCCTCGATGTTCTATCACGAGCAGGGCTTTGACGAATTCTGGCAGCCCGGCGGCACCACCGCGGCCGGCCTGCACGAAGTGCAGCTTTCGCCCAAGGGGAAGCTGGTGGACCGTTTCCTTCGCGTCACCGCGGCCGAGCCCGACCGGGGCGATCCCTACACCCCCATCGCCTTCCTCGTCGACTACGCCCACGGCTGGGAGCCCGCACCCTTCTGGCCGAACAGTTTTAAGAACTGGCACGGCCACCAGGACCGGTTCCTATTCGGCGACCACGAGAAAATGCTGGAGCAGTATTTCTGGACCGCCTACCACCCCATCGGCCCGGAGAGCGAGAAGCCCATCACCGGCACCAACGAGGTCAATGTCCCCGGCGTCTACGGCGACATTTTTGACGTCATCTTCGCCTACCCCGACGCCAACAAATGGCGAACCATCGACACCTATCCCGTCGTCATCGCCGCCGGCGACATCGACCTGACCGCGGCCGAAGGGGCTCGCCTGAACGCCTACATCAATGCCGGCGGCACGCTCGTTGTCGCCGATACGCACCTCACCGGCCCCGGCGCGGCAGCTCTCAACCTCCCCGCAGCGGGAGCGGCGGGAGAGACGGCTGGCTATCGCTGGCTCAATTCGGAGGAGATTCAGCAATCGCAACTCTTCCGCTTCAAGGAAATCCCCATCGCCGGCGACGGCGTCCGCTCGCTCGCCACGTCCCCAGACGGCAAGTGCTTCTGCGCCTCCTTCGACCGCGGAGCGGGGCGGCTGATTTATCTCTCGGTCCCTCGCGGCCTGGGGGTGGACAAAGCGGTCCATCCCGCGGTTCCCCGCCTCATCGCCCACCTCTCCCGCGGCCTGATGCCCGTGGAAGTGACCGGCCAGGTCGAATGGCTCGTCAACCGCACCAAAACCGGCTGGGCCGTCACCCTCCTCAACCCCTCCGGCCAGGACAAGCCGCAGCAAGGCATCACTCCCACCGACTACCGCCAGAACAAGCCCGCCACCATCACCCTCCACATCCCCGCCACCACCGCCCGCGACCGCCTCAACCCCGACGAGGTGCTCAAGGTGGAAGGGGGCCAGGTGAAGATCGAAGTGCCGGCAGGAGGGGTGAGGATTGTGGAACTTCGGTAGGCGAGAAACGGCGGTTCGGCTTTTATCTACCGACCCCGCCGTCGGCGACGAGGCCAATGCGCTTCTAGGGATAAAGCCTCTGGATGCGTCAGCGCACGGATGGTGCCGGTAGTTATTCTCCTGCCGACGGGAACCTTTTTTAGCAATGTCTGAAATTGCTTCCACGTCAATCCACGCTTAGGATACGACGGATTTGAGTCATAGTAGAATCGCGTCCAGCGACCCTTTTTTTGGCGGCGAAGCAGTGTTGTGGGCGTATGGACTCCGTACGGTTTTTTGCGGCCGTCCTTTTTTTCAATGATCACCAGAAAGTCACCATTCTTCGCGGACTTTTGGAATCGCGAGTTGCCGGTCCAGCGGATATACCCGGGGTTGGCGTCGGGATGCGTCCTCTTAATCTGCCTTTCTGCCTGTTCTACAAATCCTTCTTCCTCGGGGAATGCATCGTCGTCAAGGTCTTCCGTTGACACGATCCACGTTGCTTCGCCGGTTGCCACAAGACGTTTCTTGCGTCTACCTTTCGGCTGCCCTCCGCGTCGAATCACTTTGATCTTGAGCAGCTTTTGTAGTTGCCCCTTGGTCAGCGGCGATAAAGTCTCCTCCAGTTGAAAAAGAAACGACTTCGACTGGCTAACAATTGCAGGAAAATCAGTGATCACAGCCGCCTCGTACAACGATACACTGTTCTGGGAGGCATTGGCCGACCCGATAAGAACCTTGTCGTCAAGAATGATCAGCTTCGCATGTAGCTTTGCCGAGCTGCGAATTACTACCCCCTTCTTAAACAATTTCCAAAGCACCTTGGCCGAGGTCTCACCATTTTTGATCGCCCATACTGAGGCGTTGGTAACCAGAGAGTCACCACGTTTTAGTGTGAAGTATCGATCACTTGAGAAATAGGCAATCGCCGCCTGGATGCGCCGAGCTTGCGTGCCGAGTTTCTTGATTTTGGGCCAGATGCCGCTGGTGAGGAGTTGATTCATAGAACCACACTGGAACGACTGAGCGAAGACTCTCTGCGTAATGCACATAGCCTAATTACCCAAGACGAGCACCGCCACAAACCAATGAGCCGACGCTTGTGAGATGCACCGGAACCTAGTTAAGATGGCAATAGAGAGTTTCCGTTTCACTGTCGCCCCTCTCCAACACCGTGGCAATTCCCACCCTATCTCTGCCGTCTGCCGCCAAAGAGCCGTTGGAGGCCCGTTTCGCGCGTCTGGCCGCGGAGTGGAAACGGGATTCGCGATACCTTTCCAACTCCGCACAGATGGCGATGCTTCGGCCCTACCAGCGGATTATTGGCATGGGCATGCTGGTGGTGCCGCTCATTTTGCGGGAGTTGGCCCGCGAACCCGATCAGTGGTTTTGGGCGCTTGAGGCGATCACCGAGCAAAATCCCGTTCCACCAGCGGCTGCCGGTAAGGTGTCCCTCATGGCTCAGGCCTGGATTGATTGGGGAAAGTCCGAGGGGCTGCTGCCAAAATGATTGCCAGCCCAGACTTCCCTCGGCTAACGGCGGCCAATCATCGCATCACCAGCCCCTCCGCGCCCGACTATAACTGCATTGCCTGGGCAGTAGACGACACGGAGCACTGGTGGCAGCCCGGCGTCTTTTGGCCGATTGCCAGTCCGAAGGATGGATCCGGGATCGATGCTCTCGCGGATGCGATAAAGAGCGAAGGGTTCGCCGTCTGCGAAACCGGCGCACTGGAAAGCGGCTTTCAAAAGCTTGCGCTTTTCGCAACGTCAACTTTTTACACGCACGCCTCCAGACAATTGCCCAGCGGAAAGTGGACCAGCAAGCTTGGCCGGATGGAGGACATCGAGCATGACACTCCCGATGACCTTGTTGGCGGAGTGTATGGTTCGGTTGTGTTGTTCATGAAGCGTCAAGTCGCTTCCTGAGTAACGGCTTATTTCTCATACGCCTCATTCAGCCGGTAAATGATCTTGATCTTGATTTCATAGGGCTTGCCGTCGTAGCTGGCTTTGATCGAGGATTCTTCCGGCTCAGGGATGTCTTTCCCCAGGCCGGGCTTGCGGCCCTCGATAATTTTGGCCGGCTCGCGGGGGAGTGTTAGGATCGTTTCCAGGATGTCGCCGAACGGGGCTTGCCAGCCTTTGAGATGCGTTTTCCCTTCCATGGGGACGCCGCTGGGAAACCAGCCGTAGACTTTGCCGCCGACGAGCTTGGTGCCGCTCACCAGCTTGTCATTGGAGTAGATTTCGCCGATCACCAGCGGCGTCTCGCCGGTATTTTTGATGAAATGCCGCGAGTTCTTGCCGTCCACGACCGTGCGCACGCTCACCCCTTTGGGCAGCGACTTCTCATCGACTTTGAACGAATACGCGTACCGGGACTCCGGAGGTGCGGGGCGTTCGCGAGCAATGGCAGGCATGGCGGAGACGACGAGCAACGTCGCGGCAAAGAGCGAAGGATAGTGATGGTTCATCAGGCGGTTCCTTTCACCCTTGATCCTAGCCCGGCCGCAATGCGGTGTGTCCGCGGCTCGTTCCTCGTCTTGACACACCTACTCTTTGAATCCACGCAACCGCAGGGAGCAATCAGGTAGCGGCAAACCGGAAATATCTACTTCACTTCCGGCGCTGGCGTCGGCACCGGAATCACCGGCGGCGGAAGCGCGACGACCGGAACAAGCTGGCAGTTCAGTAGGTCGACCGTAACGGAATTGCGGGCCATCCGCCGCAACAGATCGCGGACGAAGCGGAAGTCCCCTTGAATGGTCACCACCTGCGCGGGAACGAGGACCGCGGCCAGCGAGTCGCGCTCCGAAGGAGCGAACTTGAAGCGGATGGTTCCCGAAACTTCCGCAGCCGGCTCTTCGATCCGGGTTTCCATAATGGCGATGTAGTTGCCCAGGCCATCCTTCTCAATGCGGCTCACAACGCCCTTGATTTCGACGCGATGGTCCTGCAACCAAAGGTCGGCGCTGGCGGCGTTGTAGCGGATGATTTGCACGACGTCGGTCGGCGTCCCCTGAAAAATGGGGGCATTATTTGCGGACAGAAACAGGGCCAGCAGGGCCAGCGGCGCGAGGGGATTCATGATGCGGCTCCGTGTTCAAGAAGTGAAACAAGATGTAAAGAGCACGATACATAAATCATCCCACTTCCGGTAATTTGGGTCAACTAGAGCGATTGTGCCGACATAGCAAGGCAATTTCAGGGCCTAAATCCCCTCGACAGAGGGATTTCCCGTTGAAGGCTCACCGGTTGTTTCACCTTCTTAACGCGGTAGGGTGCATTAGCGCCAGCGCAATGCACGCGTGTGCGAGGTCGCAAGGAGGGTGCGCCAACCCAGGGATCGGCGTCGCACTTGAAGCCAAGCCTGGAGCCTAGCCACGGATGGAACACAGGTCAGACACGGATGCGAGCCTTTGAATCCCTGCGGATCAGAGTTTGATCCGTGGCTACCGGCTGCCGCTCACCGCCCTAGGACGGAGACTGGCGCAGAATCCAAACGTGGCATCCTGCGAGGGTCGATCTGGGGGGTAATGGGGTCGGGAGGTGTTTCGCGCCCAACGCACTTGTGATCTCGAAAGACTCCGCCGCGAAACTCCTCCTGACCCCGTTCGCGTTGCCCGCCGAACATCCCGGAATCGCCACCGGCTTCAACGGGGATTTCCGCGACCCGGCCCGCCATGCCAAACGGGGCCCTGAAGAGTTTTCGCAGCCAGGTTCATTGGCCAAAGAACATTGGCATCGCGAAAACCCTTCCCCACCCCTTTCTTGACGGGAAAAATATTTTTGGAATTCTGGACTACGGCTGGTCAAAGTGTCCCAAAGTTACTGGACAGGAGTATACAATACTGGCGAGCCGGGGGCGGAGCCCTGCACGCAGCCGCCAGGATGGTTTGTTCTTTCTCAAGTTGGTTGTTGCTGAAAAGTGGACGGGTAACCTCTGACGAGGTTGTTCATCACTGCGCCGAAGATGCGCCCTGGGCTGGCGATCTTTCGAGGGGAGGCATCGAGGACTTACGTCGCGGCGAATCGACGTAAGTCGCGCAGCGAATGGTGGCTTTGCGGTCGCGAAAGGCCTGTATCAAGAACTACCGGATGTATCACTTTGTGTATCATACAACCTGCTTGCAAGTGGCATGGAGGTATGGACTTGCGTCGATTTTGCAGGGGTCGTCCGCCACGAACAGACCAGGCTGAAAAGGTGTATCAAATCACCGTTTTTGGGGTGTTCCATGAATCAGAAAACGGGACAACTTTTCGGGACTTACGTCAAATCGATTTGACATAAGTGGGAGAAGGGCTTGGCCTGCAAGCGTGTTGATAAGGTGGGCACGCGATTCATGCCCCCGGTTGGTCAGGATCCCCGTCCCGACTGGTAGACATAGGCCCGCAGAACTTCATCCAGGATTCCCACCGCCGTGTCGGCCTGCTCCTTGGTGATGACGAGGGGGGGGCAGAAGCGGACGGTGCTTTGGCCGCAGCCGAGGAGGAGGAGGCCGCGGCGGAAGCAGGCTTGGATGACTTGCTCCTTTTCGGCGGTGGCGTGTTCCTTGGTGGCGCGGTCCTTGACGAGCTCCATGCCGAGGAGCAGGCCGATGCCTCGCACGTCGCCAATGAGCGCGTGGCGGGTGGCTAGTTCGTTGAGCCGGCTTTTCAAGTGATTGCCGACTTCGGCGGAATTGGCCATCAGCTCTTCCTCCAGCAGCTTGATGGTTTCCAGTGCGGCGACACAGGAGACGGGATTGCCGCCGAAGGTGCTGGCGTGGGAGCCGGGGCCCCAGTCCATGATTTCGCTGCTGGCGATGATGGCACCGAGGGGCATGCCGGAGGCGATGCCTTTGGCGAGGCAGATGATGTCCGGCTCGACGCCGAAGTGCTCCATCGCGAACATTTTGCCGGTGCGGCCCATGCCCGTCTGCACTTCGTCCACGATGTAGAGGATGCCGTGCTTCTCGGCCAGCTTTTTCAGCTCGCGGTGGAACTCCGGTGGTGGCACGATGTAGCCCCCTTCCCCCTGGATGGGCTCGACGATGATGGCGGCGACTTCGTGCGGGTCCACGGTGCGACGGAAGAGATACTCGATCTGGTTGAGCGATTCCATCACCGCGGATTCATGGTGGTCCTTTTCATGCCGGTAGGGATTGGGGTAATCAACGTGGCTGACTTGCGGGATGAGCGGGGCGAAGCCGCTCCGCTGCACGACCTTGCTGCCGGTGAGGGAGAGGGCCCCCATGGTGCGGCCGTGGAACGCTCCGAAGAAGGCGATCATGTGCTGCCGCCGGGTGTGGTGGCGGGCCAGCTTAAAGGCAGCTTCGACGGACTCGGCCCCGGAGTTGGTGAAGAAGACCCGCTTGGGCTTGCTGCCGGGGGCGATTTCGGCGAGCTTTTTGGCGAGGTCTCCCTGCGGAGCATAGTAGAAGTCGGTCCCCGACATGTGCAGGAGCTTCGCGGCCTGATCCTGGATCGCGGCGACGACCCGCGGATGGCAATGGCCGGTGGAACAGACCGCGATGCCGGCCGTGAAATCGAGGAAGCGGTTGCCATCCACATCCTCGATCACCGCCCCATAGCCGCGGGAGCAGGCCAGCGGATAGACGCGGGTGTACGACGGCGAGGTGAACCGCTCGTCGTTTTCAATCAGAGCCTTGGCCAATGGGCCGGGGAGGGGTGTTTTGAGAAAGGGGACTTGCTGGGTGGCATCGAAAGCGGGCATGGAGGACTCCTGGAAGACGCCAATGGAGCGCCGCCAAATTATAGTGCGCGGACGAGAGTCGAGACTGCGCGAATTTCGGCTCTATTTCCAGCGAATGAGCTTGGGAGTCCAGGACTGGTCGATTTTGGCGAAGGCGACGAGATAGCCGGAGCAATGGGCATCCTTAGCGCGGGCAATCTGGTCGGCGAGTTGGCGCTCTGTGACGCCGGTGCCTTGCAAGACGGCGATGAGGCGCTCCGGAGAGATGGCTTTGCCGCCGTGCTTGGGAGGCATCGTGGCAAAACCGGCAAGCGAATGGTGAATCCATCCGGCGGGCTCTTTGTAGGCGGAGGAATCCTGGCCGAACTCCTGATAGAGCAGCAGGACGCCGATTTGCGGCGAGCCTTCGGACAAGGGCATGAGTTGCTTGGTGTAGGCCTTCCAGCAGATTCCCTTGAAGCAGCCGACGCCGGCACAGAGAGCGTCCTTCTCTTTGTCGTGCTCCTCGCACTCGGTGGTCCAGACGGGGATGATCGCAGTTTTCTCAGGTACGAGCTTCTTGACGGCGGCGACGAAGCGGGCTGCGGCGTCATCGCCCAGTTTGGTGGCAGTGACCACTGGCCCATAGTCGGCTGTCCAGCGGCAGACGGGATTGCCGCAGCCGCAAGCGCTGGGGGAACCTTGCAGGTCGTTGAGGAAGATGTGTTTTGGCGAGGGGAGCTCCGCGAGCAGTTTTTTGCAGCGGTCCAGGTGCGCGGCGAAGGCTTCTTCATAGAGAACCGGCACCCAAGGATAGTTCTTGATGGTCTCGCCTTCCTTGGGGAACGGAAAATCCTTGTGCAGCCGCCGCCATTCGGGATGCCCTTGCAAGCTGGCCATCCAGAGCGGGTGAGCATCGGCGAGCTCTTGGCAGCGGGCGATTTCCAACCAGTAACCGAGTTCCAGACCTGCTGCAGAAATTCGCCTGGCTGCGGCAGCGTCTTGTTTGACTTGCTCAGCGGCAGGCGAGCCGATTTGCAGAACGATGGTGGTGTAGCCGTCCTTTTTGAGGACATCAAGATGGTCCGCGGTCGCGGTTTCTGCCGTGAGCAGTGCGCCGCGAAAGGGAGGCTCGGCGAGTGCCGGGACGGCTCGCAGGAACAGCGCGAGGAAGCAGCAGGAGAGGAGTGCGCGAGCCATGTAAATTGCTGTCATGTCTAGATTGACTCCTGGCGGCGGAGACATAGAAAAGTGGCCAGATGAGCGCCGCAGTAGCCGAAGACGGAGGCGAGCAGCCAGTGGCCGGTGGATTGAAAGGTGGTATACGTCGTGACCCCGCCGCGGCTGAAGAAACTTCCCGTGACGGATGTAGGCGGATAAGAGGTCCAGCCGGGATCGGAATAGATTCCTGGGGCCACAATACCCAGGTCGACGACGCCGCTGTCGCTGTCGATGTCGTTGAAGGCGTTGAAATTGAAATCAATCACGGCAGGGGACGGCGTATTGCCGAGTGCCTTCAGCTCAAGCAGAGCGAGGCCCTTGGTCGTGATCAGGTTCACGCCCAGGTTGCTGCCGGTCCAAGGTCCGAACACCAGCGCCAGATAGCCCGCCGCGAAGAGCAACCAGCCGCAGGCGAAGGCGCGGCACGAGCCGGAATGCAGCGTGCCCCAGAGGAGCAGGCCGGTCATGCCGGAGAGCGTGGAAGTGACAATGATGCTGTGCCACCAGATGCCCGTATTGGCCAGAGCGGCACAGACCACACTGATGACGGCGATAAGCAGGAGCAGGTCTCGCAGCGAGAACTTCAGGCTCATGGGGCGGCTCCGGGGGGAGTCGCGGCCTCGTTGGAGATGGCGCCTGGCTGCCGCTTTTCCGACCGGATCAGCATCAGGAGCGCGGCGATTCCTCCCACCCCGGCACACAGCCATATCAGCAGCCAGTGTCCGAGGGGTTGAAAGACGGTGCTTCCCTGCGTCAAGGTGGTGGCGAAGCCGAGCGCCGTTGGAGGGACTAAGGTAGGCTGGATCGTGTGGGGGTTGCCGCCCGGTGATCCGGTCATGTAGACGATTCCGGTGGAGGAATACGGCTGCGGCGCGGCCCAGGTAATCGCCTGAAGTTGCTGCGGATTGCCATGCAACATCACGTCCACCTGCGCAAGCAAACGGCTGGTGAGGAGCGTGGGGCCGACGTTCGTCGAGAACCAGGGGCCGAGAGCAAGCAGCCAGTAAGCGGCGGCGGCGATCACGGCTCCGGTGGCTGCGGCGCGGAGTCGGCCCTGTTGGAACATGACGACGAGCAGCCCCGCGAGCCAGGCGAACACCGTGAGGGTCGTCAGGCCGCTGAGCCACCAGTCATTGCCGTAGAACAGGAGGAGGAGGGATACGAGAATCCAACCTATAAAGACGCCACATGCGCCGAGAATGACAATTCCTGTTCGGGTCATCGATTCCTCCTCTCGCTTATGCACTCTGCTTCTATCATACAAGACGTCGGGCAAGCCATGTTCGTTTCTATAGTCTCCTTTCGCTCCGCAAAAGTAGCGCTACTTTCGCGGAGCGAAAGGCGACTATGCCGCTGGACGACGGCTAGCTGTCCTGTCACAACTGGGACATGCCGTCGGCCAATGAACCACCTGCTGCTCCATCCGCCGGCAGTGCTCCTTCGCTCCGCACTGCTCGCCTGCTGGTGCTGGCCGCGGCGGTGATGTGGAGCAGCAGCGGGTTTTTTGCCAAGTTCCATTTGATTGACGATTGGCCGGGGCCGCTGCGGGCGTTCTGGCGGGCGGCGTTCGCCTGCGTTGTGCTGCTGCCGCTCATCCGCCGGCCGCAGTGGAGTTGGAAGTTGATCCCGGCGACGGCGACTTTCGCCGCGATGAATTACACGTACCTCAGCGCGATGGAGAAAGGAACCGCGGCCAACGCCATCTGGCTGCAAAGCACGGCTCAGATGTGGGTGCTGCTGGTGGGGGTGCTGGTTTTTCGTGAACGGGCGGTCCTGCGCGACTGGCTGCTGGTGGTGCTATGCGGGCTGGGCATCGCGTTCATTCTGGCCTTTGAAGCCCAAGGCAAATCGCTGGAAGCCGTCGTCTATGGCCTCCTGTCCGGCGTCTTCTATGCCGGCGTCGTCCTCTCGCTCCGACAATTGCGGGACTTTGAAAGTGCCTGGCTCGTGGGGCTCAATCATCTAGTAACCGCACTCGTGCTTTCGCCTTGGGCCTGGGAAAGCTATAGCTCCGGCCAGCACTGGCCCAGCGGCTGGCTGTGGCTGTTGCTCGCCGGTTTCGGCATCTTGCAGATGGGCCTGCCCTACGTCCTCTTCGCCCGCGGCCTCAAAACCATTCCCGGCCACGAAGCCGCTGGCATCGGCCTCTTGGAACCGCTGCTGGTTCCCATCTGGGCCTACTTCGTCACCGCGGGACAGGACGTTCCCAAGTGGTGGACGCTCGCTGGCGGCGGTCTGATTTTTGCGGGGCTGGTGGTGAGGTATGTGGGAAGCGCGCGGCCCGAAGGTGACGAAAAATTTCCTCCCGTGGGAGCGTGATCCGGGCGACCGCTGAGATTTCTGGCAACTCCAGGTTAAGATGTTTTGATGGAAACTATTGCCGAAATGACCGAAGATGCTGATCCCCCTGTTGCCATCCCCGATACGCTCGCTGCCGCCCTAGCCCGCCACAAGATTGAATTGACCGCCAAGCAGGCGGAGCGCGTGGAAAAGTACGCCCGCGCGCTTTGGGATTGGAACGAGAAAATCAATCTCACCCGGCACACCGATTTTGAAAAATTCGTCAGTCGCGATTTGGCGGATACCATTGAGCTGGCCAAGCTGCTGCACGCCGAAGAGGAAGTGCTGGATGTCGGCACCGGCAGCGGCGTGCCGGGGCTCCTGCTGGCGATCTTGCGGCCGGACCTGACCATGCATCTGTGCGACTCGGTGCAGAAGAAGGCCAAGGTCGTGGAGACTATCGCCCGTGACTTAAAGCTCAACGTCACCGTCTTTTCCACCCGGGCCGAAGAGCTGCTCAAAGACACTCGCTACGATGCCGTCGTTAGCCGGGCAGTGGGTTCACTCGATAAAATCCTGACCTGGTTCAGGCCCCACTGGGCCTACATCGGCCGGCTGCTGCTCATCAAAGGGCCGAAATGGACCGCGGAGCACAACGAAGCCAAACGGCTCGGCCTGATGAAGAAGCTGGAGCTCCGCGTCGCCAGCGAGTATCCGCTGTCGGGGACGGAATCGAAGAGCGTCATCCTGAAAATCTGGCACCAGGGAGCTAGGGAACGATAGCAATCATCTTGAATCTTGGCGAGCGGGAGTCGTGAACCCGGTGATCCGCGTCGCATGCTTCCCAAAAGCGCGGAAGTCGAAGCCGTATTCAGCCATTACTTTTTTCACGGGAGAGCCTTACGGGTTGACTCTCCAAGGGCCCAGATTGTGGCGCCGTGAAAAATGCCACTCTCAAGAAATAAAAGCGGCCTGCCAGAGTTTGCACCTTGGCAGGCCGCGGGTTGTCGTAGCCTTTAAGCTCCTGCTGTCCTAGCGAACCAGGCTGGCAGAGCGAACGACCCGACCGCTATTCTTGGCATTGAACGCCGAAGGATCAACCACCGGGGCCGGCGGCATGGGGGCCATATCGCCACCAGCGGCAGGAGCGGCGGCCGGAGCCTTCGCGTCGCAACCACAGGCGGGAGCAGCCTTCACGCAGCTCGGAGCGGCAACTCCGCAGGACGGAGCGGCCTTCGCACAGCCGTTACCGCAGCTCTTGGTGCAGCCATTGTTGCAACCCTTGTTGCAGCTGTTGCAAGAGAAGATGCGGTCGAGCAGGCAAGGCTTGCAGCACTTGCTCTTGCCACAGCCGTTGTTGCAACCCTTGTTGCACGCGTCGATCCCGCAGGCGGGAGCGGCGGCGCAGGTCGGGGCGGCAGCGGCGCAGGTGGGAGCAGCCTTCACGCAGCTCGGAGCGGCAACTCCGCAGGACGGAGCGGCCTTCGTGCAGCCGTTGCCGCAGCTCTTGCCACAGCCCTTGTTGCAGCTGTTGCAGGAGAAGAGGCGGTCCAGCAGGCAAGGCTTGCGGCAGCCGGACTTCCCGCAGCCGTTGTTGCAACCCTTATTGCAAGGATCAACACCGCAGGAAGGAGCGGCAGCGCACGTGGGTGCAGCCGCGCAGGTCGGGGCAGCCGCGGCACACGTGGGAGCCGGAGCAGCACAGGTGGGGGCCGCCTTCACACAGGAAGGGGCGGCCACTCCGCACGAGGGAGCCACTTTGGAGCAGCCATTGCAGCCGTTTCCGCAGCGGACCTTCGCGCATTTAACTTTGCAGCGATTGGCTTCGCAGCAGCTGGTTTCGCAGCCGCATCCGCTGGAGCCGAGCATGCGGTCCAACAGGTCGAAGCCAAAGCTCTGGGTACAAGCGGCTAGCGCGAGTACCAACGATCCAACAAAAATGTTCCATTTCATCGAGCGACGTCTCCTAAACACGATGGAACCACGAACTGGCGCATGTCCCGGTCCGGCCGGATCACGCGAACGTCTTCGCCCTTCCCTGGGGGTCTGGCTGGTCGCTCGCGTTTGGACAGGTTCCGGGCAATCCAATTGCCCGGAATCCATTGCGGGTTGCTATGGGTGGGGTGAGGCTTGATGCGGGGATGAGGTGGGCCAAAGCTCCGCATCGTCGGGTTGTCATACACCAGAGCGGGCCGAGCCATCCGTTGGTCCGGTGAGTCCGCTGCGGTTCATCCGATGGCGTGAATGCGCCTTTCTGGCGCGCTCACTCCGGTCGGTGACAACTTTCGTATCGTCCCTGCTGGTTAGCCGTCTTGAACGTCCGCAAACAATTTTCTGACAGTGGTTTACGACGACTGTTGCGCAAAGATTGCCGCTTCTGGAAGGTGGTTAAACCTTGCCGGAAGCGCCGCCGGCCGGCGCTGGATTCGCCCGCCATTCCTTGACCAAGCGGCACAACTTGCCACGGCAGAAATTTGCCAGGGGTTAGAGTTTGCCAGGACGTGAAATTCTAGGCAGGCGGAGATGTCCTCGCAATTCGCAACGCCATCCGCCGGGACTTACTTCGCCGTCTCGATGAATCGCGACTCTCGCACCACGGTCACCTTGATTTCGCCAGGATACGTGAGCTGTTCTTCAAATGCCTTGGCGATGTCGCGGCAGATCTTGGCCGCTTTGGCGTCGTCGGTGTCGCGGCTGCTGGCGATGACCCGCAGCTCGCGGCCGGCTTGGATGGCGAAGGCCTGCTCCACGCCGGGGAAGCCGCAGGCGATGGATTCGAGCTCTTCCATCCGCTTGATGTATCGCTCCAAGGACTCGCGACGCGCGCCGGGACGGGAGGCGCTGCACGCGTCTCCCGTGGCGACGAGCATGGTATAGGGATACTCCGTCACGATTTCGTCGTGATGGCCGAAGGCTGCATGCACGACTTCCGCCTTCTCATTATGCCGCTTGAGGATGTCGGCTCCGATTTTCGGATGTCCCCCTTCCAGCTCATGGTCGGCTGCCTTGCCAATGTCGTGCAGCAGGCCGCACCGCCGGCCTATGTCGCCGTCCAGGCCGATCATCTCGGCGAGGAGCCCGGTCAAGAACGCCACCTCCACGCTGTGCCGTAGCACATTCTGGCTATAGCTGGTGCGGAAGTGCAGTCGCCCCAGCATGTACAGCACTTTGGGATGCACGTTGTGGACGTTCACTTCCTGGGCGGCTTCTTCCCCCTTTTTCTGGATGAAGGCTTCGATTTCCTTGGACGTGGCCGCAAAGATTTCCTCAATCCGCGTGGGGTGGATGCGGCCGTCGGCGATCAGCTTATTAAGGGTCTGGCGGGCGACTTCGCGGCGGACGGGATCGAACCCGCTGACGATGACGACGCCTGGCGTATCGTCGATGATGACGTCCACGCCGGTCACTTTTTCAAAGGCCCGGATGTTCCGCCCTTCGCGGCCGATGATCCGCCCCTTCATTTCGTCGCTGGGGATATCGACCGTGCTGGTCGTGCTCTCCGCCGTTTGGGCGGCTGCGTATCGCTGGATGGCGATGAGCAGCATCTCCCGCGACTTCTGCTCGACCACCTCGGCCATGCGGCGCTCGTGTTTGACGATGGCATTTCCCATGTCCTGCTGGAGCTCGTTCTCCAGCTTCTCCATCAGCCGCCTGGTCGCTTCCGTGACGGTCAGGCCGCTCATGTTTTGCAGCGTCTGCCGCTGCTGGTCCAGCACCTTGCTCAGCTCTTCGTTCCGCCCCTTGGCCTCTTCAAGCTTCTCGGCCAGCCGCCGCTGCGTGCTCTCGACGATCCTCTCTTGCTTCCGCAGATCGTCCGTCTGCTGGCCCACGGTTTCCTGCCGCTTGTCTAGCGACCGCTCTTTCTCCCGCAGCTCATCACGGCTTTTGTTGAGCAGTTTTTCCGTCTCCTGCTTTTGAGCCAGATCCTTTTCCTTGATGGAAAGCTCCGCCTCCTTGAGATTGGTGACGGCCTGCCGCTCGGCTTCGCCGACGATCCGTTTCGCCTCATTCTCGGCGTCGAGCTTCCGCAGCTTATCGAGAAATTTGATGGCTCCGAAAGTGGCAACCGCGGTAATCGCCAGGCAGACAATCAAAATCCACATCGGCACATCAGGCACATCAGGCACGGCGGCGTCCTTATCGGCTGGGTCGCACCGGTTACGCGAGGAAGAAAGCGGGGCAGGCGCGCGGGGAATCGCCGCGTTCCTGACAAGCAACAGAAATGACGCCGTCGGCTCCTACTCGAAGGGCCGCTCGTCACGCCAGGCGTTTGGAAACTGAAAGAGCTATTCGTCCCGGCGCGGGCCATCCGCCCAGCCAGGTGTCAGACCCCACGGGCCCCTCTTGCGAGGCGGCGGATCCCAACGGAAGAATCGCTTCAGCCATTCCACGCAGGCGGCCAACCAGTTTCCCGGCCAGGACTTGCCGCGGAAGGTGTGCGTCCGGCCGTCCGAGCGCACCGCCATCGGCATGAGTCTGGCGGAGCCGTCCCCAGGACGGCCAAACAACAGCCGCCAAATGAGCAGGATGAGATTCATCGCTACCTCCGCGGCCAGGGTTGAAAAGGGGTGCCCACAGTGGAAATCCCGTGCTGAAATCCAGTTCCCAACATGACCGCGGCCGCAAGACTTTGCGGCAGCGGACATTACGACATCAAGCGTGCGTCAAACCGTTCTGTTGCCGGAGCTATTCTTCTAGGCGGCCGGCACGAACCTCATTATTTTCTAAAACGTGTACTCAAAATGGCGGAACCAAGCGACGTTGCCTCCCCCGCGGTACTCTCTATGGTAACAGAGCTTGCGGCAACTGCAACCGTGCGGCGCTCAAAACGGAAAACAGTCAGGAAACAGTCAGGATGAAGAGGGAATGGGACACGGAAAACACCGAGGACACGGCTGAAGACGGCTCACCTTCCCCCCTCTGTCATCCTCCATTTTTCTACCCCCATCTTTCTGCCGAACATCTTCCTGCCTCCCTCCTATTATACTGCCCCCATTATTCTGCCATTTCCTGATCCTCCGTGAACGGCTTCCTCCCCAAGCTCGCCGCCGCCTTCCCGCCAGGCACCTGGCAGGATGTGACGACTCTTGTCGCAGTCTCCGGCGGCGCGGATAGCGTGGCACTGCTTCACGGCCTGGCGCATCTGAAGAGAAATCTCGGCGAGGGGCGCATCATCGCCGCTCATTTCAACCATCGCTTGCGCGGAGCGGAGTCCGACGCCGACGAAGCCTTCGTGCGGCAACTAACCAGCGACCTGAACATCCCGCTCGAAGTCGGCAGCAGCGGTGCGCCCACGAATTCCACAGGCGACGGTATCGAAGCCGCCGCCCGCGCGGCCAGATATTCCTTTCTGACCGACACCGCTCACCGCGTCGGCGCGCGCTATGTCGTGACCGCCCATACCGCCGACGACCAGGTCGAGACGGTGCTGCACCGCATCCTTCGCGGCACCGGCATCAGCGGCCTGGCCGGCATTCCGCGAGCCCGGGAACTCTCGCCCGCCGTCGCGCTCGTCCGCCCGCTTCTCGCCATCACCCGCGCCGAGGTCCTCGCCTTTCTGGCCACGCTCCCCCAGCCCTACCGCGAAGACTTCAGCAACGCCTCCCCCGCCTTCACCCGCAACCGCCTCCGCCACGAGCTGCTGCCACTCCTCGAAAAGGAATACGCCCCAGCACTCCGTGCTGCACTGCTTCGGCTCAGCAAGCTGGCGGAAGAGAACCAGGCCTATCTCGCGGCAGAGCTGGAACCACTTCTGGCTGCGCACGTTCAGCGGCGCGGCAACACCGTCATCATCAAATGCCCCCCCCTCGCTCCCCTTCACCGCCATCTCCTCCGCGAGCTCTTCCTCCGCATCTGGACCATCCACCACTGGCCCCAGCAAGACATGACCCTGGAAAAATGGGACCAACTCGCCACCCTGGTGCAACAGCCGGCCCCCGCCGCGCCCCCCCAATCCCTTCCCAGCGGCATCCGAGCCGAAAGAATCGGCGAAGAGCTGCGGCTCTCGCACCGGCCTGACTGACTCCTGCCTCCTGCCTTCCACCCGTCTCCAATCTCCATCCTCCCGCTGTCTGTTGCGAAACCCATGAGGTTTCGCAACGCGCGCACGGGGCAAAAACGGGGGGATGTGTTGCGAAACTCCCTCCTTTTCGCAACACCACCGACTTCTCAAATCCTCCTCCCCTGGGAGCAGCCGTCGCGGGTTCCTCTTCCCGTCTCAAATCTCAAATCGCCTTCCACCACCCCGTCCTTCAAAACGCGCGCAGCATCTTCCCTCGCTCCGCAAACCCATCCGTTTCACTTGTCAAAGACCCCGCCGGTTTCTCGCCGGCCCGACAAGTCCCAATTGTACACTACAAAAAGCCTCCGGCAAGCCTTTCCCCGAAAAATTCTGGGAATTTTCGCCGCGGTTGGGCGTGGATCCGCGACCGCCATACCGCCATCGGGCGCTTCTTAACCCCACGGAAGCCTGGCCCAAATGTAATTTTCAAGCGTCAGCTTTGGTTGCGGAGCTCGGGCCAGATGGCGGCGGATGAGGCGGAGCAGAGGGGAGAGGGAGCGAGGAGAGAAGATGACGTGGATCGCGCCGGCTTCCCGCAGCAGCAGCTCGTGGGCCTCCAGGCCGCGGGCGGCTAAGGCGATGAAGCGGGCGTCGGGGAAACGGCGGCTCCACTCGCTCAAGGCTTTCGCCACGGCAACCAGGTTATGGGGCAACACTTCGACGGCGACGACGGAATTCGGCGATGCTTCCAACTCCCTTTGGCACTGCGGCAGGCTGCGGATTTCTTGGAGGGTGAGCGGCACCGGGGTGCCAAGGGGTCGGGAGTCTTTGGCGTCGAAGTTTGTTTTGTTGGCAAAAGACCGTGACGCCAAAGACTCCCGACCCCGTGGCTGGGCGGCCTTGCGCATTTCCCGGCGGAAAGCGGCGGCCCAGCGAGAGGTGCGTTCGAGGAGGATGAGAGGAGGAAGCATGGGGAAATGACGAAGTCCGAATGGCGAATGACGAATGGAGGACGTGCGATTGGCCTTATCATTCGCCATTCGAATTTCGAATTTGCGATTATCCCACCGCTTCCAAAATCCTGTGCGTTGGCTGCGGGCGGCCGGGGCGGAAGCTTTGGGTCTGATGGAAGGTGGGCCGCGCATTCACCTCATTGCAGGCGGCGGATACGGCAGCGGTGACCTGCTCGGTAAGCGTTTCGGGCGCGGTGGCGACGCGGGCGTTGACGACGAGTTGGACTTCCTTGACGCGCCCCTTCGACGGCAGCGAAAGTTCCGCCGGCGAGAAGCTGCTGACGAGGTTGGCCACTCCGTATAGCCCTTCCGCCATGCCGATGGCCTTGAGATGGGCGGTCTCGGCATCAATCTCCGCCAGGGAATCCCGCAGCCGCGTAATGATGGACATGAGCAACATGTCGAGGTCGAACTCACGCTCGGCTGTGACGGTGAGGCTGCTGTTGAGCCAGCCAAGATCGGCTTCTCCTTCCGCGTAGACGTCGTAATCGAGGTCCATCAGGCGGCGGCCGAAGCTGCCACGCTGCTCCAGGAATTCAACCAGCGCGTCAAAGCCCGCGCCCGTCTTGGCACTCTGCCGCAGCACGGGGATGCCGGGAAACTGCTCACCCAAGAGCCGCGAAAGCTCGTCTGCTTCGGCAGCGGATAGTTCATCCATGCGATTGACCACGATGAAGTCGGCTTCCTCGAGTTGCTTCTTGAAAATGTAAGCAGCTTGCGGAGAAAAGCCTCCCTTGGTCTCGCCCCGCAAAATGCGGCTGCCGTGGCCGGGCTTGAGGAGGACGCCGTAGGGGGCGACGTCAAAGCTGCCGCCATACTGTTTTTGCAGCGGGCGGACGACGGTGGCGACCAGGTCCGTGCAACTGCCGACCGGCTCGGCAATGACGATGTCCGGCCGCTGGTCCACGCTCAAGCTTTCGACCGTCGCCGTCAAAGCGTTGAAATTGCAGCAGAAGCAGGAACCGGGGACTTCGCCGACTTGAAACCCCTGCGAACGGAGACTGTTGGTATCAACGAGGTCGGTCGCCTGGTCGTTGGTGACGATGCCGATTCTCTTCCCCTGTTTCTGGTAGTGGCGGGCGAGACGGGCGATGGTGGTCGTTTTGCCAGCGCCGAGAAAGCCGCCGAGCATGATGAAGCGGAGGGGAGGCATGGGAATTCTTGCGAAGTGGTGACTTGGTTGATGGGGGAATGACTAAATCCTAATGTCTAATGACCAATGTTCGAGGGCCATATTTCTTACATTAGTCATTAGACATTAGACATTAGTGCTTAGTCATTTGCTTTGAGGCTACTGTAGTCCGCAAACGGATTCACTACCTTTCCCTCGGTCTGGAACTCATACGCCGTCATCCAGGCGAATTCGCGTTTCTGGGGGTCGGCGGGGTCAGGATCGGGAAGAGCGACGCCGTCAGCTTCGACGTAGGCCGTGCGAACGAGGGGAACGCGCTTCTTGGCCGGCGGCTCCAGGTCGTAGTCAGTGCCGACGGTCTGCAAAAACCAGGTGTTATCGCGGAATCCCGACGTCAGTCGTTGGCTGGCCGCGGTGATGAGCTCGGCCTTCTCCTGCTCCGAGAGCTTGCCGTCCTTCTTGATGGCGGCAATGAGCTTCTGGGTTTCGGAAACGTCGAAGCTCACCCAGCCGTAGGGGGGCAGGAAGGCTTCCAGCTTGCAGTGGGACGGCGAGTTTTTGGGGAACGTGTTGATGCCGTAAGTCACCCGCGTGGGATAGCCGAGCGCCCGCCCCATCGCCGCGCAAAACCCGTGGTAGTCGCTGCAATGGCCGCGATACGTTTCCAGGGCCTTCACGGAGTTGGCCGCGAGGGAGGCATCGTGATGGTCGTAGGTGAAGTTTTCGCCAACCCAGCTCATCACCAGCGACAAGTCCGAGTGGCCGTTCGTCCGGTGAGGCGCAATTTGCTTCAGCAACTTCTGAAACCGGTCATCCACGACGACCGCTTGGGATTCGCTACGCCGATAGATGTCAAAGCCGGCCGGCCACTTCTCGACCGCTTTCACTTTCTCGGGCAGGACATTCCAGTGAAGCTCATAAGCCAGCACCTGGAACTTGTGGCGGATGATCTGCGCCCCCTGCGGATCCTTGAACTCGAAGTAAGCGAACTGATTGCCGTACGTCTTTTCGGTCCCGATCTTCGCCTTCACGTCCAGCGGGAAGGTCGAGAACTCGCTGGCATGAACGACCTGAGCACCGTTCGTCGGTGGAATGGGTATCCAGACTTTGAGCACCTTCGCCTTGTAGGGCGGTGTGACGATCACCGAGCAGTCCGCGGCATAGCTGACAGCGCTCGACATATCCGCGCGATACGGCTGGCCGGGGTCTTGAATGGCCGACGCGCCGTTTTGCGATAATTGCTGGGCGTGGGCGATCGCGGCGAAAAGAATTATGCCAAGGCAGAGAACGGAAACGGAGGGGAATGGCCGCGAAAAACGCAAAGAGTCACGAAGAAGTGACTTAAAATCTGTTTTTGCGACTTTTCGTGTTTTTTTGCGGCCATTCATCGACGTTGCTCTGTGGTGATTATTTCGATTTAGCTTCCGGCAAAAAGCTCCGGAAGACCCGTTCATAAAGTCCGCCGCCCGCGATAGCCCCCATCGTCGGTGCCAGGATGTAAACGGTGAAGAAACCATGTCCGTTGGGGCCGGGGATGGCTGCTTCCCCCCAGCCCGCGAAGTATGCAAAGAGGCGGGGGCCGAAGTCGCGGGCGGGGTTGAAGCAGGCCTGGGTGAGTGGGGCGATGATGGAAATCAAAATCGCCACGCAGAGGCCAATGAACACCGGCGCGAGAGCCAGCGGTGGGCCGGACTGGTTGCGAGGGTCCGTGACGGCGAAGACGACGAGGGCGAGGACGGCGGTTCCCAGGACTTCCGCGGCGAAGGCGACGTGGAACGGAACCGTGCCAGAAATCTCGTTCCAGTCTTCGGCCTGGAAAGCCTTTTTGTCGGAGGCCAAGCTGCCGGGAGCCGGATAGTATTCCCCATAGCACATGGCCGTGACGATGCTCCCCATCTCGCCGCGCGTGACCCCCTTGTCCAATTCCTTTTTCTCCAGCAGCGGGCCATAGAGCAAAAACAAGGCAGCAGCGGCGAGCATCGCTCCGCCGAGTTGAGCCAGGATGTAAGCCGGCACGCGAGACCAATCAAAGCGGCCCCAGAGCGCCAAGGCGATGGTGATGGCTGGGTTGATATGTGCCCCGCTGATTCCGCCGCAGACATAGGCGGCCAGCATGATGGCCACGCCCCAGACAATTGCCACTTGCCAGAGACCCGATTGGGCCCCGGTTAGCACCACGGAATGCACGGCCCCGCAGCCAAACAGGATTAGCAAGAACGTCCCCAGGACTTCGGCAAGTGCGGCCTGGAGAAGGGTAGGCTTCATGCGGTCAATCTAACGTCCGTTTGAGCGATTTGCAAGCACTTCGTCGCTTACAGCTTGATCCCCAACACGGACCCCAAGGCGTACGTCGCCAGCGTAATCAGGCCGATGCCGGCCAGGTCCAGCCACAGGCCGGCTTTCATCATCTGCCGGATGCCGATCCGCCCGGTGCCGAAGACGATGGCGTTGGGGGGCGTGGCCACCGGCAGCATGAACCCGCAACTGGCGGCGAGAATGGCCGGGACGCAGAGCAGCAGCGGGTCGAGCTGGAGCCCCACGGCGACCTGATAGAGGATCGGCAGCAGCGCGGTGGCCGTGGCCAGGTTGCTGGCGAGCTCCGAGAAGAAGACCACGCCGGCCACGACCAGAACGATTAGGATTGGCGTGGGTAATACGCCAAGCTGCGAGACGTTGGCCCCAATCCAGTCCGCCAGCTTCGTTTCCTCCATCGCTTTGGAAAGGCTCAGGCCGCCGCCGAACAGCAGCAGCACTCCCCACGGCAGCCGGCCGGCGGATTTCCAGTCCATGGCGAAGATGCCGCGGCTGAAGTTCACCGGCAGCAGAAAGAGGAGTACGGCGGCGGTCATGGCGATGACGGAATCGTCGATGGACTTGATGACCGGCAAGTTGGTAACGAGCCATGTCCACTGGGTCAGGCTGTCGCGGGAAATCCAGGCGAGGGCGGTGACGAGAAAGACAATGAGGACCGTCCATTCGCCGCGGGAAACCGGCCCCAGGCTGGTCAGCTCGCTCCGAATCAGCTCCCGCCCGCCGGGAATTTCCTTCAGCGAGACAGGGAACAGGATTTTCGTGAGCAGCAGCCAGCAGAGCAGCATGAACATGGCAACCACGGGAATGGCGAACAGCATCCATTGGCCGAAGCCGATGGTGATTCCCTTTTCCTCCAAGAAGGCTCGGAAGAAGACGTTCGGCGGCGTGCCGATGAGCGTCCCCATGCCGCCGAGACTGGCCGCATAGGCGATGGAGATGAGCAGGGCGGTGGCGAAATTCGCCGAATCCTTGGGCGAGCCTCCCGCCATCCGTTTCTCGGCGAGCTGCACCACACTGATGCCAATAGGAAGCATCATCACTGCCGTGGCCGTGTTGCTGATCCAGAGGCTGATTCCCGCTGTCGCCAGCATGAACCCGCCAATCAATCGCGCCGGCCGCGTTCCCGCCGCCAGCAGCGTGAGCAGCGCCAGCCGCCGGTGCAGCCCCCACTTCTCCACCGCCAGCGCCAGGATGAAGCCGCCGAGATAGAGAAAGATGCTCTTATCGGCGAAGGGTGTCGCCGCCGCCTGAAAATTCTTCACCGCCCCGGAGAGCGGCAGCAGGACCAGCGGCAAGAGCGAAGTCGCTTCCAGCGGAATCGCCTCGCTCATCCACCACACCGCCATCAGCACCGCAATCGCCGCCGTCGCCCGCGGCGCATGCGCCAAATCCGGCGCTTGCCACAGCAACAGAAAATAAACTCCCACCGCCAGCAGCGGGCCGGCAAATAGGCCGCCCATCGACAGACACCGCGGCGGCGATTCCAGCGGCGAAGCCTCTGCGGTGTTGATGTCCTCCGCGGTCATGCCCAGAGTATAGACAGCATTCCGCTTGGGTCACTACCGAGCTTGCCTCAGGTAGGCCCATGATCATGCATGAGCGCGGAACTGCGCTGCCGCCCTCTCGGGGAAGCATTTGCCCCCCTTGCAATTCGCAGGCTGTCGATGCTAGAGAACTGCTCGTCGTCCCTGAAGAAGCTGCACGACCAGCACCACCAGCGCGACAACCAACAGCAGATGCACTAAATTCCCCGCTACGCCGAAGCCAAGGCCCAAGGCCCACATAATGAGGAGAATCAACAAGACGGTCCATAACATGGCATTCACCCTTGAAGAGAAAGTACCAAACCACTGTAAGTGGTCAGAGTCTTTTTGTTCCGACGCAATCGGGTTGAATGCACCTTTTGTGCCAATACCTCCTAAGCCGGTGGTTTTGGCCGCATCATGCGGAATTCATCGACTTCATCAGGACAGCCCAGAACCCTCCAAGGAAGAAATCAAGCGGTATTCACGGCAACCTGGCTTGAACGGAACCGCTTCATGTTCTTTCGAGTCTTCGCGACTTTTTGGTTGTTCTTCCTCATCAGAGCTCCGGGCGCCCACATCCGCGCAGCACGCTCGAATACCTGCACGCCGGCGGCGCGCTCGTCTGGAACGCCTTACCCCGCAGTCGCGAAGTCGTCACCCACGTTCCCGACCGCCTCTCCCCCACGTTCAGCGAGAACGATGTGCTCCAGGACGAGAAAGTGCTGCCGGGATTTCGGTGCGTGGTGGGGGAGTTGTTCCGATGAAGCTCACTTAACCGGCGTGGTGTCAGTGATTGAATCGCTGGACATGCGAGTTCTCTGGGGAGGCCAACCATTCAGTTCAGCCGCCCGCTGCGCCGGAAGCGTGACGGGTCGGCGGTAACGCCTTGTGGGGCTTGGGGTTTCCTTTAACGAACTTGATTTGAAGCTCGCATCCAACGGCTTCCGCATACCGCTTGAGCGTATCAATGGACGGCGAGTGTCTGCCGCTGCTCAAGGCGGACTCCAGCCGTGTGATGGCCGGGGCCTGGGTGCCCATGCGCTTGGCCACGTCGGCCTGGCTGAGGCCAGCCTTCGTGCGAGCGCCAAGCATCTAACGTAGTAGCTCAAACTCGGGGTCCAGCGCTTCGTACTCGGCCTTCACTTCCGCCCGATTCAGCGCGACCTTTTTTAGCTCCATGTGCTTCATGATTTTTTGACCTCCGCCAGGCCCGCATCTTATATGCGCATCCATTCATCAAGCGTGATATTTGCCTGGCGCAGGATTCGTCGAATGAGTCCGGGATCGATCTCGCCCCCGTGGGGATTGGGGATCGTCACGCGTAACTCGGCGCGACACATTCACTCGTGCTTTCCTCCAGGGAACGGTCCTTCAAAACCCAGGCCCTTCAACTTGCGCACCAGTTCACGTCTTGATACGGGTTTGAGACTGGGCAGTCCCAGGCCTCCTTGGCACGGTGGTAATGGCCAAACGACAGCCG
Source organism: Pirellulaceae bacterium (assembly GCA_046593355.1). Lineage (GTDB taxonomy): Bacteria > Planctomycetota > Planctomycetia > Pirellulales > Pirellulaceae > SXOA01. Next base: position 30,218 of record JBKJNY010000223.1, on the reverse strand, counting down.
TTGACCACGGGCGGATCCTCCCCGCTGCGCAGGCCGGACATCAGCCAGACCTCAATGGCGTCCACGAGATTCTCACGGGCCTCCTCAAAGCTGGCCGCCTGGGTCACGCAGCCAGGCAAATCGGGAGCCTCAGCCACAATCACATTGAACTGCTCCCCCTTTTCATAGACGGCATTTTTGAGAATCTCAGCCATGTATTCCGAGAGGCTTCCGCGGCGGGGAGATCTCTTGCGCATTACGTGCTCCAGGATGAGAAAGTGCTGCCGGGATGTCGGTGGGCGGTGGCGGCCACTGTTTCGCTGACGCTCACTTGACCGGTGGGAGGATATCAGTTTGCGCTCCCACGAGTACATCAACGAGATTTATTATCGCTGCCGCAGCACGCTTGGGAAGTGTTACGTAGGTGTGCCCATCGGATGCCTCGCGCTGCCGGGCATCGGCAAGAATTCTTGACACATCGTTGCCACATTGAGCCGCTAGTTCGCGCCGGATGGCACGAATTTCTTCGGTGATCGAATCGTTGGTCATGTCAGGTCTCCAATAATTCATCAGGAGTGCAAATGATGGGCGGATCGTATCCCGCGCGCCGGCAGATTGACTCAATTGAGGTGCGAGTGGTGGGATTGGCAATGTGCTTGAAATTCCACGTCACCAGGTATTCTATTCCGTGGACGGTCGCCAGGGAAATGTGAGCCGCGTCTCGCGGTTCCGTTTTCGGAATCGCATTCCCATCGATGAGTTGCTCGGCCAGGATGTCAGCTTCCGCCGATGCTGCCAAAAACTCCAATGAATTCAGTACCGCCAGGCGTTCGGCAGCGGCAACTGCGTCTCCTCCACCACACTCGTCGGCAACGAGCCGCGAAACGAACAAGCGATACTTCTTCTGCGCTTCCGGCCACCACAGGCGAGTTACCGTTTGACGGCCTGCGACAATCGGATCAGCAAGAATGCGACCGACCAGATGGCCGATGACGGTGGTTTCTACGTAGACGGTAGGCTGAGGCATCTTTTGTTGTCCCACATGCGTCAAAGAGAGACTTACGGACGCGTGAGGGCGTCCAGATCCCAGTCGAGGCCCTCGGGATGGTATGTGACCTGCTGCAAGTTGCCGAATTTTCCACCATTGTCCACTCCGTCGCTTCCGATGCTGTAGAGGACAAAATCAGAAACGCCGCGACGATATTGGAAAGGCTTGTTCGAGAATGGGTCCAGCGGAACCTGGCTTAAATAATCGGGGGCGAGCAATTCCAAGTTCGCCGAGTATTCCCCGTGATCCTGCTTGTAGGCCCGAATCGCCAAATCGGTGACCAAGAGTTGGGCCGAGCAGATGTACCGTCGGTGCGTCTCGTGTACCTGGTCGTAACATTCTCTGCCCTCCCAACCGACGGCCGTTTCCTTTCCCAAAACGAGCACCTTGTACAACCGGAACCGCCAGCGATCATGCAGATCCCTCCAGGCTTCCTCACGCGCGATGACCGTCTCAAGCGGCTCGCGGCTTGCTTCAACCTGCCGAACAATCTGGAGCAACTCTCGTTCTTTCTGAGGAGAGACTTTAGTCCGCAAACGAACGATGTCCATTCGCCCGGCCTCTTCAATGGCTGTTCCCACTTGGCTGTGAAGTATCTGCCCCTCGTGGCCGAACATCGTCCCAATTCGGAGGATGCCCACCGCGTGGTCTGCCGCCGAATCAGGGTTCGTCGGTTCCAGGGCAGTGACCTGGGCATCAAGTCCGCGGGCGATGCTGCGAGCAGTCTGGAGTTGGACGAGTAAAGCCTGGTCGAAATTGCGCCGCTCGGAGTAGGCACCGTTCCAGGGGAGCGCGACAAATCCCGGCTGTTTGGTCAGTGCGAGGATATCGCCCGCAAGAGCACGTGCCTGAGCCGCAGGGACAAATTCAATCCGCTCGCCCCGCTCCAGAATCCGCGGCAGCGAATTCGCCTGCTGTCGGTCCTTGGATGGCGGCTGGGGAAATGAGAGGAGCTGGCAGTACAACCAAGCGTATGACGTGAACCACGCGGCAGCTACGGTGGCGGCAATACACTGCCAAATTCGTCCCCTTGAGGAGCCACTGAGATTTTTCTGAAACGCTCCAAGCATCCAAAAGCCGAGAGCAAGAAATAGCACGAATAAGAACACCAACACGAGCATCGCAATCGTCGCAGATCCAGGAAAAGATTGGAAGAGATAGTCGCCTAAGTAATCGCCAACGATGTAGAACGGAACGAAAGAGAGTGGACGGAAACGGAAATAGAACACTGCGGTTGGGCAGGAACCGAGCACTATCAACGCGACGGCAGAAACCAGCCGCCGCGGCCCCACCACGAGCCCTACTACCGCCAGCGTAAGTGCCACGGTAAACGCCGCAACAATCCAGGTCGCTGTCCACGGTAGCAGAACCTCTTCACGCAGGAATGTTCTCGCCATCCAAGCCGCTACGCCGAAGACTGCTGTGAGTCCCAGCATGTCGTGCAAGCGAAACTGAAAGCTGACCCTGTTTGCCGCCCGCTCATCAGGATTTGCTCCCGCCGGAATCTTGCGCCGTCTTCCCCTCCACCAAAGAAACAAGCGCGAGCAACCAGCGACTGCCACGAACAGGACCGTGGTCATCCCAAATAACACGAGCGGCTCATAGGTCCCGATGGGGACGAGCAGCGTGAGCGAGGCGCAAACTGCTCCCGCGCGCCAGAGCCAATTGACCTTTCCAAACGCCAGCCAGTAGCCGAGCAGACAATAAACGGCCGTTACCGAAGCGAGCGTAAGGTAGAGAGCGACCATACGCCCGCATTGTAGCTTGCCGTCTCCGCTACTTCTGCTTCCACTCCACCCCCGACAAGCTCGCCAGGGCAAGCAGCAGAGCGTGGGTGCCGCTGCGGGCGTGGCCTTGGGCGGCGAGGGCGATGTAGAGCTGGCGGGCGAGGGCAATGCCGGGGAGGGCGAGGTTCATTCGCTTGGCTTCGTCCAGGACGATTCCCATGTCCTTGATAAAATGCTCCACGAAGAAGCCGGGGTCGAAGTTGCCGGCGATGATGCGGGGGCCGAGGTTGGAGAGGGACCAGCTGCCGGCGGCGCCGGGGGCGACCGATTGCAGGACGGTGGGAAGGTCGAGGCCGGCTTTGTAGGCGTAGAGCAGGGCCTCGCAGACGCCGACCATGTTGCTGGCGATGAGCGTCTGGTTGACCGCCTTGGTGTGCTGGCCGGAGCCGGGGCCGCCTTGATGGATGATGGTCCTGCCCATCGCTTCCCAGCAGGGCTGCAGGGCCTCCACCACTTCCTTGTCGCCGCCAATCATGATGGAGAGACGGGCTTCCTTCGCCCCCACGTCGCCGCCGGACACGGGGGCATCCACCGCATGAACTCCCTTGGCCTTCGCCGCCTCATAGATCTCCACCGCCAGCGACGGCTCGCTGGTGGTCATGTCCACGAGCACGCTGCCGGCCTTCGCGCCGGCTAGGGCGCCGTCAGTCCCCAGGAAGACTTCCCGCACGTCCTTGGGAAAGCCGACGATGGCGAAGACGACGTCGCTCTTCTGGGCGACTTCCTTGGGGGAAGCGCCCCAGGCGGCACCTTGGTCGAGCAGCGGCTGGGCCTTGGATTTGGTGCGGCTATAGACGGTGGCGGCAAAGCCCTTGGCCATCAGGTGGCCGGCCATGCTGTGGCCCATCACGCCGGTGCCGATCCAGCCGATGCGGGTGGTGCCGGGGGAGATTTTGGGGATGCTCATGGTGCGGAACGCAGATTTGAAATCTGAGATTTGAGATTTGAGACGAAATGGCAGCGGGAGACAGTGCCGGCGATTACCAGCGGTCCACGGGCCGGTTGAATACTTCGTTCAAGATAATCGCGCTGCGGATGTTCTCCGGCGATTGCAGCATGTGGGCGATGCCGAGGACCGTGGCCTGAGTCACCGTGGCGGCGACGGCGTTGGAGTCCTGGCGGGAGACATTCGGCGTGGCTTCCGTGGTCTTGCGAAGACGCCCCACCTGATGATCGAACGTCTGATGCAGCCGGGCGTCCATCTCGTCGTCGGCGACATCCACACGGGCCGATAGATGAGCGGTTTGCTGGGAAATCTGCTCCGCGCCGCGGAGATTGGCAGCCACGGAGGCCGCCACCCGATCGCTATTTTCCGCCAGTTCGGCAGCCATCACGGTCTGTGACATCGACGGGGAACTGTAAGTCTGCTGCTGGGAAAGTGACTGCGAGGCGGCGGTCATCCGCGGCGGCGCTGGGCGGGACTGGCCGTACGCGACAGGCGGCTGTTGCGGGGAATAGGCAACGGGAATGTGTTGCTGTTGAGGCGGCGGCATCTGCTGGCCGCGGGCCCGGGCCTCGGCCTGCGCCCGCATTTGGGCTTCCACTTGGGCTCGCCGCGCTGCCGCTCGACGCAGGAATTCTTCGACTTCGTTGTTCATGGAGCGACCTCTCCCACACACGCCCACGCAAAGCCGTGGGCGTGCCACCCAGTTATGCCTTGAGCTGCGCCGTTCCCGTGCTGGACGCGGCAATGGACCGCCGCATGTCGGTGTCGGCTTGCACGTTCCGCATCTTGTAATAGTCCATGATACCCAGCTTCCCGGAGTTGAAAGCCTCCGCCATCGCCCTGGGAACTTCGGCTTCGGCAGCGACCAGCAAAGCTTTACTGTCTTCGATTTTGGCGGTCTGCTCCTGCTCGGCAGCGACCGCCATGGACCGGCGGCCTTCCGCCCGGGCGCGGGCGACGCGAGTATCCGCCTCGGCCTGGTCCGCTCGCAGGCGAGCGCCGACGTTTTCACCCACGTCAATGTCGGCGATGTCAATCGACACAATCTCAAACGCGGTCTGCGAGTCCAGCCGGCGAGCCAGCACCGCTTTGCTGATGCGGTCCGGATTCTCCAGCACTTCCATGTGATCGTCCGAAGTGCCGATGGCGCTCACAATCCCTTCCCCGACGCGGGCAATAATCGTTTCCTCCCCGGCACCGCCGATGAGCTGTTGCAGGTTCGCCCGCACCGTCACGCGGGCCTTCACCTTGAGCTGAATGCCGTTGCGAGCGACAGCATCCAGCGTGTCTTTGCCGGCGTTCTTGGGAGGGCAATCGATGACCTTGGGATAGACGCTGGTTTGCACGGCCTCCAGAATATTCCGTCCGGCCAGGTCAATGGCGGTCGCTTCGCGGAACGAGAGTTTAATCGTCTTGGCCTTGTTGGCGATAATCAGCGAGCGAATGACGAGCGGCACGTTCCCGCCGGCCAGGTAGTGAGCTTCCAGGGCTTTGCTGGTGATTTCCGGATCGGTAAGCCCCGCCTGCACGGACATGATCTTGGTCTTCACGATGACGTCCTTATTCACCTTGCGGAACGTCATGCCGATGAGATCGAAGATCGTGATTCCCGCGCCCGTCAAGAACGACTGAATCCAGAGCCGGAAGTAATTGGCCAGAATGGCGGCGATGATCAGGAAGATGATCAGGCCGACGCCGAAGACGACGAGCGTAATGATGAACAGTGGGCCGGGGCCGTCTTGAGCCAGAAGTCCGTGCATGGCAGTCCCTTTTGTCCGGGGTTGTCGGAATGGCAAAATTGCGGAATCAGCCGGAGAAGTACCCCCGTTGGTATCGTAGGCCGGGGCAAATGTCAATCACCAGCGGAAATGGGTTCCTTGACAGGTTTTTCCCTGACTTTTAGGATGGTCCGTTTCCCCAAGAGCCTGTCCAAAGGGGTCAGGCACGTCGCCGCATCGTTTTTGCTCCAGCAGCAACGGTTCGTGGCTCCGAGCCAGACCCCTTTTGACAGTCTTTTAGAATCGTGTTCCGTTTGGGCCAGTGGCCCTAGCAAGTGAGTTCGCCATGGCTGTACCCAAACGCCGTCAATCCAATTCCCGCACCAATAAGCGCCGATCCCACGACGCCAAGAAGGCCAAGCAGCTTTCGTATTGCCCCAAGTGCAGCGTCGCGGTGCCGCAGCATGTGGTTTGCCCCAATTGCGGGTATTACATGGGGCGGACGATGGTGGTGATGGAAGAGACGAAGTAGGACCGTTTTGAACATTCTTGGGAGACTCCCTCTTGAGCCGGCCAGCGTTTCTTTTTCCGGGACAGGGGGCGCAGGTGGTCGGCATGGGCCGGCGGCTAGCCGAGACGCTGCCGGCGGCGCGGGCTTTGTATGACCAGGCGAACCAGATTCTGGGGTACGACCTGGCGAAGCTCTGCTTTGAAGGCCCGGCGGAGCAGCTAAATTCCACCGTTCACAGCCAGCCGGCGCTCTTCGTGACCAGCCTGGCGGGGGTGGAATGGCTGAAAGCGAACCAGCCGGATGTGGCTGCTTCGGCTCAGGCGACGGCGGGCTTGAGCTTGGGTGAATACACTGCTCTTGTGTTCGCCGGCGTGATGAGCTTTGAAGATGGCCTGAAAGTGGTTCAGCTGCGTGGCCGGGCGATGCAGGATGCCGCGGATGCCGTGCCGAGCGGCATGGTGAGCATTCTGGGGATGGAAGCTGCCAAGATTGAGGAGCTGTGCAGCCAGGCCCGCGGTCCGGGGGAAGTGCTGCAAATCGCTAACTACCTCTGCCCCGGTAACATCGTCGTCTCCGGCCACAGAGCGGCTTGCGCGAAGGTCGCCGAACTCGCCACCGCAGCAGGGGCGATGAAGACCATTCCACTTGCCGTGGCCGGGGCGTTCCATACATCCATCATGCAGCCTGCCGTCGAACGCCTGGCAGCGGCATTAGCGGTCGTAAAGCTTAATAGCCCGCGCATCCCGGTGGTCAGCAACGTCGATGCCGCGGTGCATAGCGACCCGGAAGTAATCCGCTCGCTCCTCGTGAAACAACTCGTCTCCCCCGTCCGCTGGGAAGATTCGCAGCGCTACCTGCTGAACCAGGGCTATGGCCCGCATTGGGAAATCGGCCCTGGCCGGGTGCTCCGCGGGCTGCTGAAACGAATTGAGCGGAAGGCGGCGGCGGAAGGCGTCGAGTGCTAAAGCCATGACGAAAAACCATCCTCGTTCCCACGCTCTGCGTGGGAACGCTCGTGCGGACGCTCTGCGTCCCTGCCGGAAGAAGCCGCGGAGCGGCGAAGACGTGCGTTCCCACGCAGAGCGTGGGAACGAGAGTTTCCTATCGAGTCCCTAGCCCCGAAACCATCTCCCCATGTCCTCTCCTTACGATTCCCTCCGCGTCGATCTCTCCGGACAAACTGCCGTTGTGACGGGGGCCTCGCAGGGGCTGGGCAAGGCGATTGCCATCGCGCTCGGCAAGGCCGGGGCAACTGTCGCGTGCCTGGCTCGCAATGCGGCCAAGCTGGCGGAGACGGTGGGAATAATCACCGCGGCTGGCGGACAGGCAGAGGCGTTTACCACGGATGTGAAGGACGGGGCGGCAGTCGACAAGTTGATGGACGACCTGGCGGAGAAGTGGGGGAAGATTGACATCCTGGTGAACAACGCCGGCGTCACCCGCGACACGTTGCTGCCGCGGATGACCGACGAGCAGTGGGACGAGGTCATCGACACCAACCTGCGGGGGGCATTCCTGTTCGCCCGGGCCGCCTCCCGCCACATGATGCGGGCCCGCTACGGCCGGATCATCAACATCTCCAGCGTCAGCGGCATCATGGGCAACGCCGGCCAGACCAACTACTCCGCCTCCAAAGCCGGCCTCATCGGCTTCACACGCAGCCTCAGCCGCGAGCTGGCCGGGCGGAAGGTCACCATCAACGCCGTCTGCCCCGGCTTCATCGAAAGCGAAATGACCAAGGCCCTGGGAGACGTGATTCTGGACGAGGTGAAAAAACGCATCCCCGCCAAGCGGGTCGGCCTCCCCGAAGACATCGCCACCGGCGTCCTCTTCCTCGCCAGCCCCGCCGCCTGCTACATCACCGGCCAGGTACTGACCATCGACGGCGGCATGACGGGATAAGGATAGTAGTCCGCTCACTCCGTGAGCAGACATGCCGGCACACGGAGTGTGCCGGCTACTATGGGGCGATAAGCACACTCCCACCCCCCATGCGGGTGCTATTATTCACGATTCACGAGTTCTTTTTTCACAGACTTACGTCGACGCTCCCTGGCCGAACTCGTTACGTGAAAATATCTTACGTAAAATAGATTTGACATAAGTTTGATTCATCGAGCCGTTTTTGATTCACCAAAACTTTCGGCAATTATAAGCTCTTTTTCCCGTCTCAAATCTCAAATCTCAGATTTCAAATCTCTCCAGCCCGACCTCGCGCAGCCCATGCTCCCGCCCAACTCTCGGGCACTTGCCGCCGCTCTTTTACACAACCGGATTTTCAAAGATCTTCCCGCTGGAGTCCCGCCTTCAGGCGGTCCCCAAGTCTCAACACACTCACCCCAAGTACAGCGAGGGTTGGCGGAATGGCTTCAGTCTCCAGTCCCATCGCACTCATGGCACTTCTCATGAAATGTAGCGCAAAAGAACTTTCCGACACTCACTGTATATTATACACCTGTCCAGTTTGCACATGCAAGCCCCCGGCGGCCAGAATTCCGGAAATTTCTTGGGGGGCACTTTGTCGCTTTGGGTACGTTCGTACGTAGATACCTGCCCCCGTTGGAGTCCCGCCTTCAGGCGGTATTAAGAACCGCCTGAAGGCGGAACTCCAGCGCTCTGGTATAACTTGCGGAAGTCCTTCCACTCCGCGAGCCACGCCAGACGCGCCCTTTCCGTGAAACAGCCCTCAGAGCCAGCCGCCGTTATTGACGCCTTCATCTCCCGCTGGGAATCCTCCGGCGCGGCCGAGCGGGCGAACTACGCCCTGTTTCTGACGCAGCTTTGCGACCTCTTGGGCGTTCCACAACCGGAACCCACCACGCCGGACACCGCGAAGAACGCCTACGTGTTCGAGCGGGACGTGACGTTTGATCAAGGGGACGGCACGACGACCACGGGCCGCATCGACCTCTACAAACGGGGCTGTTTTGTCCTGGAAGCAAAGCAGGGAAGCGACCAGGATCGGGCGGAAGAAAAGGCCGAGCGAGCCCTGGCACCCCCTTCCGCCAAGAAGACCGGCAAGAAGAAGGGGACGGCCGTCCGGGGGACCAAGGGCTGGGACGACGCGATGGTCAAAGCCCGCGGGCAGGCGGAAGCCTATGCCAAGGCCCTGCCTGCCGGCGAAGGGTGGCCGCCGTTTTTGATCGTGGTCGACGTGGGGCATTCCATCGAGCTGTACAGCGAATTCACCCGCTCCGGCAAAGCGTATGTAATGTTCCCGGACCCGCAGTCGTTCCGCCTCAAGCTGGCGGACCTCCGGGACGAGAAAATCCGCGCCCGCCTGGCCGCCGTCTGGACCGACCCCCTCGCGCTCGACCCCAGCCGCCAGAGTGCCAAGGTCACCCGCGAGCTGGCCCAGCGCCTGGCGGAGCTGGCCAAGCTAATGATCGGTCAAATTCGCTTGCCTTGGCGTGATTTTCGCACCGAGTGCCTCAATTGCACGTAAGATACGAATAGGGTATCTTCCGGTCTGCTCCTGGCTAATTGCTGGCGGCAGGCACACCCCTATAGTATGGAGAAAAGGGCGAGCCCTGCATGTCTCTGACCACTGCCAATCCACCATTGCCCGATTATGCCAATCCGCCCGTCGTGGAGACGGTTCTAGGCGTTCAGTTTGATCGGCTCCCCGGATTCACGAATGCGCATTTGGGAGCGTTTTGGCAGACTCTCGATCCGGTTGAATGGCCTGCCGTTGCTGATGCGCCCTATCTACCGCCGCAGTTCGAACGCTTTAACGAAGCAGAAAGATGGGCCAGAGGTCTCCAATTTCAATTGTCACCGATGCCGCCAGGGCGAACGCAAATCAAGAACCGGTCTGGCGACCGCATGATCCAGATCCAAAATGGCCGTCTGCATTTCAATTGGTTAGGTGAGGTAGGAAGAGACTATCCCCGTTATGAGGCTGTCCGAGCAGGTTTTGTCGAAGCTCTTGAGCGGTTCAGGAGTTTCGCTTTGCAAGCTTCCGTCGGTCGTTTTCAGCCTAACCAGTGGGAAGTCACCTACATCAACCACGTTCCGAAAGGAACTGTCTGGAATTCCGTTGCCGATTGGACTTTTTTTGTTCCGCTTCAGGGCGTTCCGACCATTGACGGGGTCGTTCAAGGTGAAGACTTCAAGGGAGAATGGCATTTCGTCATACCCGAACAACGCGGACGTCTTCACATTGAATGGCAACATGCTCTTCGGGCAGTTCCAGAACAACATGAACGAGAGATCATTCAGCTCACGCTAACGGCTCGCGGCCCGTTAGAGTCAAAGGACGACAGCATTCAACCGATACTTGACGGCTTGGATTTGGGCCATGAAACGATCGTCCGGGCGTTTGCGAGTCTTATGAGTCGAGACGCCAACAAACACTGGGGACTAAAAAATGCCGGCAACTAAACCTCGGTCGTACATCACTCCGACGCGATTTCGGGAAAGTCCTACAGGAATCGATGCCGTCACACCGGTAACTCTTGGTGAATTGCACGATGGTGCGGCCCGGAAAGCGTGGCAGCACGTCATTGACGAGACGTTAAGTGAGTGGTTGCGCGACCCGAGTCAACTCGACGACGATGGGATTGACCCTCCCAGCGGAACAATTATCCGCCTTGCAATGGATTGGGCGGAGAACTTCAGGGACAAGGGGTTTCCCGCGCCAGATAGTGTCGCGCCTGATCCAAACGGTGGCATTGTCTTTGAACGTCGGGAAGGTAATGTGTCTGAAGTAGTCCACGTCTGGGACGATGGGGCAGTCGAGTACATGCGATTTGAAGGTACTCATCTTGTCGAGCGAAGCCCGGTTGAGATGTGAAAGCGAATTCCGATGAGGCCTCCGCGTGTCCAATGGACTCGATCCCATTGCCGATGACGAATTCTTGTATCGTCGAATTCCCGCATCTGCAAAGCCACCGCTCTATGACCCTGTGAAGCGAGAACTAAACGACCAGGCATTCGCTCCGAATAAGAACCGGGATATTAGTGGACTGTCGGTTTCTCGCGCCAAGTACAAGGCAATCGAGGCAGCAGGGCAAGGACGGCCTAGCAAATCCTATTTCGTGGCAGTCCTCCGTGCGGGAGACCTTCGCCAGCATGGAATTGCTTTTGAACCAGTTCCAGAGGCAAACGATCCGGGCCATGCTGAATTGCCGCAGCTCAACGCTGAGAACTACAAAGACAGCGATACTCTTGAACGGCAGCGCCTCCTGGTTAGCCTTTGTTTGAGAGTCGAAGGCCCATTCGCAACGCCGGTAGCTTAATTGCGACGCCCCTTACGTCTGTGACACTCCGCGCCGGGGAGGAGCTTTCGGACAAGGAGAAGCTGATTCACGAGCAGGGGCTCGTCAGCGTCCTCCGGCAAATCCACGACGACCTCGATCAGGCCGTCTTTGCCGCCTATGGCTGGCCAAGCACGCTGGGCGATGAGGAAATCCTGGAGCGGCTGGTCGCCCTGAATGCCGAGCGGGCCGCCGAAGAAGCCCGCGGCCTCATCCGCTGGCTCCGCCCCGAGTTTCAAGCCCCGCAGGGTGCTCAGGAGAAGCAAGGCCAGCTCGCGCTCCCCAAAGACGAGGACGCCAAGCCCGCGAAGAAGCCCAAGACGGCCAAGGCCAGCAAAACGCCCTGGCCCAAAGAACGCTCGCAGCGGACCAAGGCCATTCAAGACGCCATCTCCGCCATCTCCGCCCCCATCACTCCCGCCGACCTCGCCAAACAATTCCTCCGCGGCAATCCGGCTCAGATCGAAGACATCTTGGACGCCCTCTGCTCCCTCGGCCTGGCCCGCAAGTCCAGAGGGAAGTATTCAAAGTAGGCCGCGAGTCCTCTCGCGAGCCAGCAGTGTTGAGTCTGAATTGCCAACAGACGCTTTTCCCGCTTCCGCGCTCACTCTGATGGCTCGCCACGGAGTGGCGGCCTACATTGCTGGAGGCCGCAACTCTCGCGTCTGCCATGGTTTACGGGGGGAGGGGAAGCGAGGAAAGTGGAGGGCCGCCCTCGCTGGCGCTTCGGGTTCGTTGAATCCTTGCCTTGCCCCATCGCCTGTGGATTGGTACGCTTTGGGTAGTGTGTAGCGTCACTTGCAGGCGGCAAGGGCAGAGGATATACCCTTCCGGCCATCGCACCCACCCACCTGTGACCCGCACTGGCACTAGGTTTTAGCCGTGGACTTTCAGCTTCATCTTGAGACCGAATCGGTCGAGCAGGCTCATCCGACCAAGCCGGTCTGCGTGCTGCCCAGCGACAGCATTCGCCATGTCATGCGCGTGCTCAAGTCGAGCGCGACTAGCGCGGCGATGGTCTGCCGCGAAGGGAAGCTGGAAGGGATTTTCACGGAGCGGGACGCGCTGCGGCAGTTGGCCGACGGCAACGACCTGGATGTGCCGGTTTCGACCGCGATGGTGCATCAGCCGGTGTCCATGCGGATGGGTGATAGCGTGGGGAAGGCCATTTCGCTGATGTCCGGCGGCAAGTTCCGGCAAGTTCCCATTGTGGACGGCCAGGGGCATGTGACCGGCGTGGTGGGCGTGGCCGGCGTACTGCGCTACCTTGTCGAGCATTTTCCCAGGATTATTTACACTTTACCCCCTTCCCCGCATCACAAGATGGGAGAGCGGGACGGGGGTTAAGCCTCGGCCCAGGTGAAAAAGGGGTCAGGCACGTCGCTGCGGCCCGTTATCCTCAATCAAAATCGAATACAGCTCCGAGCCAGACCCCTTTTTCACCACCTTTTCGTTACAACTTTGCCCCCTTTTGGGCCGTATATTCCAAATAGAGTTATTATTCAAAATGACCGATACGGATTGAGCCGTTTGCCTTGCTTAGTGGGGTAGGCTTCCAGCCGGCCCGGAAAACCAGGGCAGGCTGGAAGCCTACCCCACCATTTGTTCCGCCGCGTAAGTGCGGCCCGCCGATATAAAAACTATCCCTAGACCCTCACCCCGACCCTCTCCCAAGGGGAGAGGGAGAATCCAGATATGACCACCACCACGGTTGAGCCGGAAGTAGCGCATCACAAGCTCGTCAACGCGGTCCCCAGCGCGACGATCCGATTCTGCGGAGACTCTGGGGACGGCATGCAAATCACCGGGGACCAGTTCACCAGCACGTCGGCGCTCCTGGGGAACGACGTGGCGACCTTCCCCGACTATCCGGCTGAAATCCGGGCTCCGCGCGGCACGCTCGCCGGGGTCAGCGGATTTCAGGTCCACTTTTCCAGCGAGGACATCTTCACGCCGGGCGATGCTCTCGACGCGCTGGTGGTGATGAACCCGGCCGCGCTCAAGACGAACCTCCGCGACCTGCGGAAAGGTGGCATCCTCATCTGCAACAGCGATAACTTTCAGAAGGGCGACCTGGACCTGGCGGGCTATGACGTGAATCCGCTGGATAGCCAGGTGCTGGAGGACCAGTATCAGCTCTTCAAAGTGCAGATGACGAAAATCACGCGCGAGGCCCTGAAGGGCACCGGCCTGGGAAACAAGGAGGTCGACCGCTGCAAAAACTTTTTTGCCCTCGGCCTGGTGTACTGGCTGTACGGGCGGGACATGGAAGCGACGCTTCGCTTTCTTCGCGACAAGTTCGCCACCAAGCCGGAGATTGTGGCCGCCAATACCAAGGCCCTGCAAGCCGGCTGGTACTATGGCGAAACAACCGAAGCCTTCGCCAGCAGTTACAAGGTGGAGCCCGCCCAACTGCCGCCGGGGAATTACAAGAACATCATGGGCAACACGGCCATGGCGTGGGGCCTGATGACCGCTGCCAAGCTGAGCGGCAAGGAGCTGTTCCTGGGCGCGTATCCGATTACTCCGGCCAGCGACATTCTGCACGAGCTTGCCAAGTTCAAAAACTACGGTGTGCGGACCTTTCAGGCCGAAGACGAAATCGCGGCTGTCTGCGCGGCAATTGGCGCGGCCTACGGCGGAGCGATGGGGATCACTACATCGAGCGGCCCCGGCATCGCGCTGAAGACGGAAGGGATTGGCCTGGCCATCATGCTGGAGCTGCCGCTGCTGATCATCAACGTGCAGCGCGGCGGCCCGAGCACCGGCCTGCCCACGAAGACCGAGCAGACCGACCTGTTCCAGGCCATCGTCGGCCGTAACGGCGAGTCGCCGCTCCCCGTCATTGCCGCTCGCAGCCCCGGCGACTGCTTCGACGTGGCGATTGAGGCCTGGCGAATCTCCAGCCGCATGATGGTGCCGGTGATGGTCATGTCGGACGGGTACATCGCCAACGGCAGTGAGCCCTGGCTGATTCCCGACTACAACAAGCTGGAAAAAATCCCCATCCATCACCCCAGCCCGAGCGAAAACGGCGAGAAGTTCAAGCCCTACCAGCGGGACGAGATGCTGGCCCGCCCCTGGGGCATTCCCGGCATCAAGGGGCTGATGCACCGCCTCGGCGGCCTGGAAAAGCAGGACGTGACCGGCAACGTGAACTACGAGCCCGAAAACCACGAGCACATGGTCAACACGCGGGCCAAAAAGGTCGAGAACGTGGCCCAACTCATCCCACTGCAGGAAGTGGAAGGCCCCGACAGCGGCGACCTGCTCGTCCTCAGTTGGGGCGGCACCTACGGGGCCTGCAAGACGGCCGTTGACCAGTGCCGCGAGCAGGGGCTGAAGGTCGCCCATGCCCACCTGCGGTGGCTCAACCCGTTTCCCCGGAACCTCGGCGACATCCTCAAACGCTACAAGAAGGTGCTCATCCCCGAGCTCAACAAGGGCCAACTGCGGTTCTTTATCCGCTCCAAATACCTCGTCGACGCCCAGGGACTCAACAAGATTCAAGGCCGCCCATTTTTCGTGCAGGAAGTTGTCGCCGCCATCCGCGGGCAACTTGGCTTGGGGTCTTCCAACGGCGCACGGCCGACCGCGACTGCCGCGGTGGCGGGAATTGCGGGAAGCGAGGACGCGGGGGGATAAAGCGGGAATGACTAAATCCTAATGACTAATGTCTAATGAATTCTTAAATCTGCAATCTCCAATCTTCAATAAAATGCCCACTGAACTTCCCTTACTCACTCCCGCACTCACTCCCGCTGATTTTGCTTCCGACCAGGATGTCCGCTGGTGCCCCGGCTGCGGAGACTATGCCATCCTGGCCCAGATGAAGAAGGTGATGCCGCAGCTCGGCGTCCCCCGCGAAAAGGTCGTCTTCATCTCCGGCATCGGCTGCTCCAGCCGCTTTCCGTACTACATGAACACGTACGGGCTGCACAGCATTCACGGGCGGGCACCGGCCTTCGCCACGGGACTGAAATCGACCCGCCAGGATCTGCAGGTCTGGGTCGTCACCGGCGACGGCGACGGCCTGTCCATCGGCGGCAACCACTTCATGCACCTCATCCGCCGCAACGTGGACCTCAAAATCCTGCTCTTCAACAACCGCATCTACGGCCTGACCAAGGGGCAGTATTCCCCCACGTCGCCACTGGGCAAAGTGACCAAGAGCACGCCGATGGGCGCGATTGATAATCCCCTCAACCCGCTCTCCGTCGCCATCGGCTGCGAGGCCACCTTCGTCGCCCGCGCCATCGACGTGAACATCAAGCACCTGGGCGAGATGCTGAAGCGGGCCGCCGAGCACAAGGGGACCGCCTTCGTCGAGATTTACCAAAACTGCAACGTCTTCAACGACGGGTGCTGGGACTACGCCACCGACAAGGAAACGAAGCACGACACGGTCCTGGAGCTCGAGCACGGCAAGCCGCTCATCTTCGGCAAGCAGAAGAACAAGGGCATCCGCCTCAACGGCACCCATCCCGAAGTCGTCGAGCTGGGCAAAGGGATCACCGAGGACGACCTCCTCTTCCACGACGAGAAAGCCCCCGAGCCCACCCTGGCCTACCTCCTCAGCCGCATGCGGCACCCGGAATTCCCCGAGCCCATCGGCGTGTTCCGCGACGTGGACGGCCCCAAGTACGACGTCGAGCTCAACCGCCAGATCGACTCCGCCCGCGAGAAGAAGGGGGAAGGGGATCTCAACGCCCTCTACAACAGCGGCGAAACGTGGACGGTGGGGTAAGGCAGGCCGTCTCTCGGAGACGGTCAGGAGTGATCGTTGATTCTTGTTCAATATATTTTCGCAAAAAAACTGCTGTGACGGAGCCATGTCGTCTCCCGACCGTCTTGGAAAGACGGCCTACCTTGGCTTTGCCTCAAAACCCACATGCATGCCCAATCTGTTGCGGTAGCAGCGGATGCCAACTACCAGGTTCTGTACCCGAGATGAGGTTTTGAGGCAAAGCCGACCGGCAGGGAGTCACGTGAGGAGATTTCGGCCTGCATAAAAATCGGGCACTCGCGGGAAATGCACCGGCGACAAACTGGAGCCTTGAGGGGACGAGTGCGTAAGCGTCGCTAAATCCCCCGCTGGGCAATCAGCACCCGCTCTTTCAGCGCTTCGTGCAGCGGGTCGTCCTGTTCGCCGCAGAAGCCGAGGTGCAAGTGCTTGCGCCAGCCTTCGGCGGATTTGAAGAGGGTGGACATGCCGCCCAGCTCGGCGTCGAGGGCGGCCATCGAGTCGAGATAGGAATTGAGTCCCTGGCTTTCGTCGAGCCATTTTTTCTGGCTGGCGTGCTTGCTCAGCATCTTTTTCTTCAGCTCGACCAGGTCGCTCACGTCGACCACGATACCGGGCTCGACGAGGCGGCCGAGCGGGTCGCGGTGGGAGTACGGCTGGGCGTGATAAACCGTGACGTTGCCGGCGATGGACGCGCGGGGCGGATCGACCGGAAAGTTGGGCATGCCGCGGGTGAAGGCTGCCGTGACGGCCAGACGGCAGGTGTTGGTGTGGTCTTCCATATAGTCGGCGGGGGAATGCGTGAGCACGATTTCCGGCGCTACCTCGCGGAGGACCGAGGCCACCTTTGCCAGCGTCGGCTGGTCGTAGAAGATTTCCAGATCATTGCAGATGCTCTCGTGAAACGTCGCTCCGATGGCCGCGGCGGCGGACATCGCCTCCTCACGACGAATCCCCGCGATGGTCGCGCGGTCATATTTCGTCGTCCCGCAGCAGCCGTTGGCGAGATTCCAGTAATGGATTTCGTAGCCGTTGGCGCGGAGGAGCATCAGGGTGCCGGACATCAGGAATTCGATGTCGTCCGGATGGGCGGCAATGGCGATGGCGGTTTTCATGGGGCCAGTGTTTAGGGGTCAGTGTTCAGTGTTCAGGAGTCTAGAATCGCAAAGCTCATGTGGAGCTCGGCATGGCGAAGGTGGAGCTGGTGCCACTGGGCGCCGGTCAGTTTTCCAAAGACAGGATGAGCTTTACGGCTGGTGTCGGAGCGAAATCGCTTGGTGGCCTCTTGCAGGAGGCGCAGGCCTTCTTGGGGGGTGAGAGGAATCTGCGGTACGATCTTTTCTTCCATGGGCCGAGGCAATTTGATGCCCGCAGGAAACCGCCCGAGGATGCGGCGCTTCAGAATCAGCGGCCCGATCAAACGGACAAACCAGTGCGGCCTATGGTCAACGCCATCAATCGACATATGTAGCCCCGCGGCAAGATGCCCCAGCATTTGTCCCAGCGTCCAATTCCCCAGCATCTGGAAATTCGGGGCCGCCACCAGCAGCTCGGCGTCCATCAGGACGTCGTCGAGCGATTCATAGGCCACCGCGCGGCGGCCCGTGACTTTGCCGGTGTTAACGGGCATTGCTACTTCCCCATGCCTCCCACGAAATAGCCGATAGCGCCGGTGACCAGGCCGATGGCCGCGCCAATCAGCAAGGAGTAAAGGAGCGTCGAAACGTCCATCACCATTCGCGGTGCCGTCACGAATCGGTACGTCACGTAAGCCAGGACCGTGAAGTTGAAGGCCACGAGGGCCACCATCAACTGCTGCTTTTGTTTGTCGTTCATAGGAGTCCAGCGAGCGGGTGAGAATTCACGGCCAACCAACAGGGCGAGAGTGACAGGAGTTTACTCGGTTTTCTTCTCCGCGGGCTTCGGCTCCGCTGGTTTTTCGGCCGCGGAAGGAGCGACGGGCTTTGTTTCCGCGGGAGTCGTCTCGGCTGGCTTGGATTCGGAGGGCTTATCCTCTGTTGCCGCGGGGGCATCCGGCGAAGCTCCCGCCTCCTTGGTGAACTTCGCGTTGGCGGCAACGGTATAGGCCGTGTCCCGGTCTTTGCTGACCGCTGCCGCCAGGCTTGCGGGTGAATCGTCTTTCGCCGCGGAAAACATCTCCAGCGAATACAGCCGGCCGTCGCGCACCATTTGCAGGGACTGCACCGCGCACGGAGAGCCTCCCTGCGAAACCTGCCGCACATGGCGGACCCAGACTCTGCCCGCGAGGATGACCGGTTTTGGCTTTTCGCGGATGTTCTTTTTATCTTTTGCCAGCTTCTGCTGAATGTTCTTGGTGAGAGCTTGGGCGTTGTCCTCGGTCGTGTCCTCCGACCCATAGGGCGAATCGATTGCCGCCACGGTCATCCGCGGCAGCTCACTGACCTTTCCCTTCGCAAAAACCACCAGGTAGTGCGCCTGGCTGAAAAATCCCCAGTCCGCCGGAGGGCAAATCGCCAGTCGGCCCCCATCCAGCGGACGCTGCAGCGGCTCATCCACGGGAGGAAGGTCGGCGATGTCGTAATGCTTGATCTCGCTCCCCGGAGTCTCCGCGTCACTTTCCGCATCTTGGACGCGGGCGGACGGCGGTTCGCCGTTTTCGCCTCCGCAGCCCGATAGCCAAAAAAGTGCAATACCGGTCACTACCATCAGATGGAGAGCGGTAATTCTCATGGTCGGTCATTGCCCCAATTTGCACGATTCGCTGAACGCCTTGCATGATAGCGTCTCGGCAGGTGATTTTCACGCCGGCCCGTGGACCAAACGGGAACAACCACAATCCGGAGCTTTAGCGCGTCGGCGGTTCCACGGTTGAACGGCACTCCAAAGAACCGTATCTCCTTGACGAATACCAGATTGTCCCGCCGGTGGGCTATTGGCCTGTTCCGGCTGGGCGGGGCGGCTAGAATAGGCGTTTTCCCGTTTGCCACCGACGTACTTATGATCGATCGCCGCGACAAACCCGCCGACAAACCCAAGGGGACCATCCGCCCCACACCGGACGGCATTGAGATTGACCTCCGCGACCCGCTGATTGCCGGCCTATTGGCCTGGATTTGGCCGGGGGCGGGGCACCTCTACCAGCGGCGTTATGCCAAGGGGATGCTGTTCATGGTCTGCATTCTGGGGATCTTCTTCTTCGGCCTGGTGTTGGGGGAAGGAAAGGTCGTTTACGCCGCGCAGTTCCGTGACAAGGCGGAGGCCTATCCCGGCATTCAAGGCAAGCTCAGCCGCTGGCCGTTCGCCATGCAAATCGGCGTCGGCCTCCCGGCAAGTCCCGCCGTGTTGCAATGGTTGGGGGACAAGCCGGGTGTCCCGCCAAAGTTCGGCACTTGGATGGCTTCGCCGGAAAACCGCAAGGAGCTCAGCAAATGGAACAAAGATTTGGGCACGCGCTACGACCTGGCGCTGCTCTACACGGTCATTGCCGGCCTGCTTAATTGGCTGGCCATTTATGATGCCGCGGCCGGTCCGGCGTTCAGCGAGCCGACGGAGGACAAGTCCAAAGGCGGCAAGTCTAAAGACGATAAGGACGGTAAGTAGCCGGCACACTCCGTGTGCCGGCCAGTATTGAATTGGAGGCAGCGCTCACGGAGTGAGCGGACTACTATCAGGGTGATTTGCGGAGAGCACTCATGGTTTTGTTTGCCGGTATTTTGAACTCGCAGCTATGGCACCTGGTGCCGCTGATCCTGGCGGTGAGCCTGGTGTATGGCGCGACGCGCCATGAGCTGCTGGGCCCGATTCTGCATCACGCCTGGAAAACCGTGGTCTGGATGTTGACGTTCATGGGGGTCATCTTCGCGGCTCTGTTTGTGCTCTCGTTCTGGCTTTGATGCACTACGACGTCCTCGTCATCGGCGCAGGCGCAGCCGGCCTGGTGGCTGCCGCGGAAGCTGCTTCGCGGGGAAGGCGGACGCTGCTGCTGGAAAAGAACAAGCGGCCGGGGATCAAAATTCTGATGTCGGGAGGGACGCGCTGCAACCTCACGCACGCCACCGACAAATGGGGTATCGTCAAAGCCTATGGTGGGCAGGGGAACTTCCTGCACTCCGCACTCGCGGCTCTCTCGCCGTCTGAGCTGGTGCGCCTGTTTGAAGAGGAGGGCGTGCCCACCAAGGTCGAAGAGACCGGCAAAATATTTCCCGTCAGCAACAAGGCTACTGATGTTCTGGCGGCCCTTGTCCGTCGTTTGGAGCGCAGCGGCGCTGAGTTGTCGCTGGACGAACCGACAACAAGCTGCTCGCGCGTGGACGACAAGTTTCTGGTACACACTCGCGCGCGCAACCTGACCTGCGATTCCCTGCTGATTACCGTCGGCGGGAAATCCTATCCCGGCAGCGGGACGACGGGGGACGGCTATGCCTGGGCTGCCGCCTTTGGGCACACGATCATTCCGCCCCGCCCCGCGCTCGTTCCCATTACCACGGATGAAACTTGGGTGAAGTCGCTGACGGGGCTGACGATTCCCGACGTTCAGGTTGCCGTTGTTCCGCCCTCTCCTCCATCTGAAATCTCAAATTTCAAATCTCAAATCCCTATTCGTAATTCCCTGGCCTCCGCCCGCGGCTCATTCCTCTTCACCCATTTCGGCCTCTCCGGACCCGTGATTCTCGACGTCAGCCGGGCCGTGACCGCTTATCCCAATCCGCGCGAGCTGGCGCTCGTCTGCGACTTCCTGCCGGGTACTAAATCGCCGGAGTTGGAGGAGCAACTCCAGCAAGAAGCGGCTGCGGAAGGAAAGAAACAAGTGGTGGGGCTGCTTGCCAATTATGTTCCCCGCCGCCTCGCCGAGGCGCTACTCGCACAATGCGGCCTGAACCCCGAGCTCCGGGCCGCCGAACTGCCAAAAAGGGAGCGGGGCCGCCTGGTCGCCGCTATCAAGCAAACGGTCATTCCCGTCAGCGGCACCCGCGGGTTTGCGAAGGCTGAGGTCACCGCGGGCGGTGTTTCGCTCAGCGAGGTTGATTCCCGCACGATGCAAAGCAAGCTCGTGCCAGGTTTGTACTTCGCCGGGGAAATCCTCGATCTGGACGGCCCCATCGGCGGCTACAACTTCCAGGCAGCGTTTAGCACCGGGGTTCTGGCCGGCCGGAATGCATAAATCGCAACCGCAAACGCCGGGCGTCTGCTATCTTAGCGCTGGAAACTGCCGGCGATTATTAGGAGCCGCTCGTGCGCCAAGACATCGATTTGTTGCAAGCCGTTCTGGACGGCACCACCGACGTGATCTTCGTCAAGGACGCGGCGGGGAAGTACCTGTTTATCAACCGGATCGGCGCTCAGTTGGTCGGCAAATCCATGGATGAAATCGTGGGACAGGACGATTCGTCTCTCTTCGAGCCGTCCGTGGCCGCCAACATCCGGGCCATCGACCAGAGAGTCATGGCCGAAGGGACGCCAATCACTTATGAGCAGCCCGGCCCGTTACTGGCAGCCGATCATACTTTCCTGCTGACCAAGTCTCCTTACCGCAACGCGGCCGGGGAACTCCTGGGCGTGATTGGCATTGCCCGCGATATTTCGCCGCAGAAACGAGCCGCCGAGGTCCTTTCCGATAGTGCCCGCCGGTTCAGCACTTTGGCGAACAACTCCCCCACGGGCATCTACGAAGCCGATGCCGACGGCGCCAGCATCTATGTCAACAACATGTGTTGCGAGCTCTTTGAAGCATCGCGCGAGCAATTGTTGCGGCAAGAGGGTTGGAACGTCATCCATCCCGACGATCTCCCCTGGGTTGTGGAGCGCTGGCAAAGGTTCAGGGCGTCCAGCGACTCGTCCTATCAGGTCGAATTCCGCTTCCTGTTTCCCGGGGAAAGAATCAAGCACATTGTGGCCACCGCCTTGCCGCTGCACGACGAGCTGGGAACCAAGACCGGCTATATCGGCAACATCATTGATGTCACCGAGCAGCGGCGGGCGCAGCGCGCCTTGGAACTCGCCAACCAGGAGTTGGAAGGCCGCGTCCACGAGCGAACCAGTGAGTTGGTTTCCGCCAACGAGCTGCTACGGCACGAAATGACGGAGCGCTTGCGGACCGAGGAGCGGCTGCGGGAGCAACAGTCACAGCTTGCCCATGCGCTGCGCGTGCGGACGCTCGGCGAAATGGCGGCGGAGCTGGCCCATGAAGTCAACCAGCCTCTGTCCGCCATCAGCAACTATGTCCACGGCTCCAGGCAGCGGTTGGAATCGGGCTTGCTGAGCATGCAGGAAATCGGTTCCACGCTGGATTTCATCGCCCGCGAGTCTCAACGGGCCGCGGATGTCATCCGCCGGGCCAAGCGGTTTGCCAGCACGCAGCAGCCGTCCCGCGCGCCGCTGAACTTGCACAAGTTGATTCACGAGGCGCTCGAGATGCTGGCCTACAAAGTTCGCGAACAGCAAATCAGCGTGGTGCTGGACTTTGCCGAGCAGTTGCCTCCGGCCGCGGGAGACGAGTTGCAGGTCCAGCAGGTCGTCGTCAACCTTCTGCGCAACGCCATGGAAGCCATCGGCGTCGCCCAATCTCCCCAGCGATTGATTCAAATCGCGACGCGCCAAGATGGGGCGAACGTGGAATTTTCGGTGGAAGATAGCGGTCAGGGCTTGCAATCCGGCCCGCCGGAGCGCATCTTTGAATCGTTCTATACGACCAAGCCCGAGGGCTTGGGGCTGGGACTTCCCATCAGCCGAACCATAATCGAGGCTCACGGCGGTCGCCTGTGGGCGGACATGCCGTGCGCAACCGGCGCACGATTCCGGTTTACCTTACCAGTGTGGGATGATGAACCTACCTCCGAGCCCGCTGCCCGATCCGACCGTCTTCGTAGTCGATGACGACCCGAGCGCCTTGCGAGCCGTCTGCTTCCTGCTGGAATGCAATGGCTGGCGGGTGGAGGGATTTTCTTCCGCGGACGAGTTTCTGCGGCCCTGGTCTCCGGACCGGCATGGGTGCCTGCTGCTGGATGTGCGAATGCCGGGAATGTCAGGGCTGGAATTGCAGGCCGCCCTGGCTCGCCTCGGCAACTCCCTCCCCATCATTATGATGTCCGGGTATGGCGACGTGGCAGCCTGTGCCCAGGCCTTCCGCGCCGGAGCCGTCGATTTCCTCGAAAAGCCGGCCGACCATAAAGTGCTGCTCAGCAGAATCTTGGAGGCCGTCGAGCGGGACGCGAAGCGCCGCATCGCGGAGGCGGATAGCCCGCAATTCTTTGCCCGCCTGCGCAACTTAACGCCCCGCGAACGGGAAGTCATGGATCACTTGATGGAGGGAAAGACGCTCAAGCAAATCGCGTTGGAACTCAATGTCAGCGTGCAGACGTCGTCCAAACATCGCATGAAGGTGCTGGAAAAGCTTCGCGTCGGAAACGACATCGAGCTGCTCCGCAAGCTTCTGCGTCACCCCGTGGGCGAGCCCGTTCCGGCATAGATAAACAGCCACTGTTTTGTACAGGCGAACAGGCGATTTTTTAAGCTATGCAAGCGACTTTTGAGAGGCGATAACATACCGCGTTCCGTACTGGATGACGAGCTGGATGAAGACATTGCCCCCCAGCCGTTGTCGCTAACAGTCGCGGAATATTCTTTCGCCGGCTGGAGCTTGATATTGCCCCATCAACCCAGCCGGCGATTTTTCATGCGCACAGAGCGCCGGGGTCGGGAGTCTTTGGCGTCAATCGTTATCCATTTTTCAAGATCACTGCCGCCAAAGACTCCCGACCCCCTCTAACTGGATTAGCGCACGCGCTCCAGGTCGATCACCTTGCTGGCGAGCACATGCGGCTCATTCAAGTCGGGGATCAGCCCCCGCTTGCCGTAAAGTCCCACCCGCTTGTTGATGTGGCTGCTGACGCTCAAGCCCGCCGCGGGGGAGACGAAGCAGATGCGTTTGCCGTTGGCATCGACCAGCGCGTACGGAGCGACCGGCTTCTCCGCGGACTTCACCGCCGTGAGCCAGCCTTCGCCGTCGTAGGCCCGGAAGTCCCGGCTTTCGCGCGGCGCGGCGGGTTTCGTTTCCGGCAGCGAATGTACGTCAAAGGTTTCCTCGAACCGCTTGATTTTGTCCAGCATGAATCGGGCCTGGCCACGGTCGCCGGGCGTGGCTGCGGTTTCCACAAGCCGTCCAGCACGGTCCTTGAGGGAAGTGAAATTCCAGGTGCTCTTGTCGCGGGCAAGAATCAACGAGAGCTGCACGTCCAGTTCTTCCAGCTCGCGGGAGACATCTTCGCTGGAAGCTGCCGCAATCGTGGCAGTCGCGGACGAAGTTGCCGAAGCAATTCGGGCGGCAGCGGAGTTGTTCTTCGCCGGCCCTTGCGCCAGGCGATTGAGACCGGCGGAAGCGGCGGGAGGAGAGGAAGGCTGCCTCTTGCGGGCCACGAATCCATCCGGCGAGAGCGAACGCGCGGGACTCTCGGCTGCGGGCTCTTCGTGCGCAATCTGCCGCACAGGATACTTCTCGTTTTCATCGTCCGCAGCGAGAGTTTTTTTCTGTCCCGTTCGCGGCAAGGGCTGCGGCTTCTCCTTGCGCAGGTCCGATAAGGCGATGTTGCTTCGCTGAAATCGTGGGCGCTCCGTGATCGGCTCTTCGTGGACAACATTTGCTACTTCAAATTCTTCTCGCGCTTCCCGCGCGACAGGCTTCCGTTCGTCCTTCGCCGCCAACTCGCGGCTCTTGGCTTTGCGCACTTGCCGGCTATGGACCCAGCGGAATTCGCCGGCCGGCGGCGCGATCTTCAGCCATAGCTGCGTCTTCCCCTCCGCCCCTTCGACTTGTTTCTTGCCGAGGACTTCCACCCGCTCGCCGGCGGACAGCGTGACGTGCGACTTGTGCTCCCGGATTCTTTCCGCCCGCGAGCCGAGCCACGAATGGGCTTCTGCCGAAATGATTTCGGCGATTCCCGGCTCCTCGGTCATCTCCAGATCGGTCTGGGGAATCCAACTGAAACTCCCCTCCGGCGGCCGAATGGCCAGCCAGTCTCCCGCGTCACGCCGGTAGACTTCGACGTGCGTTCCTGGCTCCAACTCCTGCGTGACATAGAACCTTCGCCCCGGTCCCGCGCGGACCTCCGCCCCTTGTTCGAGCACGACGGCACCATACGGGCTTTCGTCCGCGGCATACGAAATCGCCGCCAGGACCAAAAGTCCAATCGTCATTAGGTCTCGGAGAATATGCCGCATCGCCAATCCCCTCGCTGACAAGTGGGGTGCAGGCCCAAGAAATTCGGGCCGCGATTTGTAACCGCTTCTGCCCGGCGGCTCAAGAGCGAAGAGGCGATTGCTGGAACATGCTAGCTGGAAACTGGGCAAAGCCCGAAATTGGAGGACGATTTCGGGGTTCTGCTGATGCTTGACAATGGTATCATACTGTGATACTATTGCCTTGGCCATGAGCAAGCAGCATCGAAACACGCTCCAGGCGGTTTTCGCCGATCCCGTCAGGACGAACATTGCCTGGCGAGACATCGAGGCCATGTTAAAAGCTGCGGGCGCGGAAGTCACCGAGGGCGAAGGTTCGCGGGTCCGCATCGCCCTCCATGGGGTGCGGGCTGTATTTCACCGCCCGCACCCTCAGAAAGAAACTGACAAGGGAGCCGTCCGCTCGATGCGCCGGTTTCTAACGGAAGCAGGAGTAACACCATGATGGAGTACCAGGGATACATCGGAAAAGTCGAGTTCGACGACGCAGCCGGCATCCTTCACGGCGAAGTCATCAACCTGCGAGATGTCATCACCTTCCAGGGTCACAGCGTTGCTGAACTCAAGCAGGCATTCCAGGAGTCCGTGGACGACTATCTTGCGTTCTGTGCATCTCGTGGCGAGGAAGCCGACAGGCCTTTCTCTGGCCAGTTCGTCACACGAATTCCTCCCGAGCTTCACCGGCGAGCCAACCTGGCCGCCAGCCTTTCGGGCCAGAGTCTGAACGCCTGGGTCGCCGAGCAGCTACAGTCCGCCGTCGCCCGGGTCGGAACGGCCGGGGCCAAGAACGCCGGAGAAATCATCATGAAGAGAACAGGAAAGCGGCGTTCCGGTCCTGCGGAGAAGCACGCCTGACAAGCCGGATGCGAACTCACGTTGAAGCTCGAGTGCCGCCGTTGCGCGGGCTCACGTCCACGGCTAAGAGGTTGCGCCGCTGCGCGGCGAAGAGAATTCAGCTTCCACCCCTCCAGGTCTAGAGCTAGACCTGCGATGAGTCCCCGCGAGTATGATGTTGGATGAGCCTCGTAATCCGCCGACCAGCCTTAGATAGCTGGTCGCTGAATGTCTCCCCTTACCTAACGAGTAACCCAATGCGCAAAGTTGATTTGCTACACATGCTTGTGTCCGCCTCTTTATGCGGGGTAGGTGCCGTCCAGGCCGTTCTGGGTGCTGATTACCCGCAGTGGGGAGGCTCAGCCAGCCGCAACAACGTATCGGCAGAGCGCGGCCTGGCGGCCGACTGGGCGCCGGGCAAATACGTTCGCAAGACGGGAAAGTGGGACCCCTCGACTGCGCGAAATATCAAATGGATGGCGAATCTGGGAAGCCAGACTTACGGCACGCCCGTGATCGCCGATGGCCGGGTATTCGTCGGCACGAACAACAGCTCTGGCCATCTCAAGCGGTATCCCGACGACATCGATCTCGGCTGCGTGCTCTGCTTCCGCGAGCAGGACGGTGAGTTCCTGTGGCAATTCTCCGCGGAGAAGCTCTCAACTGGGCGAGTGAATGATTGGCCCCTGATGGGGATCGCCAGCTCGCCGCTGGTGGAGAAAGACCGGGCGTGGCTGGTCAGTAACCGGGGCGAGGTGGTCTGCCTCGATACGCATGGCTTTTACGACGAGGAAGATGATGGCCCGGCCCTTGCCGAGGAAGCGGCGCTGTTCGATTATCGGCATGACCACCAGGTTGAATCGCGAAAACTCTTCCAGGAAACGATCGCCGCTCTCGATCGAAGTGAGTTGCCAGCCAATCTTCGTGACCTGATCGCAAAAGCGGACGAGCTACTGCCGGAAAAGATCGACTTGCGCGTGGACAAACCAGGGGAGCGCTGGTCGTTTCAGGCCAAGGTTGCGGATCTGCCGCGGGAGTTTCGCGTGACTTGCCAAGGACCGCGTTTGCGGGGCTTCAAAAAGGTGCTTCCCGCCGACAAGCGCGAGGCCGATGTCGTCTGGCGGTTCGACATGATGAAACAGCTCGGCTCGCAGCAGCATAACCTGGCGACCTGCTGCATCACGAGTTGGAAGGATACGCTTTTTGTCTGCACCGGGAACGGTGTTGACGACAGCAACACTGCAGTGGTTGCACCCGAAGCGCCGAGTTTCTTCGCGATGGACAAACACACCGGTACGGTGCTCTGGACGAGCAATTTGCCCGGCGCAAACATTCATCACGGCCAGTGGTCAGCGCCGGCGGTGGGCCTGCTGGGAGGCGTGCCCCAAGTTATTTTCTGCGGTGGAGACGGCTGGGTTTACAGCTTCCATGCCGAAAAATGGGACAGTGGCCGGCCCCGCTTGCTCTGGAAGTTCGACACCAACGCGAAAGACGCCGTGCTAGTCTATAGCCGCGGGACGCGGAATGAGCCGATTGCGCCACCCGTCCTTTACGACAACAAGGTGTTCGTCACCACAGGCCAGGACCCCGAACATGGAGAAGGTCCTGGCTGCATCTGGTGCATCGACGCGACCAAGGCCCTTGATGGCCGCGACGTCAGCCCCCAAAAAGTGGTCGATGCCCGCGGCAATGTGCTGCCTCACCGCCGGATCACCAACTTCCCGACCTGGAAGGAGGCCAGCCTGTGGGGCACGGGTTTCGATCAAGCGCTCGACAAAGGCCGGGTCGACGACAATCTCCGCAATCAAATCGGTTATGCGGTCGGACCTTTGCCCCCCGAGGCGATTGCCGTGAAGGTGCTCACCGCTGGAGCGGAATGGGAATTGACGGCTGGCTCGGGAAAATCCCTGGAAACGCTGCACTTTTGGAAGCGGTGGCGCGTCAATGAGCAAGGCGAGCGCGATCATGTTTATGTCGCGGCTCGCAGCCCTGGCTATCGCATCCTTGATAATGCCGACTCCGCGATGGTTTGGAAATACGACAAATTCGACTGGAACGGCAACGGCATGATTGATGATTTCATGGAGGAAATGCACCGTGGCATCAGCAGCGTGGTGATCCATAACGACCTGCTGTTTTGCCCGGACTATCCCGGGTTGTTGCATTGCCTCGACGCAAAAACAGGCAAGCGGCACTGGGTATCGGACCACCTGGCCGCAAGTTGGTCGACCCCGCTCATCGCCGATGGCCGGTTATTCTCGTGCGATGAGGATGGCGACGTGGCCATTTTTCATCTATCCGCCGATCCCGCCAAAGCGGGAGTGCTTGCCAGGCCCGCTCCCAACGAGAAGGACTTCTATCAGACCGTAAATCCAGTCCTGGAAATCAACATGGGAAGCAGCATTAATTGCAATCCAGTGGCGGCAAATGGCGTGCTCTATATCACGACCCGGGGGCACCTCTTTGCGATTGAAACCAAGAAGCCCTAGAGGGCCGCGCGTGTGACGGTGGTAGGGTTTCGAAAGGGTCGCGCGGCCCAGGCCTGCTTGGGTTTTGGGCGATGTTTGGGCAGGCTGGAAGCCAGCCCCCACCTCTACAACCCCTTCTTGTATTTCTTCGGCGGCCGCTTCATCAGAGAGGTGGGAGGCGCGGGCGGAACGGGCCTGTTCGGGTCCAGGACCAACTCGGGGACGGGGTCGCTGGAGCCGTCGGGGTTGGCGGGGCCGCGGAGCAGGGCGCGGGGGTCGACGGCTTCAAAGTCGCGGATTTCGTCCCGTTTGAGGAGGCGGTTGATTCGCTCTTCGATGCGGGTCAACTGGTGACCTTCATCGGGGCAGACGAAGGTATAGGCCACCCCATCGCGTCCCATGCGGCCGGTGCGGCCGACGCGATGCACGTAGTCGTCGCAGAACTCGGGGATGTCGTAGTTGATGATGTGCGAGATGGTGGTGACGTCGATGCCGCGGCCGACGACGTCGGTGGCGACGAGGAACCGCACGCGGCCCGCACGAAAGGCGGCCATCACGCGGTCGCGGGCCGATTGCTGCAGGTCGCCGTGAATGCAGTCCGCCGCCCGGGTCTTCTTGCTGAGCCGATGGTGAATCTTGTCCACGCCCCGCTTGGTGCGGCAGAAGATGATGGCCTGCTTGGGCTTCTCGCGGAACAGGATCCGCAGCAGCAGCTCAAACTTTTTGTGGGGGTCGACGGTGAAGTAGTACTGATCGATGGTTTCGACCGCCACGTCGCCGGCGGAAAAGTTGAGTATCTCCGGATCCCGCATGTATTTCTGGGCCAGCTTGGCGATGGGCGGCGGCACCGTGGCGGAGAGGAGCATGGTTTGCCGCTCCTTGGGGCATTGGCGGAGGATGCGTTCGATGTCCGGCCGAAAGCCGATGTCCAGCATGCGGTCCGCTTCGTCCAAGACGACAAACTTGAGCTGCGTCAGGTCGATGGTGCGGCGGGAGAGATGGTCGAGGACACGGCCTGGCGTGCCCACGACAATTTGGCAACCCTTGCGGAGCTTTTCGATCTGGGCCCGAATCGGCTTGCCGCCGTAGACCGCCGCACAGTGGACGCGGCGGCCGAAGGCCAGCTTCTCCGCCTCATCATGCACCTGCACGGCCAGCTCCCGCGTGGGGACCATGATGATGGCTTGCGGCGAGTGGATATCCTTGCCCAGTTGCAGCTTCTCCAGGATGGGGATGACGAACGACGCGGTCTTGCCGGTCCCGGTGCGGGCCTGGCCGACGACGTCGACGCCCGCGAGCGCCCTGGGGATGAGCCCTTCCTGGATGGCCGTGGGATACTCGTAGCCTGCTTTTTCCAGCGAGGCGAGCATCACGTCGGACACCCCCAGCTCGCGGAAGGACTTCCTGGGGGCCTCAATAACGCTGGCAGGGACATCACTGCCGGCTGCGGCGGAAGGGGCGGGGGTGGAATTGGAGGCGGGAGTTCGCGCTGTCAACGGCGTTCAAAGCTCCGGGTAAAAGGCGGGAATAATTGTGAATGATTTTTGATAAGTGTAGCGGGGGAAAGGAGTTTCGTCAACGCGGGGTTAAGGAAGGGCAGGGCTACTCAGTGTTTCAACCTGCATCGTGTTCGACGAAACTAACCCGAAGCGTAAGCGAGGAAGAGCCCATGGCTTACGTCGTTTTTCCTCGCTAACGCTTCGGGTTGGTGT
>JBKJNY010000199.1:0-13025 GCA_046593355.1 Pirellulaceae bacterium | reverse complement strand
AAAGAAGAACGGATTGGGAGTTTCCACCTCGCGGCGGGACGCGACTTCCTCGCGGCTCCGGCGGCGGCGTTCGGTCCTGAAGTATTGCCGGGCTTCGTTCTTGGCAAGTACGGAAAGAAAGGTTGTCAAACGGCAGCCGCGGGCGACATCGAAACGAGACAGCATTTCTCCGTCGTTGCGGACCACAGCATACCAGACGCGGGCGGCAATCTCGTCCACCAGATTGGCATCGGTGACCGCGTTGTGCAGAAAGGAACGGATTGCCGCCAGGAGCGGGTCGTGGCAAGCCTGATAAAGCCGAGTCCAGGCGGCAGGTTCTTGTGTCAGGCATTCGTCCACGAGCTGCCGGTCTTCGCGCACGGCAGCCGTAATTCGCGGCGTCCCGTGCTGAATGGACGCTCCATGCGAGCGCGGATCGCCACCGGTTGATCGGTGCGAATTCAACGGTGAAACCCTGTTTTTGCGCAAACGCCTAGCTACCGGATATCCAGCTCGACGAAACGAGCCGGACTACAAACGAAGAATTGCGAAAGAGGGGGGGGCGGCGCGGACTCCGTCCCTGTGGGTGACAGGCACCAAAACAGAGAGACGCATCGTTTACATGGCGTCGAAAAGCAAATTCCGCTCGATAACCTCCACAGTGTAATCGCTGAGTTTCTGGAATGCAAGCGGGAGCCTGTTGAAAAGGGGGTCAGGCACGTCGCCGCAACCCGATTTCGCCAGAAAAGCACATGGTGGCTCCGAGCCAGACCCCTTTTTCAACAGGGTGTTTGCTGCCGGGCACGGCTCTCATCTGTGACTTATTGGCCAGGCAAACTACGCGATCCTGATCCGTCGCTTCGGACTATTTCGGGCGACAATTCCGCATTCGGACGCCAAGTGATCACATTACTTGACAATCTCGCGGCAGCGACTAGCATGATGACTTGGGAAATCGGTTTTCAGCGTGTGACTTCCCTGTCACCTCCCACTTGCTCAAGCCGAATCGAAGCTTTTTTCAATGTGACCAGGGTGCAACCCAAGCGGACGGAGTCCGCTCCCAGCCAACCTTGCCCACTTCGTCTTCTTGGTGAATTCTCACCTTATCCGTTGCTCGCAGTCGGCGGCGGTCTGTGGTAACTCGTTAGCTAATACTGAATCATCGTTATGAAGAAAGTTACGGGGCGAACTAGTTCCAGGCGCCCGCCCAGCACGGATCGCCGCAAGGACCAGAGTGTCCGTGCAGCGGACACGGCGGAGCCGGCTGCTCATCCAGTCGCTCCACCGGTGGTCACAAAAATTGATCTGATTCCTCGGCTGGCGATTGGATTGCTGGCATTGGCCATCGGCGCTTGGGCTTATTTTCCGACTCTCGTGGAGATTGTCACCGCCTGGGAGCGCGAGGCTGACTATTCGCATGGATACCTGGTCGTCCCGATGTCGCTCCTCTTTCTCTGGTTTCGGCGAAAGACCTTCCCGGGCGTCAGCGACAGCGGATGGCTAGTCGGCGGCCTCCTAGTTCTGGCAAGTCTGAGCCTGCGGCTGTTGGCGGGGGCTTACTTCATTGAGGCGGTGGACGCCTGGTCCATGCTGTTGTGGTTGGCTGGATGCGTGGCGATTCTGTTCGGCTGGCCGGTGCTGCGTTGGGCAGGGCCTGCCATTGGATTTTTGATCTTCATGGTCCCCTTGCCGTTTCGCGTGGAAGGAATGCTCAGCCTCCCCTTGCAGCGGATTGCCACCAAATTCAGTTGCTGGGGGCTGCAGTTGTTAGGGCAACCCGCGATTGCCGAAGGAAACACGATCCTGATCGGAGAACACCAGCTGGAAGTGGCCCAGACCTGTTCGGGCTTGCGGTTGTTTGTCAGCATTCTGGCGCTAGGAGTGGCTTATTTGATGTTGGTTCGTAGGACTTGGTGGGAAAACCTGGTGCTCTTGGCCGGCGTGATCCCGATTGCCATCGTCGCCAACGCGGCCCGAATTATCGCCACCGGCCTGCTGTACGAGTTTGGTTCCTCGGAAGCGGCCCAAAAATTTTCGCATGACCTGGCCGGGTGGGCGATGATTCCGTTTGCCGCCCTGTTGTTCTGGATGGTGCTCTGGTATCTGGGCAAATTGTTCCAAGAGCATGAACAGATGGGCGTCGAGTCGCTCGTAAGGCGGATGGAGTCATGACTGCCAATTCTGCGGATCCAACCTACGCCATGAATTCACTTAACGCGAATAATCCCGCGCATCCGCCCGCGAACGCGACTGCGGCGCCAGCATTCAGCGTCTACTCCGTGCTGAACGCCGTGCGGTGCTGGTGGAAGATTGCAACTCCCGTGGCCTTGTTACTGGCAGTCGGAGCAGGAGGAGCGATTTATTATCTGCATAAGCCTCAGTACACGGCTTCGTGCGAGCTGATCATCAAAGATAAATACGTACTTCTTAAACCCTTGGACGGTGATTCTAAGTGGTTTATTAACAACCAGATCCAATACATGCGTAGCCAGCGTCTTCTCGGGCCGCTGCTGGGCAGACCGGAGATCGCGTCGGCGCCCGAGTTTGCCAGAGAGGAAGACAAAGTGGCCGCGCTGGCGAAGCGCTTAAAAATCACCCCCGAGGGGAAGTCTGACTTTTACGCCTTGTCGTTTACGAGCGAATCCCCGGAGAAGGCGGAATTGATCGTCAAGGCGACGTCCGAGGCGTATTGGGACTTCTATCGTAAACGAGAATCCGAGCAGGACGACTTGATTCTGCAACTCCTCGAGAAGGAACGGGCCATTCACTCCAAGAAAATCGCCGGGTTGCATGACAGTTTGCGGGCCATGACGATCGAC
The DNA here is from genome assembly GCA_046593355.1 of Pirellulaceae bacterium. Classification (GTDB taxonomy): domain Bacteria; phylum Planctomycetota; class Planctomycetia; order Pirellulales; family Pirellulaceae; genus SXOA01. Next base: position 10,227 of record JBKJNY010000199.1, on the reverse strand, counting down.
CTGACCGGCGTCGATCCTTTTGGTGCCAACAACAAGGATGATGAAGTCACCCAAGCGGCAGACCCGTTCGCCGGCCTTCGAACTGAAATTGCGCGATTGCAAGTCCAGCAGGTTGTCCTGGCGGAGCTCATCCAGGTGGCTGAAAAGGGACTCGCGGAGAGAGATCTCAAGGTTCCCGCGGAGGAACTGGAAAGACGGGTGGAGGCCCATCCGACGATTGCGGCTATGCGGGCCAGCATTGAACAAATGCAGGACCGAGAGGACAAGTACCATGACACCGCCAAGAACCCGTCCAACATTTCGCTGTTCAAGCGACTACAAACGGATATCGAGGCGAACCTGCGGGATCTCGACGCTCGGAAACCGAAGCTGCGGCGGGATATCGCCGAAGCACTGAAAAGGGAATATGCGGCCGCTCAAGCCGAAAAGATTGAGCAGATGAAGCGAGAGTCGAATGAGGGAATTGCCAGACTGACGGCTTTGCGGAAATCATTGACGCAAGAAATGGGAGGCGCGACGACCAAAGCCAAGAAATACGCGGGGGTAAACTTCGATTTAGAGTCGAAGCAAAATGAATACAATGAGGAGAAAAGCATGTGTAACGAGATTTCCACCCGCATCCTTCGCATTTCCACCGAACAACGGGGTCCCGAACGCGTCGAGATCTTCAGGCAGGCGACTCGCCCGGTTGCCCCTGACGAACTTGTCCCTTGGAAAAAGATCGCCATGGGAATGGGCGCGGCTTTCTTAGCACCCTTCGCGCTCGCCGTCGGCTGGGAACAGCTCTTTCGCCGTGTAACCAGCCGCGGCCAGTTGGAAAGCGTCAACCGGCTTTGCGTGGTGGGAGAGGTGGCGTCCTTGCCCGCCAAGCGGCGAGGATCTGCGCGGAGAAATCAGACCGAGCGGAAAGTCATGCTGTTCGAGGAGAGTGTGGATTCCTTAAGAACGCATTTAAGTCTCGGGAAGTCTCAAGGACTGCGGATTCTGGCGATCACGAGTGCTGTCAGCCAGGAGGGAAAGACCACTTTGGCGACGCAGTTGGCGGTAAGTATCGCGCGGGCCACCGGCGAAATGACGCTCCTGATCGACGGTGATATGAGATCCCCGGAACTCCATGAGGTTTTTGAGGCCGAGTTGAGTCCTGGGCTGGCGGAGGTGCTACGCGGCGAGTGTCCAGCAGAAGAAGCCATTGAAACTGGTTTTAGCGAAAAGCTCCACATCCTTACCGCGGGGCGGCTGACCGTTAGTCCTCACGAATTGTTGGGGAACGGAGAGTTTAGCACTTTGCTAAAAGGCTTAGGCGAGATGTACCGCCATATTATTATTGACACGCCGCCAATTCTGCCGGCGAGCGAGGCCTTGGTGATGGCTCGAGCCGCCGATACGGCGATTCTGTGTGCGCGGCGCGACTATTCACGTATGGATCAGGTGGATGAAGCCTATCGTCGGATGACTGCGGCAGGTGTTAATACGGCGGGTGCGGTCCTCAATGGACTTCCACTACATCATTACGCCTTTAAGTACGGAAGTTACGGTTACAACCGGCCTCTCGCTTCGTCAATCGACTAGCGTGAATTAGCTCTCCGTGGCCGATAATGCGATTCAACAGCAGATCGAGCGAACAGGAAACATGACCGCAGTCAACACAGAAGGAATGGAGAACCGCAAGCCGTCCGGTAAACGGCCGATCAAGCGCGAGCTCAATGTGCGGTTTCTGCTGGGGAGTCTAGGTTTGGCCGCGGTGATCCTCCTGAGCGCTTACGGACTGTGGACCTGGCAGGTTAGCCGCACTGCGGCAGTTTTTCTGCGGCGGGCGGAACAGTTTGAAAAGGAATCCAAGTGGCTGGAGGCGGCCACATATATCAATCGCTACTTAGTACTTGCGCCCTCTGCCGGCGAAGAGCGCGTACACCTCGCCAAGGTTTTTGCCAAAGGGGCGGAAAATCCACAGCAGAAGCAGCGAGCGATCAGCCTTTGCTATCTGGCCCTGGGGGCTGGGGTTCCTGACGAAGAAGTCTCTCTTCGCCAGCAGGTCGGCGACCTGTTGCTCAGCAACGGACGATTTATTGAGGCTGGGGCTGAAGCAAAGCAGATCCTTGAAAAATCGCCCGCGGACAGTGCCGGGCTGCGGATTCAGGCATTGGCTCTGCTCGGACAATATCAATCGGAAGCGCGAGAGCCGCTGGACTCCATTCAATTGATCAAGACATTTGCTCGGGCACGCAAGGCCAATCCGGGTGATATCGTTTTGACGACCTTGCTGGCGGACCTCTATTGTCCGGTTACGGCCAAGGCCGCGGCAGCCGATCTCGAACGCGTTCAGCGGGAAATCCCTGAGATTTCTGAGAAGATCAGAGCCGAATTGTCCAACGCCTGCATGGCCGAATTGATACACTCGCGCCCCAAAGATCCTCAAGCCTACTTGAGCCGGTTTCAGTTTCGGAAAAAGTGGGGATACGGGGGAGCCAGCGACGACCTACAACTGGCCCTCCAACTAGGACCCAGTGACCTGTTGGTGTTGATCGTCGCGGCAGAGGCGGCGCGCAACGAGAGCAAGGAAATTATCGAGGCCGGTGGCTCGCGCGACGATGCCAATCGCCAATTGGAAATTGCCGCCAAGTTCTACAAGCAGATTATCGAGAAAAAACTCGCGGACGATCCGTCTATTCACGTGGCGCTTGGCGAGGTATTGGTCGATCTGGGGGAAAAGGATCGGGCGGTTGCGATCTGGCAAGCAGGCCTCAAGATATTCAAGCAAACGCGTGAAAGTCTTCACGAGCATTTAGCGGATCTGCATCTTCAGATGGGACAGCTAGCGGAGGCCGAGCAAGTCCTCGCAGCCCTGGATGAAGCATCATCCCCACAGTCGCACGAAGCTCGCTTGCTCTTCGAGAGAAATCAACAACTTCGCCGCGGATTCTGGCGACTAAGGCGTGGCGAATCAAGGTTGGCGATTGGCCACTTGCAGCAAGTAATCCTGCGGCAAGAGCAACTCGGCGGCGATAGTCCACAATCAACAAAGGCCTGGCTGCTGCTTGGTACGGCCTATGCAAATCTGAGGGAATGGGTCGAGTCAGCGACTGCGTTCGATCGAGCTGGCACTCAGCAACCGAACTTGGCTCTCGCGCATCTGTCGGCATCAGCCTCCTGGCTAGCAGCTAACCGTGTGGATCTTGCAGTGGATCGGGCGGAAGTGGGAGTGCGGTTGCAGCCCACGAGTCAAGCCTGGTTCACTCTGGCAAAAGCGTCCTTTCAGCAGCAGTTGCTCCTTCCAGCAGAAGAACGTGTAAGCGGAAGGTTGGAACAAGCAATCGCCGAGGCAACCCAGCGCATCGACGATGGAACAATGGAAGAGCCCTGGCGTATCATTCTACTGGAAGCGGACTTCTTGGTTTCCAAGGGAACGGATTCAACCGCCGAAAAGGAAGGTCGTCAGAAAGCCATTGGTGCATTGGAGCGAGCTGAGGCCAAGTTTCCGGCAGCCAAAGAGTTTTGGCGGACCTTGCCCCTGGCATATCAGCGATTGGGGCAAGAAACGTTAGCGGATAGAAGCTGGCAGCAATTCAGCCAGCTACCGGGGGCGGCAGCGGAAGCACCGCTGATTCGGGCTCGCTTGTTTGGATTGCGAGAGCAATATGATTTGGCGGAAAAGACGTTGACCGAGTCGCTAACAAGCACGGCACAATCGGATCCTGTGGCGGTGCAGCGGGAACAAATTGAAATCAAGGTGGCGCGACGTGACTTTCCGGCGGCTCGTAAGCTCCTGATAATGCTGCACGAAGCGGTTCCACGTGACGTCTTAGCCCTGATTCGATTGGCCGAGATTGACCTGGAAAGCGGGAGTCCCAACGCCCTTGCGGAAGTCCAGAAGAAATGGGAGCCGAGACTGGCCCAGTGTGATGGCGACGGTGAAGCTTCTAGCCGGTACGTCAAGATTCGGCGCTTGTTGCTGCAAGCAAAATCGGCTGCGGATCCCCTGCTGACACAGGCGTCGGAGGAACAAACCAAGCTGAGCAGGGCGAGACCGACCTCGTCGCAAGTCATCGCTTTGGGAGGATTGATTGAACAGCGAAGAGGACGCTTCGCCGAAGCCATATCTGCTTACGAACAGGCAATTTCCCTGGGCGATCAACGCATTTCCGTCTTTGAACAACTGATTTCACTATTGGAAAATGCCAACCGCTCGGCGGACGCAGCAAAATATCTGACCCGCATGAAGCCCTTTGCGCCGCTTTCGCAAGAACTTACGGCTGCCGAAAGCACCCTCGAGATACGCCGAAATCAGCCGGCCCAGGCTGTCGCAGCAGCGCGGCGTGGCGTTGAGCGTCGTCCCCAGGATGCTGCGGCGTATGTGTGGCTCGGTCGGATGTTGCTGTTCAACAAACAACAGGCAGAAGCCGAGCAAAAGTTCGAGCAGGCCGTCAAGTTGCAACCCGACGCTTTACAACCCTGGAATGGACTGTTTGCGTATTATCTGCAAACAAAAAACCTGGACAAAGCACGCGAAACTCTGGCCCGGCTTGAGACAAACGTCAAATTGCCAGGCGACCAGCGTAGCTACGTGCTCGCACAATTGTATGAGCAACTGGGTGACGACAAGCAAGCTGCAGTACATTACCAAAGCGCCAAACTGGCGGCATCCAATAATCCCGCGATTCTGGTTCGATTGGCCGGCTTCTATCTGTCGACCGATCTCGAAGAAGCCGAGAGATGTGTGACGAAGGCGCTCGAAATTGATCCTCGATCTAGCGAAGCGAGGCGGACTCTCGCCCTCATTTTGGCAACTCGAGGTAAAGATGAAGACTGGAATCGGGCCGCCGAGTTGCTGAACACAGACAACCCCGGAGAGCTCCCCTCTGCCCAGAATAGCCGACTACATGCTTTCTTGCTCGCCCAGCGTGGTGGCCGGAACCACCTCGAGCAGGCCATCAAGATTCTCGAGGAACTGGTAGCCAGGACTGACAATTCGGGTGTGGAGGATCGGCTCATGCTCGCCCAGTTTTATGAAAACATGGCTCGCATCAGCCTGGATCGGCTGGATGCGGCAACGGCACAAACCCGCACACCTGAGCAGAATTTGGCACTTTGTCGCGACCAATACATCGCGATTTGCGCTCGCACTGAACCGCAAGCCGCTCACCTTATCGCCTTTGTTGACTACCTCTTGCGCCAAAACCAAAAAGAAGACGCCGCCATTTGGCTTGGAAAATTGTCGGAAGTGTTGGCGTCAAATCCAGCTCCCGCGCTGGATTCCTTGGCCCAGTGCATTCGCCTGAAACTGGCTATGGGAGATTCTGCGGGTGCCGAGGTGTTGCAGGTGTCACTCGAAAAGGCGGCCCCAGATGCATTGCCCACGATCACTTTGCGGGCGCGCCTCATGACGGAGCAAGGAAATTCGACGGAGATCGAAAAGTACGTCGAAGCCGCCGCCGAGCGACTGCTCAAGGAAATCCGAGACAATCGAAGGCGGGCGGCAGTATACCGGGGGCTGGGTGGTCTCTACCTTTCGACCAAACAGCTTCCGTTGGCGGAAAAATGGTTTCGGAGGCTCTACGAGCAGCAATCCAACCAGTTTGACTCCTTGGTCGGCGTTCTCGCCCAGCAAGGACGGATTTCGGAGGCCTTGGAGATCTGTGAAAAGAATGACACTCAAGCAGCATCTGTCGCAGCTCTCGCAGCCATCTCCGTGCTGGCGGGCGGCAAAGCCGTGAATGCTGAAAGTCAGCGTGCCGAGCGGCTAATCGCCGCTGCCTTGAGCCGCGAGCTCAAGGACTCGCGATTGCGGGTGGAACTTGGCGCGCTGCGAGTTCAGCAAGGACGAACTGACGAGGCGGTCAAACTTTTCCGTGATGCGGTGAATCTAGATCAACGCAATGTCGTGGCTTTGAACAACCTGGCAACTCTGCTTTCCGAACGCCCTGACCAACGCAAAGAGGCCCTGAAGTGGATTGACCAAGCGATTGCGATTTCGGGCACACAGCCCGCTCTGTTTGATACGAAGGCCACGATTCTGATTTTTGAGGGACGCCCCAAAGAGGCGGTCAATTTTCTCAAGGCGGCGGTGGACAGTTCGGACACGGATCCGCGGTATCGTTTCCACCTGTCGCTGGCCTACAAGGACTTGAACAACCTCGCGCAGGCGAAAATCGAGCTCCAGCTGGCCCTGCAGAAAGATCTCGTTAAGCAGATTCTTACGCCGACCGAACAGGACCTGCTGGCCAAGCTAAGGTCGATGTTCTCGCTCTAAACATGGCGCAATTCAAACAGGGTATCGTGCGTATGAAATCGTTGTCATTTTATGGGATGTGTGGATGTTTGATTGCCCTCACGCTGCTCGTGGGCGTCGTTTCTGGCCGGATGAGTGGGCGCTGGGGCCCTCGTCCGGACGTTGTGTCGGCCGGTAAGCGACTGAAATTGGTTCCGCAAACCATCGGTGATTGGGAGGTCAAACGTGATAGCGACCTAGAGCCAGATGTGGTGCGGATGTTGCAATGCAACGGTTCTATGAGCCGGGCATACCAGAATGTGAAGACAGGCGATGTGGTTTCGCTGTTCGTGATCCTGGGACCGCCTGGTCCGACCTCGGTCCATACCCCAGAGATCTGCTACTCGTCCAAAGACTACAAGATTACCCAGGACCGCACGCGCTGGAAGCTGTCAGACTCCCAGGAGCCGCTTGACGAGTTTTGGGACTTGCGGCTGGAGGCCAATGACGTCGCCGCGTCAGGGATTCGCACGCTGTATGGCTGGACCAATACCAAGCATTGGCAGGCAACCGATAGTCCTCGTTTCAGCTTTGGCGGGAGCCCGTATCTCTACAAATTGCAGATCAGTGGTCCCCTTCCCGCTGAAGACGAGAAGCACGACGTCTGTCGCGAGTTTTTGACCGCTTTTTTGCCGGCACTCCGCAAGCAAATGCTCGAACCTCAGTAGATTTTCCAATTTCTGCGACCTGGCGCATTCGCCGCGCAAGGACTTAACACCATGCACTCCATGTACTCAGAAGTGTCCGACAATCGACCGGCTCCAGCCGGGTCGTCTTGCTCCTCGGGATTAGCGACGAAAACGCCGCTGTCCGCGTACCTGCGTTGGAAAAGTGTCCTGGATCGCGCGGTGGCGCTCGTGCTCTTGATTCCGGGGCTTCCCATGATCGGCCTGCTGGTGATCTTGATCCGCCTGACGTCGCGCGGTCCCGGCGTCTACTCGCAGGAACGCGTAGGCAAGAATGGCCGGCCATTCACCATGTACAAACTGCGGAGCATGCGTACCGATGCCGAGGCTAAGACCGGTCCGGTGTGGTCAGCAGCGGGAAGTGACTCGCGTGTCACCCAGCTGGGATACTGGCTTCGTCGCTTGCACCTGGACGAGCTCCCGCAACTCTTCAATGTCGTCATGGGCGAAATGTCCCTGGTTGGGCCACGTCCGGAACGACCTGAGTTCGTGAAAGTGTTGGCCGTCCAGGTTGATGGCTATCTCGACCGCCTCAAGGTCTTGCCGGGCGTCACCGGTCTGGCCCAGGTCAATCTCCCTGCCGATACCGATCTCGACAGCGTCCGCCGCAAGATCGTCCTCGATTGCCAATACATCCAGACCGCCGGCCTGCTGCTCGATCTCCGTCTCATCCTCTGCACCATACTTCGCTGCTTCGGCCTCCGCGGCGGCCGGGCCGTCTCCCTGCTCGGACTAAGCCGCCGTGTCGTGCTCCCTGCCGAGACCGCCCCCATTGGCGGCCTGCCGGATGCCCCCCCCGCCACGCCCGACACTATCGTGCAGTCCTCTCCCGCCGCCGACGCGAAAGATCAAGGCACTCCCAACGAACACAGCATCGCCGACGAAACGCCCGCTCCCAAGCGGCGTCGCCGTCCCAGTGATTCTCAGATCCTGTCGGTTAGCTAGGCCCTCTCTCCGCATCCCCAACCGTGGACTTCCTCCTCTTCCTCGTGCTCAACGGCGTCCTCTTCCTACGTCCGGAAGAGTTGATCCCATCGATCGCAGGCCTACAGATTTACTACTGGGTAATCTGCACTAACCTCATCGTCTGCGCTCCCGCCGTCCTCCATCAACTCAGTCCCGAAGAACTGGCCAAAAACCCGGTCACGGTTTGCGTGCTGGGAGTGCTGGCGATGGTCTTCCTGTCGCACGCCTCCAAGTTCGATCTCTGGAGCGCCCGCATGGGGGCGTTCGAGTTCCTCAAAGTGGCGCTCTATTTCCTGCTCCTCATGGCCGTGGTGAACTCGAAACAGCGGTTGCTGTGGTTCCTGACCGCCGTTGTGGTCTTCACCCTGGCCATCAACACGCTGGCCATGCTGCAATACCACGGCCAGATCAACATCGAGGCCCTCGAAGTCCTCATGCAAAACGACTACGACGAACTCACCGGCGAGGCCTTCGTGACCCCGCGCATGCGGGCCACCGGCATCTTCAACGATCCCAACGACCTCTCCATGATCATCGTTGCTGGCGTGATGATCTGCGGTGCCGGCCTCTTCTCCCCCCAGCTCGGCGGCGCTCGCTTTGCGCTCCTGGTCCCGGTGGGTTACTTGCTGTACGCCCTTACGCTTACGCAGTCGCGGGGCGGATTGCTCGCGCTTTTGGCCGGGTGCGGCACGGTGTTCTACTTCCGCTATGGCTGGAAAAAGGCGCTGCTCGCCGCCGCGGTTGCGATTCCAGCAGTGCTGGCAATCGGCGGCCGGCAAGCGGATATTGGCGGCGCCATGTCGGGGGGCACCGGCGATGCCCGCACGGAGCTCTGGTCGGCCGGCATCCAACTCTTCAAACAATCGCCCGTCTTCGGCATTGGCTATAATCTGTATGCCGATGAGGCGGGGCAAGTCGCACATAATTCCTTTGTTCACACCACCACCGAACTTGGCTTTTTCGGCGGCATGTTGTTCCTGGGCGTGTTCGCAATCTCCGCCTTCACGCTTTGGCAACTCAGCCGCCAGCGGGAGCAAATTGCCGATCCCACGCTGCGGCAGCTCCTGCCGTTTGTCTGTGCGCTATTGGTGGCCTATGGCGTGTCGATGTTCTCGCTCTCCCGCTGCTACGTGGTGCCCACTTATCTGATGGCGGGCCTGGCCGCCAGCTACCTCCGCCTGGCCGCGCCGGCCGCCACTTTCAAGCTGCCGGCGTTCAACGGTTGGCTGGTGCAGCGCCTGGTCGCGGGCGAGGTGGCCATGATCGGGGCCACCTACCTGTTTATTAAAGTCTCCATTCGCCTCTAAACGATGTCCACCGCTCCGCAAATTCTCGAAGAACAAGTGCCGGCTGAGCCTGCGCCGCTCCCCGCGGACGCTCCGCCGGATCCGCCTGCCGTCCCCGCGCTCCGCCACACGACGCTCATCGAACCCCCCAGCGGCTGGCAACTGGTCAACGTCGCCGAGCTCTGGCGCTATCGCGAGCTGCTCGGCTTTTTGATCTGGCGGGATGTCAAGGTCCGCTACAAGCAAACCCTGCTCGGAGCGGCCTGGGCCATCCTTCAGCCGGCCCTGATGATGGTGGTCTTCACCGTGTTCTTCGCCCGCATGGCCAAAGTCCCCGCGGGGGACGTCCCCTACCCGCTGTTCGTGTTTGCCGGCCTGCTCCCCTGGACATTTTTCTCCACCTCCATTGCCAGCGCCGCCAACAGCGTCGTCGGCTCCGAGCGGCTGATTACCAAGATCTACTTCCCCCGGTTGTCGATACCCTTCGCCTCCGTGGGAGCGGCGGTGGTCGATTTCTGCATGGCCACCGGCCTCTTGTTCGTGCTCATGCTGTGGTACGGCCGGATGCCGGGCGTTTCGATCCTCTTGGCCCCGGTGCTCATGCTGTTCATCGGCCTGGCAGCCGCGGGGGTGGGAACGCTGCTGGCCGCGCTCAACGTGGCCTACCGCGATTTTCGCTACGTGGTCCCGTTCCTGGTGCAACTCTGGATGTTCGCCACCCCCTCGATCTACATGAACGCCGCCGCCAACGGCCGTGGCCAGCTCGACTGGGTGCTGCTGGTCAATCCACTCTCCCCGCTGATTGCCTCGTTCCGCGCCGCCGTGCTGGGGGGGCCCATCCCCTGGAACTCCCTGGCGCTTTCCGCCTGCATGTCCATCGCCATGTTCGTGGCCGGCTGCCTCTACTTCCGCCGCGTCGAAGACAGCTTCTCCGACATCATCTAACCTCCTCTCCCCTCTCCCCCTGGGAGAGGGCCGGGGTGAGGGTCTTCCCCCTGCCTTCTGCCTTCTAACTTCTGCCTTC
>JBKJNY010000149.1:0-4578 GCA_046593355.1 Pirellulaceae bacterium | reverse complement strand
CGCCAAGTACACGGAGCGGGGCGGTCGGATTGACCTGCGTGCCGATCTGCAAGGCAGCGACGTGGTGGTGTCGGTGACGGACACGGGCATCGGCATCCCCGCCGACAAGCTGCCGACCATCTTCGAGATGTTCTCGCAGGTCGAGGGTACGTTGTCCCGGTCGCAGGGCGGCCTGGGCATCGGCTTGTGTCTGGTGAAGCGGTTGGTCGAGATGCACGGCGGAAGCGTCGAAGCCAAGAGCGGCGGGCCGGGCCAGGGCAGCGAGTTCGTGGTTCGCCTGCCGATTGTCGTGGAGCAAACCTACCGGTGCCAGGCGAGCGACGACGGCGACAAGGCCCCGCCGACCTCCGACCTCCGCATCTTGGTGGTGGACGACAACCGGGACGCCGCCCAGACCTTGGCGATGCTCCTCAAGATGATGGGCAACAACGTCCACACTGCCCACGACGGCGAAGAGGCCGTGGCGGCGGCGGGGGAGTTCCGGCCCCACGTGGTGCTGTGCGACATCGGCCTGCCGAAGCTGAACGGCTACGAAGCGTGTCACCAGATGAAGGCTCAGGCTTGGGACAAGAAAATGATTCTCATCGCCGTGACGGGCTGGGGGCAAGACGACGACCGGCGGAAGTCGGAAGAGGCGGGGTTCGATCACCACCTGGTCAAGCCGGTGGACCCGCAAGCGCTGATGAAGCTGCTGGCCGGGCTGGAGTCCGTGAAGGTGTGACGGCGAACAAAATGCGGAAGCGGACCAGGGCCGCCCTCACGGCTTCGCGCGCCATTACGTCGTTGCAGGCGGCCCCGGCAGCTTAGCCGGGCGTTCGGCGTCTCTGGCGCGATGATGGCGACCGAAGTTGGCGAATTGCCAGAACCGCTCGTTGGCGACGGTGGAACGTCTCTGGCTACCTTCACGGCGTGTGGCTCTAGAGTCATTACGCCCGACTCGCGGCATTCCCGCACACGGAGTATGCGGGATACGATGAAGGGATGCCCGGCAACCTCCTCGACAACCTCGATGTCTTCTACGGCGAGTTGACTCCCGCCCGGGCGACGGTCTACGCGCGGCTCGAAGGATTGAAAAACACCGCGGGACTCACGCTCTCCGGCTTTGTCCGTGGACCGCGATGCTTTTACTCCACGACCCTGCTCTCAACTTACCCCCTGGCAGACGCCGGGCCCGGCCCTTCGCTGCTTGCAAAAGCTCTTGTCCCTGACCCGTGCTACTGGTCCCCCGAAACACCGAACATCTATGACGTGACGGTGGAACTCCGTCGCGGCCGGGACATCATCGCCAGCGAAGTGCGGCAGATTGGGTTTAAGCCACTGGGAATTTCAGGCCGGTTTTTCACCTGGGAGGGAAAGCCGTGGGTGCTGCGGGGAGTAAGGAAACAGTCGACGGCGGAAGTGGATTTTGCCCTATGGCGTGAGCAATGTGCGGTCCTTTGCCAACAGCCAATTGCCGGTATTGAAGATAAGATGTGTCGTGCATCGGAACAGGGGGTAATGTGTTTCTGTTCTTTGCCCCTTGAAAATCTCTTTGGCGAGGATCGTGCCATAAATTACCTGCGAACGCTTGTCCAATTTCCGGCCGTTGGCATCATCATCAGCCAAAGGCCTTTGCACAAAAAGGTGCAGCGCGCAGCACCAAATTTGTTGTTCGTGCAGGAAGATTTGAACGAATTCGATGCTTCGTTGCCCGTGCTGGGAAAGGCTGACCGAGCAGATGCGCTCCAAGCGGAGAATTTGCCGGTAATCATTCATCGCAGTCTTTCACATCCCCTTGAAATAGCCCAAGCCCGCGCTGCCTGCGACAAACTTCAAGCCGACCTCGCTCCAATCGGCCAATTCGCCGGCTACATCGTCTGATCTGACAAGCATGACCGATCAAGAAAATACTTCCGATCCCTCCCTCTCTCGCTATGCCCGCCAGATGCGCTATCCGCCCATCGGCGTGGAAGGCCAAAGGAAGCTGCTCGCTTCCCGAGCCCTCGTCGTCGGCTGCGGGGCGCTGGGGTCGGTGATTGCCAATACGCTAGCGCGGGCGGGAGTGGGGAAACTGAGATTGGTGGACCGGGATTTTCTTGAGCTCAACAATTTGCAGCGGCAAGTGCTGTATGACGAAGGGGACGTGGCGGCGGGGCTGCCGAAGGCGATTGTGGCGAAGGACCGGCTGAGCAAGATCAACTCACAGATTGAAATCGAGGCCCACGTCGCCGATGTCGAGCACACGAACATATTGAAGCTCTGCGAAGGGGTCGATTGCATTGTCGATGGGACGGACAACTTCGAGACCCGGTTCCTCATCAACGACGCCGCGCTCAAGCTCCGCCTTCCCTGGGTCTACGGCGGCTGCATCGGGGCGGAAGGGCAGACGCTCACGATCTTGCCGGGCGAGACTCCCTGCCTCCGCTGCCTCATGCCCGAGCCGCCGCCGCCGGGGAGCACGCCGACTTGCGATAGCGCCGGCATCCTGGGGACCATCATTGGCGTGATCGCTTCCATGCAGGCGAACGAAGCCCTCAAAATCCTCTCCGGCCACTGCGAAGCCATCAGCCGCACTTGGAACGTCTTCGACCTGTGGGACAACACGGCCCGGCAGATCAAGCTCGATTCATTCCAGCCCCAGCGCGATTGCCCCGCGTGCAGCGGCCGCGAATTCCCCTGGCTCTCCGGCCAGCGCGGCAGCCAGACCGCCATCCTCTGCGGCCGCAACTCCGTCCAGCTCAGCTTTCCCGGCCGCGCAGCGATTTCACTCGACGATCTCGCCACCAAGCTCGCCACCGTCGGCTCCGTCACCCGCAACCGCTACCTCGTCCGCGCCGTCATCGACCCCTACCTGCTCACCGTCTTCCCTGACGGCCGCGCGGTGATTGGGGGAACTGAAGACGTGGCGGAAGCAAGGAGCGTGTATGCGAAGTATGTGGGGAATTAGGATACAATTCCAATGCCGCCTTGAGACAGAGGTCAGCATGGGCCATTTGTGCTGCCGTTAGACTCCCAATTCGGTTCATTACCAGCGATTTCTCCACGGTAAACAGGTTGATGAAGTTGACGGCTGACTTGTGATGCAGGCCTGACTGTTTGCCCTCTGGTATCATCGGATCAATGAGAAACTGCGTCGGTTCGACGTGCGCCCGATGGGATCGCTTTGTGATCATGGCAACGACCGTCGAATTCACTCGCCGATTCTCGATATCCGACTGCACGATTAAAGCAGGACGCATCTTGCTGCCTCCGCCGGACGAAAAAGGAAAGTCGACGACAACAACGTCCCCACGTTGCACGTTCATGGTTTCTTCCGGGGATCGTATTGGTTGTAGACATCCAACTCCGGGTCGTCCCATCCGGCATTTCGAGCGACTTCATTCATGAGCGGATACGCCTCGGAAATATCGAATTCCGAATCGTCATACGGGACGAGCCGCCGATACACTTCCTGCGGCACCAGCACATAGGCTGCGTTGCTCGCGGGATCGAGAACAGGGACAGCGGAAGAATTCACCGCTTTGCCAATCGCTTCGTGCTGCTCGGGTGTTAGAGTGAGAGTCATAGTTTGGACCTTTGACATCGAACAATTCTACCTATCCATATTCTATTGCGCCATCCTGTCTTCGACTGCGCCAATTCCATGTTTTCGCTAGATCTACTTCTTTGCCTCGGTATCTTTGGCGGAGTCAGGCGGTCCCCCACCGAATATCCCTGCCCCCGGAGTGACTTTTGGCGGCGAAGGAGGCCCGATCTCGTCAACCTCCAGCCGCACTCCTGCCGCGGCAGCTTGTTCCCTTCGCTCGGCGCTCACAGCGGTTTCACTGATGAAGATCGCCTCCAGTTCCGGTAGCGCGAGCAGCCTTTGCACTCCCTTTGCCGTCACTTTGGTGGACGTGAGGTCGATGCAGCGCAAAGGACGGCACTGGAGAAACGCCGGAATCTCCTGGCCGCCGATTCCTGTGCCCAAGGTTTGGTCATTTTGACTTCCGCGGCTCTTCAAACGGCAGTTGCCCTCCGCGCCACTTCCCCTTGGCCTCGTGCTTGAGTTCGGCGTACTTCTTCGCCAGCTCAATCACCGCATCGTCGCTCTCATCGACGTAGACCTCCAGCCAGTATTTCTCCACGTCCTTCTTGGCCACGCGAATCCCCGCCGCCAGCCGGCCGCGATGGTCGCCGCCGGCACAGTCGCCGGCGATGAGGGCGGCCATCAGCTTATCGGCAAGACTCCCCTCCGTGGCTTCAAAGGCCTTGGCCATTTCAATGATGACTTCGCGGCCGGTCAGTGTGTTCCCCTGGCACGAATAGAATTTGCCGGTCATCGCTCCCCAGTACTCGCTCTCCTTTGGCGCACTGGATGGGTTGTGTACCGCTATCCGCCCTTTCATATCGGCAATCGCCAGCTGCCGCATCTCGGCCTGCGGGTCGTCCTTGAGAAAATGCAGCAGCACCTCCTCCGGCCGCTTCCCTGCCGCCAACAAATCCAGCGCCGGCTCCGCCCACTTGGGATTGTGCCAATGCTGCGTGCAAAGCACTCCCACTCCCGGCCGGCAGTAGGGCACTACCTTGCCCACCGCCGGATATTTGCTCGCCACCGCT
>JBKJNY010000116.1:0-8475 GCA_046593355.1 Pirellulaceae bacterium | reverse complement strand
ACGGCGGCTGGCCAGGAGCGTTCGGGTTGCCGCAAGAAAAGTAGGCCGCCACTCCTGTGGCGAGCCATCAGAGTGGACGTCGATTGGGGCAAAAAGCTGGTTGCCAATTCCTGCTCAACTCTGCTGGCGCGCGAGAGGACTCGCGGCCTACTTTGGTCGCCCTCGCCGAAACCATCCGCCTCATGGCCCAAATCGACGAAACCATCAACCACCACGGCGGCTGGCCGGCAGCGTTTGCAAAGTAGGCCGTCTTTCCGAGACGTGCCAGAAACAGACATCGCACAACCCAGAAGTCCTTTCGCGAAAAGACTTCGAACCAGCTTCCACGACCCCTCCCGACCGTCTCGGAGAGACGGCCTACTTTGCCGCCCCGAGCACTTCCATGCACCTTATCACCAGCGCCGTCCAGCCGGTCTGATGACTCGCCCCCAGCCCGCGGCCCGTGTCGCCGTGGAAGTATTCGTGGAAGAGGTGCAGGCCGCGGAAGTGCGGGTCGGTTTGATAGAGGGGGTCGTTGCCGTGGCAGGCGGCTGCGGAATGGGTGCCGGCACTACCAGCGGGGATGAACAGCGTCAGCAGTCGCCGGCTGATTTCCAGGGCCACTTCCCGCAGGTTCATCATCCTTCCGCTGTCGGTGGGACATTCCACCTTCAGCTCGTCGCCGTAGAAGTGGTGGTAGCGTTGCAGGGCCTCGATGATGAGGTAGTTCACCGGGAACCAGACCGGCCCCCGCCAGTTGGAGTTGCCGCCGAACATCGACGTGTTCGATTCGCCGGGGACGTACCGGACCTCGAACGATTCGCCGTTCGCCGCGAAGACGTACGGCCGCTTCTCGTAGATTTTGGAGAGCGAGCGGATGCCGTGCGGCGACAGGAACTCCTTTTCATCGAGCATGTACCGCAGCACCCTCATTAGGCGGTCTTTCGAGGGGATCGCAATCAGGTATCTGCCGTGGGTATCCGCCCCGTCTTTGGACTCGCGATAAGTGATGTGCCTGGCCAGCTCCGGCCGGTATTTGCGGAACCACTCGAACCGCTTGCGAAAGCCGGGCAGATTCTGCAGGTGCTCCTTCTCGATGACCTCGCAGGCGAAGAGCGGAATCAGGCCGACCATGGAGCGGAGTTTGAGCGGGGTGGAGCTGCCGCCCACCAGGATCTGGTCGTAGTAGAAGCCGTCCTGCTCGTCCCACAGGCCGCGGCCGCCGAGGCAGTTCATGGCGTCCACGATGTAGACGAAGTGCTCGAAAAACTTGCTGGCCATGTCCTCGCTGACCGGGTCGCGGGCGGCCAGCTCCAGGGCCATCGCCAGCATCGTGCTGCAATAGAAAGCCATCCAGGCGGTGCCGTCCGCCTGCTCCAAATGCCCGCCGCTCGGGAGCGGCCGGCTGCGGTCGAAGACGCCGATGTTATCCAGGCCGAGAAAGCCGCCGGAGAAGAGGTGGTTCTGCCGCACGTCCTTGCGGTTCACCCACCAGGTGAAATTGACGAGCAGCTTCTGAAACGTGGCGGAGAGGAAGTTGCGGTCCCGCTCGCCGTCCCGGCCGCTGATTTTGTAGACCCGCCAGCAGGCCCAGGCATGGACCGGCGGGTTCACGTCGGAGAAGTTGAATTCGTACGCGGGGATTTGCCCGCTGGGATGCATGTACCACTCCCGCAGGAACAATTCCAATTGCCCCTTGGCGAAGTGCGGGTCCACCTGGCAGAACGGAAGCATGTGGAACGCCAAATCCCAGGCGGCGTACCACGGATACTCCCATTTGTCGGGCATCGAGATGATGTCCCGGTTGAAGAGCTGCGGCCAATCGTGGTTCCGCCCCGTCAGCCGGCTGGCGGGAGGAGTGGGCGTTTCCGGATCCCCCTTCAGCCAGTCTTCGACGACGTAGTGATAAAACTGCTTGGACCAGAGCAGTCCGGCGTAGGCCTGGCGGACAACTTCCTGCTGGGCGGGCGGGAGCGTGGCGGGGATGGCGTGGGCGTAAAACTGGTCCGCTTCCCGCTTGCGGGCGGTGAAGACTTGCTCGAACTCTTTGCCGAAGATTTGCGGCGGCTGCTCGGCATCGCTGAACAGGCGGAGGTTGACGGAGACTTCGCCCCCGGCTGGGATGTTCAGGACGTAATGTGCCGCCGCCTTGGTGCCGAAGTGGAAATGGCTGAGGGCATCTTCATTTCCCTCAATCACGTACTTGTGGAAGGCGTCTTTCACATACGGCGTGTAATTGTCGATGCCGAAGAGGTCGCTGGAGTTCGTCTCGTTCTCCGTGAACAGCCAGTTCAACGTGCTGCCATTGCTGGCGACGTCGGCATGAAAGCGGAAATTCCCCAGCGTGTCGTGATGGGCGCTCAAGGACTGGTCCTGCTCCAGCGCCAGCCGCGGCTTGGCGTCGCAGCCTTCGTGCTTGCAACCCCAAATCCAGGTGTTGCGGAACCACAGCGTCGGCAGCAGGTGGATTCGCTTCTCCTGCGGGCCGCGATTGGCCACGGTAACGCGAATCAGCACGTCGTTGGGGCCGGCCTTGGCGTACTCGGCGAAGACGTCGAAATACCGGCCGCCGGTGAAGATGCCGGTATCGCTCAGCTCGAATTCGCTCTCGTTCTTGCCCCGGCGGGCGTTCTCCTCCACCAGCCGGCGGTAGGGAAACTCAGCGTGCGGATACTTGTAGAGCGCCCGCATGTACGAGTGCGTCGGCGTGGAATCCAGGTAGTAGTACAGCTCCTTCACGTCCTCGGCATGGTTCCCCTGCGGCCCGGTCAGCCCAAACAGCCGCTCCTTCAGAATCGGGTCCGCCTCATTCCACAAGGCCAGGCCAAAGCAGAGGCGGCACTGGCGGTCCGTGATGCCCAGCAGCCCATCTTCCCCCCAGCGATACGCCCGGCTGCGGGCATGGTCATGCGGAAAGTAGCTCCACGAATCCCCACTCGCCGAATAATCCTCCCGCACCGTCGCCCACTGTCGCTCGGACAGATACGGCCCCCAGCGGCTCCAATTCCCTTCACGGCTGGCGGTTTCTCGCAGGCGGGCTTGCTCGGCATCTTGGGAGGAGGGGAGGGACATGGGGGTTTACTTTACCATCGGGCGGGGAGAATGTCGCCTTTCGCTCCGCGAAAGTACGTGCTTTCGCGGAGCGAAAGGCGACAATGGGCGAAATTTTCAACCGGCAGGGCCTTGAAAGTTAATGGACTATTGTATACTATTGTGTCGTGATTAAAAAGTGTTCGTCTGTTAGACAAATCAGAACAAATAAATGCTCTCTTCGTAACGGACTGCTGAGAGATTGTCAGCAGCGCGAAGGAGGAGTGAAAAGAGGTTATCAGTGGCCGGTTCCCGGATGAATCAAGAATGGGCTGATTCAGTGGCAAATGAATCAAGGTTGTCGCCGGAAAGCGCAGCCGGGGTTGAGTTTGTGGAAACGGAGCCGAGTGATAACGTGACCTCGAATTAGTGAATCAGGATTCCCCGGTGGTGGGGTTATCAGGGGTTATCAAGGAATTGGAGAATTCAGCGACTGGGGAATCTCCAGGGCGGCACTTGGTTTAAGTTGTTATCAAGAGATGATGATTATTTATTAGGCAGTCCGATGAAAAAACTAGCGGGCGTAACGTCCTGAACAATGTCAACCATAACGACGGGAGAAAGGAGAGTTGGACACGGAAAACACAGACGACACGGTTAAATCCAGAAAGGCCGAACCAAAACCGTGTCCTCCGTATTACAAACGTTTCGTTTCTTTGCGCGCCGCGCAGATTTCAGCAGCGGTGAACCACGGATATCACTGATGGCACGGATAAAACAGTTCTATCCGTGACTTCCGTGAAATCCGTGGTTCCTGCTTGGTTTCCCGCCTATTGGTTGCGGCCATGCCGCGCTAGGTTTTCCGTGTCCCATCCCTTCTTTGCCTTGCCTTGCCTCTTTGCGTTAAACACAAAACACGATGGTCCCATCAACGCCGCCTGACATAATGCAGTCGCCTCGCCGAGCAGAGTAGGGTGCATGAGCGGCAGCGAAATGCACGCGGGATGTGCTCATTTTGCGGATAAATCGGGAATATTTCGTTTTGAGCCATTTTGTCCGCCCGGTTTTACCCCTGGATTGCGATTGTATAAGTAGGGGCGCAGCGTGCGCTCGCACCAGGACCCTCATCCAGGGCAAAATCATGGCGAAAAACACTAACCCGACGCGTCAGCGAGGGAGCCGAAATGCACCGGGGAAACTGGGGGGGGGGGGGGGGGAAATGGCTAAGCCCCGGCGTCCCAAATCGAAGCCTCCCCACCGCGTCCACCCGGAAATCTGGGCCCTGCTCACCCCGCGGGAAACGGAGATTCTGGAGCTCTACCTGAGCAATCCCAACGACAAGGCAATCGCCCGCCTCCTCAACACAGCCGATTCCACGATCCGCAAACACCTGTCGGCGATTGAACAGAAAGCGGGCGTTGGTTCGCGCGCAGAGCTGCTCGTATTCTTCCTTCCGCCCGATAGGTGACGAACGTACATGGTCAAAATGATACCCCGGAATTCGCTTGACGAAGATGTCGCTCGCCGTAGGATGACGTCCTGGCTGGGTGCGGTGGTTGGATTTGAAAAGTATCGCCGGCCACTGCGAAAGGTAATCGAAAAGAATGTTCCACCAGAACTGCGGATTTCCCAAAATTCTGGCTGCTCCACCTCTTCTCAAGGAGTCTTTCGATGCTCAAGTTCGTCAAGATTCTCTCGTTTGTTGCAATCTGTTTGACCGCCGCCTATGTCGGGAGCAAAATTGCCAAAGCTCAGCTTCCCCCACCGACGGCTAACCACGAGTGTCGAACTTTTCAATGCGAGAACACACACTATGGATGCAGCTATTCCGGCGAGCACTCTGTCGAAGGCTGCTATGTAGCTGCGGCGAGCTGCCAGAAGACGGGAGGGCCCGACACATGCTTTGGCCAGAATTCAACGGGCAACTGCTGGACAACTTTTGACAAATGCCTTTTGGTGGCGCCACCGCCTCCTCCGCCTCTTCGGTAATGCGTTTCGTGTCATGAGTCTGCTACGAACTACACTCAATGAGATGCCCATTCTTCTGCGCGATCCTGGTGCGATCGATTGCGTCAACTTCATGAATGGTTTTCGCATGACCGTCGGGTGCAAAAGTAGTTTGGTTTTTTTGGTGGCAGTCGCATTCCACGCACAAGTCTTCGCGCCCGCCGTGAGCGCGCAGGACATATTGGAAGAGGTGCGTGCCGGAAACAAATCCGCGCTAGAATCGATTCGTACCCTGTCGTGCCGGATTACCCTCGCTTCTCCGACATCGCAACGAGGTCCGATGGCGGAGTCCACTGCGGATTACTGGCAGTCGGGTGATTCGTGGCGTGTCCATTTTCAAGGTGCGGGCCAGGTTCATGATTCGGTAGGGCACGATTCTATCATAAGAAGACTGACGCGCAGCGAAAAGAGAACTCGCTTCGTCATCAAGCGGGCGGAGCCAGATGAGCCGCCTAGTCGTTTCGATCCCTATGGACGCGGGCTCCTCAAGTTATGTGGCCCAAAGGGCTGGTCTCTCACGCTAGAGGAGCTTCTCCATCGTCCGCACAAGTTAGGAAAGGTCACGCGAGAGTCGCACGAGGGGCGCGAGTACATCGTCCTCAAGATTTCAATCAAGCTCGAAGGCGAGTTGAAAGGCGACTTCGAGATCTGGTTCGATCCACAGGTCAACTATTTGGCTCGCAAATTGATTGGGGAAATCACAAGTTCTACACCCACGAAGACTCGCAGAGAATCGCAAGTCCTGCGTTTCCTGGAAGCCGCGCCTGGCGTCTATTTCCCCGTGGAAGCGGAAACAAAGTTCTACAACGATGGCAAGCTCGCCCAGCATGACGTCGTCACCTTTTCCGAGATCCGGGTCAATCAACCGCTGGCACCAAATCTATTTGAGTTGCCAATTCCACCCAATTCCACCGTGAGCGATTCGATTCAGGATCGCGAGTATCAGGTGGATGCGCAGGGTAAGGCATTTGGTCCCGAGCGATCCCTCATCAAGTTTGCGCCCCTTCCCGCCGGAAGCGCGCAAACCGAGACGATGACGGAACCGGAGTCGGTCACGCGCTGGATCGTATACGCCTTGCTAGGCGTCTTGGCAATCGCGGGCGGTATTTGGTATGTCCGCCGCTTACGGGCCACGGCGATATCCGGATGAACGACAACGCTAGTGAGATTGGTTCCCAAAAAAATTGGTTCATTCCATGAAACCGCACTATCTTGCTTGGGCAATTGTTCCTGCGCTGATTGCCGCATCTGTCTTTGCCGCGCGGCGGAGTGGTTGGAGTTCCGGAATTTTTCCCGGAACCAGTCCTGTGCTGGAATGCCCGGACATGCTGGATCTAGGTGAACGGGAACTCGGCGAAGTTGCCCTGATGCGTTTCGTCATTGGCAATCGTGGCGGAGGCCAATTGGAGATCACCGAAATTCAAAGCAACTGCACCTGCACGGGATTGGAGCAGGAACGTGATGGAGAGTTCGTTCGGCTTACGTCGCTGCATCTCTCAGGGGGTGAAAAGGCCGACCTAGTGATGCGGGTCTTGGTGCAAGGCACACCCGGGATTCCCAACCGCACCGGCGTCAAGTTCCGGACCAACGATCCCGATCGCCTGGAAATGGCCATCGAAGCGTTGGTTTCCAAAGTCATGGCGGGGGTAACGACCGTTCCCACGAGCGTCATCTTTGGCAAATTGTCCATGGGGGAGGAAGCTAGCCAGGTTCTGGACGTGTTTGATAGCGCTAAGAAGCCCAGAGCCATGGAGCGGGTCGCCAGCCGGAATCCGAATCGCGTTTCCGTCCGCATGCTTCCCATACCCAAGGACAACGCGGTTCCCACAGACCGAAGGCTTGGCGTCCGGATCGGTCGCGTCGAGGTCACTGCGGCGACCACGGTCCCCGGGCCGCTGACCAATGAGATAGAGATTTATTTGCAGGGCGAACACCGGCCCCCAACGGTCATTGAAGTGAGCGGCCGCGTTGCCGCCGCTGTGGAGGTTTCGCCGTCGAACCTCGTCCTGCCGCGTGCGTCCAATGCCGGACCAATCTATTTTGGAGAATGCGTTGTCCGTGGCACCGACGGAAAGGCGTTCACGCTAACGGCAGATTCGCCGCCGGCAGGGCTGAGCGTAGTCTTGGGAGCGCCGGCCGCCGATTTCAGCCAGGCCGTTCGCATCGAGTGGGATCCGACCCAGGATGTCGAGCGCCCGCCAAGGGGCTTTCCCAAGGTTCGCTTGCGGGCGAATGTCGAGGGGAAGGAAACGATCATTGAGGTCGGGGTATACTGTCGAAAGCAAGGAGATTCTTGATGCATACCGAAAGCGTGCAGCGGAAAATAGTAGCCCGCACTCTCCGTGTGCGGGGCTGCCGGCACACGGAGTTTGCCGGCTACTATGGCGGCTTTACCTTGCTGGAGCTGGTGATTGTGATCGCGATTATCGGCATCTTGGTGAGCCTGATGCTGCCGGCTGTACAGCACTCGCGGGAATCGGCGGCGCGCATCGAATGTTTGAGCAAGCTCCATCAAATTGGTGTCGCGCTGCATCTTCATCACGATCTGCACGGCGGCCTTCCGCCGAAAGTCCCCACCGGCGATCCGCACGATCCCAATTGGGTGCTTCTCTGGAGCGCCCTGATCCTCCCCCAGTTAGACCAAGGTGGACTATGGACGCTGTCCGAGCAGGCGTGCCGTGTTGACCCGGTGTCGTACAACAGTCCACCCCACGTAGGGTATGTCACACCGCTCGAAGCCTATGTATGCCCTAACGACAGACGCCTACGAACCGCGTTTGCGATGCCGGACGGAAAGCTGGCTGCATTCAGTTCGTACCTGGGTGTTTCCGGTTCTCCAAATGGTGCCGTCCAAATTGGCAGCAATTCGTTTCAACCCGCGCCTGGAATGTTTGGACAATACCCCGGCCCTAACTTTGGCCAGGTGACCGATGGCCTCAGTGCGACACTCATGGTTGGCGAACGACCGCCACCGGCATCGGGCCAGGCCGGACAATGGTACTCGGCAATCTCATGGAGCAACGGGTGGCATCCCGGACCTGACGGTGCTATGCACATCCCCCAATGGTTAAGTTCCCCCGTAGACCCCTGCATCCTTTCCGGCAAAGGCTTTGGGCCAGGCCGCCTGGACAATCCTTGCGACCGCTATCATTTCTGGAGCCTGCATCCCGGCGGCGGAAACTTTCTCTTCGCCGACGGTTCGGCCCGCTTTTTCCACTATTCCGCCGCCCCCCTCCTGCCGGCGCTCGCCACCCGCAGCGGCAATGAGGTTGTCAACGCGGGCTATTGAGCGACACGGGCTCGTTAGAGTAGGCCGTCTTTCCAAGACGTGCCGGGAGTTGATGCGTAAGCGCGCATCACCGCCAGTCTTGGCGTGGGGGGTAGGCTGCTGGGGTACGAATTTCACGAACCCTAGCGGTGAGGTGGGCGATGAGTCGAGTGCCGGATCTGGCGAAGCGG
>JBKJNY010000078.1:0-6637 GCA_046593355.1 Pirellulaceae bacterium | reverse complement strand
CGCTCACTCCGTGAGCGGACATGCCCGCACACGGAGTGTGCGGGCTACTTGGTTTGCAGGGGGCTGAAAATTTCGCCCTGGGCTTGACTTTATGAAACAAATGTATAGTATTGGGAGAACAAGGAACCGGTGGCCTCCGGTGCGCGCCGCTCGAACCACTCGAGCGCTGACGCATTCGGCCCCGGGAGAGGCCCCGGTGCGTAGTTTGACTGCGAAAAACACCTTATAACCAGTGGCTGTTTGGTGAATAAAAAATCCTCATTTTGACCCCATGAATCAAACTTACGACATTTCACCTGACTGGAAGGGCTACGAATAGAACAACTTACGCGGATTCAACTCGTCGTAAGTTCCGTTCAAACGTGGTCCAAGAATCATGAATAAACCCCCCTCCCCATTGGGGGTAAAAAGACGCTTATCAACTGGCAATTCGACTCGGACCAACAACGAAAGGGAAACCATGAATCTGGAAGGCAAAGTCGCCTTGATAACGGGCGGGACCATGGGCATCGGGGCGGCGATTGCCATCGACCTGGCCCGCCGTGGAGCCCAACTGTCCATCTGCGCCCGCGAACTGGGCGAAGACGCCAAACAGACCAAGTCTGCGATTGAAGCAGCGGGAGGGAAGGTGCTACTGATGAGCCTGGATATGTCCCGGCCCGAGGATTGTGCGAAAGCGGTGGCGCAAACCGCTGCTCACTTCGGCCGGCTGGACGTGCTGGTGCATAATGCCGGCGGGCCGAGCATGGGCCGCATCGACGAAGTCACCGCCGAGCAGTGGCGGCAGACGATGGCCCTGCACGTGGACGCCTGCTTCTACCTCTGCAAAGCCGCTTTGCCCCACCTGCGGAAAGCGGGGGAGGCCGCCATCATCACGGTCTCGTCCAGCGCGGGCGTCCGCGGCGTGCCGGGGGCGATTGCCTACGCCACGGCCAAAGGGGCCCTGCCGCAGTTCACGCGGTCGCTGGCCCGCGACCTGGCGGACGACAACATCCGGGTCAACTGCATCGCCCCCGGCGTCATCCGCACCCGCTTCCACAAAGACATGCCCGCCGAGCGGAAAGAATTCAACCTCAAGCACCGCATCCCTCTCCACCGCGAAGGAACCACCGAGCAAGTCGCCGAAGCGGTCGCCCTGCTCATCACCAACGACTACATCACGGGCGAGACAATTGTGATTGATGGGGGACTGACGAGTAGGATTGCGTAGAGGTTTATGAACATGAAACGATTTACAACATTGCAACTGTCCTCGTTCCCACGGTCCTCCGTGGGAACGCACGTCTGGGACGCTCTGCGTCCCCGCCTGGTCCAGGCCAGGCAGCGGAGCGGCGAAGAAGTGTGTTCTCACGCGGAGCGAGGGAACAAGGAGAATCGGCCGGCCGATTCGATTCTAACGATTGTGCGGCCTGGTGCTGCGAGTGCCTGGAAAGCACGGTGATGTAGACTTATGCAGTTTCGCTCGGTCAAAATCTGCCATGAAATTCCCTCCCCAGATCACCTGGTTGCAGTACGCGTTGGCCAACGCGGCCATTGTGATTCTGGTTCCCTTTCTGGCCCTGCAAGGGATGCCGCCGATTGACTGGGCGTGGAGCTGGGCTGCCCGGCCGGTGGATGCGACGGAAGAGAATCCGGTTGCCAATTGGCTGGCAACGAACGTCTCGCCGGTTGCGGATGTGACGGGAGTCTCCACGGCCGAATGGAAACTGTTCGCGCCGGAGCCGGACGCCTCGAACCATCGCCTCCGCGCCACGATTGAATATCGCGATGGAACGATCATCCAGTGGCGCTCCCCCGAGTGGCCGCAGCTTTCCTGCTGGCAAAGGTTCTGGACCAGCCGCGAGCTGGAGTACATCGACAAGCTTGCGTACTTTGGCACATCCGAACGCAGGTTCGCCTTTGCCGATTACCTGGCGGCCCAGAACCGCAAGGATCCGCAACCGGAAGGCGTTCCGCAGCGAGTGACGTTCGTGGTGGAGGAAGCAACCATCGTCGATCCAGCCATCGACGGCTGGCTGCCGATGTCCCAGCCGATTCCCCGCAGCGAGGAAGAAGTAATCTCTCCAAAACGCGTCTATCCCATGCCGCGGGAGTTGCTCAAGAAGCAGAGCGAAACATCCTCCGGGAAAGCCTCCCCATGATTGCCGCCTGGAACCGCTTTTTTCACGAGCCGGCCGATCCGCGGATTCCCGCGCTGATCCGGATCGGCTTTGCGAGCCTGGTGCTGATCAATCTGGTGGCCTGGTTTCCTTACTTGGAGATGTGGTTCGGCGAGACGGGAGTGCTGCCGAGCGAGGTCGGCTATCTGAGAGGTTACCAGTGGACCCTGCTGGCGGTGGTCCCTCGCAACCATGCTGCGCTTCAGGTTTGCTACTGGCTGTTTACGCTCCAAGCCCTTTGTCTGCTTGTCGGCTTCGCTTCGCGATTCTCTGCGGCCTCGGTCTTCGTCTGGCTGGTCTCGTTTCAGAACCGCAACCAGATGATTCTAGACGGCGAAGACGACGTGCTGCGGCTCATCAGCTTCTTTCTGATTTTCATGCCGCTGGCGGAGGTCTGGTCGCTGGATGCCTGGCTGCTGCGGCGCAATGGAAACTTGGAACATCCGTACCGATCAACTAGCTCCCCCTGGGCCCTGCGGATGCTGCAGTACGTGATGGTGATGGTGATGTTCGCCACGGGCCTGTGGAAAGTGGCGGGCGAGCCGTGGCGGGACGGCACCGCGCTGTACTACGTCGCCCGAATCGACGACCTCTTCGGCCGCTTCCCGGTGCCGCACTACTTGTTCGATACGCCCTGGACCGTGCGGGCAATGACCTGGTCCGTGCTCTACGTCGAGCTGGCGATTCCCTTCCTCATCTGGATCCCGAAAGCCCGGCGCTTCTCGCTACTGGTGCTGCTGGCGTTTCATCTCTCCAACGAATGGGCCATGCACCTGTTTCTCTTCCACTGGATCATGCTCTGCGGCTGGATGTCGTTTTTGAAGAAGGAAGATCTGGACGCAGTGACGAAGGGCTGGCGAAGATTCACCGGCTCACGGTCGGCAGACGTGCCGCGAGCGCTGCCAGCAGCGAAGTAGCGGTGGCGGCCGGTATCAGCTCCATTCCCGGCAACAGGCAATAGATGCCGGCCACTAGCGCACTCACCAGCCGCCCGTTGCGTTTGCAGCCCAGCCCCGCGGCGACGGCCCAGCCGAGGGGAGCCGCCACCAGCACTGCCAGCGGCAGCGCTTGGGGGCCTAACGAAAAAAGATCGGCCAGGTCCAGCAGCATCGCTCCAAACAGCGGCGCGGCGGCAGCGGCGGAGCCTTTCCAGGCATTGCCCTGGAGGGGAGACGAAGGTGCGGCGATGGCAATGGGTTGCATAAGGGTAGTTCGCCGTCGAGGCTGCGTTCTTGCCATTCTTGCCAGCGATGTTTCCCCGTTCCACAATGGCGGCTGCGGCAATCCATCGAACCAACCACTCAATTTGGAGACACCTCTCATGCTTCGTTCGCTGCTTATCTCGAGTTTTGCCTGCACTCTGCTGGGCGTGGCAACTTCCGTCCTCTCCGCCGCCGGTCCCACGTACACCGACCCCGCCAAAGCCGATGCCGACTTTGCTTACCAGGGAGAGTACTCCGGCACGATGCTGGTCGACGGAGCGGAAGCGAAGATCGGCCTGCAGATCATCGCACTTGGCGGCGGCGGGTTCCACGGCGTGGGCTATCGGGGCGGGCTCCCCGGTGACGGCTGGGACAAGGAGAAAAAGATCGAAGGGGACGGCGAGCTCAAGGATGGCGTGGTGCTGTTCAAGGGTCCGGACGGGCACTCCGCCAAAATCACCAAGGACGGAGCCACCATTATCGAAACCGACGGCGGCAAGGAGCTCTGCCAGCTCAAGCGAGTCCATCGCACCAGCCCCACGCTCGGCGAGAAGCCGCCCAGCGGAGCGGTCGTCCTCTTCGATGGCAAGAACGGCGACGCCTTCGATGGCGGCAAAGTGGAAGACGGCCTGCTCGCTCCCGCCGTCACCAGCAAACAGAAGTTCGGCAGCCACAAGCTGCATCTCGAATTCCGCCTGCCCTATCAGCCGGAGGACCGCGGGCAAGGCCGCGGCAACAGCGGCATCTATCTGCAAGGGCGGTATGAGGTGCAGATGCTCGACTCTTTCGGTCTCGAAGCGAAGGACAACGAGTGCGGTGGGATCTATTCCGTGAAGGCCCCGGACGTCAACATGTGCCTGCCGCCGCTGGCCTGGCAGACTTACGACATTGAGTACACTGCGGCGAAGTACGACGGCGACAAAGTCGTCTCCAAGCCCAAGGTCACGGTGCTGCACAACGGCGTCGTGATCCACAAAGACGTGGAGCTTCCTTCCGACCGCAACACCACCGCCGCGCCGGTCAAGGCCGGCCCCGAGCCCGGCCCGATCTATTTGCAGGACCACGGCAACCCCGTCCGCTACCGGAACATCTGGGTCGTCGAGAACAAGTAGCCCACGGTGATATGAACGAGCCGTTAATCAAGCCGGAGACTGAAACGGGCGACCAGTTTCGCCTCCGGCCACCCGACTGCCCGTCGCGCGAAGATAAGCTGCATGAGTTTGAGCCGCTGCCGGCGTTCCCGGTTGTCCCAATCCCCGCCGCGTCTCCCTTTCAATTCACGGTCTTCGACCTGATGATCGTGATGATTGGCGTGGCGGGAGGATTGGCGGGCGGAACCTGGATGCCGTCGGACATCTTCGCTGCACTACTTGGCCTGGTGACGCTCTTCGGACTGGCCCTCGTGCATTTCTTTCCACCCGAGTCGCACTTCGCCCGGCTGATGTGGGGGACGCTGGTGCTGGCGTACGTGATCGCCGTGGGGGCGGCAATCTTTAAGGGGAATTGACGGTCATTACCGCCGTGCGGCCAGCTTCGTCGCCGTGAACTTCGCCAGCGGCCGGCTGGGGTCTTCGCCGTTCTCTTCCAACCAGCCTGTCACCTTCCACTGGTGGTTCACCGTGGTCGCGAGCACGCTCCGGCCGTTGTCGGCTTCCCATTGGTAACGGTTGTCTTTCAGACCGAGCATGTCCTGAAGCGCCGTGCGATTAGTGGATAGTACTAGTCGCCCCTGGGCATTCAGCGTTCCCCATTGCGGCTGCTGCTGCGCGACCATCCGCAGGTAGAGCTCCGGAAGCGGCGAGGGCCGGTGTTCCGCCCGGCGAGAGAGCACGGTCATTCCCTTCTCTTTATCGAAGGCGGTAATCCGCGTATGCACGGCTCCCTGGTCCTTCGTGGCGAATCGCCGCGCGAGCTTCAGCACGACGGCCATCTTTCGCTCCACTTGCTGAATTTCCTCGGGAGTGTTCGCATCAACCTCCAATTTCGGCTGGCCGCGGAGCGGCGCTTTCTGCCACTCATCGAAGGGCGTCGCCAACTGGATGGCCAGTTGATCCACGGGCCCCAGCTCCGCCGGCTGTTCCTCACCGCGGCGGGCGGTCACCAGATTCTCTTGACTGCGCCGCTTGTTTGCGACTGCGATGGACTCGTGGATGGCGGCAAAGAACGCCGGGGCATGCGCCGCATCATTTGCCGTCAGCAGAAACTCAACTTCCTGTGCGGCAGCCCCGTCGTCAAAAACCGGCACGCTCAAGCGATCCTGCTCGGCCCGCTTGAACCGCCACTGCTGACCGCCCAGGCGTGGCGCACCTGTTGCCGCTGTCTGTTGCTGCATCTTCTTCATTTCTTCGGAGTTCAGCCGCTCAGCAGCCACGTAGGACGCCAAGCCATCACACGCCCACGGCGGCAACTGTCGATCAAGCTCGGCCGTGTGCAGGAACGCTTGCCCTGCTGCCTTCCGCAGCCGATAGAGCTGGTCTTCCAATCCCGGCTGGCCGGGAGCGACATGCAGCGTTATCTGCGTCTGAATGCCAATGACATTGAGAGTGGTCAGCGGCAAGTCGCGGTCCTTTGGCGAGTTGCCGTCGATATAGACCTGCACTGCTCCGAAGCCAAAGGCCGGATGGTGTTGCCCCGTCATCCAGGCATCCGCCAGCCTGCCGAAGTCGGCCCACGCGATCTTCATCTGCTCCGCGGCCCAGCGGGCGTCTTCCACTTTCGTATTGGCGACAACAATGAACTGATTGGTACTTACCTCAAATCCACGGTGTGTCCAGCGCTCCTTAGGACGCGGGCGATCCAGCTCATCCGCCGGCCGCTCGCGGACATCCGCCGTGCTTCGCTGCACCCGCTCTTGTCCCCGCGCAGCCTCCGCGGCACACAACGCTAGCGAGCCGGCGACAATGATCGCCGGCGCGACGCTGAGTGTCAGTCGGCGGTAGAGATCGTGATAGGGGATCATGCTGACTTGCTCTCAATTTCGAACGGGCGCGCTCGAGGATGTCTAAGGCTTATCGGCGTGAGGGGATGTCCCCTTGGATTCCGATTGTGAGGATTACCGACTTTTTACCACCGACAGGGGAAAGTGGGGCAATTTCTGCGGCCTTTCAACTTATTCTTCAAGCACCCACGGCGTAACCCAACTAATGCGTGCGACAGGATTTACCGGCACAATTCCTCAATTCGTTACGGTCGGAATCTCGATAGGAAATTGCAAGGCGTGCTGCCGTTTGCGCGGGATGACTGCGCGGGGGTGGTGGGCCGGGGCCAGAGTGCGGC
>JBKJNY010000084.1:0-39555 GCA_046593355.1 Pirellulaceae bacterium | reverse complement strand
CGAAACTTCGCTCTATCTCTATCTGGACGGCGACAACGTCCGCAAGGACCTCATCAAGAGCGGCGACATCAGCTTCCACGCGGACCAAAGCCCGTTCATGTGGGTCGACCTGTTCGGTGCCGGCCCTTCCACCGTCATCTCCTGGACCAGCAGCTACAGCGAAACCGGCGTGCTCGGCGAAGCAGAACTGGCCACCGCGGAAAAAGGCCGCCGCGCTTATGAAGAAGCGGTCAAACAACTCGTCCGCTTCATCACCTGGTGGAAAGACCGCCCCAAAGACCAGCGGAAAGATCACCACCGCAAGCCGCCGACGATGCCGATTCCATGGGGCCAGCGGCCGCTCAAGTAACTCCGCACCCGCGCAGCTTACCCTCGCGCAATTCCCTCCAACCTTACAGCTTTGTCAGATAACTTCCTGACAAGAAACGGGTGCATTCCGCGCTCCATGCGTATAATCACAGTGGGGAACAAACATTCGCGTCTATTCGCCGTGGCGAGACGCGACAATCAAAGCGCAAAAAGGGGATCGCAATCATGAAGACCAATATTTGGAGAAAGCTCACGATGTCGGCCGGCGCTGTGGTCGCCGGCCTGATGATTTCAGCACCGATCGTCGCAGCTCCGCACGGTGGCGGCGGAGGAGGAGGGCACGGTGGCGGCGGCGGCGGCGGAGGAGGAGGAGGAGGAGGAAGAGGAGGAGGAGGAGGTCACGGCGGCCATGGAGGGGGCGGGTTTAGCGGGGGTGGTGGTGGTGGACACATGGGCGGCGGCGGAATGAGCCGCAGCGGCGGCAGTCCTGGCGGAATCTCAGGGGGCGGCCACCGCGGGGGTATTTCGGGGGGCGGCTTTTCCGCTCCGGCCGTTCGCAGCCATGCTGGAGGCATCTCCGGCGGCGGGTTCTCGGCTCCGGCCATCCGCAGTCACTCCCCCGGCATCAACAGCGGAGCCGGCGCGAGTGTGCGGCATAATCCGCTGCCGTCGATTGGTTCCGGCAGCAGCTCGAACTTCATGAATCGCAACTTCCCCAGCGGCGGCGCGAATGCCGCGGTCGGGGGGACAATCAATGCTCATCGCGGCGGCAACCTAGGAGCGGGGGCCTTGGGCAATGCTACGGTGACGGCGCGCCATCACGGTGTCGGCAATGGCCAGGGCGGAAATCTTGGTTCCTCCAATTTCGTCCACAAGAACTTCGGCAGCGTCACCAACCTCGGGCAGGGGAGCGGCGCTCTCCATCACAACCACGGGACTGCGGGAAATCTGGCCAACGCCTCTCTCGGCACGTCCGGCTTCGTCAGCCGCAACTTCCATCATCAGGGGGGACTCAACGGGACGGGGAATCTGGGCCTGGGAAACGGCGGGCTTGGTAGTGCCAACCTTGGCGCTCATCACCACGGCGGGCTGAACAACAACTTCACCAGCGCCAACTTCTCCTACCGCAACCAAAACTCGTTCAATAATTTCAATAGCTTTAACAACTACAACCGTTCGCGCTATGGTTACGGCGGCTATGGCCTGGGCGGATTCGGGCTCGGCTATGGCGGCTATGGCGGATACGGTGGCTACGGCGGCTGTGGTTACTACCCCTACCCCTACCGCTACGGCTATGGCTATGGCGGCTTCCCCATTCTCCGTCTGCTCGGCCTTGGCTGGGGATATGGCCAGGGTGGGTACGGCGGATACGGCGGATATGGTGAGTACGGAAATAATGGCTATGGCTACAGTCCCATGTCCAGCTACTACACCATGCCGCTCGTCGCCGCTTCCGGCACGACGGTGCAAAGCGTTGACCCCACGACCGTCGCCTCTGCTGACGGCTCGGCCGACGCGCTCGATTTCGCCGGCCAGGGGGAGGCCGACTTCAAAGCGGGCAAGTACAAGGAAGCAGTGCGGGACTTCCGCCACGCTTTGGTGGACGACCCCACCAACGGAGCGTACGTGATGCTGCTTGGCCAAGCCCTGTTCGCCAGCGGCCAGTACGACGAAGCGGCCGGCGCGACGCAGCAGGCCACCACGATGCTGCCGCCGGACAAGTGGGGAACCGTCGTTACCAACTACAAGGAGCTGTACACGAACATCGGTGAATACACCACGCAGCTCCGCGCTCTCGAGAAGGCCCGCGACGAAAAGCCGGACGATGCGGCTCTCCGCTTCCTCCTCGGCTGGCACTACGGCTACCTGGGCTATCCCAAACAAGCCGTCCGTGAGTTGAACAAGACGTTGGAACTCGCCCCCAAGGACGAAGTCGCCAAGAAGGTGCGCGACGCCATGGCCGAAAAGCTTCCCAAGTCCGACCTTCCCGCCGCTCCGCCTGCTGAAAAACCCGCGCCGCCGGACGTGAAGGGGACGGAAACCTAATAGGCCAAGAAAAGTAGGCCGCCACTCCGTGGCCGGCCAATTCTGCAGGTCCGAGGGACCGTCAGAATGGGGCTGTTTCGGAGAAACGCTCTACTATCGAAAACGCACGAAGCCTCCGGCTAACCCCAGAGGCTTTTTTGTTGCGCCTGGCGATTCCAGGTTGGCTACAATGGGCGGCTCCGACGATAGCCAAGAGCCGCCTCTATGCTCCACCTCCTCTCCAAAGACCGCATCATCGCCCCTGCCGGGTTCAACCGGTGGAAGGTGCCGCCGGCGTCGATTGCCATCCATCTTTGCATTGGCTCGGTGTATGCCTGGAGCAAATTCAACGCGCCGCTGATGCGGGTGCAAGGCGTGGTGGCCAGCAGTGCCGGAGACTGGAGCCTGCCGACGGTGGCATGGACCTTCACCATCGCCATCGTCTTTCTCGGCCTGTCGGCGGCTTTCGCGGGGAAGTGGCTGGAGCAGGTGGGGCCGCGGTTGGTGGGGACGGTGGCCGCGGCCTGCTGGGGCGGGGGCTTTCTCATTGGCAGTCTGGGCATCTGGCTGCATCAGCTCTGGCTGCTGTACCTGGGTTACGGTGTCCTCGGCGGTTGCGGGTTGGGCCTCGGGTATGTGTCGCCGGTGAGCACGCTCATCAAATGGTTCCCCGACCGCCGCGGCATGGCGGCCGGAATGGCCATTATGGGTTTCGGCGGCGGGGCGATTATCGGGGCCCCGCTCAAGGATGCGCTGATTACCAACTTCTATCGCGAGCCGGTGTACCTGGGGGCGAAAGAATCCGTCCGCCCCAAGATTGATAAGAATGGCCAGGCAGTTGCGCTGGTGGAGGGCAATCAGCGGCCCGTCGTGGTCATCTCCGAGCAGGAAGGAAAGAAGCTGCCCCAGCCGGCCAGAGCAGGCGTCTATCTGGTCGGGACCGGCAGCGCCGGCGTGGCGGAGACATTCGTCGTGCTGGGCCTCGTCTATTTCCTGGTTATGGTGCTGGCCGCATTCTCCT
Source organism: Pirellulaceae bacterium (assembly GCA_046593355.1). GTDB lineage: Bacteria > Planctomycetota > Planctomycetia > Pirellulales > Pirellulaceae > SXOA01. Next base: position 36,200 of record JBKJNY010000084.1, on the reverse strand, counting down.
ATCGTCTGCCGGCCGCGGGGTGGCAACCCGCCGGCTGGAGTCCCCCTACGCCGCAGAGCCTGAAAACAGGAATCATCTCCGCTCACACGGTGGGAGTGGACCAAGCGCTGGCGACTCCGCAGTTCTGGCTGCTTTGGATTGTCCTCTGCTTCAACGTGACTGCCGGAATCGGCGTGCTGGGGGTGGCCAGTACCATGCTCAGCGAAATCTTCGGCCCGACCTTGCCGCAGATTGTCACGCCCGGCTTTGCGACGACGTTCGTGCTGATGATCAGCGTGTTCAATATGCTGGGCCGGTTCGCATGGTCGTCCTTGTCGGATTATCTTGGCCGCCAACGGACGTATGCCGTTTATTTCCTGCTGGGGATACCACTGTACTTGTCGATTCCGTTTTTCGCTTACCGAGAAAGTGTTTCGCCCGCCGTATTCTGGCTGGTCAGCTTTTACGCGGTGACGATGGTCATCTTCACTTTGTACGGCGGCGGTTTTGCCACGATCCCCGCGTACCTGGCCGATTTGTTCGGCACCAAATACGTCGGCGGCATCCACGGGCGGCTGCTCACCGCCTGGAGCACGGCCGGCGTCATCGGCCCGTGGGTCATTACGTCGCTGCGGGAGCGCTCCTTGCAACAAGCCGTCCGGCAGGTGGCGGCCCAGATCGATCCGGCTAAGTTCGCGGCGGAGTTCGGCGCTCCGCTCAGCCAGCTTCAAACCCTCGTCACCGCCAAGACCGTGACATTGCCGCGGCTGATGGAAATTGCCCCGTCGGGCACCATCGACCCCTCTGCAACCCTGTATAACTCCACGATGTACGTGATGTCCGCGCTGCTGGCCGTCGCACTCGTAGCCAACGCGCTGGTCCGGCCGGTGGACTCGCGGCATCATGAACAACCGGGAACATAACTCCATGCAAACCTACCTGATCGGCTTCACTCTGGTTTCCCTCTCGATTTCCGCCCTCGGTCAGGAGCCCGACTACGACCGCCTCCGCGTCGGCGAAGCGAACGGCAAGATCGTCGTCCCCACCAACCAGGTGCTCTCGCCCGCAGGCAAGCAGGTTCCCTTCAGCGGCCGACCGACCGACTTGGCGCTGAGCCCCGATGGCAAGTGGCTGGGGGTGCTGGACCGCAATCATGTGGCCATCATCAATCCTGAGTCCGGCGAAATCGCCAGCCGCATCAGCCACGGGAGCGGGAGCTATGCCGGGATTCTGTTCACGGCGGATAGCAAGCGGTTGCTGGCTTCGAGCAACAAAGGGACGATCGGTGTCTTCGATGTCGCGGCAGACGGAAAGCTGACGGCGGGTAAACCGATTGCTCTTCCTCTCAACAAAAACGCCCGTGGTGAGAACGTGGCGAATAGTCCAACCGGGCCGCAATCGCCAAACAAGTCCGCCAATCCGCCCGGCGCGGATGCCAAGAATGCCCTGCCGATTGGCCTCGCGCTGGATCAAGACGGCAAGACGCTGTGGGCCGTGCTCAATCTCCGCAGCACACTCGCGCAGATTGATTTAGCGGAAGGAAAAGTTCTGCGGGAGATTCCGGTCGGTAACGCTCCCTACGGCGTGGCCCTCGTCGGCGGCAAGGCGTACGTCAGCAACTGGGCCGGTCGTCATCCGGGAGCAAAAGATGTTACCGGCCCGAGCGGCTCGGGAACTCCTGTGCGTGTCGATCCCAAGCGGAACATCGCCTCCGAGGGCTCCGTTTCCGTGGTGGACCTGAAGGCGGGCAAAGAGCTGAAGCAGGTTCTCGTCGGATTGCATCCGTGCGCCATCGCCGCCACGCCCGACGGCCTGCACGTCATCGTCGCCAACGCCAATAGCGATACGCTCTCCGTCATTGCCACCGAGAAGGACGAAGTCGTAGAGACCATCTCCACTCGACCGGCGGAAAAGCTCCTCTTCGGCAGCAGCCCCAATGCGCTGGCCATCAGTAGCGATGGCAAGGCCATTTTCGTTTCCAATGGTACCAACAATGCCATCGTCCTGATTGAATTCTCTCCCGGAAGGAGCCTCCTCTTGGGGTGCATTCCCACCGGGTGGTATCCGGCGGGACTCGTGCTCGATGAAAAGCGGAAGTGCCTGTACGTCGCCAATATCAAAGGGACGGGCTCGCGCAACGTCGATTGGAAGGAGAGCCGCAAGGTGAACGGGAAACTGGTTTCCGGCTACAACTCGCACGACCATTCCGGAACCGTCTCGCTCATTCCGCTGCCCCAAAATGCTGAAGAGATCCAAAAGCATTCCGAGACCGTTCTCTCCAACAACCGGCTCACGGAGTCCATCAGCGCCCTGGCCCCGCCGCGAAAAGACCTCCAGCCGCGGCCCATCCCCGAGCGGCACGGAGAGCCGTCGGTGTTCAAGCACGTGCTGTACATCATCAAGGAGAACCGGACCTACGACCAGGTCTTTGGCGACATCGAGCGCGGCGAAGGGAACCCGGACCTCTGCATCTACGGCCGCGAGGTGACGCCGAACCATCACAAACTGGTGGACGAGTTCGTGCTGCTCGACAACTTCTATTGCAGCGGCGTGCTGAGTGCCGACGGCCACCAGTGGACCAACGAGGCCTACGTCACCAGCTATCTCGAAAAAGCCTTCGGCGGCTTTCCGCGGAGCTACCCGTATTGGGGCGGCGACGCGATGGCTTACGCCAGCAGCGGCTTCATCTGGGACAACGTGCTGGAGCACAAAAAAACGCTGCGCGTCTACGGCGAGTTTGTGGAGGCGACCATTAAGTGGAAAGACGGCCGGAAGGGGCGGCCAAATTTCATCGACTGCTACCGCGACTTCATGGACAAAAAAGACAAAATCGACATCAAAGCCACAGCCGCCATCAAAACGCTGGAGCCTTACCTTTGCCCGACCGCCATCGGCTTTCCCAGCATCGTGCCGGACGTACACCGGGCCGACCAGTTCATCCGCGAGCTGAAGGATTTCGAGGCCAAAGGCGAGCTGCCGAACTTCATGATCATGCTGCTTCCCAATGACCACACGTCGGGGACCCGACCGGACACTCCCACTCCCGCGGCCTGCGTGGCGGACAACGACCTGGCCCTGGGGCAAATCGTGGAAGCGGTGAGCCACAGCAAATTCTGGAAAGACACCTGCATCTTCGTGGTCCAGGACGATCCGCAAGCCGGCTTTGACCACATCGACGGGCACCGCACGGTGGCCCTTGTCATCAGTCCCTACACCAAACGAAAAGCGCTCGACAGCACCAACTACAACCAGACCAGCATGGTCCGCACGATGGAACTGATCCTCGGCCTGCCGCCGATGAACCAACTCGACGCCTCCGCCACCCCCATGGCGAGCTGCTTCACCGACACCGCCGACCTCACACCCTACAAATCGGTCCCGAACATCATCCCGCTCGACCAACTGAATCCCAAGCTCTCCGACATCCGGAACAAGCAGCAGCGTCACTGGGCCGAAGTCTCGCTCAAACTCCCGCTCGACGACGTGGACGAAGCCGACGAGAACACCCTCAACCGCATCCTCTGGCACGCCGCCCGCGGCCGCGACGACACGTATCCCGCTTGGGCGGTACTTAAAGACGAAGACGAAGACGAATAAGTAGGACGGAGCATTGCTCCGTCCTACGAAGGTCTGCTACCGCAGTCGATGCTCATAGAGCCGGGCATAATGCTCCGCGCACTCCTCGTGGAGCTGCGTGAGGTGCGGTGGAATCGGCTCCAGCTTGGGCTGGTAGGGGCGAAAGCCGGTGGATTTTTCGACTTCGCCATACCAGTGTCTGGCCCAGATACCGTCCGTGGGGCGCGGTCCGGGGGGCCAGGCGAGCATCGATTCCTGGAATTCGACGCCCAGCGCATCGCAAAGCAAGCCCAGCATGCGGCGAGGGTTGTTGAGAACGTCCACCGAATCCAACACCGCTGGCGTAACTCTGAGATTGTCGCGGACCCACTCGAAGATTTCCGTCTGCTGCGGAAAGCCCGTGTCCTCCAGGCTCGGGGCGCTGACGATCTTGATGTAGGAGGTGAGCATCTCCCGCGGGTCGCGGATCAGGAAGCAGTTGGTCACGCTCCCCAGCCACTCGCGGCTGATGTGCGGCAGCAGATGATGGGTCATGTGCTTCTGAAAGAAAATCCGCTTGCCGCCGGGGATTTTTCCGGTCAGACAGGCCACGACTTTTCGCCAATCCGTTTCGCCGCCGGCGATGACTTCCTGCGCGCCGGGATGATCCTTGCCCGTGGCGCGCAGATAGTGCGCATACAGCGGCTCATCGCAGACGACGGCGTCGACGCGATTGCCCCAGGAGCGCATCATCGCCGTGGAAATGTTACGCGGCCCCGACCACATGGCGAGACGAAGCATGGGGCTGATTATACTCGGACGGAGGCCGCTTAGGGTGCATCATGGGGAGGAGGCAACCCGCTAGACCAACTTCCCGCCGGTTCCTACCATGCAAGATGGAACCAGAAATAGTAGCCGGCACACTCCGTGTGCCGGAATGCCCGCACACGGAGTGTGCGGGCTACATTGCGGAGTGCGACGATGGCCGAGCGCGAACTTGATGCCGCGGGAGATGCCTCCCTCGACCAGGCGCTGGGCTATCTCAATTTCTCATCGGGCACCTCCGACCCGCTGTTCCTGGCCCGCATCAACGCCCTGTTCGGGCGGGTGGCGCAACAACATCCGCAAGCCTCGGTCTGGCAGGGAGTAGGCAATCTGCTGAAGGAGCGGCTGGAGGTTTTGAGCCAATCCGCGGCGGCCTTCAGCGACGCCGAGCAGGCCCGCGCCGTGGTCGCACTGGTCTTTGATGAGACCTTGCCGGCCTACCGCGAGTACCACCGGGATTTGCTGTTCCATCAAACGGACGCGTCCCTGCTGCGTCCGTTCTTCATCGGCCGCGTCTGCGAGGCTGTGCTGCGGCAGGGGCCGCCGTGGAGCGAGAACGACCGCATTGTGCCGGGGGCTATCATCGCCCTCAACGATTTTTTGGGGCACCGGCCCGTGGCCACGCTGGAGACACAGAAGATTGAACCGTACCGGCATGAGTATGTGCGTCCCGTCCCGCTGTTCCTCCGCGGAGCGGGCGTGACGTACGGTCTGGAGCATGAGGTCGTGACAGCGGCACTCAAGCTCCTGGAAGACACCGATGCCGACTTGCTCCGCAGCGCCTGCTACAACCCGGCCCATTTGGACGAGCTGTCGGTGGACCCGCGGGCTTATGACTTTGACCATCCGGCCAACAAGCGGCCCAACTATCACTTCGGCCAGTGGGATCCGCACCAGATCGACAATCAGGGGCGTTACCGCAGATTCGTCGTGCAGCAGGTGACGCTGGATGCCCTCATGCACCGCCTGCACGAAGCCCCGCAATTGGCGGCGGAGGAGCTGCTGTTTGAAGCGGCAGCCGTGCTGGCGGGGACCGTGCTGATGGCGTCGGGCATCAGCGGAGAAGGCCCGGCCACGTTCGATTCCACCACCACGCTCGCCAAGCTCCTGCCCCGAATTGCCAAATACCGCGACGAATTCTACGAACGGCTGTTCAAAAAGACCACCGGAGAACATGCCGAGCGCCTACGCGTGGAAGCGGCGGAGCGGCGGCAGCCCTTCGGCGGAGCGCGGCAGCACCTCAACGCGCAGCTCGCCCGGCGTCGAGCTTCGCAACTGGAGCATGTGCATCTGGCTCGCATCTTCGCGCGGATGGGGAATGTGGAAGCTGCGGCACGACAGGCCAATATCGTTCCGTGCGCCTCGGCACGCATTCTCTGCACCATCGACTGCTTGCTTTCCACCGGCACGCTGGCCTGCGACCGCGGTCAGCTTGAAGATGCCGCCGGATTTCTGCCCCAGGTGATGGACCTGCTGCGGCGAGGCATCTCTTGCGGTGCCATCATTGACCCTTGGAACATCCTGGGTTTTGACGCCAACTTCAGCCTCTTTCCCGCCCTGGAAAACAGCGTGCGGGACCATCGGGCCGACGAGCTGGTCTCGCTCATGGACCGCATCCTGGCGTTCTATTCCCGCATCTGGAGCGAAGCCGCCGCGGTGGATAACAAGGAGCTGTGCAAAAAGGTCTCGCGGCAATTCAAGGAAACGGCAACTTGGTGGCAAAAGTATGCCGCCCACGAGGTTTCCAGCGTGGAGGCGGTCGACCCGTTCGTCGTCTATCGGGCGGCCGAGGGAGTGGCCCAGGCCCTCAACGTCTGGCACAAAGGGGGCGCGGCGACCGGGGATGTCGCGTTCTGGGCGCCCCATGCCGAGATGTTCGATTCGCCCAAGGCCTATGCCCTGGTCATCGATTCGCTGCTGGACCGGAAGGACTACGTCGCCTCCATGGCGCTGCTCATGCATTGGCTCTCCCAGGCGGAGTCGATTGGCCTGGAGCGCTCGGATAGTTCCTTTCACGACCTGGTGGAACGGTGGTACGGCGAGGTGACTTCGCTGAATGTCGAAGACGCCGCATTGCCCGAGAAGGCGCTCAAGGCTTGGGACTCGGCCCGCAAATTCGTGGACTACCTTGAGGCCAATGCCGACGTCTTCTGGCAAGCCCCTCAGTTTCAGCTTGGCAGCGGCAGGAATGGCAACGGCCGCGGCACTGCCCTCGAAATTGATGAGGAGGAGAATGAAGGGCTTTACGATTCCGCCTATGAGGAAGTTGTCTACCGGGACAGCACCGACGATGGCAACCAGGGGGCCGTCTGGGAGGATGAGGACGCCACGCATGACGAGCTGCTGAGTGAATCCAAGCGGGTCGCCGACCGACTCTCGTTCCTGGCCACGGTCGCGCGGCTGTGGCGGCTGTCGGCGGTAAGCCCGATTCTGGATGCCGTGGCGCGGGATGAAATCCCCGCGACGCGAGGGGCTCGCCTCGCGGCGCTCGAACGCTGGATTGAGCAGGCCGAGACCAACCGCACGGCGCTCGATGAGCTCTTGGCGTCGGTCCGCGACTATCGCATTCCGGCTCCACTGCCGGACCACGACTCACTCATAGAATACGACCGCCGGCGGATGACCAAGGAGTCGCTGCTCGAGCGGATTGTCAGCACCAGCGTGGAAACCACGGATGCCGGTCGGCTGCTGTCCGCCGCGGTGATGGTGCTCCGCGGCAAGACCCGCGAGGAAACACCCGGCAGCGACGAAGAACAGCGGCGTTTTATCGAAGTTTTTGCCGCGCTCCTCCAAGCGGAACCCAAAAAGGTGCGATCCGCTTGCGACGAACTTTGGAAGGCCCTCTCCGAGCAGCCGCTTTTGTATGTGCCGCTCGCCAAAGGTGGTGCCCCGGCGGAAATCGTCGCCGTCCGTACCCGCCAGCATGGCATCCAGGATTTGCTCTCCTGGCTTCCGCGACTGGGGTTGTGGGTGGAAACTTGCGAGCTGCTGGAAGTTGCTCGGCAGATGGAGAAGGACCATCCTGTCGGTGCCGGCGCGGTGACAGAGTACGACGAGCTGTTCAAGATCGGCTACAAGGGCATCGTCGAAAGCCTGGTTGCGTCCGCCATGACCTGGCCCACCGACGAGGACTCCACCGAAGACCAAGCCGCCGAGCCCCTCGTCGCCTGCCTGGAGCAACTGACCGAATCGATGCTCTCCAGTTGGCTCGCCCACAGCCGCACGTTGCGGCTCTCCATCCTGGAGCGGGTGCATGAAAAGGGCGCTTGGAAGCGGATGGTGGAGTTCGTGGAGCGCTACGGCGAAGAACTGTTCACCCAGCGTTTCCTCAACCTCGGCAACATCCGAGCAATCTTGCATCAGGGGACCGGTGCCTGGCTGCAATCGCTGCAAGAAGACCCGCACGACGACGTTCCCGAGAAGCTCATCGCCGACCTAGAGACCGAGCTCACCCGCGACGAAGCCGCCGAGCAGCTCGCCCTGGTGCTGGAAGCAGTCGTGGAAAACTACGGCGAGTATCGGGACTACAACAGCACCACCACGCAATCGGATCGCGGCGAGCTACTTTACACTTTGCTGGATTTCCTGCGGCTGCGGACGAAGTACGACCGGGTCTGCTGGAACCTCAAACCGGTGGTGCTGGCCCATGAGACTCTGGTCCGTCGCGGACGGAAAGCAGCGGCCCGCGTGTGGCGGAAGGCGCTCTCCGAGCGGATTCACGACGAAGCCGACCAGTACCTGGCGAAGCTGGCCGATTTGCAAAAGAAGTACGCCATGCGAATGCCAACCGTCGCCGACCGCCTGGCGGAGCGGTTCGTGCGGCCGCTCTCCATCGACCGCATCCGCGCCCTCGTCGAGCCGGCCGTCGCTCAAATCCGATGCGGCGGCAAGATTCCCAAGTTCGAGCTGCTGGAAGAAGAAACGGAGCTGCTCACGCGCGAGCCGACGGGGGTTGGGCTCGATGTACCGGCCTGGCTGGTGGCTTTGGAGGAAGAGGTCGAGAACGTCTTACGTCCGATTCATGAAAGGCGGAGGGACGAAGACCTGGCGATGCTCATCCCCGCGACGATGCTCACTCTCCGCCAGGCCCGCAAGCAACTGAAAGAATGGACCAACCGGCAAAAGTAGGGCCATGAACGGCGCTACTTGCCGGCGTTCTTGACGTAAGTCTTGTACGAGTTCTCCAGCTCCTCGTCACTCCTCGCCTTCCCGGAGTGAATCCAAACTCCAAACCGCAGCCGCAGCTTCTCGCCGGGCTTCACTTCAACGCGGCTCTTGTCCTTGCCGGTGAAGGCATTCTGACCGAACGGATTGGCGACCATCAGTCCATAGTCGCGGACGTGGAACCAGCTTTCGCGGAAGTTATCGGGATGGGGCATGAGCGTGATGCCAACCTTGCGGCCGCCAATAGCGCCGCGGTAGTCGCACCACTGGGCCTGTTTCCCCCAGGCTTCCTTTTCATTCCGCTGGCCATTGCTCGCGCGAATTTCTCCCCCCGCGTCCTTCACCCGCAACGGCGTCGCTACCCGCACTCCCAATCCCATTTCCTCCTGATCCCCAAAGGCCAGCGGCTGGGCGGGATCCGCGGACGCGAATTCAGAATCGAGGGTGAGCAGCAGATTGCCATCGTGCAGTCGCCAGGTATGCCGGCAGGTCTCGCTGGCGATCTTTTTCTCGCCGTCATTCATCGGGACCACGTACTCATTGCGAACGGTAAAGGAGATTCGATTTTCCTCGGCCTTCGGCTCGACCAGGAATTCCCCATGCTTCACGCGTCCTTTGTTCCGCCAGAAGTCGTGCCCGGAAAGGTTCCCGAAGGCTAGCCAGATGCCGGGGTGCATGTCCGCATGGTCCGCGGGCTCTCCGGCCTTCGGCGGATAGTTGCGCGTGACGGCGATTCCATCGGTCGTGAGTACATGGGCGTAAAACGGCCGGGCAATTTTGTCGTCCGCAAAGACATAGCTCGCCACCGGCTGCTTGCCGGCGAAAATGGTCACCGAGCCGGCAGACTGTTTTGCCGTTAGCGGAGACTCGTCATCGCTCGCGAGGGCCGCCCGGGAAGTGACCACGGCCAGCAGTCCCGCGAAAGCGACAGCGGTAAGTCCAAGCCGGGCCTTCCTTTGCCGCTCAGGCGTCATCATTCGCATGATAATTCCCCTGCTTTGAACAATTTGCTTGACGCCGCCGGAACTAAACGCCCGGCACCCGCGTCCAATTCCCCGGACTGAGGTATGCGCGTCCCCTAGCAACTGAACCGCGGCGGGACACGAGTAAGGCTGCTTACGATGCGGCTGAATGATTTGCACGAGGCGTGTGACCCCACCTTCGATAGTGGCCTCTCCGGCCAGGAACCGCGAATGGCAAGTGCCGACGTTTTCACTTTTCATGATACCCCAATCTCGCTGCCGCTGCCGCTCAGCACCCCAGCCGGCCGCCCGCTGCACCGCATCCAGGCAGTTCGCATCCAGCAGGGGATGTCCCTTCGCACCGCGGCCCGCCAACTAGGCACGGACGTCCGCGCCATTCGCGCCCAGGAACAAGCCAGCACTGACCTCCGCCTTTCGGACCTCTACCGCTGGCAGCAAGCCTTGGAAGTTCCCGCTGCTGAGCTGCTGGAAGAGTCGGGGGAGCCGCTCTCCCGCCCTGTCGCCGAGCGGGCCAAGATGGTTCGCGTGATGAAGACCGCTGCCTCCCTGCTGGAGACCGCGGAAACCCCCGCCGCCCAGCGCATGGCCGAAAACCTTGTGCAGCAGCTCTGCGACGTGATGCCCGAGCTGAAGGAAGTCAGCCCCTGGCACACCGTCGGACAGCGCCGCAGCCTGGACGAGCTGGGCCGGGCCGCCGAGCAGGTGATTGATGATAGTGCGATGTTCGGGAACGAGGCGTATGAGTAGGGTGACGCCCGGTTGCAATTGGTTCGAGACAAGGTGCTAATAATCAGCGCAACGACGCGTGCTGAATCTTTGCCTTGGGCCGAATTGCTTCAGGAGTCTAATTATGTCCCGCTCCACCAATCGCCGCACTTTTCTGCAAGTCGCTTCCACTTCGCTCGCTTCCGCGACTGCCTTCTCTTCGCTTGGGGTTTCGCCCTCGTTCGCCGGCGCGCCAAGCGACCAAATCCGCGTCGGCCTGATTGGTTGCGGCGGACGCGGGCTCCATGATGCGGAACTGTTTCAAAACAGCCCCAACGTGGAGATTGCCTATGTCTGCGATCCCGATGAAGGCCGACTGGCAATCGCGGCCAAAAAGTTCAACGTGCCCGCCAAAGGGGTCATCGCCGACATGCGGAAGATGCTGGACGACAAGTCGCTGAACGCCGTCATTGTCACCACTCCCGACCATTGGCACTCCCCCGCCTCCATCCTGGCGTGCAAAGCGGGCAAGCATGTCTATGTGGAAAAGCCCATCTCGCACAACATCCGCGAAAGCCGCCTCTTGGTCGAAGCCGCCGCCCGTAACAAAGTCCATGTCCAGCACGGCACGCAGAGCCGCAGTACGCAGATGATGATCGACGCCGTGAAGCTGCTCCGTGAGGGGATCATCGGTCCCGTGCTGGTCGCCAAGTGCTGGAACATCCAGCGCCGCGGCAGCATTGGCCGGGGGCAGGATACCTCGCCCCCCGCCGGCTTTGATTATGACGCCTGGGTCGGGCCGGCGACCAAGATTCCCTATCGCACCAACCGCGTCCACCAGCGCTGGACCTGGTGGTATCACTTTGGCACGGGCGACATGGGGAACGACGGCGTGCACGACATCGACTACACCCGCTGGGGGCTCGGCGTGGAGACGCACCCCTCCAAAATCGTCGCCGTGGGTGGTAAGTACTTTCAAGACGACGACCAGGAATTCCCCGACACCCAGCAAGTCACCTTCGAATATCCCGGCGACGGCAAACCGGGCAGCCGCAGGATGCTCATTTACGAGCAGCGGTTGTGGGACACGGTCTATCCGCACAACGTGGACAGCGGAGCGGAGTTCCACGGCCCTGGCGGCCAGATGTTCCTCAGCCGCCGCGGCAGAATCCAGGTGCTCGACCCCCAGAACAAACCCAAGCCGGTCGAAGTCACCCCGCAGGCCCAGGACGACAAAGCCCACGTCGCCAACCTGCTGGCCGCCATTCGCAGCGGAGCCAAGCTCAATGCCGACGCTCTCACCGGCCACCTCTCGTCGTCCCTCTGCCACCTCGGCAACATCGCCACCCGTCTGGGCCGCTCCTTGAGCTTCGACCCCGCCCAAGAGCAAGTCGTCGGCGACGAAGAAGCCAACCGCCTCGTTCGCCGCGAATACCGCGACCACTGGGGCCGGCCAGAAGGTGCGTAGCATCCTTGACCATTCCTTCTTCGGGACCGGTCAGCGGCAAAAACCAGCGGTCAGTTCTCGCCAAGAGGAAGTCCCTTGGCCAACAGACCGAAGCCTAGGATTAGCAGATGCTAGGGACTGAATTGGCCAATGATATTCTGAATCTGCAGTCGGGGAGCGAACCAGGTTGGGAAGCCCCGTCCCAACTTATTTCGGGAATCAGTAACTCAAAATCTCCCGCCGCATCGGCGACAAGCACCCGAAGTACTCGTCCCAAATCGGGATCGCCGCTATCAAAAAGGCATTCCCCCCTGACTGAGCGGACTGTATCTCCTACGTCTACCAACACCTCGACCGCATGGCCGTGCAAATGTTGGAGAGAAGTGGGGAGCTTTCGGCTCGTCTGCTCAAGGTCTAAACCCACGCGATGGCTAGAGGTTACGTCGCGAGGCTTCCGCAGTTTGTGGGTAGGTCCAGACATATGACAAGCGTATTGCGAATACTACTTCTAGGGGATGGTCAATGAATCTCTACAGGATCCCACCGCCTCCACAGCAAGTCTTGAGCCATAAGCGTTGGTGTATTCGAGCAAAACGCCCCGGCTAACTTAGGCTTCCTTGCCCTCGTAAACTGCCGATAATTGCAACCAAGAAGTCTGGCGCACAAACTGCTTAATAGCGTCGATCGTGAGCAAGTTGGCTGGGGTTCCGAAAAACTGTACTCGGAGCGGCCAACTTGGCTGCTGATCGTCCAGAATTGCAGGTTGAGCGATCATCAGTTCCGCCAAGAATCGAGAATAACGTTCTCCAGCCTCCCTTCGGACAAGCGTGACCGTATGAACGCCAAAACAGTGCGTAGGGACAAATCTGATCGAGCTGCTTTCGGTTCTCGGAGCCGCGAGCGTTCGCACTCGTCAGGGCAATTCAAAACCACGTCGTGGGAGTCAAAGTCACGGATACCCGCTGGACATGAAATTGCCAAATTGCTGCTTGAACATCGCGGAACTTTCTTGGAACGCGCGGAGGCGGTCAAATCGGCTCTAGCGCTCGGCATGCCCCTCCACGAAATTGAGGATTATCTTGACTGGACCGACGCGATTGGTGATTGATACCGACGATCAGGTGCGCAAAGACCTGGCTCGGGCACACGGGCTTCGGCCTCAACCTGGACCTCGCTCCTGAACTCGCCCTGTTGGAAGAGACCCTCAGCCTCGTCCGCGAATTCAGGCGGCATGTTCGCCCGACGGACTCCACGAGCAGCCTGCAAGAGCTGTAAGAGCGATTGGCTGGCAGTTGTGTAGTGCCCCTTCGCGCCGCGGAAGGCGATTGGCGATCGACCTTCCCGTGTGAATTGTGTTGGGTCCGTTGACCCTGAGCCTGCCTCTTGCAGCAGCAGACTGCCTGGAAGACATATTGCCTGTCCCAGCGTGGCCGTCACGGACATAGGGATGGGTAAGAGTCGTGCCGCGGCGTTTTCACGAGGCGACCCCCCAAGAAGCGAAAGTGGGGAAGGGCCGGGAGAGGGCGTCCCCTGGAAATCGGCCCGCAAAATCGAAAAACTCACCGCCGCTTAGGAAGCGTACGGCGGGACAAGGGTAGAAACTGCCCCATTAGGACACGCCTTTGGAGGGGGCTCCGCCGAATTCTGAAGTGGGGCCGCAGATTCCGAAATCCTGACATAAATTAAAGAACTGGGAGCTTGAAAGCGGGTTTGATAGAGGTTAGAGTAGCTCCAATCAGGTCGCTTGGATTCCCCCATAAAGGCTACTTAAACCTCCTAAAACCGCAGGTTCTGTGCTTGAGCAAATAAGACGCTACTGCTCGACCCAATCGTAGGTTTCTGGAAGTCCTTCGCCAGTCCGCCCGCATCGAGAAGCTGCATATGCCAATTCTTGCCGCTGAACCGAGCCTGTTCCCCGAAAATCTTCTCGACGATTACGTCGACGAAGGTTCCGAACGCCGCTGGTGGGCAATTTATACCAAGTCCCGGCAGGAGAAGTCCCTTGCAAGGCAACTTCTTGGGATGGAGGTTCCCTTTTACTTGCCTCTGATTCCCAAGACGAGCCTGATTCGTGGCCGAAAATTCACCTCCCAGATTCCTCTATTCGGCAGCTACATGTTCTTGTTTGCCAATGAACATGAACGCGTCCTTGCCTTGACGACGGAACGTATTGTCCAGTTGCTGCCGGCTCCTCCCGGCCAGGAAATTGCCAAGGATCTCCAGAATGTCCGGGAACTGATTAAGGCTGGCGCCCCGCTTACGTTGGAGTCGCGATTGGCCGTCGGCCGTAGAGTCCGCGTGAAAAGCGGTGCCCTGATGGGTCTGGAAGGCGTGATCATGTCTCGGCGTGGTGAGGACCGACTTCTCGTGGGCGTACGATTCCTGCAACAGGGAGCTTCGATCCTGATTCAGGATTTTCAGGTCGAGCCGCTCTAAGATTTGTAGCGGCGCGCCATGCACCGTCGTCGCCGCGGATCCACGAAGAATCTGTCGACGCCTAGTCAGCGCAGCGACATCGGTGGCGTTACGGGAATGGCGTACTGCTGCAAGTGCAATCGATTCACAGTGGTTAAGCACAGCCGAAGCAAGAAAAGTGGCCCTTGATGTACTACGTGGTCGCCCAGATCCTGCAACCTTATACGTTGCTAATTCTCGGACTGGTGGGGGCGGCTGGCTGGTACTGGCGGCACAAAAACACACGCCGCGGTGCCCTGCTCCTCGCCTGCGTCTTGCTGGGTCTGCTATACGGCTTATCGACGCGGCTGGCCGGGTTTCTGGCCATGCGAAGTCTTGAGGGGGGTTACATGTCCGCGGCTGTGGCACCCCAGCCACACGACACGATTGTAGTTTTAAGCGGAAGTCTGCAGCGTGACAGTGAAGTCGACGCCCAGGTAAGGGTCGGCCCTGATACCCTGTACCGGTGCTATCATGCCGTCCAACTCTACAAGCTGGCCGGTCAGTGCCGACTCCTGCTTGCCGGTGGAAAGGTGGATCACTCGCAGCCCGGTTCGACGCTCGCGGAAGCGATGCGCGGCTTCGTCATCGAACTGGGAGTCCAGCCGGGCGACGTGGTCCTCGAAGAGAAATCCACGACCACCCTTGAAAATGCGTCGTTCTCGATGCCTCTGCTGAATAACCGGCAAGACTCTCGGGCATTCCTCGTCACGGATGCCGCCCACATGCCTCGCGCGGTGTACTGTTTTCAATCGCAAGGTATCACCGTCATTCCCGCACCCTGCAATTTTCGCTCGCGACAGCTGGAGTTGTCCAGCAAAAGTTTTCTGCCGTCGCTCGGGGGAATGGAGGACGTGAATTATGCGGCGCACGAGTGGCTGGGCCTTGCCTGGTATCGCCTTCGCTCCCTGATCAAGGCCTGATCTCCGGCACGATGCCTGAACCTTTGCGTTACGGCAAACCAGGTTTGCCGCAACCTTGCAGTTACTTGCTTTCGCCGGACTGGGGAGGCTTGGGGGGCGCGGCCTTGGGTTGCTGAGAGGGAGCAGACTGTGAGCGAATGAGATCCACCCAGTCGAGATATTCTTCGATATCGCTCAGTGGCATTCCCATCGCCAGGGCCGACTTGACTGCCTCGGTTCGCTCCAGAAAAGTGTCCGCGTGTTCTAGCAGCAGTTTGGCAATTTCATGAGCCATGACTGGTCGAATCGACCGCAGCCGCCTCGACTTCTCAGGACGATTTCTAATTGGGACCATCACAATTATAGCTCGCATTCGGCAACGCGGAGTTCATCTGCCAGAATGGTGGGTCAATCCCAAGCAATTCCCTGAAAGCCCTGCTTCAGGGACTCGCTCTTTTCGGCCTGCGCAATCCCTGCGGGATGCAGTGTGGCATCCTGCAGGAATGAAAGCAAAGCCAAATCGTTAGCGACTTCCCCAGCCTCCCTCAGAACCCTCGTTCGGAACCCTCCTTCGAAACCCAGCCGCTTGTAGACCAGCAAGGTGACTAGTCTACCGCAATTCGGCACCAATCGGGAACGGCAAATCCACCTCGCTCCGCCGTCCAAGTTGTTTGGCGGCACGTCGGGGAATCTTTTCACAGACCACGCTGCTAACGCTGGCGACGTGCGCCTTGCGGAGATTGATAATAATGCGAGTAATTCAAAAAACTGGCGCCAACCCCGGTAGCGGCTGCCGTCGAGGCGCGGACTTGCTTGATCTCACTTTCAACTTTGCGAAAATCCGCTTGCTGATTCCGACCAAGCTCGTAGAGGTTCCTTTGCAATCGCTGTTGGGGGACAACGAAAGACTCGTAGGGACTCGGTAAGGTGCTTAAGTCCGCACGATAATAGTTCAGATAGGGGGTAATAGTCGGCCCTGCGGGAGGCTGATACCGCCGGAGCGGCGTTTGGGCGACACTGATCGAACTCACTAGCATCAGGAGAGGCACAAGGACGGAACAAATTCCAATTGTCTTTGTAGACATTTACTGGCACCCCTTCTCACGGTTTCTTGAAAATTTTAACGTAAGTCCAATGGGCGCAGAGGCATATACAAGATAAAGCTCGCGTAATGCTTGTGTGAATCTTCCAGTTGTATCGGATGTTCCGATCGTGGGGAATGAGCCCTTCGATCGAGTAACGCTCTGCAGCCCGAGATCACTCGCTTGCATGCCCAAGCTTGATAGCGTCCGGACCGGTGAGTCAACTGCCCGGCGGGCTGCTGAAAGTCTTCAAGGATCGGTTTGGTCGAGAGCCCGTTTCGAACGATACGTCGTAAACTTTTTTGGAAATGCGGCGCCGTCAATCACCCGAAATGGCTATTTCAAAATACGCCCCAATGGTATCTACTGATTACCCAGAAGCAGGCAAAAACCTTGGCGGCGCTGACATGGTTTCCCGCCACAAGGGGACTTTTGAATTCAAGAGATGGTTCGCTATGCCAAATGGACGGCTGCAACAGCTTCATGGCGCGACGATTGAGGTCGAACTTGACGTGCAGGGGAGTTTGCGCTCCATCACGGGTCAGGGGAGCTACCACGCAAACGATCCGGATCTGGGCTCCGTTCTGAGAATCTTGGTTAGCGAGCCCAGCGGAGACTTTGAATTCCTAATTGCCGAATCGAGTTGGTCGGGAACGCTCGAATCCAGCGACCTGCCCGGGTGTGACCACCGGATTTCGCTTGTCAGCTGCAAGCCTTGCTAGCTTCTGTTCTCGATGAATGCCGGCTGGACATGCGCTCGCGCCATGCTGCAAAACTGCTTAAGCTGAGAGTATCCGCGGCAATTGAAGGGAAACCCGTCTTGACTCTTGGGCAATGCGGTCAGACCGGATGTTTCCCTCGCCGGCCATGTCAAGAGTCCCAGGTTGCGGTGGCTTCCGAGGATCGGATTTTCAGATGAGGTCATCCGAGGACGCGCCGCCGCGAGTCAATCCTACTTAGAAAGTCAGATCGCGCGCAAGAGATGGGCGGGCAGTTTGGCCCAGAACTGACTCTTCTGTTCCCCAAGGGATACAAGGTAATTGTCTCGGCTAGATCGTTTCACCACCGTTCCGGTGGCACCCTGCAATACGCCGCTGGAAACAACAACGGTTTGGCCCAAATCCAGCGAAGGGTAGCCGTTAGCATCTGCCAAGTGAAGATCTCCCAGTGCCAAGTCGGCACCCGAGTCATGGACTGCGTCTGGCATCTTTGATTCCCATCCCCGATGTCCGAGTAATGTTCGTTCCCGGGTAGCGTTCTCGCCTCAGCCAGGGACAATTGCGGACTCGCTCTATCGTAGGTTACGCTTCTAAGCGTCCGTCAGCCAAATATGTACTCACAACCCCAAAGGGTTACGACATTATTTTAGTCACATCGGTAAGCTACCTTACTTATTTAGTGGGCAAAGCAGCCATCATTTAGGGGGGGTGTCGCGGCAGTGGAGCGTTGTAAACCCAATCGCCACCCACGCTTTGGGCCTGCTCTTACATGCCGGGAGAGGGGCTGGAGTCGAGGGCCGCAATATCGGCAGAATAGGAATAACCGGACTAATCGTTAGACTCGGAACATCCGATAGAAAGGAATTGACAGCAGTCCAGCGAAGCAGATGCGCGCCGCTACTTCCGTGCCCCCCAGATGGGGATTGCTTGCCTACCCCTCGAAGGATTCAGCATGATTCGGCAAAGTTCGATTTTGTGCGTCTTTTTCGCTGCCGCGATGCTTGCGGGCTGTTCTCGGCCGTTGCTGAACAACGTTCCTCTATTGCCGCCGGATGTACCCAAGGAGCTTTCCAAAGTCGTCCTACCGCCCTACACCGTCGAACCTCCCGATATTCTGGTGGTCGAGGCGATTCATATTGTTCCAAAGAGCCCGTACCTACTTCGGACCGGAGATTTGATCGCGATTAACGTCGCCGGTACGCTTCCCGACTCGCCGATTTCGGGTGCTTTTCCCATTCAGCCTGGTGGAATGGTCAATTTGGGCGCACCCTACGGTACCGTGAAGGTCACCAATATGACGACGGAAGGGGCGCAGACTGCGATCCTCACGGCGCTGGATGCTCACATCAAGGAACCGGTTGTTACCGTCTCCCTTGTGGAAATGGCAGGCAAGCAGCAAATCGCCGGCCAGCATCTGGTCGGTCCAGACGGCACGATTACCCTGGGTAGCTATGGCAGCGTCCAGGTAGTTGGCTTAACGCTTGCGCAGACGAAAGCAGTGATCGAGGACCACCTCTCCAAGGAGCTTGAGGATCCGAGCGTGGCAGTCGACGTCTTTGCCTACAACAGCAAGGTCTATTACGTCATCACGGAAGGGGCCGGCACAGGGGATGGAGTAACCCGGTTTCCGATTACCGGCAACGACACGGTGCTGGACGCGATTGCCAATATCAACGGAACGACCGAGGTTTCCTCGAAGAGAATTTGGATCGCTCGCCCCGTGCTGCATTCGGAGCAGCTAGTGATTCTTCCGGTCGATTGGCGGGGGGTCAGCGCGCTGGGCGCAACGGGCACCAATTATCAGATCCTTCCCGGCGACCGGGTTTTTGTTGCCGAGGATCACCGGGTTGCCTTTGATACCAACCTCGCCAAAAACCTTGCTCCCTTGGAGCGCGCGATGGGGTTCGCCACGCTTTCGGCTAACACCGCCAGCCGCCTATCGGGACGTGTACTCCAAGGTGGTGGCCTGCAGGGATTTTTTGGGGGTGGTAATAGCGGTAACACCGTAATCGTTAATCCGTAACCCGAAACCCGTGACCATGAACAATTCGAACGGCACCTCGCGACAATTGCCAGGTGGCGTCCAAGTGACAGGGGAAACAGTGAACGACAAACGGGATTATTGGAGCGGTTTGCTCATGGTGTGCCTTGGCATTGGCCAGTTGGCAGGTTGCTGCTGCTTGGACCCCTGTGCGAGCTGCCCTCCCGAAGCGTGCGGTAGCTCCCACTGTCAGGTCTACCCAGTGGCACCACCTGCCTGCTATGGGTATCAAAGTACTTGCTGGCACCCTTGGCCCGAAGAATGTGAGTCCTGCCCTCCCTCCACCTGGTCCGCCGCAGCGACCGACCTCCGCGAAGAGCCAAATTCGGCAACCGCGCCCAGCACGTCCAAGGAGTCGCTACCTGTGCCGGCTAACCCTGCGCCGCAACCCATGCGCGACGAAAGCGGTTCTCAAACGCAGCCTCCAGAATCGCTCAGTTCAGGAGAGCAGGCGATAGACCCAAACAGTCCAGATGCCGACTCGCCGTCCGTCCAAAAGCCAGCCACGGCACATCGTGTCCTAAACACCAAATCCCAAGCTGCTCCGCCCAGCTCAGGAAGAGTCCAGCTTCAAAGCTTCCAAACAGACGATCCCAGCACCATTTCCGCGGCATCCGAGACTAGAACGGCGGCTTATCAAAAGTCACTGTTTCCGACTGTCGTCATTGAAGCAGTCGCGGCAGAGGACAACTAAGGGCTCGCTGAAGTCGCCGCGCCCAGCAAGATTTCAGGTCTTGCCCCACGCCAGCGGTGGCTGCCGCGGTTGATATGCCCGCACCTCTGGATACTGCCGGCTCGTTCCAAAAAGATCGTGCCAGGTTTCTCTCTCGGCAATTCGCATCAGGGAACGCGCGATAGCGCTCCCTTGGCGTAGTGCGAGTAATCGTCCGAGCCTAGGGTTTCCGCATGGATATCGTCTTTCGCCATTGTTGGTTTCGCCCTTCGCAATTGACAGTGCCCGCTTCAGCGAAGTACGCTGAGGTCACATCAGCAATCATTCATGCGTTCATTCGCCCGATTTTTGCCGCGAAATTCGCGGGGAGATTCTTGCGTGGAGTGTCGCCGAAAAGTTCGAACCCCCGTGGGTGCCGGCACAAGGCTGTTCTTGGCCTCGCTGGCCGGAATCATCGGGGGAGAGATTCTGCGAGCTGCGGAGCCTCTGCCGCCCGCAAAGGAACCTGGGGAACGGGTTCTGTCGATCTCCGTCGAGCCCAAAGAAGTCTTACTGCGCGGGGAAAACCGCCGCCAGCAGTTGCTCATAACGGCTCAATTGGCAGAAGGGCGAAGCCGTGACGTAACCCACCTGGCGACGATTGAAGTGGCAGATGACGCTGTACTTCGGATGGAGGGCGCGGTCGTGACGGGACTCCAGGAGGGGACCACGCAGATTCGCGTTCAAGTCGCGGGACATTCGCTGGAAGTGCCCGTGCGGGTAGCGGGATTCGCCAGTTACCCGAAAGTACATTTCATCAACGATATCATTCCGGTCTTTTCCAAGCTCGGCTGTAACAGTGGCGGTTGCCATGGTCGGGCTGCCGGACAGAATGGCTTCAAACTCTCGGTTTTTGGCTTTGATCCAGCGGCCGATTACGATGCGCTGACCAAAGAAGGGCGAGGACGGCGCGTTGTCCCCTCCAGCCCTAAGCAAAGTCTGCTGCTCGCCAAGCCGTCGGCCCTGGTGCCACACGGGGGAGGCATGCGGCTAGCCGCGGAGTCCCCGGACCACGAGTTGCTGTTGCAGTGGATTCGCCAAGGCATGCCTTGGGGGGAGCCCAGTGCGCCGTCGCTAGTCGGCCTGCGAGTGAGCCCAGCGGAGCGAGTGCTCGGCATCCAAGCTCAGCAGCAGATTCTGGCGACGGCAGTTTATTCCGACGGCCAGGAGCGAGACGTCACGGCAGCCGCGGGTTATGGCTCGAATGCTTCGCATGTTGCCGAGGTGGACGCCAGCGGAGTGGTTCGCACGGGAACATTTCCTGGCCAGTCTGCGATCACGGTCAACTACATGGGGCAAGTCGCCGCCGTGAAGGTGCTGGTGCCGCGCCCTGATGCTCCGCCTTTTCCGGTAATGCCCGTCCGTTCGCCCATCGACCAGTTCGTCTGGGATCGACTGAAACTGCTGGGAATTCTTCCGTCGGGGCCTGCGGATGACGCCACTTTCTTGCGGCGGATGTTTCTCGATACGATCGGTCGCTTGCCAACGCCCCAGGAAGCGAAGGAATTCCTGGCGGACGCCGGTTCCGACAAGCGAAGCCGCTGGATCGAGAGTGTGCTGGTGCGCGACGAGTATGCCGACCTGTGGGCGATGAAATGGGGAGACATCCTGCTCGTCGACCGTCAGAAACTTGGCAATCGCGGCGCTTATGAATTCCACCGCTGGCTGCACGACCAATTCGCCACGAACCGCCCGTATGACGCCTGGGCTCGCGACTTAATCACCGCGACGGGAAACTCCGCGAAAAACGGGCCCGCCAACTTGTATCGCAGCATGGACAATCCGGAAGGGCTGACGCGCGTGCTGTCGCAAGCATTCCTGGGAGTGCGGCTGGAATGTGCCCAGTGCCACCATCATCCCTTTGAAAAGTGGTCCCAGGATGACTTCTATGGCATGACCGGGTTCTTTACCGGCCTGGAACGCAAGCCACTTGGAACCAATCAGGTGCTCGTCTATCATGCGGGACTGCGGGAGACACGCATTCCGTTTTCCAACAAACTTGTGCCCACCCGCGTGCTGGACGGGCCAGCCCTGACCGCGGTCAGTGGCGACCCGCGCAGGGTGCTTGCCGATTGGATGACCTCACCCAAGAATCCCTGGTTTGCCCGTTTGGCGGTGAATCGTCTCTGGAAGCACTTTCTGGGTCGAGGCCTGGTTGAATCCGAGGATGACCTACGTTCGACTAATCCGCCTACCAATGAGCCGCTGCTCGACTACTTGACGGGCCGGCTCGTTCAGGAGAACTTCAATCTCAAGGCGGTCATGCGGGAAATTCTGAATTCGCATGTCTATCAGCTTTCCGCGGTCACCAGCGACAGCAACCAAGACGATGAACAGAACTTCTCGCATTACCTGGCGAAGCGACTTCCCGCGGAAGTCATGCTGGACGCGATTTCCGATGTCACCGGAGTTGCCGAAGCGTTTCCTGGCCAGCCCGCGGGCACTCGCGCTGTGCAACTGTGGGACAACCGCTTGCCCTCGTATTTTCTGGAAATCTTTGGCCGCCCCGAGCGAACCAGTCCTTGCGAATGCGGCCGGTCGAGCGAGCCGACGATGGCCCAGGCTCTGCACCTGATGAACGCGCCGGAGATTGAAACACGGCTGGCAGCGCCAGCAGGGCGGGTCGCCAAGCTGGTGGAGCGTGGACTGGGACCGCAGGAACTGGCGGACGAACTATCCCTGGCGGCAATGGGGCGGTTTCCCACTCCCCACGAGCGGAAAATCGCCGATGAGCTGTTTGCCGCGGGTCCACGGAGCGAGGCGGCGGCGGACTTTTTGTGGACGCTCTTGAACTCGCGCGACTTTTTGTTCAATCATTAGGACTACCAAAATGCTTGGCAACTACTGCGATGGAATTGACCGCCGGGGATTTCTGCGGGCCGGCTCACTGGCTGGGCTCAGCCTGGCTCAGCTCATGCAGTTGCAAGCGGCCCAGGGAGCGGACAAGCCGCGCAAGGACGTGAATTGCATTTTTATTTTCATCATCGGGGGGATGGCACACCAGGATATGTGGGATCCCAAGCCGGACGCACCCGCTGAAATCCGAGGGGACTTTCGCCAGATCAACACGGTCGTTTCGGGGATGCAACTGACGGAGCTATTGCCTCATGTCGCCAAAGTGACGGATAAGCTGTCCCTCATCCGCTCGATGACGCATAACGATCCGGATCACACGGCAGGCTACCACGTCATGATGACGGGGCAGCATCCCGGCACCGGCCCGGCGTTCAATCGCAATGTGGCCAACAACAACGTGCATCCCTCGTTGGGGTCGATGGTGGCCCGGCTCGGCCGCGGTGGGGCGCTTCCTCCTTATATTTCACTCCCCAATTTCCTGAACAGCGGCGGCCCGGCTTTTTTGGGGGCCAGTTGCGCTCCCTTTGTCATCGAAGCGGATCCCGCGTCCCCCGACTTTTCCGTGCGGGACATTGTGCTGCCCGAGGGAGTGACCAGCGCACGGAGCGTCCGCCGCCAGGAAGCGCTCCGCCGCTTGAAGGACTTTGAGCTCAAGGCGGAGCGGGCCAGCAAGGATGGGCAGTCGCTCGACGTATTTCAGCAGAAGGCCTATTCCTTGATGACCTCCCAAGAAGCGAAACAGGCGTTTGACATTGGCCGGGAGGATGAGAAGACCCGCGAAGAATACGGCATGACGAGCCTCGGCCAATGCTGCCTGATGGGCCGCCGCCTGGTGGAGGCGGGCTGCCGTTTTGTGTCCATCGAAAATGGCCACTGGGATACGCACCGCCAGAATACGATGAGCCTGCGCGACCTGCTGGTGCCGCCGCTGGATCGCGGGCTGGCGGCGCTGCTGGCCGACCTGGAGCGCCGCGGCATGCTCGATTCGACGCTGGTTGTCGTCGCCACCGAATTCGGCCGCTCCCCAAGAATCAATGTGATGGCGGGCCGCGACCATTGGCCGGGCGCGTTTTCCGTCGTCATGGCCGGCGGAGGAATCAAGCCCGGCCAGGTGATTGGCTCGACCGACAAAGACGCCGCCTCCGTCACCAACCGTCCCACCACGCCAGCCGACTTCGCCGCGACGATACTGAGCGTGCTCGGCATTGATCCGCAAACGATCCTGCACACGCCGGTCGGCCGCCCGATCCAACTGGCCGCCGGCGGCCGCCCCGTGCATGAACTGCTGTAAATGGTAACGCTGATGGTCAAGACATTCCGCCCAGGATGGCTGCTTCCGGTTCTTCTGCTTCCTGCGCTGGCTTCCGCTCAGCAGGTCGCTACCGATCCGACAAGCAGCCACATTTTTCCCGCGGGCGGACGGCGTGGGACCGTGGTGAATGTCCGAGTCGGCGGGGAATGCCTGCCGCCGCTGACGAGACTTCGCCTGGAGGGTACAGGTCTGAAAGCCTCGGAGGTTCTCAGCGTGCGAAGTCCCCTTAGCAGCGATCCGTCGCCGCGTCGCAAGCCGGGAGAACAGCACATCAATTATCCCAAGGAATGGGACGCGCAGGTTGAAATCGCCGCGGATACGCCGCTGGGCTCGCAATTGTGGTGGCTCTCCTGCGCTCGTGGCGGCACGGGGGGGCGACCATTTATCGTCGGGGAACTGCCGGAATTCATCGAGACGGAGTCCAACTCCACAGCCGAGCGGGCCGAGCCGTTGACGTTGCCTGTGACTCTGAATGGGCAGATCGACGGCGAGCGGGACATGGACTACTTCTCCATCTCCGCAAGCCAGGGTGAAGTGATCGTGGCCCAGGTCGTAGCCGCTCGCATTGGCTCGCCCCTGGAAACCGTGCTCGAGTTTCGGGACGAGGCCGGCCGCCGGCTCCGAGGGCAGGAAGTTCGCATCGGAAATGACTCGGTGATTGCCCTGAAAGCTCCTGCGACCGGGAAGATTCTCTTTTCCGTCGCCAATCTCAGCGTGGCGGGGGGACCGAACTTCGTGTACCGAATCACGCTTTCCAAAGAGCCTTTCGCGCGGCTGGCTTTTCCCGGCGGAGGATCTGCAGGGCAGGCACAAGACTTTGAATTCCTGACGCTGACCGGCGAAGCCGGATTCAAGGCATTGCGGCAAACGATCACCTTGCCGACAGTCTCCGGGGACTTCTGGTGGAACGCGCCTGGCCAGGGCGGCGCGTTGCCGCTCGCGGTTGGCGCGCATCCAGAACTGATCGAGCAAGAACCCAACGACAAAGCGGGTGAGGCGAACAAGGCATCGCTGCCGATGACCATCAACGGCCGCCTGGCCACCAGCGCCGACGAAGATTGGTTCGCGTTCACGGTGAAGGCCGGAGAGGCAGTGACTGCGCACTGCCAGTCCGCAGGCGCGGGACTGCCCACGCTCCCCATCCTCAGCATCCATGATGCCGCCGGCAACGAGCTTGTGAAGGCGAGCGCCGTCGATACCCCGGAGCGTCTGCCGGCCATCGAAGCCTGGGCACCTCCCGCCGAAGGCCAGTACTGGCTTCGCGTCCGGGATGTGCAGCAAGGAGTAGCTGGGGGTCCAGAGTTTCTTTATCGAGCCAGTCTACAAATTGCCAAGCCAGATTTTGAATTGACAATGAAGAGCGACTGGGCGAACCACCTGCCGGGCGGGCGCACCGAGGTTGAAGTGCTGGTCCGCCGCCGAGGAGGATTCGCGGGTCCGGTGAAGGTCTCTGTGGAGGGCCTCCCCACCGGCGTCCGCGCCGAGCCGCTGGAAGTTGCCGCCGGCGCTCCGAGCGGCAAGCTGGTGCTCCTCTCTGACGCCGCGACGACGCCTCCTGCCGACGCGCTCCTGCAGATTAGCGGCATTGCCGACATCGGAGGAACGGCGGTGATTCGCGCCGCGGCCGCGCCGCACCTGGGCCAGGACGTGGAAGGTGTCTCGGTCGGCAGGTCGACCACGGAATTCTTTCACATCACCGTTCAGCATAAGCCCCTCTTTCGCCTGTTCTGCAGCGAAGCCTATCAATATGCCCATCGGGGGACCATCCATCTTTACCAGATGGAGGTCGAACGCTTCGAGGGTTACCAAGGCCCGATCACGTTGCAAATCGCCGACCGTCAGATCAAGGACCTGGACGGCGCTCACGTTTTGGAAACGACAATTCCCGCGGGGGAAAACAAGCTCCGGCTGCCGCTCTATTTGCCGGAGACGATGCACATCAACGTGCAGGCTCATTCCAATATCTATGCTCAGGGGATCGCGACCTTCCAGGACCGCTGGGGGAAGCAGCACTCGACCTGTATTGTCTCCGAGATGCGGTGCATGGTCCGAACGCTTCCCACCGTGACTCGACTACAGTCGCTTGACCGCGAGCTAACCTTCTCCGCGGACGGCACTGCCAACTGCCGCCTGCACCTCGAACGGACTTCGCTGTTTAGCGGCCCGTTGCAAATCCTACTTTGCCAAGACGAGTCTTGCCGAGGAATGAGCGCGGAACCGGTCATCATTCCCGCCGGTCAGACCGCGGCCCTGGTTGTCATTCGCCGCAAACCGGGCGAGAAACTCTCCTCCCAGGCTACGCTCCGTTTTCGCGGCACTGGGGACTTGGACGGCGACACTCTCGTCGTCACGGAGATAGGGGTCCAGGTTGCGCGAGAGTCGCGTTAGGCCCGCTTCTGGCGAAAAGTTGAGCCTGAGACCACATCGACAATCGCTTGCCGAAACAACGATACGAGTCGTCACTCTCGCTAAATCAGCCGTTTGGGGGATTCGGCCACGGTCGTGAAAATCTCAGGCAATCCCGTGCGCAGAGTCCGCGGAGCGAAGCCCAGTTCGCGTCGAGCTTTGGCGTTATCGCCGAGATAGGTTACTCCCGCCGAGGCGCGAAGTACTTCCGGTTGATACTCCAGCGGGAGCGGAACAACGCGGCCCGCGACCGAAAATAGCGCGGCGAGCAGGCGCAATAGGCCGGGTGAGAAGGTGCGCCGCGGAGCCGGGATGCTCGTGATTGTCTCCGCCAGGGCCAGCACTTTGGCAAGTGTCATCGGTTCCCCCGCGATAATGTACTGCTCGCCGCTGCGCCCCCGCTCCATCGCGAGCAGATGGCCGCGGGCCGTGTCCTCGACGTGTGCCCAGCAATAGGCCGTTTTCGCCGGAACACCCGGCAGTTTCCGCCGCTGATAGCGGGCAAACATGTCGCCGATGGGGCTGGCATCGCCGGGCCCGTAGACGACTCCGGGCAAGACGATCGTCAACGGCAAGCCGTCGCGCATGAGGGGTTCGGCCACTTCGTAATGCGCCCGCCCTTTGGTTTCGTCATACACGGTGAGATGCCGGCCCTGGAACTTGTAACTTTCATCCACGAGCTGGCCGTGGGTGTCTGAGAAGATTGCCAGAGTGCTGGTGTAGACGCCGCGGGGTATCTGCAGGTCGCGCATCGTTTCCAGCACATTGCGAGTCCCCTCGACATTGATTCGCACGCCTTCCCGAGGATCCTTCGCGCCCAGCTTGTACCAACCGGCGCAGTGAAAGACGCCGTCCACACCGCGCATTCCCTGCGCCAAGCTGGCGCGGTCGGTGATGTCGCCTGAAACCAGTTCCACGCCGAGCTCGGATAGCCGCGCGGCGCGCGGAGGATCGCGGACCAGCGCCACCACCTCGTGTCCCGCCGCTCGCAGTTGCCGCGCCAGCCGCCCCCCGATAAACCCTGTCGCGCCTGTCAGGAAGTATCGCATGATCTACCGTGTCGGCTGTGCCAGTTCGTGCAGGATCAGGGGAAACACGTCCTTGTCCGCCGACTTGCCGATGAAGACATCCAAGTGGCTGTAGCCAGGCAGGCGATGCAGGGTGTGATAGTCCTGGCGAAACCGCGACAAATGGGCATGAGTCCGCACCTGGCTCTCGGGAAGAAAGCAGCGGCTTTTGTCCCCCGCGAACAAGGCAAAGCGGGCGTCGGTCTGCGGGGGCCCGGCGGTGTAGTCGTCGGGCAGACCGGGAAGTTTCTCATACGCCACCAGCCGGCCGCGGGCCACGCACCGCGCCATTTGCCGAAAGAACGACAGCGGGACATGGGCAAATTCGCGGCGAATCCATTCGTGCGTCGCCTCGTTCAAGTTTTCGTGCAGCCAAAGTGCGGGAAACCCGCTGCCATAGGTAAAACTCACTAACTTGCACACGGTGTTGCTGCACTCGTGGTGGCTCAGCCGCACCAGGGACGTCAAGAACCACGCGGTCAGGTCCGGCGTGTGATTTCCCCACTGGCAATCAAAGTACTGGGTGAGCAACCGCACGCTCGGGACGGCAAAACGCAGTTTTGCCGCCGACCACGCCGGGACGACCGGATGCAGCGAGACGGCATTGGCGACAATCGTTTCTACCTGCGGCACCAGCCCCGCGACTGCCGACATCATGAAGCTAGTCGAGCCTTGACAATGAATGATCGCTTTGATGCGCGCCTGGCCTGTTTCCTGGCAGACGGTTTGCACGGCGGCCGGATGGTCGAAAGCGGCGGCCTGATCGAGCGTCCATGGGTTGCGCGGCAGGTCGATGCTCGCCCGCCAATTCTCCAGCCATACGTCATACCCCTCTGCGATCAGGGCATCCACAATGTTCGTCTTGACCGGTGCCCGGAACAGGTTGGCTCGCACCCCTGCTCCATGTACCAAGAGAACCGGCCCCAGGTCGCAACGGGCTGGGTTGCGAACATTGATCAGGTTGAGCGCGAAGCCATCACCCGCTGTGAACGGGATCACTCGCTCTTCATACGCATGGGAGTTCAAGGTCGCTTCCGCCGCATTTGGTCGAACGTTCCAGGCAGGTCGAAACGAGTGAACATTCTCTAGCAGTGAGTTGCTGGAGACAAGCTATAATCCGGCGACGCCCATTCCTTGGAAACGCACCATGCACCGCCTGCTTCCGCCTGAGCCAAGACCGCAGAGCTTCGCGCCGCGGCTCAGTCCGCTGTGGGTGCGGCTGTGCCGTCCGCTGAGAAAGCTCGCCCAGCGGCAAGTCGAACGGATCCATCAGGTTGAGTTACGCGGCCTGGAGCGACTGAAAACCGCGGTTGCGGCGGGACAAGGCGTGCTGATTACGCCGAATCACTGTACCTATTCCGATCCGTATCTGCTTTACGAGGCGGCGGATCAAGCCGGTACGGCCGCCTACTTCATGACCGCCTGGCAGGTCTTCGGCCAGGCATCCTGGCTCAAGCAATACGTGCTGCAGAAACATGGAGCATTTACCGTCGACCGCGATGGCACGGATCGACAGGCATTCCGCATCGCAGTCGAGATTCTGCAAGCCCGGCGCGAGCCCCTGGTCGTTTTCCCCGAAGGAGAGATGTACCATTTGGGCGATAGGGTCACTCCCTTTCACGAAGGTGCGGCCGCGATGGCGCTTTCCGCAGCGCGCAAGACCGATCGGACAATCGTCTGTTTGCCGTGCGGACTCAAGTACTATCCTCTCGCCGATCCCCAGCCGCAGTTCGCAGCTCTTCTAGATCGGCTGGAAGCTGCCCTCCACTGGCGACCGCGGCCTGATTTGCCATTAGTCGACCGAATCTACCGGCTCGCGGACGGCGCGCTGGCCTTGAAGGAGCTGGAATATACGGGCGCGACTTCCGCCAGACCACTGCCGGAGCGCTTGGAGTTGCTTGCCGACCACGTATTGTGCGGGCTTGAAGAGCGGTATCAGTTATCCCATGATGGCAACCTGCCGCAGCGCGTGAAACGGGTGCGTGGGCATATGGTCCGCCGCCTCGGCGAGGACGACGTCCCCGCAGAGGAGGTAACGAAACTGAGACGTGACCTGGACGACCTCTTTTTCGTCGTGCAACTCTTCTGCTACCCCGGCGACTACGTCTCTGGACAGGTCTCTGGGCAGCCTTCGCTGACGCGGATCTCCGACACACTCGACAAACTGGAAGAAGACATTCTGAAAGTTCCGCTGGCCAAGCCGCGCGTCCCGCGGGGCGCTATTGTCGCCTTCGGCGAGCCGATCCTGGTTGATCGGGCAGCCCCCAAAAAAGACGCCGCCAGCCTGCTCACCGATCGGCTGGAAACGAGCGTGCAAGCGCTGCTTGATTCCATCCAGCCTCCGCAGCCATTTAGTCCCACCCCAACCCATGTGGAGACCGTCCTATGAAAACACGTCGCCAGTTTCTCAGGTCCACCGTCGGTGCTGCCGCGGCGCTAGCGGTTACGGCCCGTTTGCACGGGGCTGATGAAAAGCCTGGCATTGAGCTCAACGACGTGCAATCGCAGCTCAACGCCACTCGCGTGCATCAAGTCGTTAAGCCGACCCATATGGACCAGGTCGCGGAAGTTCTCGCCGCAGCCGCGAAAGACAACCGCGCGGTGAGCGTCGCCGGTGGGCGGCATTCCATGGGGGGGCAGCAGTTCGGCAGCGAGACGCTGCACCTGGATCTCACCGGCATGTCGCGGGTTCTGAAGCTCGACCGCGAGAAAGGCCGGATCGAAGTCGAGGCAGGTATCCAGTGGCCGGAGCTGCTGTCTTATCTCCACAAAGAGCAGGCGGGGCAGGCCTCGGCGTGGACGATCCGCCAGAAGCAGACCGGCGTGGATTGCGTCACGATGGCGGGGACGCTGTCGGCGAATGCACACGCCCGCGGCCTGAAGTTCAAGCCGATTATCGACGACGTGGAGTCCTTCGTCCTGGTGGATGCCGCCGGCAAAACGCAGGCTTGCAGCCGGACCGCAAATTCAGAGCTGTTTCGTCTCGCCATCGGCGGCTATGGACTCTTCGGCGTTATCACGCAGGTCACGCTGCGGCTGGTGAAACGGCAGAAAATGCAGCGCGTCGTGAAAGTGATTCCCCTGCGCGACCTGATCGACAATGTCCAGCAGCGAATTGCCGATGGATTCGTTTACGGCGATTGCCAATACTCGACGGATATCGACGTCGAGTCGCCCGAACATCCAGGCGTCTTCTCCTGCTACCGGCCGGTCGCGGATGATGTGCCGATCCCGGAAAACCGCAAGCTTTCGGAGGAGGATTGGACGAAGCTCTACGTCCTAGCCCGCACGGACAAGAAAAAAGCGTTCGCCGCCTATGCGGGCCATTATCTGAAAACAAACGGACAGATTTATTGGTCCGACCTGCATCAGGTGGCGGGCCTGTTCGACGTCCGTAACCTGCAAGAAGCGCTAGTGCGCTACGCCGGCCAGACGGAGAAGGGATCGGAAATGATCACGGAAGTCTACGTCCGCCGCGACAACCTCGCCCCTTTTCTCCGCCTAGCGCGCAAAGACATCCTGGATCACAAGATCGACTTGACCTACGGCACGATTCGCTTTATCGAGAAGGACGACGAGAGCTTCCTCGCCTGGGCGAAGGAGCAGTCGGTTTGCGTCCTATGTAACTTGCATGTGGTGCATACTGCTGCCGGCAAAGAAAAGGCCGCCGCCGATCTCCGCCGCCTCATCGGCCGGGCCATCGAATTTGGCGGGCGCTATTTCCTGACGTACCACCGCTGGGCCACCCGCGACCAGGTACAGGCCGCCTATCCGCAGTTCGTGGAGTTTCTGAAGCTGAAAAAGAAGTACGACCCCAGCGAGCGCTTGCAGAGCGAGTGGTACCGACACTATCGAAAGATGTTCGGGGACCAGCTTTAGCGGCCAGCATTTGCTCCTTCCGCGTCGGGTAGATCCTGTGCCTAGTTGAGGTCCGGGTCGCTACCGGAAGAGTTCCGGTCCGCGCCGTTGTCCAGCGCGGTAAGCAAGAAGGCGTCGGCTTCGCTGCCGCCCCAGAGAGTGTCCGGGGAGCCGTCGTCGCCCCTCGTGCCAAAGTTACCCAGGCTGGCGAGCTTCGGAGTCAGTCCCCAGGCCAGCAGCAGGGCCAGCAGTGCGGCGTCGACGGCGTCTGACTTGGTGACTTGGAACGGACTTGTCGAGGGTGCTCAATTCAAATCCGATGCGTTTCGATCCGCGGCATTGTCCAGAGGAGCGCCAAAGAACGCATCCGCCTCCGCGCCGCCCCACAGCGTATCGACCGAGTTGTCCGATCCTGCCGAGTTAAAGGCGCCGAGGCTGGTCAGCGTGGGAGTCGGTCCCCAGAGGGCCATGAGGGCGAGGAGGGCAGCATCCACGGCATCGTTGCGGGAGGTGCTGTTGGAACCCCCTTGATTCGATTCGTCACCCACCAAGGCATCGGATCCTCCCCCACCATTGACGGTGTCCTGCCCGATTCCGCCGATGAGAATGTTGTTGCCAGCCTGACCATGGAGCGTGTCATTTCCGGCATTTCCGGCCACGATGTCGTTCCCATCGCTGCCACTGATCACGTCATTCCCGCTGCCGCCGTAGGCTCGGTCGTTCCCACCCTGGCCATCGATGAGGTCATCACCAGCCCCGCCGTTGATGTAGTCATCGCCCGCTCCAGAGTTGATGGTGTCGTTTCCTCCCTGGCCGTAGACGGTGTCACTGCCTCCATAGGTATTGATCTGGTCGTTGCCACCGATCACCGTTTGCGACGCAACATTGGGATCGTCGACGAATGGGTTGTAGTTGTCGCCCCAGATCTCATCGTTCCCGCCAACGCTGCCACCATTGAGACGGTCAACGCCAGCTCCACCCACCAGCAGATCGTTCCCATATCCTCCGGTAATCACGTCATCCCCAGCCTGGCCAAAGAACGCGGCGTTGAGTCGCGTGTTGTACATATTCAGCAGGTCGTTACCGTCGCCGCCGTACACCAACATCTGCGAAGCGGCGTGGTTCGTCGTCGTGCTGGTGAAGTACGGACCATAATTGCCACCCGAGAGCGGATAGTAGGTGTTGCCAATCCGGATGCGGAAGGCCGGATCAATCTGCGCGGCACTGACAAACTGGACGTAGTCCGGTCCTGCCGTCATGCGGGCGTACATCGATCCCATGGCCACGTCGGACAGGGTGGAGTCAAACACATCCACGTCCTCGATCCCGCTGAAGATCAGCGTGGGATCGCCGCTGGCGTCCACTTTTCCTCCCAACGTGTCCACGACAAACGGTACCGTGGTAAAGGCGTTTTTCACAACCAACTTGTCGCCGGGAAGAGTGGTTGGAGAACCTCCCGCAATTTCAATGACCCGGAAAAACCGGCCGCCAACATAGTCGACCGCAATCGTATCGGAGCCCCCCGCGGAATCGACTTTGATGATTCCCGTAATGCTGGAGAGCGGAATAGAGAGCGTCTTGTTGCCATTGGACAGTGTCCCTCCGGGGGGAGCCGATACGAATTGCTCGGCTGCATCGGTGATCTCCAGCCAGGAGCCATTCATTCGCACGACGAGTTCGTTGTTTCTACCCGCGGCATCAAAATCGGTAACGGTGAGAGTACCGCTGATCAGAGTGGCGGATAGTGTTCCTACTCCACCTGGAGTGTCGTTGTTGGTGGCCGAGACGTCGTCCGGGTTGAGCCCGGCATAGTTGCCGTCGGCGCTGACCGCCGCGGCGGTCACGACCGTGTAGGCGACATTTCCGTCCTGCACCAGGTCGGCGACTCCCGTGAGGGTCACGGTTTGGGCCGTGTTCCAGTTGGCGGCCGTAAAGGTCAGGCTGGCCGGGGAGACCGTCCCTTCGGCCGTGTTGCTCGACGAAATGCCGATCGTCACATTCGCGGTAGGCTGCGAATTGAGCTGGAGCGTAAAGGTGGCCGTTCCACCGGCTTCGGTGGTTGTCAGGCCCGATGTCGGCGTGACCGTGAACCCGGCCGTGTCGTCGTCCGTGTTGGTGGCCGAGACGTTGGCCGGGTTGAGGCCGTTGTAGCTGCCGTCGGCGCTGACTGCGGCGGCGGTAGTAATCGTATAGCCGATGTTCCCATCGTCCACGAAATCATTCACACCCGTCAGGGTCACCGTCTGGGCCGTGTTCCAGTTGGCGGCCGTAAAGGTCAGGCTGGCCGGGGAGACCGTCCCTTCGGCCGTGTTGCTCGACGAAAGGCCGATCGTCACATTGGCGGTCGGCTGCGAGTTGAGCTTGAGCGTAAAGGTGGCCGTTCCACCGGCTTCCGTGGTCGTCAGGCCCGACGTAGGCGTGACCGTGAACCCGGCCGTGTCGTCGTCAGTGTTGGTGGCCGAGACGTTTGCCGGGTCGAGGCCGTTGTAGCTGCCGTCGGCGCTGACTGCGGCGGCGGTCACTATCGTGTAGGCGATGTTGCCATCGTCCACGAAATCATTCACCCCCATGAGCGTGACCGTCTGGGCCGTGTTCCAGTTGGCGGCGGTAAAGTTCAGACTGGCCGGGGAGACCGTCCCCTCGGCCGTGTTGCTCGACGAGAGAGCGAGGGTCACGTTAGCGGTCGGCTGCGAATTGAGCACCACGGTGAAGGTGGCCGTTCCACCGGCTTCCGTGGTCGTCAGGCCCGACGTCGGCGTGACCGTGAGCCCGGCCGTATCGTTATCGGTGTTGGTGACAAAGACGTTGGCCGGGTCGAGGCCGTCGTACTTGGCGTCGGCGCTGCTGGCCGCGGCGGTGGTAATCGTGTAGGCGATGTTCCCATCGTCGACGAAATCATCGACTCCCGTGAGGGTCACGGTTTGGGCCGTGTTCCAGTTGGCGGTGGTGAACGTCAAGCTGGCCGGCGAGACCGTTCCTTCGGCCGTGTTGCTCGACGAGAGGCCGAGGGTCACATTGGCAGTCGGCTGCGAGTTGAGCACCACGGTAAAGGTGGCCGTCCCGCCCGCTTCCGTGGTCGTCAGCCCTGACGTCGGCGTAACCGTGATCCCCGCCGTATCGTCGTCATTGTTGGTGGCCGAGACGTCGGCCGGGTCGAGGCTGTGGTAGTTGAGGTCGGCGCTGCTGGCCGGAGCGGTCACGATGGTGTAGGCGATGGCCCCATCGTCGACGAAATCATCGACTCCCGTGAGCGTTACCGTCTGGGCCGTGTTCCAGTTGGCGGAGTTGAACGTCAGGCTGGCCGGGGAGACCGTTCCCTCGGCCGTGTTGCTCGATGAGAGGCCGATCGTCACATTCGCGTTTGGCTGCGAGTTGAGCACCACGGTGAAGGTGGCCGTGCCGCCCGCCTCAGTCGTGGTCAGGCCCGACGTCGGCGTGATCGTAAAGCCAGGCTCGACTACCGTTATTACACCATCGTTTACGTCAGCACCGTTCGAGATGGCTGGTGCGATTAACAGGTTTTCCGTGTCATTATTGGTCGCTTCCGTAGTCGACAGTAGATTAATTGCCGATGAACCCTCCGTGGCGCCAGCCTTCACCGTGAGATCGAATAAGAACAAATCTCCCACATAGCCAAATGCGAACGAAGGCCCGATATCGACAGCCGCAACCAGCCGGACGGAACCAGGCGTGGCCGTATTGAAGCTGTTGGAGAATCCTTGGCCGGCAATCGCGTTCCCCAAGCGCACATTGGAAATCGCGAACTGGCTGGAGTCATAGGTAAAATCAACCTGAACTCCAGCTAGGTCAATCCCGCCAACTTCCGTGACATGAAGCTTGACCGGGACGGTAATCACGTTTCCCACAGAACCGGAAAGGCCCGTCGTCGGAATATAGATTTGCGGGTCGGGACCGCCAGCGGGCGGCGATCCAAGTCCCGTGGGCAGGGCAGGAATGCGCGGGAAACCTCCGGAAGCGCCTGACTGGAACCGCAGCAACCCCGTCACGTCACCGGTCGTCGCAGTGCCATCATCATTCATGTCCGAAACCAAAAAGGAATCGGCCAATTGGAAGGCGGTAAAGCCCGTAGTATTGAGTACGCCCGACTGAAGTCGCAATGCCAGAGTAATGTCGCCGGTGTTGATACTCTGGCTGCCGTTCAAGTCGCCGCGGTACGCAGAGATATGCAAGCCATCGTCGTCGGCCGTCGGCAGAGCTCCGCCGCCAGTGTTGTTAATCGAGATAACCGTCAGGTCCAGAATCTCTTTGGTCGCGTAGGCCGCATTATTCGGCACCGTCGCCGTCAGATTGGCCAGGACGATGGTGCCGGCAGACGAGCTGAATTCCGTTGCCTTGGTCACGGTAATGTTCACGATGCCAGGCGTGCGGACGTCAATGTCTGCCGTCGCGCCTGAAATCGGCGAGGTGCCTCCCGAAATAGTTAGAATCGCCGGATTGTAATGGAGAGTGACGTTGGCGAATCCCACACCCTGGCCAGTACTCAGAGTAATCGGAATGCCAGACAAGCCCGTAGCGGGCAGATTGACCGCTTGGCCGTAGCCGCGGATGAAATCGCCTACGCTTACAATGACGGTGCTCGAATCCAGCGTCGGCGGGGTGAACGTGCCGACGAAATTGTCTCCCGTTGTACCATCCCCATTGCCGTCGAGAAGCACGCCTCCGGGTGTAGCAAAGCCATTGGCAGCGCTTCGCAGAGTTACGGTGTAGGTATCCGCGGCCAGCAGTCCTCCCGATTTGATGAATCTCAGGCCGATTTGGTCGGCATCCACAACGACAGTTCCTCGGACGTTGCCCACGCTCGCGCCGACGAGCGTCACGTCGCCGGCTCCCAAGGCATCATTGGCGTCCGAAGTATTGAGCAATGCGGCGTCAAAGGCCTGACTGAAACGGACGACAAAGCCGGTCAAAGTCGGAGTCAGCGTAGTGACCACCAGCGGGTCGTTGTCCAGATTCGTGACAGAGACGTTGGCCGGGTTGAGGCCGTCGTAGAGTCCATCGGCGCTGGCTGCGGCGGCGGTCACGATGGTGTAGGCGATGTTCCCATCGTCCACGAAATCATCCACCCCCGTGAGGGTCACCGTCTGGGCCGTGTTCCAGTTGGCGGCGGTGAAG
>JBKJNY010000040.1:0-7167 GCA_046593355.1 Pirellulaceae bacterium | reverse complement strand
ATCTCCGAGCGATCTACCTCAACGGCGATTGGAATTCCTACCTGAACTACCGAATTGAAGCTGAACAAGCTGCGTTATATGGGCACACCGCAGCGTAGAGATTTGCGAGTTACACCCCATTGAAATCAATCAAGTCTTCGCCGCGATTTTCGAGTGTGGCAGCCAGGTCGTCGGCCAATTCGATACGCTCTCGATCTCCACCCCGTTTCAGGGACCGTTTCCTGCCCGCCGACTCAATCAGGATTCGCCGCATCGCTTCGGCCGCGGCGGCAAAGAAATGACCGCGGCTATTCCAGTGCTGCGCCTGGTCCACGTCCACCAGCCGCACATACGCTTCATGGACCAATGCCGTCGACTGCAATGTATGGTCCGCCCGTTCGTTGGCCATCCGCGCCTTGGCGAGCCGTCGCAACTCTTCGTAGACCAGCGGCAGGAGTTGCTCGGCCGCCGCCGGATCGCCGGATTCGATTTGCGAGAGGATGCGGGTGACGTCGGACATGGAGTTACTCGCGGCCAGAGCCTTGGCCCCGATTATACTCGGACGGGATGGTGGCGGAGATTCGGCTGCTGTTATCTCGCGCGAGAATCCTCCATAATCAGATTTTGTTTTTCGTGGCCCGTCACGATCGCGAGGAGACCTATCGATGGCAGCGAATTTTGGCCGGTTCAAGGGGGATGTGATCGCGCTGTGGCTTCCCGATGGGCGCAACATGAAACTGACCCAGCGATTTGCGTATATCGACCCGCGCGGCAAGGAGTGGGTTGCGCCGAAAGGCTCAGTGGTGAACGGGGCTTCCATTCCCGGCTCGCTCTGGTCCGTGGTGGGCGGGCCGTTTGAGGGGCAATACCGTCATGCCTCCGTGATTCACGACGTGGGTTGCGAGGAGATGACCTCCAAGTGGGAGGACGTGCATCTCATGTTCTACGAGGCCTGTCGCTGCGGAGGAGTCTCCGAGGCGCGGGGGAAGATGATGTACTACGCGGTCTACAACTTCGGCCCGCGCTGGCAGACGCCAACCGCCGGCGCCGGTCCGCTCACCGCCGTCCGCTCGTTCGGCGCGGGAGCCGCCGGGCCTGGGTCCATGCTCTTCGCCACGCAGCCGGTCGCCGTGGACCCGCAAGACTTGCGGGCCATCATGGAATTCATCCATGAGGAAAATCCGTCGCTTGCCGAATTGCGGCAACTCACACCGCAGGTTGCCCAGGCCAGCTCTCTGGCCCGCGCGGCGCGAGGAACCGCTCCGAAAAAGAAGGCCAAGAAGAAGCCGAAGGGATAGCCGCCCATGAGTTTTCTCGACAAAGTATCGTTGCGCCGCCTGGGGGCCGGCGAGAGCATCGCCGCTCTCTGCCAGAGTCTGGATATTGACCGGGAGGAGTTTGACCGCCGCTGGCAGCGGACTATCGAGGCTCGCGTGCCAGCGACTTCTGGCAGCGTCCCGGCTGGTGTGGAAGCTGGCGTGAAAATCCAGCGGGACCAGTGGGGAATTCCCCATATCTACGCCAGCAGCGACCGCGATTTGTACTTCGGGCTGGGCTGTGCGATGGCCCAGGACCGGCTGTTTCAGCTCGATTATCTGCGGCGGAAGGGGCTCGGGCGGCTGGCGGAAGTGCTGGGAAAGAGCGGGCTGGAAATGGATACCGTTGCCAGGACCGTGGGGCTCAACCGCATCGCCGCGGCGGAGTGGCAACGGCTTTCGCCGGAAGTGAGGAGCGTGCTCGAAGCCTTTTCTGCCGGCGTGAACCTGGTGATCGAGCAGTCCGGCGAGCTGCTGCCGATTGAGTTCGATTTGCTCGACTACCGCCCGGAGCCGTGGTCCCCCATCGATTCGCTGGCCATCGAAAATGAATTCCGCTGGTATCTCACCGGCCGGTTCCCCATCATCGTCATGCCCGAGCTGGCGAAGCGGCAACTGGGCGACGGGGCGCTTTATCGCGAGTATCTGCTGGCCGAAGCGGACGATGAGCCGATCCTCTGGCCGGGCGAGTATAAGCCCCGCGGCAAAGGTTCGACGACTCGCACACCCGATCCCGTCGGTCACGCGGTCAACGACCCCGACGGGGCCATCGGCAGCAACAACTGGGTTCTCGCCGGCAGCCGCACGACTACCGGCAAGCCGCTTTTGGCCAGCGACCCGCATATCGCCTTCGAGGCGGTCTCTTGCTGGTACGAGGCTCATCTTTGCGGCGGCTCGTACAACGTTGCGGGAATGGCCTACGCCGGCATCCCCGCCATTATGTTTGGCCGCAACGAGCGAGTCGCCTGGGGAATGACCAACAACATCTGCTCCCTGCGAGACCTCTATCAGGAACGCACCTCGCCGCGGCATCCCGGCTGCTTTGAATTTGATGGCCAGTGGGAAGCAGCGCGGGAGCTGACCGAAGTAATTCAGGTTTGCGGAGGAAACTCGGTCACGAAGACCATCCGCTTCTCTCGCAACGGCCCCGTGGTGGACGACGTGCTTCCCGCGGCCGCCAAGGAAACCGGCCCCGTCACGCTCAAATGGCTCGGCGCGTATCAAGGCGGCTGGCTGACATCGCTGCTCGGCATGGGGCGGGCGAAAAACGTCGCCGAATTTCGTGAAGCGGTCCGCCCCTGGCACGTCCCCACGTTCTCTATTGTCGTGGCCGATGACGAAGGAAGCATCGCCTTTCAATCCGCCGGCCGAATTCCGCTCCGCAGTAGTCTCGAGCGCGGTTATCGCCCCGGCTGGGATCCGGCTCACCAGTGGCAAGGGCTGATTCCCTTTGAAGAGATGCCGCATTTGATTGATCCCAGCCGCGGATGGATCGCGACGGCCAACAATCGCGTTGCCCCGGATGACTTTGCGCACCTCCTCTTCGGCTGCTGGAGCAGCGGGCACCGGGCGCTGCGCATCCGGCAGATGATCGAGGCCCAGGCAAAACATTCCGCCCGCGATATGGGTCGGATGCACCAGGATGTGCAGTCCCTTCGCGCCGCCCAGTGCGTGCCGTTGCTCGTGGATGTCCTGAAGGCGAGCGGCGACCAGCGGATTCTTGCTGCAGCTGCCATCTTGGATGACTGGGACTTCGAGGTGCCGGCAGATTCCGTCCCCGCGACAATTTTCAATGTCTTCTTCTCCGAATGGTGTAAGGTCGTCGCTGCCCAGCGGTTTGATAGTCAGTCCGTGGAGCTGATGGCGCAAGGAGTTCCATCCTGTGCCAGCCGGCTGCTCGCGGCGGACCCGGCGGGCTGGTTTGAGCGTGACGACCGAGTGGGCAGCATCGTGGAAACCTTCGCAGACGCGCTCCGCGAGCTCACCAGCAAGCTCGGCCCCGACATGGCGACCTGGCATTGGGGCCGCCTCCATCGTTTGCCGCTACGGCATGTCCTTTCCTCGCGCGGCGACCTGGGCCAGCTTCTCGACCACGGTGCCGTGTTGCCAGAAGACCAGGCGGTCCGCGGTGACATGGGGACCGT
Organism: Pirellulaceae bacterium; assembly: GCA_046593355.1. Lineage (GTDB taxonomy): Bacteria > Planctomycetota > Planctomycetia > Pirellulales > Pirellulaceae > SXOA01. Next base: position 3,728 of record JBKJNY010000040.1, on the reverse strand, counting down.
CTGCAACACCGGCGGCGGACCGGACTTCACGGCCAACAGCGGCGCGGGCTATCGCCTGATTGCCGATTTCTCCGCCACCCCGCCCACGCTCCTCGCCATCGACGGCCAAAGCCAATCCGGCCACCCCGGCAGTCCGCACTACCGCGACCAGTTCGCCGATTGGCAAAGTGGCCGCTACCACGAGATCCCGCTTCTCCGCGAACCAAACGTTTCCGCGAACCAGTCGACATTGCGGCTCATTCCAAAGGCGTACTGAGTACTGAGTACTGGGTACTGGGTACATGAGCCCAGAGTTTCACAGTAGCGCCTGCTTCTGGTAGAGTGACTTCGACAAGGCGTTCGCCCTCATCCCTCCGGCACAAGGATTAGTTGTCATGGTCAGAAAAGTCCTGAGCTTGCTTACGGCAATGGCGATCATCGGCGGCGCGGCGGTGCTTATCGCCCAAGAAGCCGCCAAACCAACGAGGGCCGCTGCTCCCCCGGCTGCCGGCAAGCCCGTGGAGGGGACGCTGGTGGTCGATGAAAAGAACTATCCGTTCACGCACGCGCTGGCGTATGCGACGACGATCGACGATGAGGAAATCATCGCCGTGGTCTTGAGCGGTCAGGCGGTTTCCAGCGAGCAGCTCAAGGAGGAGATGGAAGAGGAGAAGAAGGATCGCGGGGGCCGCTTCAAACGGCCCTACCTCAAGCTGGAGTTCAACAAAGCGGGGGAGCTTGCCTACTGGAGCGCCGCCGCCGGCAACACCTCCCTGGGGAGGGCGCGGGGCAAGGCGAAGGGGGAACTGAAGCGGGAAGGGGGCCGGGTGAGCGGAAAGGCCAGCCAGCCCAGTGACAAAAAGGCCTTTGGCTCCGGCTTCGACATCCGCTTTGACGTGGCGCTGCTGGGGGCTGGGGATTCTCCGGCGGTCGCCAAGAAGCCAGGCCCGGCCGCCAAAGTGAAGCCGACGGTGGCGGGGGTCTTCAAGGGAAACGGCAAGGAGGCCAAGCTGGCCCATGTGTCGGCGCACTGGCGCGAGCCCTTCAGCGATGAGCCCAGTTTTGTGCTGGTGTTCACGGAGAAGGATCATTCCAAGGACAAGAAACCGGACTTCAAGGCAGGGTTCGGCGACTTTGGCAGCGCGCTGATCATCTCACTCCACGAAGGTGGCGGCATCTTCGGCTGCCAGGTGGTGCATAGCGCGCATGAGAAGCAAGGCTTCAGCTCGATCGGCAATATCAAGACGAACAACTTCAAGTTCGCGGACGGGAAAGTGGAGGGGGAATTGGCCACCGATGGCCAGGTGGAAACCTTCGGCGAAACCTGGGAGGTCAAGATCAAATTCGTCGTCCCGCTGGGAGAAATCCCCGCCGAGTTTCAGCCTGCTGAATCGAAGAAGCCCACCGAGACCGCTCCAGAAAAACCGGCGATCAAGAAGCCAACGACCAAGCCCACCGACAAACCAACGACCGCCAAGCCCGACCCAAAACCGGACCCTCAGCCGGCCGCCGACCAGCTCCACGTCAAGGATCTGGCCCTCACCAAGGATGCCGCCGACTTCGAATACAAGAAGCTGGTCGAGCACCTCGATTTCAAGAGCAAGTCGGACGTAAAATCCGTCTGTGCCGAGCTCGCCGCGAATCTCAAGGCCCAAGGCTGGACCGCCTCCGGCGGCGACCTGATCAACGCTAATTCCTCGATCCTCAAGCGCAAGCGCGGCGACGCCTCGCTCACGATTTTCGTGAAACCGGACAAGGAAGGGAGCCAGGTGAGAATGTTCACCGAGGGCCTTTCCTGGGAGGAGAAATGAGCCCCCTGTCACCTAACGAGTGTCCGGTTCCGTGGAAAACTCGGCGGAGTGGACGATTGCGGATGCATCACTTTCCGCGAGCTATCGCAAGAGCTCGCGGAGCTTGTCTTTCCAATCCCGCCCATCCGGCTCGGATTCGTCGAGAATCTCGAACTTGAAGACGTGGTCCCGGAATTCCTCGCCCAGCTTTTGCCAGGAAACTCGTTTGCCGGTCTGAGAAAACAGGTCCGCCAGATTCCGCTTGTACTTTGTATCCTCCACGTCCCGCATGTCGCCTTTTCCTTCCAAAACAAACACCAGGTGGTTTTCCTTGGGGACCGGGGTGCGATGTACCAGAAAATCCGGGAACACCTTCTGCTTCCGGTATCCCTGGATGTGAAAATGTTTGTCGCCGACAAGGTTCCGATACCACCACAGCACGTCGGCGTCCTTGTCAAGGCAGAGGGCAATGGCCCGTTCAAAATTGTTGTGACTCTGATGGTCCACAAAATCGAACAGTGACCTCTGCACCGGATTACCGTCGTCGTGCATTCGCAAGGCCGCGTCAAAATGCGTTGGCAACCGCTCGAATATCGTACAGTTTCGCCGCGAGGATGGACTTCGCGCCACTGCATTGAACGAAGTGTAGGATGACCGACTCTGGAGCTTTTACGCCGGCTTTCAACACTCGCTGCACCGCCAGTTTTTCAACCTCGCTCGCGGAACTCACATCGGAAAGAGGCTTAGAGTTTGAAAACATGCCAGATTCTCATGAAGCTCCGGCCAAAGGGTGACTAATGCAAGTGCCGAGACGCGAGACAGTTCACTTGGTTCGATTTTGTGGAGTCCGCCGCCATATACTCGCCCCTCTCCTCGAAGCTCGTTCCCCGTCACGGAGTTTAGAAATTCATACACACCGACTGCACGGTCGGGATGAGCGCGGAGCATCCGCGCCAGCCCTCTTTGTGGATAGAGCAGTAAATATAGGTTCGTCCCGATAGCTTGGGAACGGTTAAGAATGAAGCGAAACGGCCGCTTTTCGTCCGTGCCCCGGCCCATGTAGGTGCAAAGGAACGGGGCCGGCTCTCGCTGCTCTTGTTTGTACCAAGGATGGCGTTTCCCGATGAGATAGCCGTCCTTAATCCCCAGTTTGTCAGCCGTTTGCAGGTATTCCCACAAAGCTGGGTGGCGATCCTCGACAATATGTTCTGGCAAATCGCAGTCAATGACGCACAACTGTTCGTCAATCAGCGGATAACCGTCGCTGTCCGCCTCGATGATCTGTTTGCGGAGGTGGCGAGGGCTTGGCAGGATCGGCCGCAAGTAGCGGTGGGGAAGGCCGCGTCGCATCGCTTCGGAACGGTCGAGAATGAAGAACTTATTGTTGCCCGTGGCAATACCGCGTTGAACGCGGACGAAATCTGCAAGTGTCGGACCGTCCACTCGGTCCGAAATGCTGCGGTCAGTCTTCGCATGGCTTGGATGAGAGGTCCATTTACGAGACGTACGCAAGACTTCGAGCGGGATACGTTCGCATACCTGCGGCTCCGCCAAAGTACCTGCAAATGTGAATTCAACCGTATGGTCGAGGGGAGGGGGAGTCTTGCGAAACACAATTACCACCGACGAAACCAAAGCATCACCAAACTGGACGTCTGCGGGATCGAAGCGGTGGACGCGAATGAAAGTCACTCCGATCCATTAGAAAACGCTTCAGCGCGATTCCGTAGTTGACATCATAAACTTCGAGTGATCCCGCAAGGGGCTTGAGGCCTGTGCTAGCATTGCCTTCCCCGCCAGGGGCATTGCAGTTCTTCCACTCATGTTAGGAAAGGAGAATTGTCGTAAGCGCGCATCACCGCCAGTCTTGGCGTGGGGGGTAGGCTGCTGGGGTACGAATTTCACGAACCCTAGCGGTGAGGTGGGCGATGAGTCGAGTGCCGGATCTGGCGAAGCGGG
>JBKJNY010000144.1:0-4080 GCA_046593355.1 Pirellulaceae bacterium | reverse complement strand
TACAAGTTCCCCAAGCAAGGGCAGTCCGGCATCGAAATGAGCGAGGTGTGGAAGGAGTTGCCGCAAGTCGCCGACGAGCTGTGCGTCGTCAAGTCGATGTATACCGACCAGTTCAATCACGCCCCCGCCGAGCTGCTGCTCTACACCGGCTCGGCTCGCAACGGCGGAGCGGCAATGGGCTCCTGGATCACCTACGGCCTGGGGAGCGAAAACCAGAACCTGCCCGGCTTCGTCGTCCTCATCTCCGGCGGCACCGACCCCACCGGCGGCAAGGCCCTCTGGAGCACCGGCTTTCTGCCGTCGGTCTATCAAGGGGTGCAGTGCCGCACGACCGGAGCCCCCATCCTCTACGCCAACAACCCCGAAGGGATGAGCCGCGACGTCCGCCGCCGCAGCCTGGACGCCCTGAAAAAGCTCAACGAAATCGAGCTTGCAGAATTCGGCGACCCGGAAACGCTCACCCGCATCAGCCAGTACGAGCTCGCCTACCGGATGCAAATCGCCGTCCCCGAAGTCATGGACATCAGCAAGGAGCCGAAGGAGACGCTGGAGGCGTACGGGGCGATGCCCGGCCAGGCCAGCTTCGCCAACAACTGCCTGCTGGCCCGCCGCCTCGCGGAGCAGGGGGTCCGCTACGTGCAGCTTTACGACTGGGGCTGGGATTTTCACGGCATCGGCGTCGATACCGACATCGTGCAGGGACTGCCGAGCAAGGTCAAACTCGTGGACCGCCCCATCACCGCTCTGCTCAAGGATCTGAAACAGCGCGGCTTGCTGGAAAGCACGCTCGTCGTCTGGGGTGGCGAATTCGGCCGCACCCCCCTCAACGAAGAGCGCGGCGGCAGCAAGTTCCTCGGCCGCGACCATCACCCCCACTGCTTCAGCATCTGGCTGGCCGGCGGCGGCATCAAAAAGGGAATGGTGTACGGCCAGACCGACGACCTGGGCTACTTCATCACCCAGGACAAAACCGGCATCCACGACCTGCAAGCCACCATCCTCCACCTCCTCGGCTTCGACTCCAAGCGATTCAGCTACCCCTACCAGGGGCTCAACCAGCGGCTGATCGGCCCGAGCGACGAGCCCAAGGTGATCAGCGGCATTCTGGCCTAAGAACCCCCTCTCTCCTTGGGAGAGGGCCGGGGTGAGGGTCTTTCCCCCAGCCGGCGGGCCAGAATTTCGGAATTTTCTTTTGGGCCACCAATTGCCTTCCGCTGGCGCACCCAATCGCAAACTCTACAATAGAATCAACAACGTGACCGCAATGACAATTGCCGCGTGGAACATCCAGCAGGGAGGCGGCCCACGGCTTGCCGAAATTGTCAACCGACTTCGTGAATGCAATCCCGACGTAGTGGTTCTTTCAGAACACGGCGGAACGAATTCGAGACGCGTCTGTGATGCCCTGACGGATGGGGGATGGCAACATCAAGCGTCGAGCGATTCTCCAGCATGGGCTGGAGGAGTGCTGATCGCTTCTCGTGTACCGTTTCAAGTGAAAAATGTACCGCTTTCACCAGGTATTGACCGCCAAAGAGTCGTGGCCGTGGAATTTGCAAGCTTCACGCTTGTAGGACTCTACTTTCCGCTTGGACCTGAGGAATTAAAGAATTCCTTCTGGGAAGGGGTCTTGGCCTACGCCCATGAATTGAACAGCCGCCCCTGCCTACTAATTGGGGACTTCAATACGACCAAACACTTTGTTGACGAGAAGGAGAGTGCGGTTCCCGGATCGCAACACGTCGAAGCGCTAGAGAACCTCGGCTGGACTGAGTGCTGGCGCAAACATAATCCGGGCGTCACGGAGTATACGTGGTTTCACAAAGTGTCGGGGAACGGATTTCGGATTGACCATGCGTATGCTTCTGCTTCACTCTTGCCGGCCGTTCGAAAGTCGTGGTATTCGCACAAGGAACGTGAGCAACGGGTGTCCGATCATTCGATGCTCCTATTGGAACTGGAAGTGTAGGGCGGTGAACTTTCGATCCGGCATTTCTAACTTTGGACAGCTTTGGAGAGCAACATGGCTGAGGTACTTTTTCCGCAATTGACCGTCAAACGCAAAACTGGTTCCGAGCCCTTCAGTGATGGGCCCACGACACTCGGCTTCACTCTGTTGAGCTTCTGGCAGTGGTCCGCCTCTGACCTGATCAGTAACGCCCTCCGGGGCCGGTTGGCTGAGTACGTCATCGCTCAGGCCCTGGGCATCGTCAACGACAACGATGCGCCGCGGGCCGAGTGGGACGCTTTTGACCTCCGCTACCAGGGATTGAAAATCGAGGTCAAGTCAGCGGCTTACCTCCAGACGTGGGCGATGAAGAAACATTCCTCAATCAACTTCGATATCGCCCCAACGCGGTTCTGGGACTCCGCAACAAGCGAACTGGCGAGTGTGGCCCGGCGGCAAGCAGACCTGTATGTGTTCGCGTTGCTGGGGCACAAGGATCAGCCGACACTCAACGCGATGGACCTGTCCCAATGGAATTTCTACCTCCTGCGCACAGCGGTCCTTGATGCCCAGGTGCCTCAGCGGAAGCAGATGTCTCTCGCCACGCTTCGCAAGCTTGAACACGAGGAGTGCACATTCAGAGAACTGCGCCCAGCCATCGAGCGTCTCGCCGAATTGATGCCCAAACTGTCAGTGGCGTCCTCCAAGTAGCGCACAATCCGCGCATGCGCGGTCGGTGAGTTTGCCTTCTAAGCGGCTACCAAATCTACTCGCTGTTACCTTGGTTTCGCTCGTCCTGCTTTCCACTCGAATCGTTTAATTCCGTCAACCATTCCTTTACAAACGCCACGATTCCAGGGTCATCGGTCACACCACGAAAAATCCGTCCTTCCGGATGCTGCCAGGAAACGAGATCCTCAAAGCCGGCTCCGAGGGCCACAACATCGAAGCCTCGGCCGTAAATCCACCGAAATGCTTCCGTGCAGATTTGAGCCTGTGGAACTCCTGGTTCGAGGAAGTCGATGCAGAGCATCGGATAGCCTTCATTGGTCCAGCGGGATACGCGTTGGATAGTAAGGGTAGTCATTTCGCCATCATATCCATTCCCCTCTCAGTTTTGCCAAGTGGATGGCTTCGCCCGCTCGCCTACGCATCGGGTTAATCTCCATCCCATACAATCTGGGGATGGACCAGAGCCGACAGTTTACTCTGCGCTATCTCTTTCTGGAGCTGTTCTGGATTGCAGCCACGTTTGCGTCGTACCGCGTGCTCGCGCCGCTCCTGGTCGAAGGACATCCGGCTGCTTGTCCATTGGCGTATCTCTCGGCGGCACTGACGGGAATGAGCATGGGAGGGCTGTTCCGCCGGATGCGAGCCGGGGCGGTGGCCGGCCTGGTGCTGCTCCTGCCGCTGCTGGGTGTGCTGATGATTTTTGGAATGTTGGCGGCGACGGTGGCCGGAATGTAAGGCGAGGGAGACCTGCGGTCAGGCGTTTCGGCGGGGTCGGAGACCCGCGCCGAACATTGGACGCGTTCCTAAGGATGGCCGCCTGAAGGCGGGACTCCAGCTAGGGAGAGAGCGCTCCCCGCGCAACGATGACCCGCTCGGCGGCTTCATGGGGAGTGTCGGCCAGGGCGGTGAGGTGCCCCATTTTGCGGCCGGGGCGGGGCTCGGCTTTGCCGTAGAGGTGAAGCTTGATGTCGGCCAGGGAAAGGGCCCGCTGCCAGTTCGGTGGGCCGCCGTTCCAGAGGTCGCCGAGCAGGTTGGCCATGGCGGCGGGGCGATGCTGCCGCGATGAGCCGAGGGGGAGGCCGCAGACGGAGCGGACCTGCTGCTCGAATTGGCAGGTGGTGCAGGCGTCGATGGTGAGGTGCCCGCTGTTGTGCGGGCGGGGGGCCAACTCGTTGACGAGCAACTCGTCGTTCTGGTCGAGAAAGAATTCCACGCAGAGGACGCCGACGACTTCCAGCCGTCCGAAGATTTCCCGCGTGATTTCAATCGCCCGCTCGGCGACTTTCTCGCTCACGCCGGCGGGCATGACGGAGACATCCAGGATGTGGTTGGCGTGCGAATTTCGGATGGGGCCGTAGGAGACAAACGAGCCGTCCGTGCCGCGGACGCCGATGACCGAA
>JBKJNY010000135.1:0-18144 GCA_046593355.1 Pirellulaceae bacterium | reverse complement strand
ATTCCCTTGGAGGCGTCAGCGTCTTTCGACGGCTTTCCGGCGGGATAGCGCAGCTCGAATTGAATGTGCTCTTCGGATTTCAGTCGTTCCGTTTTGTCATCGATGTCCTTCAGCTTCTTCGCCGCGGGGATCGAATCCGGGAAGTACCGAAAGCTCGTGCCGCGAAGCTGCTTGAGGAGCGGCGCTTTCCACTCGGCGAACTTGCCGGCTGCGGGCGGGGTCAGGAGACCCTCGCCCAACTTTGCGACTTTTGCGATAGGGACGAAGCTCTCGTCAATCTTGGTGTTGAGTTGGTCCTGCGGCAGGTCGCTGTCCTGCGGGAAGACGCGAAGCTTCTCCGGCGGAATCGGATAGGGGCCGGGGTTGCCTCCTTCGGTGACGATGTCCCGCTCGCTGTCGGTGACGGGGCGAGGGTCTCCCTTCAGGTGGGCATTGATGAAGGCGTAGGCGGCCTGGCGGATGTCCTGGCGATAGGCGTGGCCACCGACACTGACGACGGAGTCGACTTCGCCGCCTTTGCCATACAGGCTATAGGTCCGCTCCAGCCGGTTGATGATGCGGTCGTTGGCGTCCATTGGAAAGATGGCGTCGTGGTCGCTATTGATGAACAGCATGGGGCGTGGAGCGACGAGGTTGGCGATGCGGGTCCAGGGCCACTGGTAGGTGTTGTAGAGGAACATGCAGTCGCAGTGGCCGTTGATGACCCGGTTGGGAACGTAGGATTCCAGGTCCGCCATGCCGCTGACGGGGACGGCGACCTTCACCCGCTCGTCGGCTGCGGCGACCCAGAACGTGGCCGCCCCGCCGCCGCTGATGCCGGTGACCGCGATCCGCTCCGGGTCCACGTCCGGGCGGCTGATGAGGTAGTCGATGCCGCGGACGCCGTTCCAGGCTTCCACGCCGGCGGGGGTGTAACCGCGAGAATGCCACCACCACCGTTGCAGGTTGTACGTGCCGTGGTGCGTGGCCCCGATTTCGCCGAGCTGGAGAGTATCGACGACCAGGCAAACATAGCCGTGGCGGGCGAACCAGATGCCGTGCGACTGATAAGCCACTTTGTTGCCGTTGCGACCGCGGCCGGAGTGGCCGCAGACATAGAAGACCGCGGGAAGTTTTTCGCCCTCTTTCACTTTGGCTGGCCGATAGAGATTGCCGGTGACGTAAAGGTGCGGCACGCTTTGATAGTGAATCATGTCCACTTCATAGCCGTCCCCTTTCAGCGTGCCGGTGATGGTGGGGGCGAGGGGCGTTTTTTCCGGTCGAGGAGAGAGGCCGAGCATGTAGTAGTACTGTTCGACGTACTCGGGCCGTTTCGCTTGCCAGTCGGCGAGGGATTTGACGTCGTTTGTGAAGGTGGCTTCTAGTTTCGCCGTTTCCGCGGCCAGGTAGGCTTGGATCATGGCGTCGCCGGGGGCATCGCGGTCGGGCTGGCCGAGAGGTTGGGCGGAAGCAGTTGACAGGGAGCCGACGAAGTAAAGAGCGGCGACGATAGTATAGGGGTGGAGATTCATGGCAGATTTGGTTGAGAAGGAGAGTTTCTTAGCTTAGCCCCCGCGTCCACGCGGGGAATCGCCGCGTGGACGCGGCGGCTAAGCTTGCTACTTCGCGCGGTGCAGGCTTTCATCGACGACGTGCTTGGCTTCAATCGGGGCGAGCGGCACGGGGATGTTGCGGCCTTCGCCGTGGTACGTGCAGCCGGTGGGGGCGGCAAAGCGGACGCAGCCGGCGAGGATCCGCTGGATGTTGGTGTCGTGATAGATGGGGAAGGTTTCGTGGCCGGGGCTGAAGTAGACCACCTTTCCCTTCCCACGCCGCCAGGTGCAGCCGGAGCGAAAGACTTCGCCTCCCTCGAACCAACTGATGGTGAACAGCTCGTCGGGAGTGGGGATGTCGAAGAATTCGCCGTACATTTCGGTGTGCGGCAGCTCAAAACACTCTTCCGTAAAGCCGGCGACGATGGGGTGCGACGGGTTCACAATCCAGACTCTCTCCTTCTCAGCCGCTTCCCGCCAGCGGAGCATGCAACTGGTCCCCATCAGCTTTTTGAAGATTTTGCTGTTATGAGCCGAGTGCAATGCGACCAGACCCATCCCCTGCCAGACCCGTTTTTGCACCCGCTCCACCACCGCGTCGCTCACCCGCTCGTGGGCCGCATGCCCCCACCAGGTGAGCACGTCGGTCTTAGCCAGCACTTCGTCCGTCAGGCCATGCTCCGGCTCTTCGAGCGTGGCGGTGCGGATGGTGACTTCATTTCCGAGTTGCTTCTTCAGAGTCTCGGCCCAGACCGCGTGCATTCCTTGCGGGTAAATCTGACGCACTTGCTCGACGAGTTGTTCGTGGACGTATTCGTTCCAGAGAGTGACGCGGAGAGGGGTGGGCATGGGGAGGATCCTTGTTGGAGAGGCATCGTGATGTTGATTATTAGGTTAGCGGCGCGGCAAGGCGGATGGCAAGCAAGCGCGGTCAAAGTGTGGGCCGAAATTCGAGCTGCCAAGAACTCCGTACTAAGTACTGAGTACTCAGTACTTAGTACTTTGTACGGAAGGGCTGTTCTAACACCCGCCCCTGCCGAAGCCTGTCTCCCTTCCTTAAAATCACGGCAATGACGCAACTCCTCCCCAACCACTTTGCCGACCGCCTGATTGCCGCAATCCGCCGCATTAGAAACCCCGTGCTGGTCGGGCTTGACCCACGCGCCGAGAGTCTACCGAAGGGGCTGCTGGCCGGAGAAGGGCATGAGGCGGTCGCGCGGGCCTATGTCGCCTTCTGCCGCGGCATTATCGACGTGGTCGCGCCGCTGGTTCCTGCCGTCAAGCCGCAAGCGGCTTTCTTTGAGCAACTGGGGCCGGCGGGATGCGCGGCGCTGTGGGAGGTGATGAGGTACGCGACGGAGAAGGGGCTGGTGGTCATTCTGGACGGCAAGCGGAACGACATTGGGACGACCGCTCAGGCATATGCCGAGGGATATCTAGGTGGGGTAGGCTTCCAGCCTGCCCAGAAACAATCTCCCTGGGGTGCCGACGCCCTCACGGTTAGCCCCTACCTCGGCGACGACAGCATCACGCCCTTCTTAACGATTGCCGAAGAGCGCGGAGCGGGGATTTTTGTGCTGGTGAAGACTTCCAATCCTGGCGGCGGTCGATTTCAGGATCTGGTGGCGGACGGCAAACCGCTCTATCGCCATGTGGCGGAATTCGTGGAAGCATTGGCGGTCAAGAGCCGCGGCAGCGAGGGGTATGGCATCGTCGGCGCGGTTTGCGGAGCGACTTATCCGGAGCAACTGGCCGAATTGCGGCAGACGATGCCGAGCACGCTGTTTTTGATTCCCGGCTTTGGGGCTCAAGGGGGGACCGCCAAGGACTGCGCGGCGGCGTTTGATGAGCGGGGGCTCGGCGGCATCGTCAACAACAGCCGCGGCATCATTTTCGCCCATTCACGGGTGGAATACCGGGACAAGTTCGGCGATGCCCGCTGGCAAGAGGCCGTGGAAGCGGCCACGCGAGACATGATTTCGCAGCTTGCGGCAGAGACGACGGCCGGGCGATTGTAATTTGATCTCCCGTCATTTGACTCCCCCCGTTTCCTGACGTAGATAATCTTTGGCCCTTGAATGTCGCACTCGCGGGATTCGGGGTTCTTTCACGGACCCGACTTTCGCCCAGCATTGCATTCTTGCTGGTCTCCGGGGGGTTAGGGTTCGCTTTTCAAAACTGCTCGTAACTGTTTCTTTCTGCTAGTTACAGGGGCAAGCATGGGCACGCTGACGCTCGAGACGGCTTTTGCCGCGCCGCCACTGGTTCTGCCGAGGGCGCCAAGTGCGATGCGGGACGAGCAAATCCGCGTCAGCGTGCAGTTGGCGCGGGCGAGCTACGCGCCGCGGCACGATGGCTTTCGGCCGGAGCGCCGCCATTCCAGCCGCGACTCATTTCCGTATCCGGTGCATCTCACGCCGCTCTCCCGCGATCACCGGCCGGACGTCACGCAAACCATCATCGTCATCGGCCGGCATCTCTCGGAGCAGGGTCTCGACTTCTACCACCATGAGCCGGTCCCCTTTCGCCGGGCCGTCGTCTCGCTGCCGACCAACGGCAATGAATGGGTGAGTCTCCTCTTTGAGCTGTTCTGGACCCGCTACAACTGCCACGGCTGGTACGACAACGGCGGGCGGTTCTTGGCCGTGGTGCCGCCGCTGGACTTGGCCGCTTAGCCACCGCGTCCACGCGGTGCATCCCGGGCTCCCCGCGTGGACGCGGGGGCTAAGCTGAAGCTCCTTCTTCTCGATATCCGACCCGATTGCGGGTATGGTGAGAGGTTGGAGGATGAACCATGGGCGGGCATTTTGGACGTTGGACCGGCGCGGCGCTAGTGGCGGCTCTTTGCGCCGCAGTACATTCCCAGGCGGAAACACCACGGGAAATTGAGTTCAACCGGGACATACGACCGATCCTGTCGGACAACTGCTTCCAGTGCCACGGCCCCGATGCCAACGCCCGCCAAGCGGAACTGCGGCTGGACCGGGAGGAAGACGCAGTCGCCCTGCGCAAGGAAGGGGCGGCGATTGTCCGCGGCAAGCCGGCGGAGAGCGAACTGGTCCGCAGGATTACCAATTCCAATGGGGAGGAGCGGATGCCACCGGCCGAGTCCGGCAAAAAGCTTTCGCCCGAGCAAATTGAGCTGCTCCGCCGCTGGGTGGAGCAGGGGGCGAAGTGGCAAGCACACTGGTCGTTCATTCCGCCGAAGCGGCCGCCGTTGCCGGAAGTTTCCGATAGCACCTGGCCGCGAAGTGGACTCGACCGCTTCATTCTGAATCGACTGGATCGCGAAGGGCTGAAACATTCCCCCACAGCGCCGAAGGCGACGCTGCTCCGCCGCGTCAGCCTGGACTTGACCGGCCTGCCGCCGACGCCAGCCGAGGTGAAGGCGTTTCTGGCCGATGAAAGCCCCGATGCTTATGAGCGGGCCGTCGATCGGCTCCTGGCTTCTCCTCGCTACGGCGAGCGGATGGCGGTCCGCTGGCTCGATGCCGCCCGTTATGCCGATACCAACGGCTATCAGACCGACGCCGAGCGGGTGATGTGGCGGTGGCGTGACTGGGTGATCGAAGCCTTCAACCAGGACATGCCGTTTGACCAATTCACGATTGAGCAACTGGCCGGCGACCTCCTGCCGATGCCGACTCTGGACCAACGCATCGCCACCGGCTTCAACCGCAACCACCGGGGCAACGCGGAAGGGGGCATCATCCCGGAAGAATACGCGGTGGAATATGTCGTCGACCGCGTGGAAACCACCAGCACCGTCTGGCTCGGCCTCACCCTCGGCTGCGCCCGCTGCCACGACCACAAGTTCGACCCCTTCAAGCAAAAGGAGTTCTATAGCCTGTACGCTTTTTTCAACAGCGTGCCGGAAAATGGCAGGGCCGTGAAGTTTGGCAACTCGCCGCCGTTTGTTCAGGCACCGACCAGATTGCAGAAACCGATCAGGACTCGCATCATGCAGGAAGGTGATATTGCTCTCGACGAATGGCTTAAATTCGAGTCGAGCCAGATTCCGAGTTTCTTCGCATGGATTCAGAAAAACAAGTTTCAAGGGGATGAAGATTACTTTCCCAGGGAGGGATTACTGGCAACGATCGATTTTGACACGGAAACTCCGCAGCGCCGGCCCCGAGATCCAGAAACTGATTCTCAGACTAAGCCTTTAGGAACGACTGCCGATTCGATTGCCAGCGCCAAGCCGACTCCGCCATTTCCCTCTCTCCGGATTGCCGAGGGAACGGCTGCTTTTTCCAAAGGAGTGAAGGGGCAATGTCATGTTTTCGACGGCAAGACTGTGTTAGAGGCGGGCAATGTTGGCGACTTCGGCCTCTTTGACGAGTTCGCGATTTCGGCTTGGATTTGGATTGAGGAAGGCGGAGGGGGCACCATAGTCTCTCGAATGACTGATGTACCGCAGGGAGACGGTTATCAACTCGCAATTGTCAATGGCAAGGTGCAATTCAATGTTGTAAAGCGGTGGCTCGACGATGCCATTCGAGTAGAATCGACGCAGCCGATTACGCCGGGAACATGGCACCATTTATGGGCGTCATTCGCAGGCCTGCAAGCTGACGACGTCGCGAAGAGTGTTACGCTGGTAGTGGATGGCAAGGAAGTTGGCAAATCACTTCTTGCTGAACTTAACCAACCTTTTAACGTCAAGGAGCCGTTACGAATTGGAGGTGGCGGCGGCCCGACATCGCGCTTCACGGGAAGAATTGACGAGATGCGTTTATATGCTGGCGATTTTGATCTCGTTGCGATCACGGATACGCTTCATGTCAAGGAAAACGTTGCCGACATCGCCCGTTTCCCTTTGGATCAAATCAAGGGGCGCCACCTCCGCAAGGCACAATTCTACTATTACCTTAACCATACCGGTGAGAGAGGCCCCTCGCTTTATCACCGACTGCATGACATTTTTGTGGCGAAAGGCAAGTTCATTCGCCAAGTTCCCACCGTCATGGTCATGGAAGACCTTCCCGAGCCGCGGCCGGCGCATGTGCTGCTGCGAGGGCAGTATGACCAACCGGGGGAGAGGGTGGAGCGGGAGGTGCCGGCGAGTTTGAGTTTGGAACTGCCGAAGGATGCGCCGCGGAATCGGCTGGGGCTGGCGAAGTGGCTGGTGGATCCGGCGAATCCACTGACGGGGCGGGTGGCGGTGAACCGGTTCTGGCAGATGTATTTTGGGGCGGGGCTGGTGAAGACGGCGGAGGATTTTGGTTCGCAAGGGGAATGGCCGACGCATCCGGAGCTGTTGGATTACCTCGCCACGGAGTTCAGCGTAGGGTGTATGAGCGAAAGCGAAATACACGCGGAAAACGGCCGGGAACCGGGGAACGATCGTCCGGATAGCAAAGATGCTTCACGCGTGCATTTCGCTGTCGCTCATGCACCCTACGCTGCTTGGGACATCAAGCGGATGCAGCGGCAGATTGTCACGAGCAGCACCTATCGGCAGTCGTCGCATGTGGCGGCGGAAGCTGCCGCGAAGGATCCGGAGAATCGCCTGCTGGCTCGTGGGCCGCGGATCAGGCTGTCGGCGGAGATGATTCGGGACCAGGCGCTGGCGGCCGGCGGCCTACTCGTCGAGCAACTCGGCGGGCCGAGCGTCATGCCCTATCAGCCGCCGGGACTTTGGACGGAATTGACGGGAGGCGACGACTATAAACCGGGGAAGGGGGCAGACCTCTATCGCCGCAGCCTCTACACCTTCTGGAAGCGGACCATCGCCCCGCCGGCCATGCTCGCCTTCGACGCCTCCACCCGCGAGTTCTGCACCGTCCGCGAAACCCGCACCAACACGCCGCTGCAAGCGCTCACGCTGCTCAACGAGCAGACGTTCGCCCTTGCCGCCGGCGAATTCGCCAAGAGCACCCTGACATTGCCACTTCCAAACGACAACGCGCGACTCATTCACATGTTCCAAACCGCCACCAGCCGAGAGCCGACAGCAGCGGAGTTGGAGATCCTTGTGAAAGCGCTGAACAAGCAGCGAAGCCTGACCAAGGGTGACAATCAGCAGGCGTTCACGGCGATTGCTTCGCTGCTACTCAACTTGGATGAGACCGTGGTAAAGGAATAATCATGTCCAGCTCAGCGATGATCACGCCTGTATTCACCTTCGATCCGTGGGAGCGATATGTAATGACCATGGAAGAAATCGATGCGCGCAAGAAGCGAATTACTGCTGCCTTCAATTCCAGTCAGGTTCCGTATGCCATTATCGGAGGTATGGCGGTGGCGGAGTGGGTAGCCTCCAAGGATCCCGATGGCGTCAGGACCACAAAAGATGTGGACATGCTCCTGGACCGCTCGAACTTGGACGCGGCAAAGTCCGCTGCCGCCACGGTGGGGCTCGACTATCACGTGGTCTCGGAAATCGGGATGTTCCTGGAGCGGGAAAACCCTTCTCCCAAACGGGGCGTGCATTTGATTTGGGCAGGTGAAACGGTTCGTCAGGGAGACCCCCTGCCGGCTCCGCAGGTATCGCGGAGCATTGTGTTTCCGTCGGGGTCGCGAATCGTCTGCCTGGAAGATTTGATTGGCATGAAGCTCGTCGCTTTTCGTCGTCACGACCAGGTGCATCTGGCGGACATGTTTAACGTGGGACTTTGGGATCAATCGTGGGTGTCCAACTATCCGGCGGTCTTGGCCGCGAAATTGCAGCAGATTGTGGACAACCCAATCGCTTGAACGCATCTCGGAAAGTTGCTCGATATGAACTCGTTCATTGCTCCATCAACAATCTTCTCTCGCCGCAGAATGCTTCAAGGCTCCCTCGGCCTCCTCGGCTCCCTCGCCCTCAGCCGGCTGTCACATGGCGAAGCGGCGGCTCAAGCGCTGCCGCACTTCAAGCCGCGGGCGAAGCGGGTGATCTATCTGTTTCAATCGGGCGCGCCGTCGCAGATGGAGCTGTTTGACTACAAGCCCAAGCTGGCGGATCTGCACGGGACCGAGCTACCAGATTCCATCCGCCAGGGGCAGCGGCTGACGGGGATGACGTCGCGGCAGAGCAGCTTTCCGGTCGCGCCGAGCAAGTTCAAATTCGCTCAGCACGGCCAGAGCGGAGCTTGGGTCAGCGAGCTGATGCCGCACACGGCCAAAGTGGCGGACGAGCTATGCTTCATCAAGTCGCTCCACACGGAGGCCATCAATCACGATCCGGCCGTGACGTTCTTTCAGACCGGCAACCAGCTTGCCGGGCGGCCGAGCATCGGATCGTGGCTGGCCTATGGCCTGGGGAGCGAGAATGCCGATCTGCCCGCCTTCATCGTCATGGTTTCGCAAGGCTCCGGCAACAAAGCCGACCAGCCGCTGTACGACCGCCTGTGGGGGAGCGGCTTTTTGCCGACGAAGTACCAGGGGATCAAATTCCGCTCCGCCGGCGACCCGGTGTTGTTCCTGTCGAACCCGGAGGGCGTCGGTAAAGAATCCCGTCGGCAGGTGCTGGACGATCTGGCCAAGCTCAACGGCCTGAAGCAGCAGGAAACCGGCGATCCAGAGATTGCCACTCGTATCGCCCAATACGAAATGGCCTTCCGGATGCAGTCCAGCGTCCCCGAACTGACCGACATCTCCGGCGAGCCACAGCAGGTGCTGGACATGTACGGCCCGGACGTGCAGAAGCCGGGAACCTTCGCCTATAACTGCCTGCTGGCCCGGCGAATGGCGGAGCGCGGCGTCCGCTTCGTGCAGCTCTTCCACCGGGGCTGGGACCAGCACGTCAAGCTGCCGACGCAGATTGTCGGCCAGGCAAAAGACACAGACCAGCCGAGCGCGGCCCTGGTCGCGGATCTAAAGCAGCGGGGCCTGCTCGACGACACGCTGATTGTCTGGGGAGGCGAATTCGGCCGCACGGTTTATTGCCAAGGCCCGCTCACCGCGGACGACTATGGCCGGGATCATCATCCGCGCTGCTTCACCGTCTGGCTGGCTGGCGGCGGCATCAAACCGGGCATGACTTTGGGTGCCAGCGACGACTTTTCTTACAACATCGCCGAGCGGCCGGTCCACGTCCACGACTTGCACGCCACCATCCTCCACACGCTCGGCATCGACCACACCAAACTGACGTTCAAGTTCCAGGGGCGTTATTACCGACTGACGGACGTGCATGGTAAGGTGGTGGAAGAGGTGCTGGCGTAAGCGGAAGTTGAAGTTAAGGTGCTGAAATGATCGCTCCCCTTGCGAGCAATATCTCCTGGGAAAGAATGGTGGACGCCGTGCAAAAGGTTGAAGACCGGCTCTTGAGATCGACCGCGGCCTTGGACGCCGCGAAGATTCCCTATGCGGTGATCGGTGGCAATGCAATTGCTGCCTGGGTTTCCAGCGTTGATCCCGGCGCTGTGCGAAATACCAAAGACGTGGATCTGCTCGTGCGCAGAGCCGACTTGCCAGCGGTGGTGAAGGCGATGGAGTCGGTCGGTTTTTGCTATGCCAAGACGTTTGGAGTTGATGCCTTCGTCGATGGCCCGACAGGCCGGCCCAGTGAGGGTGTTCATTTGCTGTTCGAAGGAGAGAAAGTGAAGGAGAGCGATCAAGTCGCCACGCCCGCGCTCTCGGAATCCCTGCGTGCGCCGCGCTTTCAGGTGATTTCCCTGGAAGCAATTGTCCGTATGAAGCTGACCTCTTTTCGCGTGAAGGACCAAACCCACCTGGTCGATCTGATGCAACTTGGGCTTATCGATCGCAGCTGGTTGGCAAAAGTTCCTCCAGAGTTAGCGCCTCGGCTCCAAGGGCTGCTCGATAACCCCAATCCCTAGTCGCTGGCGTGCCGGCGTTTCCTTCGCTATCTTAGCCCGGCATGAAACCCTCTCCCGACGATTCTGCCGGTAACCCAGCCGTTCACGTTGACGAGCATCTCGATCTCTCGGCTCGCAACTCCCGCACGGGACTGTGGCTGTTCGCCATCTATCTGGCGGCTTATGTCGTGTTTGTGGGAATGGCGGCCTACGCTCCGGGGACGATGGGACAGCCGACGCCGCTGGGGCCGAACGTGGCGATTCTGTATGGGTTTGGGTTGATCTTTGGAGCGGTTCTGCTGGCGATGGTTTATATGCTGCTCTGCAAATTGAATGCGGACCGGTTTGAGCGGGAAGGGGACGGGCGATGATCTACACCCCTTCGTATTTGGCAATCGGGGTTTTCGCCTTCTTTGTCCTGGTGGTCCTGGGCATCAGCTTCTACCTGGGAGGGAAAGCCAAGTCCGCCAGCGGCTACTACGCGGCTCACGGGGAGATTCCCTGGTTCGTGAACGGCATCGCTTTCGCCGGCGACTATCTTTCGGCGGCGTCGTTCCTCGGCATCTGCGGAATGATCGCCTTTTACGGCTACGACGGCTTTCTGTATTCCATCGGCTTTCTAGCGGGCTGGATCGTCGCGCTATTCGTCGTCGCCGAACCGCTCAAGCGGATGGGGAAGTTCACCTTCGCCGACGCGCTCGACAGCAAGTTTCACAGCCGGGGCATCAAGCTGTCAGCAGCCATCAGCACGCTGGTGGTGAGCATCTTTTATCTGATACCGCAGATGGTCGGAGCCGGGGCGCTGATCAAGCCGCTGATGGGATTCAAGCAATTGGACCTGGGCTTCACCGCCATTGGCTCGTTTGAGTTGGGCGTGATCATGGTCGGCGCGGTTGTCATTCTAATCGTCGTTACGGCTGGCATGGTAAGCACGACCTGGGTGCAGTTCATCAAGGGGGCGCTGCTGGTGCTGTTTTGCACGATCCTCACGGGAATGATTTTGCAGCGAGGACTGACTTCTCAATGGGCCGAAGGAAAACGCACTGTCGTGCGGGTCACGAAAGCGGACCTTACAGCGCCGGGATTAGAAGTCTTGCCTGAAACCGGCGGGTGGATGGGTAAGCCCTACATTCGGGTCCGCGACCGGAGCACCGGCGTCGTTTCGATTTGGATCGATCGCGGAGCAGAACGAGGTGATTTGGCAGGCAGTTTTGAGCCGGGAACTCCCGCGGAGCCAACAGTTGGATTTGCTGGACCGGAGCGTGTGAGTGAAACGCAGTATGTGACCACGAAGAATGGCCGCAAATGGGTCAATGGGAAACCTCAAGGCAATGGAGCCGGTGAGACTGATTTCTATCCAGTGGGTAGCATCAAATCGCTGAGTCATTCGGCATCGGGTGAGCAACAGGTTTCCACGGGACCAATCGGACCGCTGAAGTTCTTTCGGGAAATCCAGAACAGCGAAATCTACGCTTGGGCCTCGGAGAAGATCACCGATGAGGACGGCTCGGAAACAACGGTTTATTATCCCAAGGCGACGCCAGGCAAGGATCTGCTCCTCCCTGGCGGCGGTCCCCTATTCGCCGATTTGCGGAAGGACTCGCTCGCCGGCAAGCTCAACTTCTTCTCCCTCATGCTCGCCCTCTTCGGCGGCACCGCCTCGCTGCCGCATATTCTCATCCGGTATTACACGGTGAAGGACCAGGCCTCGGCTCGCAAGAGCACAATGGTGGGCATTGCGGCGATTGGGTTCTTCTACGTGCTGACGCTGTTTCTCGGCCTGGGGGCGATGACGAGCGGCGTCCTTGACCCGACGGACAGCAACATGGCCGCGCCACTGCTCGCAAGAAGCTTTGGGGAATTGCCGTTTGCGGTGATCAGCGCGATTGCCTTCACGACGGTGCTGGGAACGGTCAGCGGGTTGATCCTCGCGGCCAGTGGAGCGGTGGCTCACGATCTATTGACGAGCTTTCTCAAGATGGATCTGACTGACCATGAAAAGGTTCGGGCCGGCAAAATCTCTGCCGTCGTCGTCGGCGCGATTGCCATCGTCCTTGGCATCCTGTTCAAGAACTTCAACGTTTCCTTCCTCGTCGGCTGGGCGTTTAATGTTGCAGCCAGCGCGAACTTGCCGGCGCTGGTAATGCTGCTGTTCTGGAAAGGGACGACTAAACAGGGAATCACCTTTGGAATCTTCGCCGGGCTCTTCAGCTCGTTGGCCTGGGTGCTGGCGAGTGGCGAAGCCTACAAAAACATTTACGGCCTCAAGGCCGAAGACGCCCTCGTCCCTTTCAGCCAGCCCGCCATCGTCACGCTGCCGCTGGGATTTACGGTGCTGATTGTGGCGTCGCTCCTCACGCGGCCCAAGAGAATTGGAACAGAAGGAAACGAAGGGAACGAAGAAAGGCGGGAGTAGTAACTTGCCTTCATCCCATTTTTCGCTTCGTTACCTTTGTTCCCTTCTGTTCAAAAACTGCCTGGCTTGCCCCTGAATTTCGAATCCCACCAGCTCGCTCCACGCCTTCAATAGTTTTGCGGCGATTTCGCCCCTCTTTCCATCCCCAATCGCCCGCCCATTGAGCCGCGTCACCGGCCAGACGCAGGGGCTGGTGCTGCAGAGGAGGACTTCATCCGCGGCAGCCACGTCAGCGATGCTCAGGGGACGGAAGGAAAATGGAATGCCCAAGCTTCCGGCAAGTTCTTCGACCACCGCCGCGCTCACGCCGGGCAAGATCATCTCCTTCGGCGGCGAAACCAGGCCGACGTCACGGTAATACACCAGGATGTTCGCCGTGGAAGCCTCGGTGACAAAGCCGCGCTCCTCCAGCATCAAGGCCCGCGCGCCGGGCTCCTTCTGCCGGGCCTGCTTATCCGCCAAATAGTAGTGCATGCGGCTGCGGCACTTGAGCTCCGTGGGCCAGCACGCGGAAGGAACCTGCATCACGTCCGTGACCACCAGTGATTCCCCCCGCTCATACTTCTCGTGCCAGAGGTGGAAAGGCAGTGGATAGGTATGGAGGCCGATCGTTGGCCCAGTCGCCGCTCCGCCAGAGAAAGTGGAATACGGCCCCGGCGTCACGAACATCGAAAGCCCCAAATCATCGCCGTGTTCCAGCAAGGCGTGATTCTTCGCCGACAATTCCCGCGCGATGTCCCCCAGCTTCTCCACCGGCACCCCCAGCTCAATCCCCACAATTGCCAGCGACCGCGTCAGACGGGCCAAGTGCTGCTCCAGCCGGAACAGCTTGCCGCCGAAGGTCCGCAATTGTTCCGCGACCGTCACCCCCTGCACAAAGCCGCCGTCCGTCACCGGGATGGCAGCTTGGCTGAAGGGAAGGTAGCGCCCGTTGAGATAGGCCAGGGGGTCGTTCATAGTTTCATAGTATCCGATGACCTCCTGCGCTTGAATTCCCGCGGCTCGCGGCAGCTATCGACCAAGAGGCAAGGTGCGGCTCGTCCGGGTCGGCAGTGGGCCGCAGAACGCCAAGGACATCGGTGACATGATCGATAAACTGCTGCCTGCCGCTTCTGCCGGCGGGAAATAGTAGGCACTCAGCATTCAGCTAGCGGAAGAACTGCCGGTTCTTCCGCCCGTAGGGGTCGGGAAGAGTTTTCGCGGGTTTCGGGGTCTCGCCACGAGTTTAAGACCCGGCCCCGAGAGCCCTTCCCGGCCCCTTTTGCATTTGTCATGGACCACGGACCGCTAGACCTATAATTCCTGGGACGACAAAGCCGATGGAATTCACAAGGACTCCTCGCTGCCATGGACGACAACCCCTTTCCTGTTGACGACGCCCCCGCCCAAATACCCGTTCCCGATGACCGCGCGCTCCAGATCCAAGACCTGATCCAGACCATCAAGGAATCCGCCGACAAGCTGGCTGCCGACGGCTCCAGCCGCGGGGACCTCAAGCTCATCAGCCGGACGCTCCGCGAATTGCGGTACGCCTTCAAGGTCTTCTCGCCGTACCGTAAGCACCGCAAGGTCACCGTCTTCGGCTCGGCCCGCACGCTGCCGGATGAGCCCGCGTACCGGTCCGCCGTGGACTTCGGCCACGCGATGGCGGAGCAAAAATGGCTGGTCGTCACCGGTGCCGCCAGCGGCATCATGGAAGCCGGCCACCGCGGGGCGGGGCGCGAGCACTCGATGGGTCTCAACATCATGCTCCCCTTCGAGCAGTCGGCCAACCCGGTCATCGCCGGCGACCACAAGCTGGTCCACATGAAGTACTTCTTCACCCGCAAGCTGATGTTCGTGAAGGAGTGCGACGCGGTCGTCTGCCTCCCCGGTGGCTTCGGCACGCTGGATGAAGCGATGGAGGTCATCACGCTACTCCAGACCGGCAAGCGGGACATGGTCCCCATCGTGCTGCTCGACCCGCCTGGCGGCACGTACTGGCAAACGTTGCAGGATTTCATCAAAAATCACTTGCTGCGAAGCAAGCTCATCTCTCCCGAAGATCTGAACCTGTACCGCCTGACGGACAGCGTGCAGGAAGCGGTGGACGAAGTGCTCCGCTTCTTCCGCGTCTATCACAGTATGCGATACGTGAAGCAGACCCTCGTATTCCGCTTGCTGGAACCGGTTCATCCGCTGCTCCTCGATCAGATCAATACCGACTTTCGGGACATCCTGGTGGACGGAGAATTCGCCCTGACTTCTGCTTTGCCCGCCGAACGGGACGAGCCCGACCTCTGGCACTATCCCCGCCTCGCCTTTCATTTCAACCGCCGCAGCCTCGGCCGGTTGCGGCAACTAATTGATGTGGTGAATGGAGGGAGGTAGGGGTCAGAAGGCAGAGGTTAGAGGTTAGGAATACTCTTTGTACTCAGTACTCGATAACGCAACCATTCATCGTGGATTCTATATGCTCCGCAACTCCGGCCTTTTGGCCGCCATATTCGTCATCGCCGCGCTCGTCTCCGCCGCCACTGCTCACGCGGAAGTCCGCAAATGGCGAGTGGACCATTACCTCCAGCCGAATTCCAATGCCGGGACAGGGAAGTTGTGCTATGTCATCAGCGATGGCGCCGCGGCGCAACTTTTCGATCATCCGATTCTGGGCTTCGCTTGGGAATGGGGGACGGAGTATCAAATCACGGTAAATGTCGATCAGGCCCGCGCCGCCGACGGCAGCCTTGTCAAAACGTGCAAACTTGTTTCCGTCGACTCTCAGTCCCGCGTCCCAGACGGAACCCGGTTCCAGATGTACCTCTTTGACAAGACGTTCATCCAAGGAAAAACTCTGCTCGGCGTGAAGCCATTCCAATGCGCCACCGCCGGCGTGGAGGCGGAACTGAAGCGGCGACTCGACAATCTAGCCGGCAAAGGAGCCATTCCAAGCATCTCCGGCGATTCCCCATCCGTACCCGCCGCGAAGGCACGGGAACTGCCCGACGAGACTCCGCATGTCCTTTTGGAGTTTAGCCACCCCAAGACTCCCTCCGAGCCTTTGATCCTGCACGGCATCACCCTCGCCAGCGACCTGGGGCTGGAGTGAGCCTTTATCATGCTGCGAAGTCGCCCTACTCATTGCTCGCGCGGCCCGCTGCCGCGGCGCTGTCTCGGCGGCCGGTGGCTCTCTCGGTTTCCTCCTGGCCGTAGGCTTCGATAACCTGCGTCAAGCGTTTGCGGGCTTTGATTTTGTCTAGACCGTCGGGGAGTTCTCTGGTCGCCTGGGAATACCAATAGGCCGCCCGCAATTTCAGGCCCTTTTCTTCCAAGTCTGGTTTGTGTTCGGCGAGATCCCAGTACTGGTTAGCCAGGTTGAATACCTCTTGCGAAGATTTGGAGGTTGTCAGGTCCAGCGTGGCCAAGAGGCGGAGCTCGCGGTCGGTCGCTTTGGCAAGTTGCGGCAGGCTTTGTTCCCACCGTCCTTTTACCAGGCAGGCATAGATGCCGACGATCTGGTTTGCCTGGGGGTCGCTCGGGCTGGCGGCCAGCCGCAATTCCGCCTTGGGGACGTCGGCGTACGCTCGTTTGGCAGCTTCGAGCCAGGTCTGCGTCTTTCCCGCGGCAGCCAGAAGGCCGGCATCTCCCCCGCGATTTGCCGCCGCTTTGGCGATTTTCAGGGCCCCCTCGGCCGTTTCAAACCTATCCGCGCCGATCGCTTCGGCCACCAGATTCTTGGCGGCGGTCGCCAGTTCGCCGTTCTTCTCCCCGGCGCTGGGCGATTTCTGAAAGAGCTTCAGGGTTTCGAGTCGCATCGCTGGGCCGTCCACTCTAAACCGCTGTTCGAGCTGCACGAGCGTTTTCAATGCGTCGGTTAGATCCCCATTCTGGGTGGACAAATCTCGGGCGATCCGTAACAGTTCGTATTCGGCTGCATGGTCCTCCCCCGCCTCGCCGCTGTTGGCGACTAGCTTTCGCGCGAGCCCGGTGCGTTCCTGCGCGGTGATCGCCCGCTTGTAATCCTGGGCGTAGAGATCCTTGAGCGCGGCCCGGGCGGCTGCCAATTCCGCCTCGCTGGGAACGGGCAGTCTCGTCTTGACCAGCGGTTGGAGCGGATTGGCAGTCGATGCCGGCTCATCTTCAGGAGTGAAGGGAACCGCGCTGCCCGACGGCGGCATGGTGGTTTTGGCAGCCGGGTTTGAAGGCGGAGCGGCGGGAACAGCCGTGCCAGCCGCCGCCGCAACCTGGGTGGTGGGCACTACTGCCGCTGGCGGTGGCACTGGGACGGCAGTCGCCTCCTGGACCGCATCCTTGATGAGATCGTTGTCGCTGCCGCTCACGGTGAACAGGGCCTTGAGGGCCAGATCATCGGCGTCCGGCTTGATCCGGCAGACGCCGCCATTTCCCACCACGGCAAAAAATCCGTCGCCGCGGAGCGAGCCGAGACGGAACCGGAAAGTAGCCCCTGGCGCCCTTTGCACCACCAGGTCATCTGGGCTGGTCCACTCCACGGCCTGCGCGTCGTCCACCTCCACGAGAATCAGCGTGTAGTCCGGGCCATCTTCAAACATCCCCGCATTCAGCCGCCGCCCGCAACCGAAGGCGGCTTCAATTCCTAGCGGGACCAGATAGTTGGTTTTGACGTCGCGGCGTTCGGGGGATTGATACTCGGCGGGAATCTGGGCCAGAAGTTGCTTGTTCGCGGTGCTGTCCCAAGGCTCCGTTGGGCGGTACTGCTTGAACAGTTTTTCGTAGCCCAACAGCGGCAGGATGGCCACTCGCCAGCTCATCGGCGGATTGGCGGCAGCGCCGGGTGCCTTCGTTACCGGATAGCCGGCGTAGCCATCGGCATACGCATTGAGCGCTCGGCCGAGCTTGGCCATGTTTTCCAGCGTCCTCGCCCGCCGCTGTTCCATCGTGGCGGTCGCGCTCAAAGCTGCGGAGGGCGAAGTGACAGCGGCAGGCGTGCCATGAGGGAACGCCGCCGCGGGAGCCAGTCTCGCCGCGGAGGGAGTGCCGACTTGTGATGACTTGGGCAGCGCCGCCCCGCCGGCACCCGCGCTATCGGGCGACGAGCCGCCGGCCATTGCAGCGGCCTTGGCTTCCTTTTCTTTGTTCACATCCGCGCGCGCCTGAGCCTGCTTGCGCATGCGGCTCTCCGCGGACTCTCCGCCGCAACCGGCAACCAGAGATAGGAACGCCACAGCCACGAGACAAGGAAGTAGGGGCTT
Organism: Pirellulaceae bacterium; assembly: GCA_046593355.1. GTDB lineage: Bacteria > Planctomycetota > Planctomycetia > Pirellulales > Pirellulaceae > SXOA01. The sequence goes on along the minus strand of JBKJNY010000135.1, from coordinate 239 downwards.
TCGCATCGTCACGCTCGCTATTTACTGTCCACAATCCGTCCGTCCAACGGCCCATTGTGGGGATGCATGCGTGAAGGTTTCGTGAAGCCGGAATAAAGGAAATGAGCAGGATTGGAGCGCCCGGCCAGGGCTACTCAGTGTTTCAACCTGCATCGTGTTCGACGAAACTAACCCGAAGCGTAAGCGAGGAAGAGCCCATGGCTTACGTCGTTTTTCCTCGCTAACGCTTCGGGTTGGTG
>JBKJNY010000076.1:0-15070 GCA_046593355.1 Pirellulaceae bacterium | reverse complement strand
GGATTGGCGACGGAAGTGCCGCCGAATTTTTGGACGATTAATGGCATGGAGGGGCGCGATAGGAGCGTAGAGGTTCGAGGTTAGAGCGAAGCGGTAGGGGACGACGACGAATAAGTGGTCACTTCTTCGGCAGCAGCTCTTGCCAGGAATTGACGTCAAGAACGCGCAACGTGAGTGCTTGCAGTGTTGCTACGTCTTGAATCTGATAGAGAGCGGCGAGAGGGGCCGCGCCAGGCTCGCCGAAACGCTTTGTGCCCATGCTCAGGAAGATGGCTTGGGCTGTGTTCAGCGCGCCCTTGGCCTCTCCCTTGGCTTCTCCTTCTTTCAGGATGCCTTGGTAATACGAGGACTCTTTCATGATGTTCTGTTCTTGAGTCAGTGTCATAATCAACTCCTCGGAGTATCGTAAACCCGCAAGTCCCAGCGCACAGTTCCAAAGGGCTTGGCGCTCTGCCACCGCTCGTTCTGCATCAAATCGCTTTCCCAACTTCGCAAAAATCTCCCGCAGCCGGTCCTCGGCGTCATCCGCCAGCGGTGCCAGCGGCAAGATTGCCATGTCTCCAGCCAATGTTTCGTCCGCTCGTTGCTCCCACGCTCGAATGATCCAGTAGCGAAAGTCGTGGTAGCAAAAGCCGTCGGGCAATTTTCGCTGCCAGAGTCCCGTCATCGTTGGACCGTCCGCCAAGCGACGCAGCAAAATCGCTACCGACAACACGGGCATTTTGTGCCGCACCTCTAGCAGGATATTATACCGCGCCATTCGCAGTCCCAAAGTGGCATCGTAATTCGCCTGCATTTCCAGATGAACCAGCCAGGGAACCTGGTCATCAATGCGGATGACCTTGTCGGCTTCGGCGGTCACGGTGGAAAGGTCAGAGTCAATCACCGTTGCTGGAGAATCGCCGAAAATGCCGATGTATTTCAGCCACGCCCGTGGATTGATCTCAATCAGGTGGCGAGTCGCAGCGTCGTATTCTTTGGTCACGGCTGAGCCCTTTCCTACCTGAGAAAATAGCTCATCAGCTCCCACCCCCGATCAAAGCAAAGCTCCGATTCGGCTGCCGTTGCTTCATCATACGTCGGCGCTCCCGCCCCCTTCACCCCGCTGCCGCAGAGGGCGAAGGGGACGTGGCCGTGGGAGTGGGTTTTGCTGCGGCAGGTGGTGGGATGGTCGGGGGAGACGAGGATGCGGTAGTCGCCGTAGGTCTGGAGGGCGGCGTGGAGCGGGGCGACGATGTGCAGGTCAATCTGCTGGAGGGCTTCGATCTTTTTGCGAAAGTCCCCTTCGTGGGAAGCTTCGTCGGTGGCTTCGACGTGGACGCAGATGATGTCGGTCGACTTCAGGGCTTCAATCGCGTATCTGCCTTTGGCGGCATAGTCGGTGTCGGTGTAGCCGGTCGCGCCGGGGACTTCGATCCGATCCCAACCAATGAGAGCAGCCAGGCCGCGGAGCAGATCGACCGCGGTGATCATCTTCCCCCGCTTGCCGTGCAATTCGTAGAAAGAAGTCAGCGACGGCGTCTTCCCCAGGCCCCACAGCCAGATTTGCGAAGCGGGCAACTTGCCGCTCTCTTGACGAGCGACATTGATCGGATGCGACGCAAACAGCGGCTGGCTGAAGCCCATCAGCGTGTTGAGCAGGTCGCTGCCGGGGCCGCTGGGCAGGTGGCCGGCGACGGACTGGTCGGTGATGTCGTGCGGCGGCGTGGTCTTGGTCTCGCTGCTGAAAGGGGCCGGCATCTTGGCTCCGCGATAGAGCAGCAAGTTGCGATAGCTGACTCCAGGCACGAATTCCAGATTGTCCGCCCCCAGATGTTTCTGTGCGGACTTCAAAAGCTCGGCCGCCTCGGGCGAAGAGATATGTCCAGCCGTGAAGCTCCGCATCACGCCGTTTTCCACGCACACCAGATTGCAGCGGATGGCCCAATCTTCCGGCGCGAGCTTGATCCCCTGAGCCGCAGCTTCCAGCGGAGCCCGTCCCGTGAAGTAAACGTTGGGGTCGTAACCGAACAGGCTCAGATTCGCCACATCTGACCCCGCCGGCAGATGCTCCGGCGTGTTGTTCGATCTGCCTACGACGCCGAGCCGCGCAATCTCATCCATCGCGGGGATATCCGCCGCTTGCAGAGGCGTCTTGCCGCCGAGCGCCTCGATTGGCTCGTCGGCACAACCGTCGGGGATGATGATGGCGTACTTCATTATTCAAGCCGTTGTCAGGAATGACGAAAGTCGAATTCCGAATGACGAATTATTAAGACCTGCCTTACATTCGTCATTCGCCATTCGCCATTCGAATTTCGTCATTCGGGCTTCGTCATTCACTCCAAAACCCTCATCCTCACACTCCCCGCCTTCACCACCTTCAGCCGGTCTATCTCCGCCACCGCCGCCGCGGCCGCTCCTTCGCGGGCCTGGTAGGACATGATGACGAGGGGGACGACGCGCGCGCCGCCATCGCCGCTCGGTTCGTGCTGGATGACCGAGGCGATGGAGATGCCGTGGCGGCCGAGGACGCCGGCAATTTCCGCCAGCACGCCCGGCTTATCCTCCACCGTGAACCGCAGGTAGTAGCGGCCGGAAAGCTGACCGTGGTCGAGCAGCGAGACGAGGGCTTCCCGCTGCGACCAGAGCTCCAGCGTGCGGAACGTAATCTGCGTGCGTCCGACCGCGGTATCAATCATGTCGGCGACGACAGCGGAGGCGGTCGGCATCTGCCCCGCTCCCAAGCCGTGAAAAAAGACCGGCCCGACGGCATCGCCGACGACGCTGATGGCGTTGTACGCCTGCCGCACTTCCGCCAGCGGCTTGCCGATGCGGACCAGTGTGGGCGATACGTGTAACTCCAGCCCGCTGTCGTGCAGCTTCGCGGCAGCGATGAGCTTGATGCGGTAGCCGAGCTCGCGGGCGTAGCGGATGTCGGCGGCGTCGAGCCTCTCAATCCCTTCGCAGGGAATCTCCTTCCAGTGTACACGAGCCCCGAAGGCCAGGTGAGCCAGAATCGCCAGCTTCTGGGCAGCGTCGGCTCCGCTCACGTCCATCGTCGGGTCCGCTTCGGCATAACCGAGGCGTTGGGCTTCCTTCAAAGCATCGGCGTAGCTAGCTCCCTGCTCGTCCATCTGGGAGACGATGAAGTTGGTGGTGCCATTCAATATCCCTTGGAGCGATTGAATCTGATTGGCGGAAAAGCATTGCCCGATGTTCGTGATAATCGGAATGCCGCCGGCCACGCAGGCATCGAATGCGATGGAGCGGCCGAGCTCGCGGGCCCGGTCAAAAATCTCCGGTCCATGCTCCGCCAGCAGGGCCTTGTTCGCCGTCACCACGTCCTTGCCGCTCTCCAGCAGCTTGAGCATGATGGTGCGGGCCGGCTCCACGCCGCCAACCAGGTGGGCCACGACCTTGATATTCGGGTCGCCGGTGATGCGGGTGAGGTCGCTGGAGAGCAGACCTTTCGGCAACTCCACGTCCCGATGCTTGGCGACGTCGCTCACTACCACCTGCTCCAGCCAGAGGATGCAGCCGGCATGGCGGGCAGTACGGTCCCCGTGGTCGAGCAGCAGCTTTGCCACGCCCGTACCGACGGTCCCCATGCCGACGAGAGCGACCTTGGTTTTTTGCATGGTAATGTAGTCCGGTCACTCCGTGAGCGGGCATGGCTGCACACGGAGTGTGGAGGCTACTAATTCGTGAGCGGACAACAGCCCTTCATCGTAGGTTCTAGCCGCGGAAAGCGTCAAGCCGCGCCGAGCCCAGGCACCAGCGTGTTTTACGCGGCGCAAGTCCCGTGCCCGTCCCACTTTTCGCTCTAGGTGATTTAACCCGCCCTCCGTTACATTCCATCCTCTCGCGGCGCGTTCACATGCCCACGCAAAGCCGTCCCGGCGCGCCGGGATGCCACCCGGAAAGGAATCCACGATGGGGCTCCCCCTCCATGAAATCGCTTGTCTTGTCGATGGCCGGCTATGTGGCGCGACTGACCTCGAAATCACCGGGGCGGCGACGATTGCCACGGCCCGCCCCGGCGAAATCACGCTGGCCGATAGTCCCAAGCTGGCCCCGCAACTGCTGCGCTCGCAAGCCGCGGCGGTCATCGTGCCCGAGGGATTCGAACCGGCCGGCATCCCGTTTATCTCGGTCGGCGACGTTCACGAGGCGTTCGCCAAAGTGGTCCGCCACTTCCGCCCGCAGATGCAGCACCGGCACATCGGCGTCAGCCACGCGGCCAACATCAGCCTCTCCGCCAAAATCGCCTCCGACGTCGAGGTCGATCCCGGGGCGAATATCGGCGACCACGTCGAAATCGGTCCCGGCTGCGTCATCCATTCCGGCGTCTGCATCCTGGACGGCTGCCGCATCGGCGAAGGGGTGATCATCTTCCCAAACGCCGTGCTCTATGAGAACACGCTCGTCGGCAACCGCGTCATCATTCACGCCGGAACCGTCATCGGAGCGTACGGCTTCGGCTATACGCTCGCGGGGGACCGGCACAAGCTCGGGGCTCAACTCGGCTACGTCGAAATCGAGGATGACGTGGAAATCGGGGCCTGCACCGCCATCGACCGCGGAACCTACGGCCCCACCCTCATCGGCCAAGGGACCAAAATCGACAACCACGTCCAAATCGCCCACAACTGCCGCATCGGCAAGCACAACCTGATCTGCGCTCACGTGGGCATCGCCGGCAGCGCGACCACCGGCGACTATGTCGTCATCGCCGGCCAGGTGGGAATTCGCGATCACACCCACGTCGGTGAGCGAGCCGCGCTCGGCGCTCAGTGCGGCGTCATGAACGACATCCCGGCGGGCCAGCGGGTCCTCGGCTCCCCCGCGATCGAAGAAAAAGAGGAGTACCGGATTTTGGCCGCCATGTTCAAGCTCCCCGATATGCGAAAGAAGCTCATCGAGCTGGAGCGGAAACTCGCGGCAATGACGGGCAGCGATGCCCACGCAAAGGACGCGGCATAGCAGAGGGAGATGGCCGCGAAAAACACAAAGAGGCACAAAAAGTATTTGAATACGTAAAACCATTCGCAGTTTATTGGTGTTGAGATTCTCCTTCTTTGCGCTTTTTTGTGTTTCTCGTGGCCAATCCCATTCCCACCGCCCTTCCCCCTATCGGCCTCATCGCTGGCTGGGGGCGTTATCCCGTGGTGATTGCCCAGGCGCTGAAGGCAGCCGGCCACGCGGTCTACTGCGTCGGCCTGAAGAACCATGCGGATCCGCAGCTCCAGGAAATCTGCGACGACTATTACGCCAGCGGCGTCGCCCAGATGGGCCGTCACGTTGCCTTCTTCCGCCGCCGTGGAATTACCCAGGCAACGATGGCGGGGAAGGTCTTCAAGCACCAGGTCCTGTTCGGCCGCTGGGGCTGGCTGTCGTTGGTGCCGGACTTGCGGACCTTCAGGATGTTCTTTCCACTATTCATTGCGGGGAAAAAAGACCGCCGCGATGACACGATTCTTACCGTCATCGTTGAGGAATTTGCCCGCTGCGGCATCGAGCTTGCCCCGGCCACCAACTTTGCCCCGGACCTCCTTGTGAAACAGGGCCTTCTTACCCGCCGAGCTCCCACTGCCGCCGAGCGGTCCGACATCGAGTTCGGCTGGCAACTGGCCAAGGAGCTGGGCCGTCTCGACATTGGCCAGAGCGTTGCCGTAAAAGGTCGGGTGGTCATCGCGGTCGAGGCCATCGAAGGGACCGACGAGTGCATCCGCCGGGCCGGCCAGTTCTGCCCTCACGGGGGCTTCACCCTGGTCAAAGTCGCCAAGCCCCAGCAGGACATGCGGTTCGACGTCCCCACCATCGGCATCGGCACCATTGAATCCCTCGTCGCCGCCCGCGGCAAAGTCCTCGCCATCGAAGCCGGCAAGACCATCATCATTGACCAGGAAGAGGTAGTCCGCCTGGCCGACGAACACAGTCTCTCGATCATCGCGCTGGAAGATGGACGTTTCCCTTAACTTCCTCAGGCAACGGCGAATCAGGTCCAGGCGTATAAGCGGGTGATAAGTGCGAAACGGCCCGTTTAATACACCTTTTGGCAGTGCTGTTTTTGCCTCTGCGAGAGCACTTAAGTTATTCTATCATAGTGACTTAAAGTGATACACCAGGGCCGGAAACCACCGTTTCTTGATACACCCAAACCGGACGTCTTGTGGGCAGAATATAAGCTGTTTTCCAAGGCTCATTGCGCGCGATTCTTGTCCACGAAGGGAAGAGAGCGTCCCATTCCAAGTGTCTTCACGACCAGGATTTCAAAGAACAATCCGGTACCGCCGCCGACGCTGTCGGCGCAGCAGTGACCAGCCGGCTCAGCGGCCTTTGTAGCAATTGTACATATAGCGGTTGGCACATGCAAGAGGTCCGAAAGATTTTCTGGAAAATTCTTGGGATGTGAAAAGCCAGCGGACAGCGGGAAATACGCGAAAAACAGCGTGTCCTGCCAACGGCAAGGCTCAGGCCGATTGTTTGACTCCCGGTTTCTTGGTTTTCGCGGAGCCCAACGATTCAATCCTGACCGTACCCCGCGGAAATCTGGCCAGCACCTCCAACTCGCCTCCGAGCGCTTTGATGATCTTTCGCAGCGTCGAAATCTGCATGTCGGACTGGTTCTCCAGCTTGGAAAGGCTGGGCTGCTTGATCCCCAGCGCCCCGGCGACTTCTTGCTGACTCTTTCCCGTCAACTGCCGGACTTCACGAAGCAGCAGTTCGCCCAGGAGTTCCTGGGATCTGCGAGCAGCCTTCGCTTGAGTTTTCTTGGTGGTGGTTCGCCGAACCAGTTCGTCAAAGGACTTAGCCACGTTTGCCCTCCTCTTTCCGCTTCGCCTTGAGCCTTGCGAGATGTAAGTCGAACAATTCGTCCGCCTTGGCAATCAAGCGCTTGTAGAATCGTTTCTGGCTCACACCGGATTTGTCCCCCGCCACCAGCAGGATGCCTGTCCGCTCGGGATCAAATGCAAATGCCACCCGCAATACTTTGTCAGCGGTGCTCGCCCTCAACTCCTTCATATTGGCATGTTTGGAGCCGTTCATCGTATCGGCATGAGGCCGGCTCAGCTTTGGCCCCAGCAGCTTCAGCAATTCGACTTTGGCGATCAGTTCCGCCTGTCCGTCCTCGTCCAAATCGGCAAACCATTCATCGAACTGGGTGGTTGTTGCAATGTGCCACATTTTGATTATAGCCTTTAGGCTATGTCAGTCAAGTTGGTTCAGATAATGAAGGATGGAGTTCTCTGACGATAGCGCACCGCGGACGCGGATGCAACTTCGCACCGGAACGGCTATGTTGACGTTGCTGGAAGAGCACTGCTGAAGTTCTGTGCGCACGGGCAAGAGAATCCTTGAAATCCCCGGATAGTGTCATGACCCCCGCCGCTTTCCGCAAAACCGCGCTCAGCTTTCCCGAGACCGCGGAAGCGTCGCACATGGGGCATCCCGATTTCCGCGTGCGGGGGAAGATTTTCGCCACGCTCGGGCCGGACGAAGACTGGGGAATGGTCAAGCTGACCCCCGAGCAGCAAGCGCCGCTCGTCCAGGACCAGCCCGCCATCTTTCAACCGGCGAGCGGTGCCTGGGGCCGGCGGGGATGCACCATCATCCAGTTGAAACAGGCGGACATGCTCCTCGTGCGGCATGCGCTCTTGCTTGCCTGGCGGAATACGGCGCCGGCTAACATCGTTTGAACTCCTGTCGGGAAAATCTCTGGGAAACCGAGAACAGCGAGGCACCGGCTGCGAGGAAAACAGGCCAGCAACTATGGGATGGCATTGTTCAAATCCCACTGCAACATGCTCGGTACGCCGCGGGTCCTCTCGACTCGAAATTGTTCGGCCAGCCGGCCCCGATCCAGCCACCACGCCACCAAAATGCTCACGATCACTGTCACGAGCAACAGGTCGCGGATGAAGAATTTCACGGGCGTCATTCCCATTTCGGATGCCGACACTGTGCACAATGGCGCGAAAAGGGGTTGTAAGCGCCTCCTGTCATGTGGAATCGGCCTCCGCACTGTGGGCAAGTCACGTAAATCATTCTGAGGCCATAATAGGCGTAGAGTCCCATCCAGGCGAAAGAAAAAAGGTAGAAAGGAATCGCGGAACTCACGAAGGAGTAAAGGCCAATTGTGGCAGCCATAACGACAAATGGACCGCTGAAAAACACGGCCCAAACTTTGGCGCGGGTGGCCCGATACTGCCGCCAATGAGCCGCTCGTTCCTCTGAATTCATCACGGCATCAGGCTCCGCAGGCTGTACTTCATGGGTGCATTCTATCGGGAGGTGCAGGGCAAACGCTACTTTTGCGTCTTTGTTACGCAGCCACCCCCACCGTCTTCTCCCCGCCCTCTGCAGCATCCGTCAGATCAGCGAACCCATGCTCGTCATCCCAATCGGCTCGCGTGAGGCGAACGGCTCCCCGTAAGCGGTGCCGATGCATTTTCCCCAGTACGCGGCTTCGTCGCGTAACTGATCCAGGAACGTCGGCGGCTCGGTCGGCCGCCCTGCGATGAACTGGCTCTGATAGCAGGCGATGCTGGCCAGCTTCCGTTCCCAGTAGGGGCTGATGTCCAGGATAAACGCCGGCTGGGCGGCCAGTTTGAGATGGACGCAGTAGTAGTTGAAGATCCGCCGCGGATGCCACGGCTCGCCGGGGATGTCGCTCTTGGTCAATTTCGACCAGAATCGGGCGGCCTCCACCAGTTGCGTGGCCGCGACATGGTCGGGATGAGCATCCACCCAGTACGGGGCAAATAGCCACGTCGGCCTCACCCGCCGAAAAACCGCCGCCAACTTGTGCCGCGCTTCCAGCGTCGGCTCCAGGCTTCGATTGGGGAGCCCCAGATTCTCCCGCCAGTCCAGCCCCAGAATCTCCGTCGCTGCGGCAGTTTCTTTCGCCCGTTTTTCGAGCGTTCCAAAAGGCGTCGGCTCTCCGCTGGTCAGGTCCAGCACACCGACCTTTCGTCCCTCGTCCTTGAACTTCAAAATGGCCCCCGCCATGCCAAGTTCGGCGTCGTCGGGGTGCGGGGCGATGACCAGGATATCGAGCGTGCTGTCAGTAGTGCTCATAAGTGCCATTCTACTCCGCTCCATGCTTGACTGCCCCTCACCGACCTACGACGATTTACTCAACTGCCCCGCCTTCCATTCTCGGAGAGCCATCATGCGTCTCGTCCACATCGCCTTCCTCTTTACCCTCGTTGCCACTTTCGTGAACCAAGCCCACTCCGCCGATCCCAAGAAAATCACCTCGGTCGAAGGGATCACCGAGTACAGTTTGGACAACGGCCTGCGGGTGCTCATTTTTCCCGATGATTCGCGGCCCAAGGTGACCGTGAGCATGACGGTCTTCGTCGGCTCGCGGCATGAAGGGTATGGCGAAACGGGGATGGCCCACTTGCTGGAGCATATGGTCTTTAAGGGGACGCCGAAAAACCCGCTCATTCCCAAAGCGTTGCAGGACCACGGCGCCCAGTTCAACGGCACCACCAACACCGACCGGACCAATTACTTCGAGACCCTGACCGCCACCGACGAGAACCTGGAATTCGCAATCGAGTTGGAAGCAGATCGCCTGGTCAATAGCCGCGTGTTGCGGGAGGATCTGTTCTCGGAAATGACGGTGGTTCGCAACGAGTTCGAGCGGGGCGAAAACAGCCCCAATAGCGTGCTGGGCAAGCGGATGATGGCCGCCGCCTACGAATGGCACAACTACGGCAAGACCACCATCGGCAACCGCAGCGATATCGAGCGGGTGCCGATTGAGAACTTGCAGGCCTTCTACCGCAAGTTCTATCAGCCGGATAACGCGATGGTCGTCGTCGCCGGCAAGCTCGATGAGAAGAAGACGCTGGCCCTTGTTCAAAAACACTTCGGCGCAATTCCCCGCCCGGAGCGAAAGCTCGACACCACTTACACCGAAGAGCCCGAGCAAGACGGCGAGCGCGTCGTCACGCTGCGGCGCGTCGGGGACGTGCCGCTCGTCGGCGTCGCCTGGCACATTCCCGCTGGGCCGCATCCCGATTTTCCGGCGCTGCAAGTCCTGGCGAATATTTTGGACGACGAGCCATCCGGCCGCGCCTACAAAGCTCTCGTCCAGACGAAGAAGGCCAGCAGCGTTTCTACCTTCGCCCGCGGGCAGCATGATCCCGGCTTGTTCTTTGCCGATGCCGAAGTGGTGAAAGACCAGCCGCTGGATGAAGTCAAGGAGACGCTGATTTCCATCGTCGAGAAGGTCGCCGAAGAGGGAGTCACGGATGCCGAGGTCAATCGCTCCAAAGGGCAGATTTTGAAGATGCGGGAAATGGCCGCGACGAACACGCAGCAATTGGCGATTCAACTGAGCGAATGGGCCGCGCAGGGGGACTGGCGGCTGTATTTCCTCAATCGGGATGCCTTGGAAAAAGTGACCGCGGAGCAGGTGAAATCGGCCGCGGCGAAGTACTTCAAGCGGAGCAATCGCACGGTTGGGCTCTACATCCCCACCGTTCAGCCAGAACGTGTTCCGGTGCCGAGCACGCCGGACGTGCAGCAGCTCGTCAAGGATTACAAGGGTCGGGCGGCCGTGTCGGCCGGCGAAGCGTTCGACTTCAGCCCCAAAGCCATTGAAGCCCGCGTGCAGCGGACGGAAATCGTCCCCGGCGCGAAGGTGGCTCTGCTTCCGAAGAAGACGCGCGGCGAGGAAGTCTATCTGACGCTCACGCTGCATTACGGCAACGACCAGAATCTGAAGGGTCTGGAAACGGCTGCCGGATTCCTGGCCCCGCTGATGCTCAAGGGAACCAAGCAGCTTTCGCAGCAGGAGATGAAGGACGAGCTCGACCGGCTGAAGGCGACGCTCTCGCCGGGGATGGGGGGCGGCAGGCGCGGCGGCGGTGGAGGCGGGGGACTCGGTTCCATCGCCTTCTCCGTTCAGACCAAGCGGGAGAGCCTGCCGGCGGTCCTCAACATCCTGCGCCAGGTTCTCCGCGAGCCGCTGTTGCCAGCGGAGGAGTTTGAAGTGATGCGGCGGGAACGACTGGCATCGCTGGAAGCCAGCCGCACCGAACCGCAAGCGCTGGCCAACCGGGCCTTGTTCCGCACGCTGGCGCCGTATCCACCGAGTGACGTCCGCTACAACGCGACAACGGACGAACAGATTGAACGGATGCAGAACGTCAAGCACGAACAGGTGCAGGCTCTCTACCGCGAATTCCTCGGCATCGCGACCGCGGAGATTTCCATCGTCGGCGACTTCGACCAGGAGCCCTGCCTGGCCCTGCTGAAGGAAGCTTTCGCTGGCTGGAAGCCCAAGCAGCCCTACGAGCGCATCAGCCGCCCGATTGTGTCGTTGGCGGAAGGAACGAAGCACGAAATCGATACGCCCGACAAGGCCAACGCCGTCTACTCGGCGGGGATGCTGCTTCCCATTTCCGATGACCATCCGGATTATCCCGCTCTCGTCATGGGCAACTTCATCCTCGGGGCCGGCTCGCTCTCTTCTCGCCTCGGCGACCGCGTGCGGCAGAAGGAAGGGCTCTCCTACGGCGTCGGCTCCTCGTTTGTCGCCTCCACGCAGGATGATCGCGCCAACCTGATGCTCAGCGCCAGTTGCCAGCCGCAGAACGTCGGCAAGCTGGAAACCGTGATGAAAGAGGAACTCGACCGGCTGCTGGCGAAGGGAGTTACGGCGAAAGAAGTGGAGAACGCCAAGCAAGGCTACCTGCAACAGCGGCAAGTCTCCCGCTCCAGCGACCAGACCATTGCCTCGATGCTCAGCAGCCAGCTCTTCGAAGGCCGCACGATGGCCCGCGAAGAGGAGCTGGAAAAGCAGATCGCCGACCTCACGCCGGCAGCCATCTCCGCCGCCCTCAAGAAGCACATCGACCCCAAACGGCTGGTGATCGTGACGGCCGGGGATCGGAAGACGGGGGGGAAGTAACCACGGTCTAAGAGAATTCGGAATTACCGGCGAGCGGCCCGGGGGCAAAAGCTCCTGGCCTGTTTTCGCTTGCTGAAGGAGCATGGGATGAAAGTCGGCATCGTCGGCAGTGGTTATGTGGGCAGCTCCGCGGCGTACTCGCTGACCCTGCAAGGGGTAGTGAGCGAAATTGTGCTGGTCGACTTGAATGAGAAGCTGGCCCAGGCTCAGGCGGAGGACATCCTGCATGCCACCTCCTTCTCTTCTCCCGTACGAATCTCCGCCGGAAGCTATCCCGAGCTCTCCGGCGCTGAGGTTGTGGTCCTCGCGTGTGGCGTTGGGCAAAAGCCAGGAGAGACGCGCTTGCAACTCCTGCAGCGAAACGCCAAGGTGTTTGCGGACGTTACGGGAAAGGTGCTCGCTGCCGCGCCGGATGCCATCCTGCTGGTGGCGTCCAATCCCGTGGACATAATTACCCTGATGGTCGCGCGGATGACCCAATTGCCGGCCGGCCGCGTCATTGGCTCGGGGACGGTGCTCGACACGGCCCGTTTCCGCGCCCTGCTCGGCGAGCATCTGGGCCTCGCACCGCATTCCGTCCACGCCTACGTCCTGGGGGAGCATGGCGATTCGGAAGTCCTGGTCTGGTCGAGCGCGCGGGCCGGGGGAATTCCCCTGGAGGACTTTGCCCGCCAGACCGGCCGCACCTGGAGCGACGAAGTCCGCCACCGGATTGACGATGGCGTGCGCCGCGCCGCCTACCGCATCATCGAAGGCAAAGGAGCCACCTACTACGGAATCGGTGCTGGAATCAGCCGCCTGGTCCGGGCGATTCGCAACGACGAGCGGGGCGTTTACACCGTTTCCGCGCCGTGCCGAGACCTTCCCGAATTCTCCTCCATCAGCCTCTCGCTCCCCCGCATCCTCGGCCGCGAGGGAATCATCGCCACGCTTCGCCCCAGCCTGGCTCCCGACGAACAGGCGGCCATGCAAAATAGCGCGCAGGTTATCGCGGCTGCGGCGGAGCAACTCTGAGTGCCTCTTGCGCTCCGCCGGCGCTGCCGGTATGCTGATATATACAAATTTGCGCCATGGCTTGCGAAACGGGATAACGGCGATAAAATCAGCCGCGAACGGACTCCTCACACGCGAAAAACAACTCTCATGAGCAGCGTCACTTTTCCCGCCGCCAAAACTAACCAAGTTTACCACGGCGATTGCCTGGCCGCAATGAAAGCTCTGCCTGACGGCTGCGTTGATCTGGCGTTTGCCGATCCGCCGTTCAACATCGGCTACGACTACGATGTTTACGACGACCGCCGGGACCACGCGCACTACCTGAAGTGGTCGAAGGATTGGATCGCCGCCGTGCATCGCGTCCTCAAGCCCGACGGCACGTTCTGGCTCGCCATCGGCGACGAATATGCCGCCGAGCTCAAGCTGCTTAGTCAGGAAGTTGGCTTTCATTGTCGTAGCTGGGTCATCTGGTACTACACCTTCGGCGTGAACTGCAAAACCAAGTTCAGCCGTTCGCACGCTCATCTCTTCCACTTCGTCAAGGATCCCAAACAGTTCACCTTCCGCGCCAGCGAACTCGAAAACCGCATCCCCTCGGCCCGCCAGCTTGTCTATGCCGACGTTCGCAGCAACCCGAGCGGCCGCCTGCCGGACGACACCTGGATTCTCCGCCCCCAGGACGTCGGCGGCTGCTTCTCCGCGGAGGAGGACACCTGGTTCTTCTCCCGCGTCGCCGGCACCTTCAAGGAACGGGCCGGGTTCCACGGCTGCCAGATGCCCGAGCAGCTCCTCGGCCGCATCATCCGCATCTGCTCGGAGGAAGGGGACATCGTCCTCGACCCCTTCTCCGGCAGCGGCACCACGCTCGCCGTCGCCAAAAAGCTCCATCGCTCCTACCTCGGTTTCGACCTCTCCGCCGACTACGTCACCCAGGCCGCCGCCCGCCTCGCCACCATCACCCCCGGCGACCCGCTCAGCGGTGCCCCCGAACCGACCATGTCCGCCCCCTCCACCCTCCAAGGGAAAAAGCTGGCGGACAAGGTTGCCCGAAAGCAGAAGGCAGTCGGCAGTAAAACAGGTGGGGTAGGCTTCCAGCCTGCCCAGAAACCTCCTCTCCCTTTGGGAGAGGCCGGGTGAGGGTCTCCCGCCCCCCCCCGTTTCTACTGTTTTTATTCATGATTCACACCTCCTTTTATCGGGACTTACGTTAATCTCCTGCTCTGTAAAATACTTACTTATAACAACTTGCAAATTATTCACGCGACGTAACCTTTATTCATTGTGCTTGTTTTTATTCACGCTCTACTCGTTTCCGGCCCGCTCCCCTCCCAGTGCTCTCCGCAGTTGTTTCAGCTTCGCTTCGAGCTTCAGCGCCAGGCTTAGGCTTGGCTTGTGCGGCTTTCCCGGCCGCAATACGACCTCGAGCTTGACGTAGTTTTTCTTCAGCACTTTCCTGACCGAGATCTGTTCCCGGCAGCTCCCCTCATAGTCCTCCAGTGCCGCCGACCGTAGATGTTCCAGGCACGCCACATGTTCCCTCACCGCCGCCAGAAATCTCTCCACCCCCTCCCTGGAGTAAGCCCGCTTCGCTCCTCTCCCCTTGGGAGAGGCCGGGTGAGGGTCTCTTTCTCCTCTCTCCCCGAAAGGGGCCAGGTGCGGGCCTTCCCGCAGAATCAGCTCCGTCGTCCCTCGGAGCAGGGTGGTCTCTTCCCCGTTGCCCCCTGCCAAACCCGTGTTTTCCAGTTCCCGCAACATCGCCAGTCTCCTTCGCTCCAGTGGTCCGAACCCGCGCCCCGGCGGCGCGTACATGAACACTATTATACTCATGTTCAGTTAGCCAGTAAAGCCCCCGGCAAGATTTTTTTGGTCTTCCCCCCGACACCAGCCTGAAGCGCCAGCGAAGGAAAGCTCCTCCAGCAGACAGCACCGCGTCCTCAAGAAATGCCGCCAATCCACCCTCTCCCCGTCAGCCGAGCGCGAGAATTGCGCTAAAATGAAGCCATGGACGACGACAAAAATCGCGGCGGAATATCCGGCCCCATCGGTAAGCGCGCATCACCGCCAGTCTTGGCGTGGGGGGTAGGCTGCTGGGGTACGAATTTCACGAACCCTAGCGGCGAGGTATGCGATGAGTCGTGGCCCGGATCTGGCGAAGCGGGA
>JBKJNY010000035.1:0-35638 GCA_046593355.1 Pirellulaceae bacterium | reverse complement strand
CCTCACACTCACACGCTCGAACCACAACCGCATCCATGCGTTCAACCCTCCCCTCAGGTAGAACGCTTGATACACCAATATCGGAATCTCGGATATAGAATCTGCACAGCCCCTTAGACTGAGGCAATCTTCTTAATTGAGCGCTGCACTTTTCAACCGTTCCGCGCTGCACTATTCGAGCGACGTTTACAACTCTTCACACCGCATCACTCGATGACTAGACAGTCGCTGATTAAGGGGTTCAAGGAGGGGGACTTAGGGAAACGGCGTCCCAAGAAGGCAAAGTTTCTACGGCTCCCCGTGGCCCGCTTACCCCGGCGTGAGATTTGGGTGCTCGCAGTGCTGAAGAAGCACAAGGCGTTCAGCTATGATTCTCGCATGACCACCAGGGAGATTGCAGCCGCGGTGGTCAAGATGCAAGAGCACAAGGCTGCGCCGGATCAATACCTGCACGTGCTTTCCAATCTGACGAAGCTGAGCCTTGTTAATACGCAGCGTGGCAGGAGCGGCGGCCGCTGGCTGACGGCCGCTGGAAGAGCGCGGGCACAAAAGCTGTAGGAAAAGCGGCCTCTTCTAGCCGCCTTGCGCATATATTGCGCATATATTATCGCCTGATTTGACCAAAGAGCCTGGTCTGGCGCAGACTGCAAAGATGTGGTGAGCATTGGGCTCGCCAGTAATCGTCTAAAGGAGTCTTTCGCATGGATTCGGAGTACAAGTCGGCCGACGAATCGGCCAAATTGATCGACGTGGTTGCCGTTGGCGCGTTGCTCGGATGCTCGAAACGGCACATTCATCGCCTTGCGGAAGGCAAGCAGATGCCAGCCCCGGTCAAGCTCGGGGCACTCGTTCGGTGGGACCGAAAGCGGATCGAAGACTGGATCTCAGGCGGCTGCCAGCCTGTTCCCTCGAATGCATTATGCGGGGTGAAACATGAGTAACACCTCGACGACGGATTTCACTTCAAATCACCTGACGGAGCCCAACGCCATGAATGGATCGAACTCTGCCGCGACCTCTCTTCTGGTTGACACTCGGGAAGCATCCCGGCTGCTGGCCATCAGCCCGCGGACCCTCTGGAGCCTGACCGCCTGCGGAGCAATTGAGAGCCGCAAGATCGGGCGGAGCGTCAGATACTCGCCGGCAGACCTGCAAGCGTGGATTTCGGCCGGCTGTCCCTCCGAGCGGCAAGCCGTCGCTCGCTAAACTCTCACCCCATCCTCTAACAAAAAACGCCCGGCTGTCCCCGCGAAGGTTGCCGAGCGTTTCGGAAAACATACTATGACCAATTGTAACAAGATTGATTCGTTTCTGCCGAAACTTCAGTGCGTCAAGCCAACCAAAGACGGGCACTCTGCCCGTTGCCCCGCCCACGAGGACGGGCGGGCCAGTCTCTCCATCAGCACCGGCAAGGACGGTCGGGTGCTGGTGAAGTGCCACGCTGGCTGTAAGACGCCGGACGTGATGGCGGCCGTGGGAATGACGATGGCGGACCTGGCCCCGCCCAGCCCCGTCCAGGCCCACCGTAAGCCCACAATCGTAGCGACTTACGATTACCGGGATGAGCAAAAGGTACTGCTCTACCAAGTTGTGCGGATGGAGCCGAAGGACTTTCGGCAACGGAAGCCCAAGTCCGGTGGCGGCTGGGAATGGTCTGTCAAAGAGGTGCGGATGGTCCCCTACCGGCTGCCGGATTTGTTGGCAGCGGACCCAGGGGAAGCGGTTTTCATCCCCGAAGGAGAGAAGGATTGCGACTGCCTAGCCAAACTTGGATTGACGGCAACCACAAATGCCGGCGGCGCGGGGAAGTGGCGAAACGAATACACCGAGCACCTGCGCGGTCGGCACGCTGTCATTCTCGTGGACAAGGATGATCCAGGGGAGAAGCACGCCCAGCGAGTAGCCGCTGCGCTGAAAGACGTGGCGGCATCGGTGCGCGTGCTGCGCCTGCCCGGATTGCAGGCTAAGGGGGACGTAAGCGATTGGTTGAACACCGGCGGAACCAAAGTCGAGTTGCTTCGTCTATCCGGTGAAGCTCCTGTTTGGACCCCGTCCCCGACGGGAGGCACGGCGAATGGCGAACTCTGGCCGAACCCCCAACAATTGCCCGGTGATATGCCAGCCGTGGATGGGTTCTCGTTTGACCTCCTTACCGGCACGTTGCGACCGTGGATTCACGACATTGCCGAGCGCATGCAGTGTCCCCCGGATTTCCCCGCGGTTGCCGCCATGATTGGTTTGGCGGCCTTGCTGGGAAGAAAGGTGGGGATTCGGCCTAAGCGAATGGATGATTGGTTGGTTGTCCCAAATCTTTGGGGCGCGGTGATCGGCCGGCCGAGCTTGATGAAGACTCCGGCGATGGAACAACCGCTGCGACCTTTGAAGCGATTGGAGGCCGAGGCGAAAGAAGAATTCAAGCTGGCAGAGAAGGAATACCTCGCTTTGGAAATGGTGGCGGAGGCCAGCCGCAAACACGCGCAAAAGGACATTCTGGCGACGGCGGTTGAGAACAAAGCAAGGGCGATGGAACTGGCCCGCAATGCAATCGAATCGGAAACCGATTCGCCGGTCAGGCAACGGTTTGTGGTAAACGATTCCACGGTCGAGAAACTTGGCGTGATTCTTGCCGAAAACCCGAATGGGGTGCTGGTCTTCCGCGACGAGCTGACCGGCCTGCTTCGCAGCTTGGACCGCGACGGACAGGAGAGCGCCCGAGCGTTTTACTTGGAAGCCTGGAATGGCAATGCCAGCTTCGCTTATGACCGTATCGGTCGCGGCACGCTCGACATCGAGTGCGCAATTGTATCCATCTTGGGTGGTATCCAGCCCGGCCCCCTGCGACAGTATCTTCGCGATGCAATGCACGGCGGCAAGGGAGACGATGGATTGCTCCAGCGTTTCCAGTTGGCTGTTTGGCCGGATGACCCCGGTGAATGGCGCAACATTGACCGGTGGCCAGATTCCCAAGCACGAAACGCAGCCCATGACGTATACAGCCGGGTCCACAAGCTTCAAGCTGCCGACGTGCTGGCCGAAACGGACAGCCATGACGCAGGCGGAATTCCATTTCTCCGCTTTGAAGCCGGCGCACAGGATTGCTTTGATGCCTGGCGAACCGACCTGGAAGCCCAATTGAGGAGCGGAGCGGACCATCCGGCGGTAGAGGCGCATTTTGCCAAGTATCGGTCCCTCATTCCGACGCTGGCCCTAATTCTCCACATTGCCGAAGGTGCAACTGGCCCGGCTGCTCTTTCCTCACTTGAGAAAGCAATCAGGTGGGGAACCTACCTTCAGTCCCACGCCCGGCGAATCTATGCCACTGCGGCCACCCCGGACATAGCGGCAGCTCGATTCCTGGCGAAGAAGATTGCCAACGGGACTGTCCGCGATGGATTCGCGCTCCGTGACATTTACCGCAATGGCTGGACGGGCTTGCAGCGACAGGATGACGCAGATGCTGCCGCGAAGGTGTTAATTGATTTGCACTGGTTGCGGATGGAGCGGACCCCTACGGATGGCAGGGAGGCGACGACATTCCGAATCAACCCGCGAGTGCGAAACAGCCCCGCAACCCCACCGACAAAACCGACAAAGCCGACAGAAGCGAATTCCTTTGTCCCTTCCGGCGGTATTGTCGGTTCTGACAGTCCGTCCCCAGGCCAGTCAGGCGATTTCAACGAGATGGAGCCCGATGGCGAGGAGGTGGCAGAATGGGTTGCCTAAGTCTCATCCAGCAGGCCCGCGTAGCCGGCCTGACAGTCGAAGCGGAGCGGGACCGCCTGTTGATCCGTGGCCCTCGCCGGTTGGACGCCCTGGCCCAGCAGTTGATTGCCAACAAGGTCGAGGTGCTGGCGGAAATCCGCCGGCTCGACATTCAGGTCGCTAGCGATTCTTGCGACGACGGAGGCCATGCCGAATTACCTCCTCCGGATCCGCCGGACCTTGAAACCATTGATGCCGGCACCTTGGAACCTTGCCCCCTGTGCAATTCTTTGGAGTTGTGGCAGGACGGCAAAGGAAATTGGCGCTGCCAGCATTGCGAGCCGCCAAATCAGAAAGGGGCGGCGCTCCGCAGCTTGGCGGAGCGAATCCGACTGCGGTATCCACGGCTGCGGATTGCAATCGCACAGGATGAAGCAGGCGGGCCGCAAGTAGCGCCGGTTGAATCCCAGGTCATCCAGCCCGGCAGCCCCGCAGAAGGCCGCTAGTGCGATTCTGAGGGTGGTCAACAAATCGGCAAAACAACAAAAGCAGTTTGCGAGGACTTGCCTACTGGTGCGAAGCGGCTACTATCTCGACAGGACAAAAGCAACAAGCGAGAGGACATGTGAATCATGGCGAGCATCACGACCGAACCTGGTGGCCGGCGGACGATTCAGTTTGTCGGCAGGGACAACAAGCGGCGGAGCATCCGGCTGGGGAAGGTTTCGCAGCGAATCGCGGATGCGGTTAAGACGCGCGTGGAGCAGTTGAACGCGGCCCAGATTGCGGGACATGCGGTGGAAGCGGATACGGCCCGCTGGTTGACCACGATTGATGACCGGCTGGCGGACAAGCTGGCAGCGGTGGGACTCGTCCCCAAGCGTGCGGAAGGTACGCTCGATGCGTTCCTGACCGGCTACATCGCATCCCGCACGGACGTTAAGGCGCGGACGGTGGTGGGACTTCAACAAGTCCAGCGGAACCTGGTGGATTACTTTGGCGAGGACAAGCCGTTGCGGGAAGTGACGCCTGGGGACACCGACAACTTCCGCTTGCACTTGCTGAAAACACTGGGGGACAACACGGTTCGCCGGCGGTGCGGACGGGCCAAGCAATTGTTCCGCGCGGCCCTGCGGCAGCGGCTCATTCCCGAGAATCCCTTTGCGGATATGAAGGCGTGCGAAGTCCGGGCCAACAAGGAACGGGATTACTTCATCACGCGGGAGACCGCGCAGAAGGTTCTGGACGCTTGCCCCGATGGACAATGGCGGCTGCTGTTCGCACTTTCCCGATTCGGCGGCCTGCGCTGCCCTTCCGAGCACCTGGCCCTGACGTGGGGCGACGTGGATTGGGAACATGGCCGGCTGACGATCCGCAGCCCCAAAACGGAGCACCACGAAGGGAAGGATAGCCGCTCGATTCCTTTGTTCCCGGAACTGCGGCCCTACCTGGCCGATGCGTTTGACCGGGCGGAGCCGGGGACGGAATTCGTCATCACGCGGTATCGGAACGACAACGCGAACCTGCGGACCCAGCTTAACCGGATTCTGCGGCGGGCCGGCGTGCGGACGTGGCCCAAGCTGTTCGCCAACCTGCGGGCTTCACGAGCAACCGAGTTGGTGGCCGAGTTCCCCGCCCACGTCGCCGCGGCCTGGCTGGGGCATAGCACCATGATTGCCGCCAAGCATTACTGGCAGGTGACGGATGCGGACTTTGCCAAAGCAACCGCGCCCGCGGCGGCAGTCACAACCAGCGGTGCGGAATCCGGTGCAGCGGTGGTGCAAAATCAGGTGCAGCAACCCGCCGCGTCCCCTGGCGGGACTTCGCAAGAATTGCAGCCGGCGTATGCAACCCTAAGCCAGTGCGACACTTTGCGAAGTGTAGCAACTGTTTGCGAATTAAATAAACACTCTTCAATAGCCGAGGCGGGACTCGAACCCGCACTCCCCTAACGGGGAACAGGATTTTAAATCCTGTGCGTCTGCCATTTCGCCACTCGGCCGACGCTGGAGTTCCGCCTTCAGGCGGCATGCAACGCCGGAACACCGCCTGAAGGCGGAACTCCAGCACGGCAAAAAGTAGCGGGGGGCGGACTTGAACCGCCGACACACGGCTTATGAAGCCGTTGCTCTAACCAACTGAGCTACCCCGCCGAAACGGAATTCCGAATTCCGAATTCCGAATGGCGAACTCCCAATCGGACCTCGGTCACTGCAAGACAACCGGCAGGAAGAGTCGGTTCGCTCTGCCTCGCGCCGGATGTTCAAATCTAGCGGAAAATGAGGCGGTGGCAAGGCGGAGAGATGGTCGATGAGGGGTTCGCCTGTTCCACTCGTGCCTCTCGCTCGATTACAATGCTAATCATGCCCGCCTCCCCCTTCCACCTTTCCCGCCGCCGCTGGCTGGGCGTCAGCAGCCTGGGATTTCTTTCCGCTTCGCTGCCGGGTTTCGGACGGGCCGCGGATCCATCGTCCAAATTAACTGCTCAAGCTGCCAAGCCGATTAAGTCGTGCATCCTCGTCTTCCACTACGGCGGGCCGAGCCAATTTGAGACGTATGATCCCAAGCCGCTCGCGCCGGCGGATATTCGGGGCGAGTACAAGACGATTTCCACGGCGGTGCCGGGGATTCAGGTCGGCGAGCATCTCCCTCGCGTGGCCAAAATCATGGACCGCCTGGCGCTGGTCCGCTCCATGCACCATCCGATGCGGAACCACAACTCCGCCGCGGCCGAGGTGCTGACGGGGCGCACGCCGGCCGGAGGCGATCAGGAATTGCTGGCCGACGATGTCCGCTCCTTTCCCACGCTCGGCTCCTCGGTCAGCTTCGGCCTGGGCGCGCGGGCGAACCTGCTGCCGTATGTGGCCCTGCCGTACACCATTTACAACGTCGTGCAATTGCCGGGTCAGACGCCGGGCTTTCTCGGCGGCGGTTTCGACCGCTTCCAGGTCAGCGGCAATCCGAACAATCCCGATTTCCGCATCTCGTCGCTGGAGCCTCCCACCGGCCGGGCTGCCGCGGACCTGGCCCTCCGCGAACAGCTCAAGTCCAGCCTGGATCAGCTTCCCGCGGACGGCCGCCTGGCCAAGATGCGGAGCTACCAGGAGCGGGCACTCGCTCTCGTCTCATCCGACTCGCTCCGCCGCAGTTTTGATATTGCTAAGGAAGAGGCCAAAACGCGGGACCGCTATGGTCGCCACTTGCTCGGCCAGAGCCTGCTGCTCGCCCGCCGCCTGGTGGAAGGAGGCGTCAACTTCGTCACCGTTTTCGATGGGGAGCGCAACGGCCAGGAGGCCAACTGGGACAGCCACGAAAAACTCTTCCCGCGGCACAAGCAGCTCATCCCGCCGGCGGACGAGGGGTACTCCGCCCTCATCGAGGATCTGGAAGCTCGCGGGCTGCTGGAATCGACCCTCGTCATCGGCATGGCCGAGTTCGGACGCACCCCCAAAATCAACGGCAATGCCGGTCGCGACCACTGGCCCGATTGCTACACCATTACGCTCGCCGGCGGCGGCATCCGCGGCGGCCAGGTCCACGGAGCCAGCGACCGCATCGGCGCCTATCCCGACCGCGACGGGGTCACCCCCGGCGACCTCGCCGCCACCCTCCTCTGGCGTTTCGGCATCAACCCTTCCCTCGAAGTCCACGACCAAACCGGCCGGCCGATTCGCCTTTCGGAAGGCCAGCCGCTGACGGGACTGTTTGGGTGACTGTCTCCTCTCCCTTTGGGAGAGGCCGGGTGAGGGTTTTGGGATCGGCTCTAACTCACTCCTCATTCCCTTAGCCTACCTTCCCGCCGCGCCGCGCCCTTCCGCCCTCATAAGCCGCGCCTGCGTCCCATTATTACCATCGTTTGGGCCTCGTTCGTCGCCTCGCCGGTTTGCCCTAACTCCCTGCCCGCCAGCCACTTCCGCGCTGCCGCCGCCAGGAATAACCCGAAATATTCCCGCTTCGATGATTCCGACCCATTCGGGGGATGTATGCTAAAGTTTTTAACAGTTTATCAACAATACGATAGCACTAATGCATATCATTAGCGGCACAGTTTCTTCCCTTACAACCAACTTGTGAAAGATCGTACCTTCCCTGGCCCAGTGCGCAGCTCCGCCGCTATTTGAACAAGTGTATACAACACGGTTGGCACCGGCAAGGCCCTGCGGAAAATAGTTTCCAAGATTTTTTCGCTGGGATCCGGCGGGCGGGTATAATGCGGCGATGAGCCAAAATCCCTACGAAGCGCCGCAGCCCACGCCATTGTCGCAGGCGCAGATCGCCCAGCAGTACAGCACGCTGCCTTGGTATCGCAAGTCGTCATACGTCAGCCCGATCACGCTGCTGGGCCTCTGTTGCAGCCCAGCGATCCTGGCGGTGTGCATCATCGTCCTGACAGGCGACGTTTACTACAACCAGACGGACGCGGCCGGCAACTTGAAGAGATGGGGATTCGCAAACAAGATTGCGGCAATCGTCATCCTGGTGCTTCAGATCTTGTTCATTGCAGCTCGACTTGCCGGCGTAATTGGAGTCGCACGCCCCTAGCCAGCTCACACAGCTGCGGCCAATTGTCTTTCTTTTTTCCCACGGGGCGTGTCTTTCGCAATAGGTGTTGGAAACTCGTCCCACGTTCGCCCGTCGAGAACCCTCCCTGTGCGCGACTTTTGAACCCCGCCCCATTGCTTGAAAAAGAAGGGGACTTCGTAGGCGAGGCATCGGTTACGAATCTGCCGAACCCAACCCGCGTCCATCGACCGTGCCCCTGGCCCGGACTCCCCGCCGACAATTACCCACGAAATGCCGCTCAGGGGCAGCCGCGGTATTGGCCCGAGCAGCGGCTCCACAGACAGGAAGCGAATTTTTGCGGGAACTTTTTGCAGTTCGTGGATGCGTGAGACGTACTTTACGCTTTCAACGCTGGTCCCCAGCCAGAGATTAGGGGGCCAAGGCAAACTGCCGGATAACTCGAGGGCGCGCTCGGGGCGTTTGGTCAATACTTGAAACGTATGCTGGCTGGCCCGCCGCATGGTCTCAAAGCACCGCTGGATGAAAGCGGCGGGAATGTCCTTGTGAAACAGGTCACTCATCGAATTCACAAAAATCACCCGCGGCTCACGCCATTTGAGTGGCAGATCCACCACGTCCTCTTGAAGAGTGACTTCAAACCCATTCCGGTAACGCGGCTGGCCCATCGCCTGGAGCCGCATCGCCATTCTTTCGGCATAACAGAATTTGCAACCGGGGCTCACCTTGTCGCAGCCCGTCACCGGATTCCAAGTTGCCTCGGTCCATTCAATCGACGAATTGAGTGCCATGTTCGCTCTCCTTAACGAGAATGGCGGAGGGTTGTCCGCTTCCTGCTTCAACGATACTGCCCGTCATTCTAGGTAATCTGTGAACTAAAGGCCAGTCTAATTCTCCGCGAAAAAACTTTCGGAATTCTGGTCGGCAACTCTTGACTGTGACAACCCAAGGTGCATAGAAAGGTTATAGTGACAAATGTTCATAATTACGTCGCGTTGAGCAGGGTCCAGGGCCTGGGAGGGGTGGAGGCGAGGCTGTGGTTTCCCTGGGGACGTAAGGCGACGTGGTATAATGTATACGACCAGCCCGAAAACCGGTCTGCCTCATTTTTCTGTCCACCATTTTTCTGTCAGCCCTTACTTGGTACGCGGAAGTTGACAGAAAGATGGAAGACAGAAAAATCAAGCAAGGCATTGGCGGGCAAACCCGCTCGAAGGAATAGGAGCTTGAATCACCGAAAAAAGGCCTTATCAAATCGCTTGGCTACCCCCTGGTTAGGGAAGTATCAAGCGGCGGGCGTTTGAATCAAGAGGTGTGAATCTAAGTGGTTGGAAATGAAGAGGTTGCAACGCATGGCGGGTTGAAAAGAGAGGTCTTGAATCGTGAATCAGGGGCTGGTTATGACTGCTTATCAGCGGGTCTGTGGTCCTGGGAACCACGCCCACGCAAAGCCGTGGGCGTGCCACCCGATGAAGAAAGTCTAGGAAGCGACATGTGTATTCGAGAGTCTACCTTTACTCGGCGCAAAGCTCGCAGGCGGGCCGCCGGTGGCTACGGCTGAAAATGCGTTGACTTACCTGGGGGGATGCTCACAATGAGAGTTGGAGACACAGGGGCGCGGGGATTTGCGGCGGAGTCACTTCGGCGACGATTCGTTCGTTCGGGGTCTGCGCTTGGGACAAGGAACTACTCCATGATTCGTCGAACGGCCCGTTCGCGGCTGCTCAGAACTGTTCTCGTCTGGCTCGCCATCCTGGCGCTAGTCTTGCCCGCTCCGCTGCACGCCGAGACGGTCACGCTGAAAAACAACATCCGCCTGGTAGGGGCGTACGGCGAGATTATGTCGCTCAAGTCCGACGTCACCAAGAATGTTCCCACCGGCGTTAAGCAGATCGGCCTGGTGGACGACGATTTGCGTCGGGTCTTTTTCCGCGTCAATCTAGTGGCCGCCACGCCAACCGCCACGGCCAGTGGCGGCTTTGAGCGGATCAAGATTCCGCAGCGGACGGCGGAGAGCGCCCCCAAGGAGATCATCACCGTCGGCCCGATCGTTCGTGTCAAGCCGTTTGACGATTGGGGGCGGCGGATGTTCACGATGCTCGGTCCTGACGGGAACATTGACATCTTCCAGGGGATCACGGAAATTACGCCGACCTGGACACAGGTGGAGGCCCTGCAACGATCCGACAACATTCACTCCTACAAATGGAAGACCAAGATCGCGACCAGCTCCATCCCGCGAGACACTCTCTCAAAGATCCTGTTCAAATACATCGACCCTAAAAACTCCGACGACCGGCTGCGAATCGTCAAACTCTACGTTCAGGCCAACCGGAATAAGGAGGCCCGCGAAGAGCTGGCGCAGATCATCCAGGAGTTCCCGGAACTGGCGATACTCAAGGAGCGAGAGATAGAGTTAGTGCAGACCGCGGCTCAACGAATTTTGGACGAAATCAAACTCCGCCGAGAAGCCGGCCAGCCGGAGCTAGCGTACGCGATGCTGAGGGGGTTTCCCGGCGAAGGGGTCGCGGGCGAGAAGCTGTTGGAGGTGCGGGACATGATTGCCGAGATGGACGGCCAGGTCGAAAAGGGACAGACCGTCATCAAGACGATGAAGGAGCACTTTGACGCGATCAAGGACGACAAGATCAAAGACGAGATCCGCCCTGTCTGCGCGGAAATTGAGGCCGAGATGAGCGTCCATACGCTCGACCGCATGGCGGACTACATCCGCCTGGCCGGCGACCCGGCCCTCAAGCCCGAGCAAAAACTCTCGCTCGCCATTAGCGGCTGGCTGCTCGGCACCGGATCGGGCATCGATAACCTGGCGGTCACGCGGTCGCTGTATCAAGTCCGCAACCTGGTGCGAGCGTACCTGGCTTCCCGCCTCCCCGCCGAACGCGAGGCCGTGCTGGAGAAGCTCAAGGAGTTTGAAGGGGGGACGCTTCAATATATCGCCAAGCTCATCGCCCACATGAAACCGCCGCTGGACCCGACGTCCCGAGTCGATGCGGGGCCGGTCGCGGTCCTGGGGGATCCGCAAGAACTGCTGGGGCTGAAGGACCGGGATCCCGTGAAGGAAGCCATCAAGACCATTGAAGGCAAGCGGGAAGGGAAAGACGTGCCCAAGCCGAAAGCGCCGGTGATCCCAGGGAAAGAGAAGAAAGAGAAGGAGCCCAAGGCCGTCGAGACTGAAACTCGGTGCGATCCGAAGGAGCCCGCGCAGGATGACGACCTGATCCTGGGCAACAAGGACACCAAGAAAAAGAAGGACGAGGTTCCCGGAGCAGCCGCGTTGGGCGAGAAAGCGGCGCTCCCCGGTGTGAAGGGCGCTGGCGCGAAGGGGAAGAAGGAAGAAAAGCCCGTCGCCGCCAAAGACGACAATCCCGCCACGAAGCCCGTCGATGAGCCGCCCGCCAAGTCCGCCGAAGAACCTTCGTCCGAGCAAGCCGCGGAGGGAAATGGCCAGCAGCGGCCGATGCTGGGCAACACAAAGGTTCCCGGCCTCTACCTGCTGGAGGCGAAGGGCCCGTCGGAGCATCCGAATATCAAGTACCTGGTGCAACTGCCGCCGGAGTACGACCCGTACCGCCGCTACCCCGTGATCGTCACGCTCAATGGAGCCGGCACTTCTCCTTCCCAGCAGATTGACTGGTGGGCAGGCTCTTACGATCAGCAGGCCAACAACCGCTATGGCCAGGCTACCCGCTTCGGCTACATCGTGGTTGCGCCGCTCTGGCAAAAAGAGTATCAACGGAAATATGAGTTCTCCGCGGGTGAACATGCCGCCGTGCTGAACCCGCTCCGCGACGTGTTCAAACGCTTCGCCGTGGATACCGACCGGGTCTACCTCAGCGGGCATTCGATGGGGGGCGACGCGGCCTGGGACATCGGACTGGCCCATCCCGACCTGTGGGCCGGCGTGATTCCGATTGTGGCCGAGGCCAGCAAGTTCATCATTCGCTATCCCAATAACGCCGCCCTGCTGCCGATGTACTTCATCTGCGGCGAGCGGGACGGCAACAAAATTGCCGCCAACGCGGTGGAATGGGACCGCTACTTGACGCACTCGGATGCGAACCAGTGGGACATCATGATCGCGCAGTATCAAGGCCGCGGGCACGAGAGCTACCACGACGAGATTCAGAACCTGTTTGAATGGATGGAGCTTCCCGCCCACCGCCGCGACTTCTTCCCCAAGAACTTCGGCGGGACCAAGAACTATCCGCAGGGTAGCCCGATGCAGTCCCTCCGGACCTGGGACAACTTCTTTTGGTACGCGGAGTTCACGGGCATGCCGGCCAGTTCCATCATCCATCCCGTGGAATGGACGGGCGAGAAGCCCCCGCCGGGGAAAGCGCTGCAGATAAGTGGCTCGTTCAACACCGACAGCGACGGCAACGGCATCGTGCGGGTGAACTGCGGAGCCTCCAAGGTGACGGTCTGGCTGGCCCCGGAGATGGTGGACTTCTCGAAGAAAATCACTGTCTACGTCAACACCAAAAAGTTGCCGGGGACCATGGCCCCGAATCTGGTCCATTTGCTCGAAGACGTCCGCACCCGCGGCGACCGGCAGCACCCGTTCTGGCTGCATGTCTCGAACCGGGGGGACTAACGGGCAGTAGGCGGCGGACCTACGGCGGCAGCGTAATGGTCACCGCCCGCTTCGGGCAGATGTCGAGGGAGCTGGATGCAGCGCCGACGGCGACGTTGATATCGATGGGCCGGCCCCGGTTTTCCGCCAGGCGGTGGTAGAAGGCGCTTTGGGTTTCGTCAAAGTAGATGACTTCCCCTTTGCGGATGCCGGCCCGGTCGGCAATGCCGCCGCTGGTGACGGTCATGATGTACAGCGCGTTGTAGGTTTCTTTTTTGTCAACAACCGGGATGGAGCGGGTGCGGAGGCCGAGGTCGGTTTCCAACGTCACCGCCAGTTGCATCTCGCTGGCGACGTACCACGCCGCCGTGCCGCCGCCTGCGAAGAGCGTCCCCAGGAACAGGACGCTCATTGCCATGACCAGGCGGATTCCGTAGAAGTCCAGCCTTTCCAGCAGAGGCGAACGGTGCCCGATCTGGCAGGCGGCGACCAGCATCATGACCGCGAACGCCGACACGCAGACGCTCAGGCCGACGGCAAACCCGCCTGCGACCGTCAGGTAGCTCATCAGCGCAAACTGCACGCAGCAGACGGCCATCAGCCCCAGCAGGGCTCGCAGGCCGAATTGCCAGGGGGACGGGCCGGGGGGAATAACGGTGGCCAGGACCGGCTCTTTCGGAGCGGCTTCTGGAGAGGGAGGGGCGGCGAGGAATGTTTCGGTCATAAGAAAGATGAAGCGCGAACTCCAAATGACGAAATTCGAATGGCGAATGGAAAAGAAGAAGTGTCTGGTCTGCTCATTCGCCATTCGCCATTCGAGCTTCGTCATTTCCTACTTCATATTCATGCTCATCAAGAATTCCGCGTTTGTCTTCGTTTTCATCAATTGCCGCGCCAGCAGTTCCATGGCATCGGGCGGGTTCATGTCCGCCATGACGCGGCGCATGATGCAGACGCGGCGGTGCTCCTCGGCGTCCATCAGCATTTCTTCTCGCCGCGTGCCGCTCTTGTTGATGTCGATAGCGGGCCAGATGCGCTTGTCCACCAGCTTGCGGTCGAGGCAGATTTCGAGGTTGCCCGTCCCTTTGAATTCCTCAAAGATGACGTCGTCCATCTTGCTGCCGGTCTCCACCAAAGCGGTGGCCATGATCGTCAGCGAGCCCCCTTCCTCCATCTTGCGGGCGGAGCCGAAGAATCGCTTGGGCATGGTGAGGGCGTTGGCGTCCAGGCCGCCGGTGAGGAGCTTGCCGGACTGGGGACATTCCGCATTCCAGGCCCGGGCGAGGCGGGTGATGGAGTCCAGGAAGATAATGACGTCGAGGCCGCACTCCACCAGCCGCTTGGCTTTTTCCAGGACCATCTGGGCGACGGCGACGTGCCGGGAGGAGGGCTCGTCAAACGTGGAGCTGATGACCTCGCAGTTGCGGCCCTTCACTTGCCGCTCCATGTCGGTCACTTCCTCGGGCCGCTCATCGACCAGCAGCATGATGACATAAGCTTCGGGAAAATTCACCAGCGCCGCCTTGGCCATCTTCTGCATCAGGATCGTCTTGCCGGCTCGCGGCGGACTGACGATCAGCCCGCGCTGCCCGAAGCCGATGGGGGTGACCAGATCGACGACGCGGGTGTTCACATCCTCGGCGTCGTGCTCCATCGTGATCCGTTTGTCGGGATGCAGCGGCGTCAGCTCTTCAAAGAGGACGCGGCTGGGGGCGAGCGTCGGATCCTGATAGTTGATGGCTTCGACCCGCAGCAGCGCGAAGTAGCGTTCGTTCTCCTTGGGCGGGCGAATCTGGCCGGCGACCGTGACGCCCGTCCGCAAGCCGAAGCGGCGGATCTGGCTGGGCGAAACGTAGATGTCGTCCGGGCAAGAGAGATAGTGGTAATCCGGGCTGCGGAGGAAACCAAAGCCGTCGGGCAGGATTTCCAGCGTCCCCTCGCCGAACATCAGGCCGTCCAGTTTCACCCGCTCCTTGAGGATTTTGAAAATCAAGTCTTGCTTCTTCAGACCCGTGCATTCCGGGATTTCCTGCGCCTTGGCGAGCTCCATGAGCTGGCTGATGGTCATCCGCTGGAGCTCGGCGACGTGAAAGTCGTTGGGCGTGATGGTCGCGAAGCGGGCGTCGGCTTCGGCCAGCTCTCCCCGGTCCACCAGGTCGGCGATTTCTTCGGACAGCGAGAGCGGCTCGCCTTCGTCCTCGAGCTCCTTAATGCGCTCCAGGTGCTCGGGAGTCAGAATGGGCTCCAGGTCGGAAGGCGAGGAAAGATCGCCGTCGGCCTTCTTGTCCTTGGGGACGCTGGTGCGGAAACTTTTGAAGCTAGGCATGAGATTTTCCCAGTAGGAAGCTGGGGCGCGCGAGCGGCGCGGGTAGGATGGGTGGAGTGGAAGGGGATCCGGGGAGCAAACGCGATTCTGGCAGAAACGCCATCGTGCTTGCAGGCGGCCGGTAAAGGCCGAGGAAGGAATGCTCCCTCCATTATGCGCGCCGGCAGTCGCGGGGGAAGAGGAAAGGCAAGAAATCGTGCGACAGGAGAGAGAGCCCTCCGTTAGCAATCGGTTTCATTCGCCAAACGTGGTCCTCTAGGAGCTGTTTCCCCATCCGCGGGCGCCGCACGGCGATCATGCTTTGGCATCCGCGTGGCGGCGGGCGAAGACTGCGGAAGGCAGATAGCAAGCCAAGCCCACGAGCATGAGCAGGCTGAAGCTGCTCAGGCCGGTGAGCGGCAGCAGCGTGAACCACATGACGGCAGCCGCCGCGAGGATGATGGGCCGGGAAAAGCGGTTCCAAACCAAAAAGGGGAACGCGAGCTGTGTCCAGGCGATGAAATGCGTCCAGGCGTTCAGGAGAAACTCGCTTTTTCGCAGGAAGGAGAGATCCACTGGGCGAGAATGGGTCTGGGCGATGAGATGCCAGGCAGCGGCTCCGTCCCACCAGGCTTCGCCGTAAGTTTTGGAGAGAGCCATCATGAGATAGAAAGCGGCGAAGTGGACCTGCATGAGGCGGAGGCTGAGGTTGGCGAGGACGGACGGTTCATCCTTGTGTGCGAAGAGATTGAAAGGTTGCCCGGAGAGCATCGGACGAAGGCAGGTGTCGAGCGCGAATTTGGCTCCCGCCGGGGCAATGGACAGGTACAGAAGCATGAAAATGAGGACCGGCTCCACCTGCCCGCTGATGACCGGGGCGCGATTGGTAATCGCCAGTGTGGCCAGAGCCGTGATGGCAGCCGAGGTGCGGCTGAAGAGTCCAAGCGTGAGCGAAAGAGCGGCAACCAGGCCACAGGCATGGAAGATCCAGAGCGTGGCGGGCGAATGGGCGAGTGAGAGATAGGTGGGATGGAAAGTGCCAGCACCACCGAGCAGCGCATCGACAGTCTCCACGGGCAGCAGGCCATCCGCCGCAAACCAGCGGACGAGATCGCCGGAATAGGACGCGAGGTGCAAAAGCGCTACAAGTCCGACGCCGATACGAAGCAGCGACGCCAGAGTCGGATCGCTGGAACGGAACCAGAAGTCATTCCAACCGCGGCCGAAGTCTTCGGTCCAGGTCGTTGGCTTTGCGGATAGGGAAGTGGTGGTCATGAGGACGAACTCCGTTGCAGCGGAGCCTGCTCATTCCGGGCGGCCCGTTTCACAATCACGGTCTGGCCGTCTTCGTCGACCCACACGTCTGCCGTGTAGAGCGGGAAATCGTAGGCGGTTGCCGTGGGGTCCGCTGGTAACCCGTAGTTGGGCTCCAAGACTCGCGGCTGGCTCGTGCGGCGGACGCAGCGGACGACGGCGCGGGGGAACTTGCCGCTCGCCAGGCGGTTTTCGACGATGATCCCGCGTCCCACCGCTTTGGCAACTTCGGCGGCGGTGGCATCACGGTCTGGGTTGGTTTCCTCCCCCTCCGGCATGTTGTCCTGGATGATCCTGGCCAGGGCCAGATACCGGCGGCGGCTTTCGAGCCAAGGGGATTCGTCAGCAGGGAGCGATACCGTCTTGATGAGCGTTTGCCCGGCAAGCGGGCTTTCGGAATCGGGGTAAAGATCAATGAGCAAGATGGCATCGTCGTCCTGCTCGCGGCCGAGCGTGTGGTAATAGGGAATCGTGCCCGGGTCGAAAGCCAGCCCTTGCGTGTACGGAGCGAAGATGCCGACCAACCGGCTAAGCATGGGGGAACGTCGAAAGCCCGACGCCAGTACCGCGAATACGCAGCAGAAGTGGATGACAATCACCAGCGATAGGCCGCTGCGCGTGAGATCCGAGAGCGGGCCGGCAGGTGCCGGAGAAGGTTTGGCGGGAGGCATGGCGGGAAGCGAGCGGAGGGGAGTGCGCCTGGGGGAGGTGCAACTCTTACCAAGCTTAGGACATCGGCGGGCAAACGCAAATGTCGCCTTTCGCTTCGCGAACGAACGTAACTTCGCGGAGCGAAAGGCGACTATGGCGCGTAAAAAAAAACCGCTGCTCGAGGTCGAGAAGCGGTTCTTGTGGCTCTCAATTTCGCCTGAAAGGACCAACAGGGGAGGTACAAGCAGGCGGAAGCCGTTTTTACGTCATCGCCAAAGTTACTAGGCGGGGGGAGCCGCAGGAGCCGGCGGGGCCGGCGGAGCCGCGGGAGCACCAGGAGCGGCCGGGGCGTCCTTGCTGTCGTAACCCTTGTCATGACCACCGCAGGAACCCGAGCAGCCGTTACCGCCGCAACGGCGACCGCTGCAACGATCCTTGTGTCCGCCACAACGCCGGCCGCTGCAAGAGTCCTTGCCGCTGCATGCGTTATGATGTCCACCGCCACAACGGCGACCGTTGCAGCGATCATGATGTCCACCACCGCAACGGCGGCCGTGGCACGAGCCACCGCAGCTGTCGTGACCACCGAAGGCGGTCGAGGTGTTGCTTCCGCCCATCATGGCGAAGCCAACGATCGCGAAGAAAATCGCGATTCCAAGCACAACAATCTTGTTCATTCTCAAATCCTCCAAAAAGACTTACAGGTACCGTAAGCGAAAACTCTATTGCCGTCAGACTTCAGGCCTCGCTGCGTGACGACGGGTCGAGCGAGGTACGACCAAACCACCCTGCGAGCTTTCGCGCCCAGCACCCCGACGAAATCCCTGTTGCGAATCTTTGTGGGTTGCGAAGGATGTAGCGAAAACACAGGTTAGGCTGCTAAGGTAGCATCGGATAGCTTGCTGTCAAGAGCCAGAGTCAAAATGCATAGTCTGGGTGTACTTGGATTTCTGGGGGACTTGAAGCGTGCCGTCTGAGTTCCCAAACTCTAGCACGAGTTTGGCCGAAAGACGCGGCCAAGAAATAGAAATGGCCCGCCTCATGGGCGAGCCAGAATCAAGCGTAACCTACCGGTATTGTTGACTTTACGTAGGCATCATGCCCGACATTATCGACGCCGCGGCGACTCCCCTTTTCGGGTGGGAACATTAGCTTGCTCCGGCGGATTGGTAGCTCCCCCTTGTTCGGCAGGAGCCGCCTGCTCTGCTGCCGCGAAAGACTCTTGTTGCTTGCGAATCATGTCCTCGGGGTCTTCAAAATTGAGAAATTGGGGTTCCGTTCCGGGAGTCAGCTCGGCCGCAAAGCCAGCAACTCGCCAGCCGGCAGCTTCTTTGCGAAGCACCCACACAACCTCGTAGCTGGCCTTGGTGCCGTCGGGCAGTAGCTCGGTCCAGAGGCTGCTGACGTGAGCACCCTTGGGGTTGTTCTTCAAAAACTTGGGCTTGGCAACCTGGAACTGAAGGTCGGGAAGAGCCTCGCCGTTTACGTCGATCTTGTGCTTGGCGGTGGCCGAGCGAGCCGTCGATGTCAACAGGCCGGCCGTTGTCCCGGTGTCCCCGGCACGGCGGGCTTCCAGGAAAGCGGACACCACTTCATCGGGGGGCGCAGTCGCTGGAATTGCCACGGCCGCCGACGCCGCGGAAGTGAAAGTTTCGTCGCGGGGGGTCTCGGTGGCTGCCGCCGTTTCCGCGGCCTTTTCGGCGTCGGTGGATGGTCCCGATGCGGCCGGCTGGCCGCCGCAACCAACGAATCCAATGCCCAGGCCAACCAGAACTGCAACTGCCAGAATGCGTTTCATGGGGGAATCCATTCCTCGCGGATAGGTCGTCAAATCTCGCCCGCCAGCGGCGAATTGTGAATGCCGGGCCGCTGCGGACCCACGATGCGAGAGGAGTTTGGCAAGATTGAGAACAGGCGTCAAGGCGAATTGCATCCCCATACGTAACCCCTAACCCGTGCTAGCTGCCGAGGCACAGCTCTTCGTAAGCCGCCTCGACAATGTCTTCGCTCAAAGGTCCGTCCTTGGTGCGCGAGCCCGCCAGCATCGTCAGCTCCGCGAGCTGCCTTACGCGGCGGGGAATCCCCTCGGCCAGGTCATGCAGAACCTCCATAGCCTGGCGGTCAAACTCCTGGTTTTCGCCCCCTCTTTGCGATTGCCACTGTTGCAAGAAGCCCTTGCTTTCCTCGTGTGTCCAGACATCGAGCTCAGCCCGCAGCTCGGCCCGCGCCAAAAAGCGAGGTGAAAGCAGGTTCCGGCCGCGAATTTCGGCGGCGGCAATCAAAACCAGGTTCGCGCCGGTCCCTTCCGCGAATGATTGCAGCCGGTCCACCAGGGCCGATCCTTCGCCCCCGGCTCGATCCAGATCGTCCACGATCAAGAGCGCCGGAATCTGCTCGAAACTCAGCACCCTCAGCCGGTCCGTCGTCCTTTGCCAGACCTGCGGCAACTCGTCGGAAACCCGTACGTCGGCTCCCCAGGCAGTGCCGATTGCGGTGAGCATCTCGGTGGACAAAGCCCCCAGCGCACTCACGGCAGCCACTGCGGCGCCATTTTGCCGCTGCTGCTGCGCGAACCGGGACAGAACCAGCGACTTACCGCAGCCACCAGGTCCGAGCAAGAGTCCACATGCCGAACCTTTGTCCGCCAGATAGGCCAGGCGCGCCAGAGCCTCCTCATGCAGCGCGGAGGGATAGTAGTCCGCCGCGGCGCGAGAGGTATTCGTAGGTAGCGACGAATTTGCAATCATAAAAGTGCTAGCAGTCTATCGGGGGTGAGTATGAGGCACATCATTCATCGAAAAGTGGACCCTCGCATCTTCACTTGATTCCGGGGTTGCTCAGTCCTCCGCTTTCCCATCACCGGACATCTTCACAATTCGCGGGTCAAACCGGGCGATCACCTCCACCAGGTCCTGCTGCTCGGCCATGACGGCGTCGATGTCCTTGTAGACGGACGGCACCTCGTCCGAGCCGGCCGAGAGAATATGCACTCCCTTCTTCTCCAAGTCCTTCTGCACCGCCTTGAAGCTGTACTGCTGCCGCGCCTGGGTGCGGCTCATGCGGCGGCCAGCGCCGTGGGAGGCGGAGTTGAGGCTGAGCGGGTTTCCCTTGCCGCGAACCACGTACGCTGGCGTTGCCATCGAGCCGGGAATGACGCCGAGCACACCCTTGCCGGCCGGCGTGGCTCCCTTGCGATGCACAATCAATTCTCGGCCGCCATGCTCTTCCTTCCAGGCGAAGTTGTGATGGTTTTCCACGCCGGCCACGATGCGAGCGCCGAGCAGCTTCGTCACCAGGCGGTGGATAACGTGATGGTTGGCGGCGGCATAGTCCCCCATCAGGTTCATTGCGGCCCAGTACTCCTGCCCCGCTTCGCTGTCGAGACTCAGCCACGCCAGCCGGCCCAACTCGGTATACGCCCTGGGGAGGCGGGCGCGGGCGATGTTGCTGTAGACGTCGCACACCGACGAACCGGTCCCGCGGCTGCCGGAGTGGCTCATCAGGGCGACGTACTCGCCGGCATCCAGGCCGAGTTCCTCGTCGCGCACGGGCAAAGTCACCACGCCAAACTCGACAAAATGGTTTCCCGAGCCGCTCGTTCCAAGTTGGCGGCGGGCCTTGTCCTTATTTTCGCGGGTGACGCGGGTGATCTGCCAGTTCTCGTCCATCACCGGGTGGTCCTGCGGCGTTTCATGCTCGCTGCCGATGCCGAACCGCGTGCCCCGCTCAATCGCCGACTTGTAAGACTCGAACTTCGTAGCGAGCGAAGCGGGGGGCATATCCAGAATGGAAAGCTTCATGCGGCAAGCGATATCCACGCCTACCGCATACGGAATGACCGCGTTCTCGAGCGCCAGCACGCCGCCAATCGGTAGACCATAACCGACATGAGCATCGGGCATCAGCGCCGCCGCGCGGGCCACCGGCACCGCGCACGCCTGCCGCATTTGCGCGTGCGAAGCGTGGTCAATATCGGTTCCCCAGGTCTGATAGCTGATCGGTTCGGTGGGGACGACCTGCTCCCCTTCAATGATCCCGCGAGCCAGCCCGCCAAAGAACGGGTCGTCCACAAACGCTGCCGGCTTCTCGAGTACATTGCGAATCGCCTGTTTCATTTCCCGCCCGCGCAGACTTCCCTCCTTGGAGGCCGCCTGGATTCCTTGAATGGCCGCGGTCAGATGCTCATTGGGTACGCCCAGGTCGCGCAGTTGCCGGGTGTTCATGTTATTGCTCCTTACGCCTATTGTTTGTCGCGGGCAGGACAAGGGGAACCGGAGGCAGGTTCGTGCCTTCACTAACCCGAAGCGCCAGCGAGGGAGCGAGTGTCTCTCCCTCGCTGGCGCGTCGGGTTAGTGCCCGGACCCGCCGAAGCGGGTTACTACGAACAAATACTCCGCTATAGTAAATGCTCCCGCTCGTTCTCCCTGGATTGCTTTCATGCGTTGCCCCATCTGCGGCATTGACAACGACAAGGTCATGGACTCCCGCGCCAGCGAGGACGGCTTTGCCATCCGCCGCCGCCGCGAGTGCATGGCCTGCAATCGCCGCTTCACCACCTACGAGCGGCTGGAGGAAATGGAGGTCAAGGTCGTCAAAAAGGATGGCGTCCGCGAGCCCTTCAACCGCGAAAAGATTCGGAGCGGCCTGGCCAAGGCCTGCTGGAAACGGCCGATCAGCGACGCCAAGATTGATGCGCTCGTCTCTTCCGTCGAAGCGAAAATCTACAACGAGCACGAAGCCGAAATCGACACCGTGACCCTCGGCGATCTGGTCATGGAAAAGCTCAAGGAGCTCGACGAAGTCGCCTACGTCCGCTTCGCCAGCGTCTACCGCCGGTTCAAGGACGTCCGCGATTTCGTCGACGAACTCAAGCCGATGCTGAAGCAGCAGGGGGGGAAGAAATAGCATCGCGGGCCTCGATCGAGTGCTCGATCGCGAGGTGCCGACGGCTACCCGTCCTTCACACGCGTCGGCAGGATGACCATGGGAATGCCGTCCCATTGCAAGCGGCGCTGCAGGGAATAGGCGGTTTGATTGTGCAGGATGGGGCCGTACCAAGTTTCCTTCTGAAAGACGAGCTGCCCGGCGAAGACGGTGACCCGTGGGAAGTCCTTGGCCACGACGCGACAGAGCTGTTCCAGCTCTTCGACGACATCGGTGCCGATGGCCATGTAGGCCCGAGCAGGGAGCCCCATGCGGCGGGCCAGGTCCACGTATTTTTCCAGGGCTTCCTCGGTGAACTTCCGCAGGTCGTCCACGGCCTCGGCCCCTTTGAAGTTGCCGGAATCGACCACGCCAACCGAAATGAACACAATGTTCTTGAAATGGTGCGGCACAAACCGAAGCGAGTTGAGCAGCGTATGCACGCCGATGCCGCTATACCCGCCGACGAGGATTGCCGCGGTCGGTTCTTGCGGAAGGAGCGGGGCTTTGGTCGGCTCGGTCTTGATTTCGATGGTGCCCAGCGATTCGTTCAAGCTCTTCAAACGCTTCGTGACGTTGCGGTAATAGCGGCGAATGAGGAGGCTGAGGCCGGTGATTAAGCCCGTGACAATGACGGTCTTCCACGCTCCTTCGCTGAATTTGAACCAGACGACGGTGGTCAAAATGCTGCCGCACATCACGGTGCCAAACAGGAACAGTGCCAGCCGTCGCTTCCAGAGCGGATTTTTATCCCGCAGGCCATACCAATAGATGCACATGCCGAGCATCGAGAGCGTGAAGGTCACAAAGACGTTGATCGAATACATTGTCACCAGCTCGGTCGTCTTGCCGCCCGTGCTCCACAGTGCGGCGGCTGCAGCGCTGCCGATGAGCAGGATGCCGTTATGAGAGGCGAGCCGTTCCGAGAGGCTGCCGAACCAGTGCGGAACCCAGGAGTCGTGGGCCATGTTCGCCAGGCATTTAGGGCCGCCAATGAAGCCCGCCTGGGCAGCCACGATGAGCAGGGCGGCCTCGGAAAGGACGGTAATCCAGACGAAGGGCACGCCGGCCCACGACGGCAGTTTTAGATCTTCGACGAACGTCTCCACCAGGCGATGGTTCATGGTCTGAGTGCTGCCTCCCGCCGTCAGCCCGACCAGCAGGTACGCCAGAATCAGCCCCCCGGCGGTAATGGCCAGGGAAATGGCCATGTAAATCATGGTCCGCTGGCCGGTGGCCACTCGCGGCTCACGCATGACGGCCATGCTGTTGGAAACGGCTTCGATGCCGGTATAGGTGCCGGCTCCGTGGGCGAAGGCGCGTAAGAACAAGGACATCACGCCGACCCAGCCGAGCATTTTTAGGCTGCCATCCAGACTGTCGGCGATTTCCTTCGACCGCTTGCCGATTTCGCCGGCATGAGTGCCGAGGACGCCGGTAATCAGAATCGCGTGGCAAATCAGGAATAGGAGAAAGATCGGCAGCAGGACGTAGATGGATTCCTTCACGCCGCGGAGGTTCAGCACGACCAAGAATACAATAGCGCCGGTCTCGAAAACGAGCTTGAATTGCACCAAGTTTTCCAAGTACGGCAGACCAAACAGCGCGTCACCCGCGGCGGCGATGGAGACCGTCACGGTCAGGATGTAGTCCACAATCAGCGCACAGCCGGAGAGGGCCCCGACTTTGTCGCCGAGCATTTTGCTGGCGACCAGGTAGCCGCCGCCGCCGCTGGGGAAGACGGAGATAATATGGATATAACACCAGGAAATGACCACGACCGTGAGAACCGTGGCGATAGCCAGGAACAGCGCCAGCGAAGTGTGGTCAACGCCGTTTTCTCGCAGTGCCTTAAACGCTTCCTCAGGCCCATAACAGGATGACGACAGCCCGTCCGCCCCCAGCCCTACCCAGGCAAACAGGGCAATCAGCGAAATGTGAGAAAAAATCTTCTTGTCGTCCAGGCTTAGCGCCTTGCCGACAAGCAGGGTTTTGACGGTCTCGTGAATGCCACCCGGCTCCTCTTCGGGAGGAACCTCCTGATCGGTCACTTCATGGACGACTTCAACGACAGGATCCTCGGGCTTGCCAGGCACTTTATGAACGCCCGGTGCTGGGGGCGTGAAATGGGGCTGGAAAGTACCTTGGTGCGACGCGCCGCAGACACGCGATACGAAACGCATCACCGAAGCAACCAGGCGCCGAATTAACCCCGGAGGTGGTGAATTGTCGCCGGGAGGGGGTTCTTGATCAGCGTTCATGGATGGTAAGAGGCGAAGCGCGGCTCGGCACTCAGGTGATCGGACCGGAGGCGATTCAAGGAAGACCCGGCACAAATTCACCGGGCATTGGGGCGGGGGCCGCGCTTTTGGATAGGGTCGTCCTGGCCCACAGGAACCGGCCCGCGGCAATAGTCGCGGGCCTCATGGTTTTCGCAGTTGTTGATTATAACTTGGCGCTGGTGCGAGCAATAGCGGTGCGGCGCTTACTGCAACCTATTGGCGGGTAAGGACTTGTAGGAAGTCGAATCCGCACCCTTGTGCCAGCGCTGATAGCTTTCCGCGCTGCCCACCGCTATGATGGGATGTGGGGTTTCGCGGTGTTCTCACTCTGATTCGGCCATTTTTCCCGAGATGTTTCCATGCCCCAAGCCGTCGTCGATCCGGAGGAGCTGCGGCAGTTTGCCCAGAGCCTGAAAAAGTTCAATAACGGCCTCCGCGAACAGGCGGGGGCTCTGGCCAACAAGCTGGGGGCTCTCAATGCCACCTGGCGGGACCAGGAGCATAAGAAATTCGCGGAGCAGTTCGAGACCAGCATGAAGGTGCTCGTTCGCTTCACCGAGAGCGCTGATCAGTACGTTCCGTACCTGCTCCGAAAGGCGGAGCATATCGAGGACTACTTGCAGAAGTGAATGCCGCTTGGCTCGCAATTGGCGCACCGTTGTGACGCCTCCTCCTCGGAATCATCCCAGTAGTTTATGGCAGCCCGCGCCGCGAATATCACCTCGATCGAAGCCATCCGCGCATTTGCGACGGCCATGATGGCGTTTGAGGATGGGGCCGAGGATGCGGCAGTGCAATTGGAGTTGGAGGTCCGCCGGCCGGTGGCTTGGATTGACGAGCTGAGCATGTACTGGCCGAAGCAGGTGCGGAAGGCTTCCGACGCGCAGAGCGAGGCCCGCATCAACCTGGAAAAATGCGAGCTGACCATCAGCGGTGAAGACCGCCGCAGTTGTTACGACGAGCGGAAAGCCTTGGAAAAAGCCAAACGCCGCCTCCGCACTGCCGAAGAGAAAGTGCAAGCCGTCCGCCGCTGGAAGGTACAAATTCGCAAGGAAGTCGAAGAGTTTCAGGTGCAGATAGCCAAGCTGCGGCAGTTCCTGGAGAGCGACCTGGTCCGCAGCATCACCTCCCTCAAGCGGATGAACGAGGCGCTGGAGCAGTATGTGCAGCGGACCGTGGGAACGAGCGCTGGAAGTCCCAGTACACAAGACCCTCACCCTAACCATCTCCCAGGGGGAGAGAGGACAGGAGCCGCGCCATGAGAGTCATGGATTTGAATACCGGGCTGGCGCGACTGACGCAAGCATTCAGCGACCTGAAGGATCGCTGGGCTGAGACCAAAGACGTCTGGACCGACGACGTCAGCCGCGATTTTGAGAAGACGCAGTTGCAGCCTATTTTGCCGCATTTGCAACTGCTGACGGCCGCAGCGCAGCGGCTGCTGGAGGTGGTGG
The DNA here is from genome assembly GCA_046593355.1 of Pirellulaceae bacterium. Lineage (GTDB taxonomy): Bacteria > Planctomycetota > Planctomycetia > Pirellulales > Pirellulaceae > SXOA01. Next base: position 9,892 of record JBKJNY010000035.1, on the reverse strand, counting down.
CGAAAGCGGAGAAGGAGTGCGAGGATAAGCCGGAGTTTTAGGGAATTGAGAGGCCCATGAGTTTGACCGCTGAGCCGATGACCACCGACCGTGAGCGCAAGCTCATCCGCAAGGTGACGGAGCTTGTCGCCTGGCGAGCCCGCGAGGAGCGGGAAACGACGGAGCGGGATTCCGCGCGCGGCGCCCAGGCTAAAGCCGATTTTGAAGGCCAGCGGAACCAGGGGACGGCGACATTCGAGCGGGACCACGGGGCCCTGGTCGCGGAGTATCGCGAGGCCCGCGAAGCCATCCTTTTCAAGTACGAGTCCGATGGCTATGCGCTCTCTCAACAGGAAGAGACGCTCGTCGACAAGGTGACGTCAAAGCACAACGAGGCCCAGGAAGACGCCAAGACCCTCTGGCAGCACCGGCATCAGGAAATTCAAGTTGCCTTCAAGGACCAGGAAGGACTGCCGCAGAAGCAGTTTGTCCAATACAAGCATCAGTGCGACGGCAGCCTGGCGGAAGTCGAAGGGCTGGAAGCACAGGGGCAAGCCATTGTCCGCCGCCGCTGCGAATGGCCGGCATCGACGGCTGCCGCAACTGCGCCTCCGCCGGGGCTCTCCCGCGCCCTGTGCAGTGAACGGGCGGTCGCCGCCATCGTCCGCATACGCGAGACGCTCCACAAGATCGAGCAGAGTCCTGCCGCCCGGTTCATCGAAGATGGCTGGCCGTTCTTGATCTTCCTGTTCTCGCTGGTGGCGGCTGGGTTGGCGGCATTCTTTCTTTGGGGAAAGTTTCACTGGGGAGTTTTGGCGGCTGGGGGAGTGATTATCCCGATCATCGTCGCCATTGCTTCGCGGCAGATTGCCCGCCCCTTTGCCCGGAATCAGACGCAGCGGCTCATCCCCGATTTGCAGCAGGCCATCGTGCAGACTCGCGTGGAGATAGCCACCACTGTAAATGCGGCCAAGGTCGAAGCGGAGCGGAAGTACCGCCAGATGGTCGAGAAGCGCGACCGGGATGTGGCGAGCGCGAAAAACCAGTGGAAAGAAACCCGCCACGCGCTGCGTGACGCACACGAAGACAGCCTGGTCAAAATTGCCGAAGACTTCACTCGCAAGCGACAGACGATTGAGGACATCAACGAGCGGCAGCTTACCGCGGTGGAGGCGAAATTCCCGCACCGAATTCAAAAGTTCGAGCAGGACTTTGAGCGGATCATGTTGGACACGAGCGAAGCCTACCGAGTGAAGCGCATCGCCCTCAAACAGCAGTCCGAACAAGAATGGAATGAGCTGGCTGCTGCCTGGTCGGCGGGACTGGCGGAGTTTCAGGCCGGCGTCGACCAGATGAACGAGTTCTGCGACACCCATTTTCCGCCGTGGCAGCAGAATGGCTCTGCGGAAAGGCCGGCCCCCAACGGCAGCATTCCCGCCATCCGTTTCGGTCGCTTCGATTTCAACCTAAACACGCTTCCTGGCGGCCTGCCGACTTCCAATGATCTGGCCGTCTCGCAAACCGAGTTCGAGATTCCGGCGATTCTCTCCTATCCCGAGCTTCCATCTCTCCTGCTTGAGGCCGAAGGAGACGGCCGCGATGCCGCCACGCTCGTCATCCAAAACATGATGCTGCGGCTGCTCACTACGCTGCCGCCGGGGAAAGTGCGGTTCACGATTATCGACCCGGTGGGGCTGGGACAGAATTTCTCCGCCTTCATGCACCTGGCCGATTTCGACGAGCGGCTGGTGACGAACCGTATCTGGACCGAGTCGAACCACATCAACCAGCGGCTCGCGGACTTGACGGAGCATATGGAGAACGTCATCCAGAAATATCTCCGCAACGAGTTCGCCTCCATCCAGCAGTACAACGAACACGCCGGCGAAGTTGCCGAGCCGTTCCAGATTCTCGTCGTCGCCAATTTCCCGGCCAACTTCTCCGACGAAGCGGCCCGCCGGCTCGTCAGCATCGCGGCCAGCGGGGCCCGCTGCGGCGTCTATACCCTCATCAGCACGGACAACAAGCTCACGCTCCCCCGTAACTTCGACTTGGCCGATTTGGAGAGCCAAGCCGCCACACTCGTCTGGACTGCCGAGCAAAAGCGTTTCGCCTGGAAGCACGACGAACTGAAGAGCCTGCCCCTCGTGCTCGAATCACCGCCAGGGGACGAGCAATTCACCGAGATCATCAAGTCCGTCGGCAAATTGGCCAAAGACGCCGCTCGCGTGGAAGTGCCGTTCGAATCCGTCACGCCGAGCGAAGCGGAACTGTGGAAGGGCGACACCCGCAGCGAGATCGAAGTGCCGCTCGGCCGGGCTGGAGCCACTAAGCTGCAGTACATGCGGCTGGGAAAAGGAACGAGCCAGCATGTGCTCATCTCGGGCAAGACCGGCTCGGGCAAATCGACGCTGCTCAACGCGCTCATCACGAATCTCGCCCTGCACTACTCCCCCTCGGAGCTGCAGTTCTATCTCATCGACTTCAAGAAGGGGGTCGAGTTCAAAGCCTACGCCTCCTTCCGATTGCCGCACGCCCGGGTCATCGCCATCGAGAGCGAGCGGGAGTTCGGCATGAGCGTGCTGGAACGGCTGGACCAGGAACTCAAACGCCGCGGCGACTTGTTCCGCCAACATGGCGTGCAGGACGTTAAGGGATATCGCCGGGCGGAGCCCGGTGCCGAAATGCCTCGCATTCTGCTCATCATTGACGAGTTCCAGGAGTTCTTTACCACCGACGACCGCATCTCGCACGACTCGTCGCTGCTGCTCGACCGCCTGGTGCGGCAAGGCCGGGCATTCGGCATTCACGTGCTGCTTGGCTCGCAGACATTGGCCGGTGCCTACTCGCTGGCTCGCAGCACCATCGGGCAAATGGCGGTCCGCATCGCCCTGCAATGCAGCGAGTCCGACGCTCACCTAATCCTCAGCGAAGACAATACCGCTGCACGCCTCCTCAGCCGGCCCGGCGAGGCGATTTACAACGACGCCAACGGTTTGTTTGAAGGAAACCATCCTTTCCAGGTCGTCTGGCTCTCCGACCAGCTCCGCGAAGAGTATCTCCGGAAAGTGGCGGCGATGGCAACGGAGCGGCAATTGAATCTGCCGCCGGCCACGGTCTTTGAAGGTAACGCCGCGGCTGACATCGCAGATAATCACCTGCTCAACGAAGTCCTCCGCCAGCCACCGACCGAGCGGCTCGCTCCACGGGCCTGGCTCGGAGCGGCAGTCGCCATCAAGGATCCCACGCAAGTCCTCTTCCGTCGCCAAGGAGGAACCAACCTGCTCATCGTCGGCCAGCAGGAAGAGTTGGCCCTCGGCATCCTCACAAGCTGCCTCTTGAGCCTGGCACCGCAGCTAATGTCTGCGGAATCTGTGAAATCTGCGGATTCCGCCACGAATGGTGCAAACGGCACAGCGAAGCTCTCCACCTTTTACGTCCTCGACGGCACGCGGCCCGATTCCCCCGAAGCGGGCTTCTGGCGGAAGCTGAAGTCCGAGCTTCCCATCGATGCCCAAATCGTGACGACCCGCGATGCGGCCGACACCGTGGCCAAAATCGCCACCGAAGTGGACCGCCGTCTGTCATCCAGTGACCAAAACGCGGAGCCCATCTTCCTCTTCATCTACAACCTGGCCCGCTTCCGTGAGCTGAAGAAATCCGACGACTTCGGCCTTTCCGGCTTTGGTGAGGAAAGCGGCGCGAGCGGCGACAAGCAATTGGCCACCATCCTGCGGGAAGGCCCGGCTCTCGGCGTCCACACGCTCATCTGGTGCGACTCCTACAACAATGTCAGCCGCTGGATTGACCGGCCCAGCATGAGAGACCTGGAGCTTCGCGTCCTCTTCCAAATGAGCGCCACCGACAGCAGCAATCTCATGGATAGCCCAGCCGCGAGCCGCCTCGGCGGGCACGTCAGCATCTTCTATAGCGAAGAACAGGGCTCCGCGGAAAAATTTCGGCCGTACGGCTTGCCCGCGGCGGAATGGCTTGCGTCGGCGAAGGAATTGCTGAACAGGCGAGTGACGCAGGAGGAGAAGGTCGCTCCCGAGGCTGCCTTGCTCCAGGATCCGTGCGGGAACAAGAACTAGCCCGGATCCTCCTCATCTGGCACCATCCGCAAAATCTTCAGCACGCCTTCCATGTCGGCGGGTCGGGCATTGGGGTCGGGCATCATGCACTGCATGATGGCTTTGGCCAAGACGGGGTTCAGGTTGGGCCGCTTCTTCAAAATGGGAACGGGGGCCACGTTGTCGTGCTGCAAGGCGCCGCGGCCCGTGGTGTCGCTGGAGGGCCACGGGAACTCATATGTGCAGAGCTGATAACAGGTCACGCCCAACGCAAAGATATCCACGCGCTGGTCGGTATTTTTGCGGCGGACAATCTCGGGGGCCAGATACAGGGGAGTGCCGGTGCGGTTCCCCGGCAGCATGTAGGGGGGTTCGGCGGGGAGGGTCAGGCCAAAGTCGATGAGCTTGAGGCTGGTGGAGTCGGGGGAGGCGATGAAGTTGCGAGGACAGACGTCGCGGTGGATGAAGTTCGCCTTATGCACCGCGTCGATCGCTTCGGCCATCTGCTTGATCAGGATATGCCGCTTCCCTTCGATGACCTTGTCCCGGTTGTTCAGCAGGACGTTCAGGCCGGTCCCCTCGATGAACTCCATCACGATGAACTGCCGCCCATCCTTGGCCCTGTCCGCTTCATAGGTCTCCACAATCCGCGGGTGCTTGAGCTGGAGGGCAATCAGCCCCTCCCACGGCTTCTTCAGTCCTTTGAAGCGGGCCTCAAACGCGGCCGTCTTCTCTCTGTCGAGAATCTTGAGTCCGATCGTCCGCTTGTCCCGGCGATCGATGGCCATGTGGAAGTTGGACATCGTCCCATGCACCGCCTCGCGGACAATCTCAAACCGCTCGGCGAGATCGGTCCGCTTGTCGGCGAACATGTTCTGGATTTTGTCGAGCAGACCCATGGCGGTTGTGCGTAGCGATGATGACGGTGGACGGAAGGCCTCTCCTTGATTCTACTCCAATGGGCATTCCGGGGAACGACGTGGCAAAATGCTGCTAGAATGCGGCAGGAGGTGCCTTCAAGTCCCGCCTCTTCCCACTTCAATTGCAACCACTGTCCCCAATGCATCACCCCATTTCCCGCCGCCTGTTTTGCGGAGCCGCCGCTGCTGCTTCTGTCGCCGCAATTGCTCAGGCAGCGGTTCCACTTTTGCAAGGTGCGGAGCCTGCCGAAATCAACCTGCTGGTCCGCGGTGACGATTTGGGCGCTGCCCGCTCCATCAATGCGGCTTGCCTCGAGGCATGCGAAAAGGGCATCTGCCGCTCGGTAGAGGTCTTGGTTCCCGGCCCCTGGTTTTTGGACGCGGTCGAGCTGCTGAAGAACGCCCCGCAGCTCGACGTCGGCGTCCATCTCTGCCTGACCAGCGAGTGGGACCGCGTGAAGTGGCGGCCTCTCACCCACGCCCCCAGCCTCGTCGATGCCAACGGCTACTTCCATCCCCGCACCCGCGCCGGCAAAGACGCCCCGCCCGGCAGCACCGGCTTTCTGAACACATCTCCCAAACTGGAAGAGGTCGAGCGTGAGCTGCGAGCCCAGATTGAGACCCTGCGAAAGCATGTTCCCACGGTGACGCATCTCTCCGCCCACATGGGAGCCGCCACCGCCACGCCGGAACTCAAAGCCCTCACTCAAAACCTCGCCAAGGAATTCAAGCTGCGGCTGGAAAGTGAAGGACTGCCGGCAGACCGCCAACTCAAGCACGTTCCCGGCGTCGGCACTTCCAAACAAACCACGAAAGAAAAGGAAGAGTCGCTGTTGGATTTCATCGCCAAGAAACAGCCCGGCAACTGGCTCTTCGTCACTCACCCCGCCTACGACGACGCAGAAACCCGCGCTATCGGCCACCCCGGCTACGAAAATGTCGCCACCGACCGGGACGGCATCACCAAAATGCTCACCAGCCCACGTGTCCTCACCGCCGTCAAGGCCGCCGGCATCCGCCTTATCAGCTACGCCGACCTGGGGTAGCAGGAGGTATCTCAAAAGGTGCTGGCACGCCAACCGCCATTTCGCGCATAATAGTGGGGTAGGCTTCCAGCCTGCCACGTAAACTTTTTTTGGGCAGGCTGGAAGCCTACCCCACTTAATCTGCAGGTTTCGCCATGCCATTTTCCCGCCGCGGTTTTCTCGCCTCTTCGGCCGCTTTGGGTTCTTCGCTGGCCATTGCGCCGCAGTTCGTCAGAGCCCAGGACGGCAAGTTCGACGCGGCCCGCTCGGCGGAGTACATGACGCCGGAGACGCAGAAGGCGGTGGACAAAGCGCTCACCTGGCTCGCCAAGCGGCAAAATAATTCCGGCGCCGACGAAGGGGCCTTCGGCCACGGCGGCTATCAAGGCGGCGTCGCCGTCGGCAGCCTCGCCGGCCTGGCCTTCATGTGCAGCGGCTCGCCGCCGGGACAAGGGCCGTTTGGCAAGACCATCGACAAGTGCGTCAAGTTCATCACCAAGTCCGTCCAGGAGAGCGGTTACATCTCCGCCCCCGGCTTCGGCCAGGACAACATGTACGGCCACGGCTTTGCCACGCTGTTCCTGTCCGAGGTCTACGGCATGTCGGACCGCAGCGATATCGACGCCACCGTGGGGGACAAGCTCCGCCTCGCCGTCAAACTCACCTGCCAGTGCCAGAACGACGCCGGCGGCTGGCGCTATCAGCCGGTGAAGTCGGATGCGGACCTTTCGATCACCATCTGCAACATCATGGGCCTGCGGGCGGCCCGAGACGCCGGCATCCATGTGCCGGATGAAGTCCGGGCCAAGTGCATCGACTACGTGAAAAAAAGCCAGAGCGCCGACGGCAGCTTCCGCTATCAAATTGCCGGCGGTGGCAGCGGCACGTTCCCCCTGACCGCGGCCGGCGTTGTCTCGCTGTACAGCGCGGGCATCTACGATTCTCCCGAAGTGGAAAAAGGACTCAAGTGGCTGATGCGGTACGTCCCCGGCAGCGCCCAGGGAAACGCCGGCTACCACGGCTACTTCTTCTACGGCCAGTACTACGCCGTGCAAGCCATGTGGCACGCCGGCGGCGACTACTGGACCAAGTGGTATCCCGCCATCCGCGACACGCTGCTGAAAAAGCAAAGCGGCGACGGCAGCTTCGGCGACAGCGAAGTCTGCGCCGAATTCGGCACCGCGATGGCCTGCATCATCCTGCAGATGCCCAACAATTATCTGCCGATCTTCGCGCCGTAAGCGTTTGCCATTTAACTGCCGCGACCGATTGCCCGCTATGGACCAGGCCCTCGATATTCGAGCTGAAAGGCCCGACTCGCTCGCGGCGAGAGTCGCCTCGCTCGTGAGGTCTCCCTTCGTCCGCCGGTCGGTAGGAGTCATGGCGATTGGGCTCGTCAATTTTCTAGTGCTGGCGGGGCTCGGCGCGTTACTGTTTGCGCTCCTTCAGTTGCGCACGCCTCGGGCATTGTGGAGAGTGGAATCTGTCGACTCAGCCATGAGCGCGATGCTCATGGCTTTTGCCGTTCTCTTTGGCGCTTTCATGGTGCTTTTCGCACAGAGCCTCCTACGTCGGATCGTTGCGGGGATAGTCGTTTTCTTCTTCTTGGTGATCGCCATCACCTGTCCCGGAGTTGAACTCGCATTGAAATTCGAACACTTAATTGTTTTTTGGGTAGGCGTGCTGATGTTCATCCCACTCCGCGCCATTGGTTCGTGGTCCCTTCATTGGTCCGATCAAGTTCCTGGGCGTGTTGGGACTGGGCAATTCTCGCTCGCCGATCTGTTGTCCTGGACCACTGCTATCGCCGCCACGATCGGCTTTTTTCGCGTGCTGCCCGCACCGCGGCTGCCAATGGTATTTACGATTACGTTGGTTGCCTTTTGGAATCCTGCTGGCGTCATCGCCATGTACTCCGCCGCGGTCGCTGCTGTCTTCATCGTCGCTGGACCATGCTTGTGGCTCGCCGCTTCACGCCGCAGTCGCGTTCGCGGCAGCCTGCGGATTACGGTGTGGATCCTGGCAGTCTCCATATTGTGGGGTGTGGCCATTTTGTACTTGGACTATGTCTATCGGTGGACGCCCTGGTGGCAAGTAATCCTGTTTGCTTGTGAGTCGTTGCTCTATCTGCTCGCGCTCGAAGTAACGCTTCTGGCCAACCTGTTTGCCCTGGAATGGCTCGGACTGCGCTGGACAAGATCGCTTCCTCGTGCCCGCTAAATGAGGATCAAACCCCTGTGGAACACGCCGCTCGCCCGCTGTGTTGTTGCTCCGGCGGACACTGGTAGAATCAGGGCACAAACTGCCTCACTCTCCCAGCGCCACAGGTGTCGAGCGTTGCCATGAAACATCACTTCGCGGGATTTTGTTTACTTGTCCTCCTTTTATTGGCTCGTCTCGCCACGCCCATCCCAGCCGCGGAGCCGAAAATCCTGGAAGTGAACAAAATCTGGGACGAGGGAAAGCACAATGCGTTCACGGATTTGATTCGCTGGCATGGCAAATGGTTTTGCACTTTCCGCGAAGCGGATGCGCATGTGGGCGGGGATGGGAAGTTGCGGGTGCTGGAATCGGCGGATGGCGAGAAGTGGGAGTCGGCAGCCCTGCTGGCGGAGAAGGGGATTGATTTGCGGGATCCCAAGCTCTCCGTCACTCCGGACGACCGGCTGATGATGACGGCGGGAGGCAGCGTCTATGAAGGCAAAACGCTTAAGGGCCGCCAGCCGCGGGTGGCGTTTTCGCAGGATGGGCGGGAGTGGAGTGCCACCGAGCGGGTGCTCACCGAAGGAGAATGGCTGTGGCGTGTGACCTGGCACGGCGGCAAGGCGTATGGCGTTTCCTACAATGCGGAGGAACGGAAGTCGCCCGCTGCCAAGGACGCGGCGAAGACCGGCAAGACAGAGCCAGGGCCGGCGGAGTGGAAGCTGAAACTTGTCGCCGGCTCCGACGGAGTGAAGTACGACCTGGTCACGCATCTGGATGTCCCCGGCCATCCGAATGAGACTACGCTCCGGTTCACCCCCGCCGGTGAAATGATCGCCCTCGTCCGCCGCGAGGGAGGCAATACCTTCGGCTGGATAGGACGGAGCCAGGCGCCGTACAAGCAGTGGACCTGGAAAGAGACGCTGCATCGCTTCGGCGGCCCGAACTTCGTTCGCCTGCCGGATGGTTCCTGGTGGGGAGCGGGACGGAGCTATCCCGGCGGAGCGAAGACCGTGCTGGCGAAAATGACCGCGGGCGGCGACTATAAACCGGTCCTTACTTTCCCTAGCGGCGGCGATACGAGCTATCCGGGACTGGTCTGGCACGACGGCCTCTTGTGGATGAGCTACTACTCATCGCACGAAGGGAAGACGCAGATTTATCTGGCCAAGATTCAGGTATCCTTGATAGAAGCTGCTCCGTAACGACCCAACAACAGGTATCTCCCATGCAGGACATAATTCTCGACGGACGCAAAGCCCTTGTCACCGGGGCGGCTCGAGGCATCGGCCGCGGCTGTGCCCTGGAATTAGCGCGGGCTGGGGCCGACGTGGCGATTAACGACCGGGAATATTCGGCCGAGACCGATTCGCTGCTGGCGGAGATTAAGTCGCTGGGCCGGCGAGGGATGATTGTCGATGGGGATGCGTTTTCCAGGGCTGGCTGCGAAAACATTGTCGAGCGGACCATTCACGCCTTCGGCTGGCTCGATATTCTCGTCAGCAACCCGGCGTATTCTCGCCGCGGAGATTTTTTGAGTTATGAGCCGGAGACGTTTGAGAAGGTGCTGCAAGGGACGCTGATGGGGGGCTTTCACATGAGCCAGCTTGTGGCCCGCGACATGGTGAAGCGTGGCCGCGGCGGCAAGATTGTCTTTATTTCCAGCGTGCATGCCCGCGTGCCCTATGCCGGTAGC
>JBKJNY010000065.1:0-49174 GCA_046593355.1 Pirellulaceae bacterium | reverse complement strand
AAACCGCAACGCCCGGCCTGGATGTCGCCGAAAGAATACGCCGCCTTGCCCGACGAGTTGACGTTGCGCGAAGTCCGCATCGAAGTGAAGCCACGCGGCTTTCGCACCAAGAGCCTGGTGGTGGTGACCCCTTTTCCTCCTCCCCGCCTCACCCAGGTCGCAAGCTATCTACACCCTTTTCGCTAGCCCGTTCCTGAGCAATTGCTGCTATCGTCGTTTTTCTCCGCGGGTTACACTGAATCGGTTCGCCGGAATACCCCCCAGCGGCGGCTCCGGCGAGTTCCCTTCCGACTCCAGTCCTTGATGCGCAATGTCCACTGAACCCACGCAGCCCTCGTCCGACTCCTCCGCCCCCGAGTCTCCCCCGCCACCTTCCGCCCCCAGGCCGCAAAGCGGCGGCCAGCGCGGCGGCGGGCTCAGCGGCTTTGCCCAGGATGCGCTGAAACGGGCCAAGGCGGTTTCCGCATCGTCGGCCGTGGCGTCCCCGGCGACGGTCGAGCGGCCCGCGCAGGTCGCTGAACCGGCTGCCGAAACTGCAGCGCCTCAAGCCGCCGTGGCCGAAGCTCCCCCCGCTGCCGCTCCTGCGTCTGCACCGCAAGCAAAAGGCCCCCCTCGCGGTGATCGCTCCGGTGGCAGCCGTCCCCGACATGAAGGTGACGGCCCTCGCGGAAGGCGGAATGACAAAGATGACGGCACCAACGACAAACCCCGCGAGAACCGCAACGAGTTCAAACCGCCGCCGCCCATTCCGATTCCCAACCGTCGCGGTCCCATGCCGGACGATCTGCAAGCGGAAATCGACGCCGCTCTCGGCGGCCTGTCCCTCGAAGACATCGTCGGCGGTCAAGCGGCTGCGGCTGCCGCTTCCAGCCGGCTGGAAAACGAATCGCGGCATCGCGGCCAGGCGGTGGAGGTCCACGGCGACAACGTCTTCTTCACGCTCGGCGGCAAGAACCAGGGGGTCTGCTCCCTCCGCAACTTTGCCCAGCCCCCGGAACCGGGCCAGGTGATCGATGTCGTCGTTACCGGCTTCAATCCGGAAGATGAATTACACGAGCTCACCGTCCCCGGCGGAGCCATCGTCGCCAGCGATTGGGGAGACATGGCGGAAGGCTCGCTCGTGGAAGCCGTCGTTACCGGAGCCAACACCGGCGGTCTGGAATGCCAGGTCAAGAAAGTCCGTGCCTTCATACCCGCCAGCCAGGTCAGCGTGTTCCGCGTGGAGAACCTCGGCGAGCTCGTTGGCCAGAAATTCGTCTGCGTCATCACCGAAGCCAACCAAGGCCGCGGCAACCTGGTCCTCTCCCGCCGAGCCGTTCTGGAGCGCGAGAAAGAGGAGATCAAGAAGAAGACCCTGGCCGAACTGGAAGTCGGCCAGCTCCGCGAAGGGGTTGTGCGGCGGATCCAAGACTTCGGCGCGTTCGTCGATATCGGCGGCGTGGACGGCTTGATCCACATCAGCCAGCTCAGTTGGGAGCGGGTGAAGCACCCCAGCGAAATCCTGCAGGAAGGGCAGAAAATCCGCGTCCGCGTCGAGAAGATCGATCAGGAGACCGGCAAGATCGGCCTCTCGCTGAAAAACCCCGAAGAGCACCCCTGGATGAACATCGAGACCCGCTTTCCGCCGGGGACCACGATCCGCGGCCCGGTCACGCGAATCGCCCAGTTCGGCGCGTTCGTCCGCGTCGCCCCTGGCGTGGAGGGGCTGATCCACGTCTCCGAAATCGCCCACCAGCGGGTCCACAAGATCGAGAGCTTCATTAAGGAAGGGGACGAGGTCGAGGTTAAGGTTCTGACCGTCGACACCGAGCAGCAGCGGATGGGTCTTTCCCTCAAGGCCACTCTCGCCAAACCGGAAAAAGCTTCCGACAAACCCAAGGATGGCGCAGTGGAGGTTGATGAACCCCCTCGCGCTCTCGCCGTTCCCAAGCGTGGCGGTCCCCTGCGCGGGGGCACCGGCAAGGGGAGCGGGGGAGATCAGTTTGGGCTGAAGTGGTAGATCAATCAGCAGTAGAGGATGAAGGTGTTATGGATTCATCCGAAGTCGTGCATTCCGATCCTGAGATTCTTAGCGGTGCGCCCGTCTTTCGTGGCACGCGCGTTCCAGTCCGCGCGCTCGTCGATTACCTTGAAGCCGGCGAATCGCTGGACGTTTTCCTCGACCATTTCCCATCGGTTCGGCGCGAGCAAGCCGTAGCAGCGTTGGAATTTGCCAACACGATATCGGTGAGCTGTGCGGATCCTGCTCGATGAATGCGTTTGACCCTATTCCATACCCATCCATATGTCATCACGCACGCTTCTGGGAATCTTAGCCGTCGGACTCTTAGCGGGCGGCGTGCTTCTACTGTTACAGAAAGGCCATGATTTTACTGCTGGAAATATGATTCGGGCCGGGCTAGTGACTGGTGCGATCTGGTTGGCGCTGCCGCAATTGACCAGCTTCTTTACCAAGACACCGCGCTGGATGTTGATCGCCGGCGGGATTGGCATTGCCTTCGCCGCGATGTACCCAATGCTGCTCTTGCTGATCGTCCCCGCGGTCGCCGCGATGTGGTTCTTTGCCCCGCGGCTGATCGCTTCGGCCAAGGCCAAGATTCTGCCGACGGTTTCCAATTCCACATCTTCCACGCCGCCGCCGGGAAGAAGAGCCCGTAGGAAGCGCGAAGCGGATTGAACCCGCCCGCAAAGTACTCCTCACGCTCCGCGTGAGGAAATTCATCTCGCGGAGCGAGATGAGTACTATCTAAACCGGCTGCATCCCCCGCGCCTTCTCGTAGGCAGTGATCTTGTCGGCCACTTGCAGCGTGAGGGCAATATCGTCCAGGCCGTTGAGCAGGCTGTGGCGGCGGGAGGGATCGATCTCGAAGGAGAGCGAGAGCCCCTGCGCATCGGTGACTTTGCAGGTGTTCAGGTCGATGCTCAGCTCGTAGCCCGGTTTGCTCGCGCGGGCAAACAAGTCAGCGACCTGCTCTTCACTGAGGCGAATCGGCAGCACGCCGTTCTTGAAACAGTTGTTGTAAAAGATGTCCGCGAAGCTCGGCGCGATCACCGCCCGGAAGCCGTAGTTCTCAATCGCCCACACCGCATGTTCCCGGCTGGACCCGCAGCCGAAGTTGCGACGGGCCAGCAGCACGCTCGCCCCGGCGAACTGCGGGCGGTTCAGCTCGAAGTTGCCGCGTGGCGTCTTCCCATCGTCCTCGTACCGCCAATCGAAAAACAGGAACGGCCCATAGCCGGTCCGCTCGATCCGCTTGAGAAACTGCTTGGGAATGATTTGGTCGGTATCGACATTCGACCGGTCCAGCGCACAGACGAGGCCGGTATGCGTGGTGAAAGGTTGCATTTGATAATGGTGGTTTGTCTCGGGACGGCCTGGGAAGGCCATCCTACATTGCTAACTGAACATCCCTTGAACACCAATCGGCTCAAAAGCATTCTTGAAGTGCTCTATCTTTGGCCGCGACCTACTATCCGGCCACGTAATCGCCACCACATCAAACCGAGCGCTGCATTCCAGCAAGTCGTGCCGCTTCATGTACACCAGCGCCAGCCGCGTCAGCCGCCGCTGCTTGTCGTCGTCCACGGCCTCGGCGGGATGGCCGGCATCCTGGGACGAACGAGTCTTCACCTCGACGAAGACCACGGTCCGTCCCTCGACGGCAATCAAGTCAATCTCGCCAATCCGGTCCCGATGTCCGCGGGCCACGATGATGTAGCCCAGCTTCCGCAGGAACTTCGCCGCCGCATCCTCCCCCCGCTGCCCCAACGACCTGGGCTTGAGCCAGGCCTGGAACTTCGTGCGTAAGTCCGCCAGCAGCGACATCGGAATTCCCCATTCGTCATTCGGAATTCGTCATTCGAATTTCTTCCCTACGCCTTCGCCGCTGCCGTCCCCTTCGCTCCCTTCGCTCCCTTCGCTCCCTTCGCACCCTTGGGTCCGACTTCCTTCCGTTCCCGCAGCTTGATCGACTTGCCGACCCGGTCGCGGAGGTAATACAGCTTTGCGCGGCGGGTAATGCCGCTCCGCTTAACTTCGATCTTGGCGATCTTGGGGGAATGCACTGGGAACTTGCGCTCCACTCCTTCGCCCGAGACGATCCGGCGGACTGCGAACATCTCTCGCGTTCCCGAACCGCTGCGGGAGATGACCGTGCCCGTGAAAATCTGGATCCGCTCGTCCTCGCCCTCCAGGATGCGGGTATGCACGTCCACCGTGTCCCCGACGTCGAACTGGGGGGGCTCCGCCTTCAGGCTCGTCTTCTCCACGAGTTCGAGAAACTTGTTGTTCATGGCATCAACCTTTCTTTCTACTTCAAGTGTTTTCTTGCTAACCCGAAGCGTTAGCGAGGGAGAGCACTTCCTCGCTGACGCTTCGGGTTGGTAGTTGTTCTATTCCAGCAAATCCTGCCGCCGCTCGCGGGTCTTCAAATAACTCTGCTCCTGCCGCCAGCGGGCGATTTCTCCGTGGTCGCCGGAGAGCAGGACTTCCGGCACCGTGCGTCCGCGAAATTCGCGGGGACGGGTGAACTGCGGAAATTCCAACTGGCCGCTCTCGGTGGAAAAGGAATCATCCTGGCTGCTTTGCTCGTCGCCGAGCACTCCGGGGATCAGGCGAATCACCGCGTCGATGACCACCATCGCCGCCGCTTCGCCGCCATTCAATATGTAATCACCAATCGAAATCTCGTCCGGCTGCAGCACGTCGATGATTCGCTGGTCGAACCCCTCGTACCTGCCGCACACCAGCACCAACCTCGTTTCCGTTGCGAGCCGCTTCACGTCGGCCTGATCGAGCCGCTTTCCCTGGGGGGAGAGCAACACCAATCGTCCCGCCGGCTCGGTCAACTTTTGCACGGCTTCCACGCAGTCCACCACCGGCTCGACCTTCATCACCATTCCGGGGCCGCCGCCGAAGGGGCGGTCGTCCACTTTTTGGTGCTTGTCCGTCGTCCAGCGGCGGATGTCGTGCAGTTGCACGCTCAGCAGCCCGGCATCAATCCCTTTCTTCAGCAAACTTTGACCCAGGTAGCCCGAGAAAATCTCGGGGAACAGGGTCAGGACGTCGAATCGCATAAATTAGTAGCCCGCACACTCCGTGTGCGCGGCATCTCTCCAAATTCATGCCGGCACACGGAGTGTGCCGGCTACTTTACGTGGCCGCGCCTTCCGCAGCCGGCGCTTCCGCGGCGGGGGCTTCCGCCACGGCTCCCTCGGCCGGTGCTGCCTCGGGGGTCGGCTCCGGTTCGGGAGGCTTCGGCGGCGGAATGTATATTGCCGGCGCACTGGGCCGGTGAGCCTTGATCTTCTCCAGGGCCGACTTCTGGGCTTCCAAGTGGGTCCCGTTCGCGCCGTACTTCTTGATCAGCGCGGTCGCTTTCTCCGAAGGCTGGGCTCCGACCGAAATCCAGTAGGCGATCCGCTCCCCCTTGAGGATCGCGCGGGCGTCGGTATCCCGCACCAATGGATCGTAATAACCAAGCTCTTCGATCACCTTGCCGTCCCGCGGACAGCGCGAATCAATCGCGCACAGGCGAAAAAACGGACGCCTGTGCCTTCCCATCTTCTTCATCCGAATGCGAACAGTCACGTAAAAACTCCTCCAAAAGTAAATTGATTTGTAGTGTCGTGATAGTACTCATCACGCTCCGCGTGATGTCTTCCTCACGCGGAGCGTGAGGAGTACTTTTCTTGCTATCCCCGCTGCTCCCGCTTCTTCTTCCGCAATTCCTTCTCCCGCTTCTTCTTGAACTCCATCCGCTCCTTGGGAGACAGCCGCTTGCCGGTGTCTCCTTTGGGCTTGGCCATTTTACCCGAAGGGTCGGACATCAGGTTTTTTTGCAGGTCCTGGATGGCCTGCATCCGCCCCCCCATCCCTTTCCCGGCCATGCTCTTCATGATCGGGGCCATCAGGTCGTACTCTTTCACGAGCTGGTTCACGTCCTGCACCTGCACGCCGGCTCCGCGGGCAATCCGGTTGCGGCGGCTCTGGTCGATGACCTTGGGGGTCTTCCGCTCCTTGGCGGTCATCGAGTCGATAATCGCCACCTTGCGGCCCATCTCCCCTTCGGCATCCGTGTTCGCGAGCATCTTGCTCAGGTCGCCCATCCCCGGCAGCATGCTCATCATCCGCGTCATCAGCCCCGGCTGCAAAACCTGCTTGAGCTGGACCTTGAAATCGTCGAGGGTGAAGTCGCCGGCAGCCAGCTTCTTCTCCAGCTCCGCCTGCTGATCGACGTCCACCGCCTTGCGGACCTCGTCGATGAGCCCCAGCATGTCCCCCAGCCCCAGGATGCGGCCGACCATCCCTTCCGGGCGGAACGGCTGCAAGGCATCCAGATGTTCGCCGACGCCGATGAACTTGATGGGGACGCCCGTGACGTGCTTGACGCTGAGCAGCGCCCCGCCGCGGGTATCGCCGTCCAGCTTGGTCATGATGACGCCGTTGAGCTCCAGCGCCTCGTTGAACGCCTTGGCGCTGTTCACCGCGTCCTGCCCGGTCATCGCATCGACCACGAACAGCACCTGGTCCGGCTGCACCCGCTTTTCAATCTGCTGGAGCTGAGCCATCAATTCAGCGTCGATGGCGAGGCGGCCGGCAGTATCCAGAATGAGGACTTGCGCTCCCTCCGCTCGGGCCTTCTTAACGGCGTCCTGGCAAACCTTCACCGGGTCGGTCGCCCCGAGTTCCGAATAAACCGGCACGCCGAGCTGCCGCCCGATGACGTGCAATTGCTCAATGGCCGCCGGCCGCTGCAAGTCCGCCGCGGCCAGATACGGCTTGATGTTGTTGTCCTGCAGCATCTTCGCGAGCTTGCCGCAGGTCGTCGTTTTCCCCGACCCCTGCAAACCGCAGAGCATGAAGATGTTGAGGTCTTTTTTGAGATGCAGCGAAGGGTCCACCGGTCCGAGGAGATTGGTCAGCTCCTCCTGGACAATCGCCACCACCTGCTGCGTCGGGTTAAGGGCCAGCAGCACTTTCTCGCCCAGGGCCTTCTCGCTGACCTTTTCGATAAAATCCCTGGCCACCGAGTAGCTGACATCCGCCTCGAGTAGCGCCGTCTCCACCAGTTGCAGCGCATCGCGCATATTCCCTTCGCTGAGCTTGGCTTTGCCGGCCAAGGTCTTGAAGGCGGACTGCAAACGGTTTTGGAGAGACTCAAACATCTTTTAGTCAGCGAATAGCGACAAACCGACAGCCGGGCCGAAAAGCTTCCGCTTCCCGGCTGCTCTCGAAAATGTTCCTAAAATCAATCCCTTCCATCAGTTACGCCGCGAGGCACTCCATGAATTGCCGCGCGGAAACCTCGCATTTTAACGGACGAATGTGCAAGTTGTAAATCCATGGTCCCCAAAGTAGTCCGCTTGCCCTGTGAGCGGACGTATTTCGCTGCGAGCTTCGCCGCGAAAACCTATCCCGATCCCTCGTCTAGTTCAGCTCGCCGGCCTCTTCCCAGTGCTCGTAGAGCAGCGGGAGGGCGGCTTCGTGCTCGGTGAGCTCGGACTTGAGGCTCTTGATTCTACTGCCGTCCTTATGGACCTCGGGGTCGGCGAAGAGATCGTGGAGCTCGCTCAGGCGGGCTTCGCGCTGGGCGATTTCGGCTTCGATGGCGTCGAGTTTGCGGTAGGGAAATTTGCGTTTGCGGCGTTCCCGCGGGGGGCGGTTGTCTTTGGCATCGTCTATCGCGGACTTGTCGGATCCGGACTTCTTTTCGGCGACGGCGGCGCGGGCGTCTTTGGCCAGGCCCTGGCGGACGAGGTGAAGGTAGGTGTCGTAGTTGCCGTCGATGACGCGGAAGCGGCCGGGTTCGACGACGAGGAGCCTGGTGGCGACCTGGTTGAGGAAGTAGCGGTCGTGGCTGACGAAGAGGACGGTGCCTTCAAATTCCTTGAGGGCCCGTTCCAGCGAGTCGCGGGCCCAGAGGTCGAGGTGGTTGGTCGGCTCGTCGAGGATGAGAACGTTCGGGTCCATCGCGGCGAGGCGGGCGAGGGCGGTGCGGTTGCGTTCCCCACCGGAGAGGCTGCCGACTTTTTGCTGGGCCATGTCGCCGGTGATGCCGAAGCGGGCGAGCAGATCCCGCCGCTGCTGGAGGACGAATTCCTTGTGGTCGGGGCGGACGGCATCGACCACTTCCATCTCGGGATCGAGGCCGGTCAACATCTGGTCGAAGTAGCCAATCTTCACGCCGCTGCCGAGAATGACCCGCCCTTCGTCCGGCTGCTCCTGTCCGAGGAGGCACCGCAGCAGCGTGGTTTTGCCGCAGCCGTTGGGGCCGAGGATGCCCCATTTCTCGCCGCGGAGCAGGTCGAAGGTGAGGTTTTTGAAGAGCGGCCGGTCGTAGGCTTTGGCCAGGTGCTCGAGGCGAATGACAATGTCGCCCGTGCGAGAGGCCGGCAGAAAACCCATCGGCGGCGGCTTGATTTCCCGCGGCAACGGCACGCGCTCCAACCGCTGCAGCTTCTTGCGGCGGTCCTCGGCCTGGGCGTGCCGGACGCCGAAGCGGTATTTGCTGATGTACTCTTCGAGCTTGACGATTTCTTCCTGCTGCCGCACGTAGGCGTTTTTTTGCAGCTCCACCCGCTCGCTTTTGAGCCGCTTGTACTGGGTGAAATTGCCGGGGTAGGACTCGACGGTCCCTTGAAAAAGCTCCAGCGTGCGGTTGGTGACGCGGTCCAGAAAGTAGCGGTCGTGGCTGACGACGAGGACCGATTGGTCCGTTTCGAGCAGGTAGTTTTCCAGCCACTCGGTGGCGTCGATATCGAGGTGGTTCGACGGCTCGTCGAGCAGCATCAGATCGGGCTCGGCGAGGAGCAGCTTGGCGAGGAGCAGACGATTTTGCTGCCCGCCGGAGAGGGTTTCCAGCGATTGCTCGTAACTGGTCTTGGTGAAGCCGAGGCCGGAGAGAACCCGCTCGATTTTATAGTCCAGGTTGTAGATGTCGTGATGATGAAGCTGGTGTTGCACGAACTCGAACCGCCGCTCCAGCCGCTTGCGTTCGGAGTCGTCCGTCACGGTGCTCATCGCATGTCCCAGCTCTTCCGCCTCGTGCGAAAAACTGAGCAGCTCGTCGAGCGCGCTCTTGGCCTCTTCCCAAACCGTCTTCCCCTCCTCAAACTCCGGCTGCTGCTCCAAATAGCCGATCCGAACCGCCGGGTGCAATTCCACGATGCCGCTATCCGCCTCTTCGCAGCCGGCAATGATCTTCAGCAGGGTCGTCTTGCCCGCCCCATTCGGCCCAACCAGCGACACCCGCTCCCCCGGGCGAAGATCAAACGTCACGCCGGCCAGCACCGGGTCCGGGCCGAAGTGTTTGACGAGGGATTGGAGGGAGAGGAGGATCATCGAGCACCGCGAACTCGGCAGCGAGCAGATTGCTAAGAGTTGCGAGTCGCCAGGGCACGTTCTTGCTCGGAAAGCGAAAAGTCGATTGGCTCGTGATACCGGACATCTGACTCATAACGCGACTGCAGGTAGATGTCGTCGATCATCGGCTGGAGCGCGAGCACAAGATCGGGATCCGAAGGGAGCAGCGGAATTGGAATGGGAGCTAAAGGGCGAGTGGAATATGTCCGCCAGACCCGACAGGCGGGAGCATGTTGGCAACGCATCACCATGAGGTAATAGGGACTGTCAGGCCAAGGCGTCTTCATCACATGCCGCTGGCCACCTCGCAACAGGTCGATCTCCACCAGGTTGGCAATGCCCCGAAAAAAGTTATTGCGTTTAGATTCGTATTCAACCCAACCCTTGGAATTCGGCCGTTTATTGGTTGGCGACAGAATCTCAATGCTTGTCACCAATCGGTTATCGGTTTCCACGTCACGTATGTCGATGAACGATTCGCGGATCTCCTCCAGTTGCGTTCCATACATGACCACCGATTCATCGGTCAACTCCTCAACTGCCGCCGTTGATGAATGAGGGGTCGCTGGCGTCGCCCGCTCGTGAACCGAAACATCGGGAATGATCGTGCGGCGCTTTAAGCGTTCGCCGTCCAGGTCGACGGCATCGATGTAACTGCGTTCGCCGCCGCGGGCAACATACCGTGGCGGAAGTTGCGAATTGAGGAATCTCTTGATGCTTGTAATCAGGTCGGTATGAAAATCACCCCACAGCCCTCGCGCCTCGATGTAGGGATCCATGCCGGGGAAAGGTGACTTGCTGGCCATGAAACTATTTTAGCCGGAAAACAGTTTGAAGTAACTGGCTTCAGCCGGTTCTTAACCCGCTGAAGCGGGTTACTACGAACAGATTCGCCTCACTTCACCGGTATCTCATAATCGAAAATCCGGTACGTCTTCGTAATCTTCGCCCCGCCTCGCTTCAGCGTCCCATACGAAAGCGTGTTGCTTTCCAGCACCCAGCTAAACTCGGCTTCCTCGATTCCCCAGGCTCTGCACTCGGGGACGAACTGGGAGACGATCAGGAGGCCGACGCCCCATTTTTGATACTCGGGGATGACGTTGGTGCTGATGAGACGAACCCGCTTGAGGCCTCGGCGGTTGAAGAGGAGCTTCAGGAACCCGAAGGGGAACAGGCGGCCGCCGATTTCCTTGATGCGAGGGTTGTAGTCAAGCAGGCCGAAGACCCCTCCAACCGCTTTGCCTTCGATCTCGGCGATGGCGGTCATCTCGGGGACGATCAGCATCTTGAGGCCGCTAGCCATGGCCGTGATTTCCGCCGCGGAGATGGGGACGAAGCCCCAGGTGCCGACGAGCGAGCGGTTATAGATGTCCAGAAACAGCCGCACGTCTCGGTCGAAATGCTTGGCGTCGAGACGGCGGAGCTTGACATCGAATCGCCTCTGACACTCTTCGATGATAAAGGCCATTTTTTTGTCCAGGCCGGTGATCATATTCATGTGCCCCCAGAAGGCGACCATGTCCTGCACTTTCGTGAAGCCGTAGGTTTCGATGAGCCGCTGATAATAGGGGCGGTTGTAGGTCATCATGAACGTCGGGGGCTCAAAGAAACCGTCAATCAGCAGGCCGCATTCGTAATTCATGGAAGGGTTCATGGGCCCGCGGATGGCGGTCATTCCCTTGCCACGAAGCCACTCGCGGGCGGCATCCAGCAGGGCATTGGCCGCCTCCTGGCTGTCCTCGCACTCAAAGAAGCCGAAGAAGCCCCGCTTTTCGTGATACCTTTCGTTGTGAGCATGGTTCACAATGGCAGCGATGCGGCCGACCGGCGTGCCGTTGCGGTAGGCTAGAAACGTCTGGATTTCCGCGGTTGCGTAAAACGGATGCCTGGTGTAATTGACCATCTCCTTGGCGTTGCCACGCAGCGGCGGAACCCAATTGTCATCGCCGCTGTAGATGTCCCAAGGCAAATTCAGAAACTGCCGCCGCTGCCGCCAGGTAGTGACCGGCTCAGCGACGACCTGGTGGGGATTGCTATTGGCAGTCCGAGAAAGTTGACTCATCCGAAGGTATTCCTCTATCTTTTGGAAGCCGCTATTGTAGTCCGCTCACTCCGTGAGCAGAGGCCGCTTTCAAAAGCTCTGTCCAGTATTACGATAATACCAGCCGGCACGCGGCGAATGCAGGCTACTTTGTACGAGGAACGATTTGGGTGAGACTCGATGAGATACTTGGTCACTGGGGCATCCGGCCTGCTGGGGAATAACATCGTCCGCCGCTTGCTGGAAATCGGCGAAGAGGTCCGGGTGCTCCACCGCGCCGGCAGTGACGAGCGCCCGTTCAGCGGACTCGACATCGACCTGCGGACCGGCAATATCAGGGACGCTGACTCCGTGCAGAGTGCCGCACAAGGAGTGGACGTCGTCATTCATTCCGCTGGCCAAGTGCATATCGGCTGGTCGCAGCAAGACGTGCATCAGGCCGTCAATGTCGATGGGGCTCGCATCGTCGCTGCTGCCGCCCGCGCGGCGGGAGCTCGCCTGGTGCATGTCTCCAGTGTCAACGCGCTGGGCCTCGGCCGTCTGGAGCATCCGGCGACGGAAGAAACCGCGCTGCCCGGCGCTATTCTCTGTCCTTACGTCTTGACCAAGCGAGCCGGCGAAGCCGCGGTGCAAGAAGAGATTCAAAAAGGCCTCTCTGCCGTGATTGTGAATCCCGGCTTTATGCTGGGACCGTGGGACTGGAAGCCGTCCAGCGGAAAGATGCTGTTGGAAGTCGCTCGGTTCGCCCCTCTCGCGCCGACTGGCGCTTACAGCATTGCCGACGCTCGGGATGTCGCCGCCGCCGCAGTGCAGGCCGCCAGGTCGAATTCCGCCAGCGGCCGTTACATCCTGGCCGGCCACAACGTGACCTATATGGATGCTTGGAAGAAGTTCGCAAACGCAGCCGGCAAACGAGGGCCTCGGTTTCGGGCCGGCCCTTTCAACCGCTGGGCGGGGGCGCTCGCCGGCGACCTCTGGGGACGCATCACCTCGCGCGAGCCCAATCTCAACTCGGCGGGCATGCAGATGTCCTGCCAACATCATTGTTTTTCGAGCGCCAAGGCGGAACACGAACTCGGCTACCGCATCCGTCCCTTGGATGTGACTATTGCCGACGCATGGAACTGGTTTGTAAAAAATGGATACGTACAATGAAGGGCGTAGGTTTCTGCCGCGACAACAGTCGGCATGTTCCAAGAATGACCGTCTGCACTGGGAATGGCACGGGGGGGTTGGCGTCTTTAGAATGAGTTGGTTCAGGACGACGGTCTCTCTTTGTCCCTGCGTGGGAGGTATGCCGTGAGCGCGACACTGCTGATTCTTGCCTGTCTGATGAGTGCCCCCGAGGAAGCCAAGGCTGCCCAGCCGGAGCCGGCGAAAACCTCTGCCAAGACGGCGGTGAAAAAGGAGGCGGCAGACAAGGGAGAGAAGGCCAAGGCGGAGCCTGCCAAGGGAGACACAAAGAAAGGCGAACCCGCTAAGGCTGAGCCAGCTAAAGAAGAAAAGCCGACATCAGAGTCAATCGCCCCCAAAGTCCGGGCCCTCATCAAGCAGCTCGATGCCAGCGAACAGGCGAAACGCGAGGCCGCCGAGAAGGAGCTGATTGCCCTGGGGCAGGATGTGCTGCCGCTGCTCCCCAAGCCGGATGTCCGCACGCCGGCCGAGGTGAAGAATCGGCTCCGGCGCGTGTATAGCGCATTGTTGGCCGCGGCCGTGGCGGCGTCGACCAAGCCGGCGTTTGTCACGCTCAGCGGCGAGATGACACTTTCCGAGGCGATGGCCGCGATTGAGAAGCAGACCGGCAACAAAGTTGTCGACAAGCGGGAAGAGCAAATGCAGGAAACGCCCGACCCGAAAGTGAAGCTGGCTCTCGACAAGGTTCCCTTCTGGCAGGCGCTCGATACCGTGCTCGATGCCGCCAGTTTGCAGCTCTACAACTACGATGTGGAAACGGGGGCGCTGGCTTATGTCGCACGCGGCGAAGGGTCGCTTCCCCGCACCACGCACGGCAGCTACGGCGGGCTGTTCCGCCTGGAGCCGACCAAGCTGGAGGCGACCAGCGACCTACGCAACCCCATGAACAAGGGGCTCCGCTTGACGGTGGACGTGGCCTGGGAGCCGCGGGTGCGGCCGGTGGTGCTGGAGCTGGCCCCAGGAGATTTGAAAGGGACGGATGACGCGGGCGGCGAGCTGACGAGCGATGCCGGCGGGGAGACGCTGGAATTTCCGGTGCGGGGAACCAACGCGGGCGTGGAGCTGGAGCTGGGATTCCAGTTGCCGCCGCGGAGCGTGAAGCAGATTGCCTCCATCAAGGGAAAGATGTCCGCCCTGGTGCTGGGCCGGGTGGAGGAGTTCGAGTTCACCGACCTGGAAAAAGCCAAGGGAGTCGAGCAGGAGCGAGGAGGCGTGACCGTGGTGATGCGGGAATGCCGGAAGAACGAAGAGATCTACGACGTGAAGGTGCGGGTCAAATTCGGCGACGCGGGAAAGGCCCTCGAATCGCATCAGGGCTGGATTTATGACAACGAGTGCTATTTGCTCGACAAGGCCGGGAACCGGATTGAAGTCGCCGGGCTGGAAGCGACTTCGACTGGGGCGAATGAAGTCGGGCTGGACTTCAAGTTCGACCTGGGGGAAGAGACTTCCGCCAAGGGGTACAAGTTCATCTACAAAACGCCGGCCGCCATCGTGCGGATACCGATTGAATTTGAGCTGAAGAATATCGAGCTGCCGTAGGAAAGACGGAAGAGATTTACCGCAGAGGCCGCAGAGGATCGCGGAGAAAGACAGGGGCACTGTCTTGCTGATTGAGCAATTCCATGAATCTGAGCGCACTGATTCTTGTTTTGTTAGTTACTTGTGTAGCGCCAGACGATGAAAAGTCTTCTGCTGGGCCGCGGCATGTGGCGGCGACGGTGGATAATGAGGCGATTGGGGCGGGAGAGGTCGAGCGGGAAATTGCCCTGGCGCTCAAAGGGCGGAAGCTCGCGGGTGAAGCGCTGGCCCGGCTACGGAAGCATGCTCTGGAACAGGTGATCGACCGGCATCTGGTGCTGCGGTTCTTGCAGGCGAGCAAGCAGGCGGCCAGCAAGGAGGACGTGGATTTCGCGCTCGCCCGCCTGGTGCGGCAGCTCAAGGCGAAGGATACGGCGCTCGCTGAGCACCTAAAGACTATTGGCATGACGGAAGGCGACCTCCGCCAGGAGCTACTCTGGAAGATCTCCTGGGCACGGTACGTCGAGGCCCGCACAACGGACGAGAACTTGAAGAAATACTTCGACATGCACCGCTCCGATTTCGACGGCACTGAACTCAAGGTGGCTCACATCCTGCTGACCGTTCCGGCTGGCGATGACGCAAAACTCCAGGCAGCCCGCCTGACCGCCGCTGCGATTCGAGAGCAAATCACGTCGAGCAAAATGACCTTTGCAGATGCCGCCAAAAAACACTCCAAGGCTCCCACCGGGAAAGACGGCGGCGACATCGGCGGCATCCACCGCCGCGAGCCGATGCCCGAAGAATTCAGCCGAGCCGCCTTCGCCCTCGCAAAAGGAGAGGTCAGCCAGCCAGTCCTCACGGCCTTCGGCGTGCATTTGATTCAGGTGCGGGATATCATCGCCGGCCAGCGTAGCTGGGAAGACTGCCGCGAAGAATTGCGCCCGGCAGTGACGCTATATTTATTCCGCTGGATTGCGGACAAGGAGCGGAAGGGGGCGAAGATAAGTTATTCGCCATGACTTTGCCTCCTAACAGCCTGCAAACCCAGGATGCCCGCTGCCGTCGCCAGCTCGCGCGACTGCTGCTCGCGTGGTTCGCCGCGCATCAGCGCCAACTCCCCTGGCGGGGAACGCGGGATTTGTACCGCATCTGGGTCAGCGAAATCATGTTGCAACAGACACAGGTCGCCGCGGTCATTCCTTACTATGAACGGTTCCTGAATTCCTTCCCGACGGTGTCCGACCTAGCCGCCGCGCCGGAGGAACAAGTGCTGCGGCACTGGGAGGGGCTGGGCTACTACCGGCGGGCTCGGCAGCTTCATGCGGCCGCTCGGCGGATTGCGGCCGAGCATGGCGGGGAGTTCCCGAGAACCTATGATGCCGTTCGCTCGCTCCCCGGCATCGGCCGCTATACTGCCGGGGCGATCCTCTCGCTGGGGCTCGACAGCCGCCTGCCGATTCTGGAGGCCAACACGGTCCGCCTGCTCAGTCGGCTGGCCGCCTATCGGGGAGATACCGCGGGCACCGCGGGGCAGAAAATCTTGTGGGCAATGGCGGAGCAAATCCTGCCGGAGAAGAACGTCGGCCAGTTCAACCAGGCGCTGATGGAGCTTGGCAGCCAGATCTGCACTCCCCGCCAGCCGAAGTGCGAGCAGTGCCCGCTGGCATCGCTCTGTCCCACCAGGAAGCTGGGACTGCAAGCAAGCATCCCCGCCCCGAAGAAGCCCAAGCAGTACGAAGACGTGGTGGAGGCGGTCGTCGTCATTCGCCGCGGCAGCAAGGTCTTCGTCCGCCGGCGGGGTGAAGAGGAGCGATGGGCCGGCTTGTGGGACTTCCCCCGCTTTACTTCGTCGGACGCCGCGCCGCACCCGCAGCGGGTGAAGGCTCTCGCCGCCAGCACCGCCGCATTGACCGGCATCGCTTTTGAAGACGCGGAGCTTTTGACCACGCTCAAGCACGGCGTCACCCGCTTTCGGATCACGCTCCACTGCTACCAGGCGCAATTCGCCGGCTTAGCCCTCGCGTCCCTCAGCTTAGCCCCCGCGTCCACGCGGAGAGAGAGCCGCGTGGACGCGGCGGCTAAGCTTGTCGAGAGGGGAGAACAGGCCTGGGTTAAGGTCAGCTCTTTGGAAGAGCTGCCGCTGAGCGTGACGGCGCGAAAAATCGCCCGGATGCTTTCGCCCAAGTGACGTGGCGTCTTACTGCGGTGCCTTCTTCCGCACCGCCAAAAACTCCGCGATCTTCGTCTGGCCGGCGGCAAATTCTTTCTCTTCCTTGCTTTTGTCCTCCGCCTGCTCAATTTCCACAATCGCCGCCTGAGCGCGAGTCTTCAGCCCTTGGTCTTCGGAAACCAGGCACTCGCGCAGAGCCGGCAGGTGGAGAGCGGCCTTCTTGCCGTACAGCGGCAGCGCGCCCGCAGCGTTGAGGCGGACCCAGCTATCCTCGTCATCCAGCATCTTGGCGACCGCGTTCAAGTTTTCGGCGCTGAAATGGTCCAGCGAGGTCAATTCGCCGCAGCCCCAGCCGCGAACGGTCTTGTCCTTGCTGGCGGCGATGCCGGCGGCGACGCGCTTGCTGAGTGTGGGGATGTCGAGGAGCGTGACCCCTTTGGGAATTTCCAGCTTCGCCAGGTCGATGTCCCCGCCGATGTAAATCGTCAGGCGCGGATCCTTGTTCCAGACTTGGTCCCCTTTGTCGAGCGTCAGCAGATGCTTGGAAATGCCGCCGTGAATGTGCAACTCCCAGTTGTGCGGGACTTCCTTGCCGCTGAACGTGTGGCCGATGCCCGGACCGGGCCGCAGCAACACTTCATGCTGCTTCACCTCGATCTTGGCGAAGTGTACCAGAGCAGCGTTGAGTTCCGTCGTCGATCCTTTGTAGAAAAAATGCTCGTTCCCATTCACCCAATTGCTGTAGACCCTGGTCTTGTCATTCACCACCGGCATGATCCCGTTCCAGTCGGTGAAATTGGCCTCCTGGAGCGGCTCGTTGCCGATGGTTTCCTCTCCCAACCCCCAGGCCTGTTGTGCCGAGGCAGAACCCAGAAGCGCTAGAATTCCGCAGACCCGCAAAAAAACTCGTCGCATGATCGTAGCCTTCCAGATGACAAGAAATGCGTAGCAGCCTATTCTAAGACGAATGGCCAGGGCTTACGTTTCCTTGGGAATCCGGATTTCCTGGATTAATCGCCGAGACCTTCGATTCCTGTCCAAATTACCCCAGCGAACAAACGGAGCCTTCCCATGTCCGCCGAATTCCTCAATCCTGCTTCCCTCTGCCCCACGTTCGGCTGGACCCATGTCGTGAGCGTGAGTGGAGGCAAGACGATTTATATCTCTGGCCAGGTCGGCATCAACGAAAAAGGGGAGGTCGTCGGCAAGGGAGACCTGAAGCGGCAGACGGAGCAGGCGTTTGAGAACATCCGCCTGGCCCTGGCCGCGACAGGCGCGACATTTCAGCACGTCGTCAAGACAAACCTCTACGTCGTTGGACTCCGTCCTGAGCACGTCCCCATCATTCGCGAAGTCCGCAGCCGCTATGTCTGGGCGGAGCATCCCCCCAGCAGCACGCTGGTGGGTGTGAGCGCGTTGGTTGGGCCGGATTGGCTGATTGAGATTGAAGCCGTGGCGGTTGTCAATTAGGCAAGGTGCAAAATAATCTATCGGCAAGCAATACCAGCTTCCGCATTTTTCTGTCCCCCCATTTTTCTGTCACTTCCTTCCTTTGACGAGGAAGTGACAGAAAGATGGAAGACAGAAAAATCGAGAAAGGCAAAGGCGAGAGACCATGACTCGGCATTTCACTTCCTTCGTGTTGCCGTTGCAGCCATACGGATTGTTCCCGCTAGCTCGTACTTCCGCCTTGCCTCA
Organism: Pirellulaceae bacterium; assembly: GCA_046593355.1. GTDB lineage: Bacteria > Planctomycetota > Planctomycetia > Pirellulales > Pirellulaceae > SXOA01. Next base: position 31,183 of record JBKJNY010000065.1, on the reverse strand, counting down.
CCGGCCGGTATCCACTACTATCCACCCCCCGGAAGCCGGACTGCGCCGAGGGTGCGCAGGCGGAATCGCGAAAGCTGACTGAGCCATTATCGTGAGAAGCAATCTTCCAATTCGAGGACTCGCGCTTGCAGGCCGCCAGCGGCTTTTAGCGGCGAACTTGATGTTCATTCCCCTGCTGGCCGGCTGCAGTGCGCTGAACCTGCTCGAGGGGAAGCTGCCGATTGGGGACGACGATAACCTGGGGATTGTGACCCGCCCTTATCCGGGTTGGGAGAGCCAGGCCAAGGCCACGCTGGACAAGATTCCCAAGGCTGAAGCAACAGTGCCGTCCGCGGCACCCGCTCCGACCTCCGCCGTGAACTCTGTTGCGTCCAACGTCATCGCTACCGTAACTCAGGAACAGCCGGCGGCGACGAATCCGGCGGCGCGGGAAGCAGCGGCGAGTTCGCCGCTGCCGGCCCAAGTTGTGGAAGCCCCTGCACAGTCCGTGCCGGTCGCCAATACGCCTTCTGTCCCTTCGCCTTTGGTCAATGCCCTGGTTGCCAGCGCCCCCGCGGCTGCTGCTACGGTCCTCGCTCATCCCACGCATGAGCACCCGCTGGCAGTCGCCGGTGCCGAGGGGACTCCCGTCAGTCCGCCTGCAGCGCCGGTTGACAAGAAGAATGAGCCGACCCCCGCCCAGCGGCTGACCGCTTTGATCAAGCAGCGGAGCGAGTTTCTGACAGCGCTTAAAGCCGAAGTCAACCGCCGCCGCAGTTCGACGGAAGATGACGAAGAGCTCACGCGCCTGGAAAAAGAGCTGCGCCTGGTGCAACTGGCCGGCGAACAGCCGGAGGAAGCGGTGCGGCAGATTGAGGCTCTCGACGGCCCCGAGCGGGACGCCTTCGCACACCTGTTGATGGGGTTGGCCACCTGGATGAACGCCGACGAGGCCCGCCGGCCGACGCTCCGCAACGCCAAGATCGTGCGGGAAATCCGCGATGCCGCCGCCGAGCTCGCCGCCGTCAGCAAGCTGGATGTGCGGAACCTGGCCTTCTGCGAAGAGGTGAAAAGCTACGGCTGGTACACGGAGTTTTCGCGGAGCCAGTTCAAGGCGAAACAGCAGGTCATCCTGTACGCGGAGGTGGAGAACTTCGCCGCTGTCCGCATCGCTGAAGACTCGTACGAAACGGAACTGCAAGGCTCCTATCAGATTTTCGACAGCCGCGGCAGCCTTGTGGACGAGCGCGAGCTGCCGCTGGACAAGGAAGTCTGTCGCAATTACCGGCGGGATTATTTTCTGGCGTACCTGATCTATCTTCCCGACACCATTTCCTCCGGCAACTACCGCCTGGAGCTGACCATCGAGGACAAGAAGGGCTCAGCCGTCCATCAAGAGCCCGCTGTGCGGCGTGGCGAGAAGGATAACAAGCTCGTCAAAACGCCGAGCTCCGTCAGCAGCTACAAAGGGCGGAAGCTCGGCACGGGAACGATTGAGTTCACGGTCAAATAAGGCATGATCGCAAACAGAATTGAGTGGCGCGCCCACGGCTCTGCGTGGGCGTGAATCGTAAAGTCCAACACGCCCACGCAGAGCCGTGGGCGTGCCACCCCTTGAGAACTACTTCGTCTTCTTCTCGCTCTCGGTCGTCGTCTTCGCGGGCTCGGCGGGTTTGACCGGTTTCTCGCCGTCACCCTTCTTGCCGGCCTTCTTCTTGGCGTCCGCTTCTTCGCGGACCGTGGCGAGCTTCTCCTTCTGCTCAGCGGACAGGAGAGCATCAATCTCTTCATTCTGCTTGGCTTTCACGGCATCGATCTGGCTTTGCAAATCGGTGAGCTGTTTTTCGTACTTCGCCTGAATGGCGTAGATCTGGTCGCGCTGTTCGTCGGTCACCACATCCTTGTAGTACGCGGGCAAGCGACCCTTGTTTTTTTGCTTCGCGCCCGCCTTGGCTTTGTTATCCGCCTTCTTGGCGTCCTGCCCAATGGAGTTGAGAGAGACGGCAGTGACCACGAGCGTGGAGGCCAGCGTGGCGAGAACGAGCTTTTTCCAGAAGGCCGAGTGCATGGATGTATCTCCGTGAGGCAAAGAGTGGGATGAAAGGCAGCGACGATGCGCCCCCCATTTTCTCTGCTAATGTAACCCCCGTGTCCGCGAAAGAAAAGCAATTTCCTGCTTTTTTGTGGTGGGGGCGGAAACCGCTTCATTTGGCTGATGGCGGCACGACCGTAATGGTGAGCGGCTGGCTGGGAAGAGAGACCAGCAAGTTCGGTCTTTCCTTGGCCGCGGGATCCTTGGCGTAGGGAACCTGCCCCTGGCCGACGAGCGAGAGCGTGTAGGTGCCGGGGCGGGTGCCGGGCTGGATTTCGATGTCGATGGTCGCCTCATTCGCGCCGGCGGGAATCTCCGGCGCGGTGATCTTGATGTTGCCGGGGAGCGGCAGCGGCAGCAGGGTGAGCTTCTCCTTGAAATCGGGATTCAGGCGATTGAGGGCGAGCTTCACCTGGACCCTCTTGCCAGCTTCGATTTGCAGCTGATCGGCGGTGAAGCGGAGCGAGAAAGGTGCTTTCTCTCGGACGGCAATCGTGACCTCGCGCGTGGGCCGGCTGGTTGCCCCGCCGCCACTGCCGTCGTTCCAGACGCGGGTGTAGGGGCGGACCTCGCGGCGGATGGTTTCTTCGCCGCGCTTTGCGGTGGCTATGAGCTTGATCGGACCGGTACACTCAGCGGCATTCTCATCGGCCCACAGGACGAAGGCGCACTGAGTTTCTTGGAGCAGCGACGTGGGTATCGCATGGACTCCCGGCGGTAGCCCTTCGGCGGTGATGGTGACGCCCTCCGACCAGCCGTCGCGCTGATGCATGACCAGTTGCAAGTAGGCGGCGCCGCCGCGCCAGAGGTTGAGTCCTGCCGGCGAAGGGTTTTGCGGATTGATGGCGGCGAGATAGAAATCGGGCCTGGGCTTGCGAATGGACAACACGTATTGATAGCGGGCGCCGCCGCGGCGGTAGCGATCCTGCACGAGCAGGCGGTACTTCTTGTTCGCGGTGAGATTGAGCGTGCCGGACGGATCCCGCAGATGCCCGTCGAACGGCCCCATTCGGTGGCCGAAATCATCAAACTCTTGCACGCGGTTTCCCTGGTCATCGACCAGCACTGCGTAGGGATCGGCCTGCCCGCCAATCCGTTCGCAGTAGACTTCCAAACCATACGAGCCGTTCTCCGCGACCTGGAACTCATACCAGTCGGCATCGCGGGCCAGATCGAACCGCCCGCTGACGACCGCGGGGAGCGACAGTGCCTGCGGCTGGTCTTGCTTGTCGTTGGGTTCATGCTCCAGAGTCACGGGGGAATCGACGAGAAGCAACGGAATGGCATTCAGGGAATCTTGGCCAACCAGACTCGGCCGAATTTGAAAGCCGTTGACCGTGCTAGTGGCGGCGGTCGGCTGGACGCTGTGGGCGGTGGGATGTTCCAGGAAGCGGAAGAGACTTAGGTCGTTAGCGTCGGTCGGCGCGGCGAGCGGGAACTTCGCTTCGTCCAGCGGCAGATCAAAGAGGGCGAAGGACGAAGGCTTGCCCGCGGAGCCGAAGTTGCGGCCGAGGAGCGTCAGCTCGGTGTTCTGGCCAAGCTGCACCGCGCGCGGGAAGGCGTTTTCGATCTGTGGGCGGTCGCTGATGACCAGGCGATAAGGAAAGCCGCCGCGAAAGGAGAGGTCGTTGACGACGACGAAATAGTCGCCATCCTGTGGAGCGAGAAAATCGATGAATGGATCGCGGCCGTGGTAATCGCCGCTGGAAGCAAGCTGTGCTCCCGCCGGGGAAAGCAGAGCCAGGTTCGCATCCATCTGCACATCCAGCCGCTGGGCCTGGCAATCGATGGTCACTCGCTGACCCTTCTTCAGCGGCACCTTGAACAAGTCCTGGTCATTGCCGTCCGACGTGCCATTGGTGGCCGAATTGACTTGCACCACCTGCGCCGATGCCGCGTCGTTGTTCGGCTCCTTCTCCGCGACATCCACCAGTCCGCGAGACACCGCAAACAGCCGCGGATTGCTGATGCCGAAGCGCCCGACGAGCCGCACGTCGTAAGTCCCCGCCGGAACATCGGCCGCGACGGTGATTTTGAACTGGCGTTCTTTCATCGGCAGCGGCTCGGCGGACAAGCCGGGTTGGTCGAAGCGAAGTGACTTCACGTCCTCCAGATCAGCGCCTTGGAATTCGACTTCCACGGACGTTCCCGCCGCAGCGCCAAGAGGAGCTAAACGGTCGAGGCGAGTGGAAGGAAGGTCGGCGAGGGCGCGCGCAGCAACCAGGACCAAAACCGTGAAGACGACCGAACACCGGGGGGAAGGCACAATCATGAATGGCAGAATGATGGGAAGGGGGGATGGCCACGAAAAACACGAAAAGTCACGAAGAGAAAACTGAAATCAGAGCAAGGGGAAACTTGTTACGAGACCCCTCTTAACTCTTTGTGTTTTTTGTGTTTTTCGTGGCCATCCCCTGCTTTATCAGATCAGTTCCTCAATCGGCTTCCCTTCGCTGAGGATTGGCAGCGGACGGTTGGCCTGGTCGTGGAAGGGATGTTTGTAGTTGATGCCGAGCGAGTGATACATGGTGCTGAGGACGCAGCCCACGGAGTAGGGCTTGGTTGCGGGGGCTTCGGCCCGCGGGTCGGTGGTGCCGATGGTCTGGCCCATCCTCAGTCCCCCGCCGGCGAAGAGGATGCTCATCGCGCCCGGCCAGTGGTCGCGCCCCGCTCCGCTGTTGATGCGCGGCGTACGGCCGAATTCGCCGAAGGCCATGACGAGCACGTCGTTGGCCAAGCCGCGGTCGTACAGATCCTGCACGAGCGCTGCCACCGCCCGGTCATACTTCGGCAGCAGGTTGTCCTTGAGCTGCTTGAAGTTGTCGCCGTGCGTATCCCAGCCGCCGCCGGCCTGGATGGTGACGTAGCTGACACCGGCCTCGACGAGGCGGCGGGCCAGCAGGCAGCTTTGGCCGAGGTCGTGCCGGCCGTAGTCGTCGCGGACCTTCGCGTCTTCCTTGGCGATGTCGAACGCTTTCTGGGCCTTGTCGCTCGTCACCATCTCGATCGCGTCGCGGTAATGCTTGTCGAGAGCCTCGATGTCCCCCTTGATGTCCACGTCGCGGCGAATTCTGTCGATCTGGGCCTGCAAGCCCTTACGCCGGTCGAGCCGCTCCAGCGTGACGCGGCCGGGGAGCTTCATGTTGCGGACCTGAAAGCCGTCGCGGTTGGGGTCGTCGTCGGGGGAGAACGGATTGAACGAGGCACCGAGATACGCAGCCTTCCCCAGTCCCAGTGGCCGCGGCAGATTGACGTACGCGGGCAGCCCCGGCTCATTCGGCCCTTTCATGCGGGCGACTACGCTGCCGCACGAAGGATAGATGTTGTCGCTGACTTCAATCGTGGGCTGATAGCCCGTGAGCATCCACTGCGAGCCCATGCCGTGGCCGGCGTTGGTGTGAAAGGCCGAGCGGACAATCGCCAGCTTGTCCATGACCTTGGCTTGCAACGGCAGATGCTCGCTGATGTCGATTCCCTTCACGTTGGTCGCGATGGGGCGGAACTCCCCGCGGAACTCCGCCGGCGCATCGGGCTTCAGGTCGTACATATCCATATGGCTCGGCCCGCCAGCCAGCCAGACCTGAATCACCGCTTTCTTGCGGGTGGAAATGCCCGGCTGTGCGCCGATTGCCTGCGAATCAAGCCGCAGTGCATCCGCCAGCGTCAAGCCGCTGGCAGCGAGCGCGCCGACTTGCAGAAAGGATCGGCGGGAGACACCGTCACAGGTTTTGTGGGAAGAGCCGAGGATGGTGAGCATGGCTTTAAGTCTCCTCTCCAGAGGAAGTGTTATTCCAGATTTCTAGGTATTTCGGCCGAACGTATTCCGGCAATTCACTTTCGAAGTCACGAGGCAGCTTTTTGAGCTTGATGAGTTCCTGCACATCAGCCAGGTCTTTGAGTCGCCCGGCGTTGGTCATGCCGGAGGCCAGCTTGAGGGTTATGATCGCGGGGAGAGTGATGTAGTAGACGCCATCGTCTTCTTCGGCAACCGAACCTGGTTCCGGAAACGCGACCGGCTTGGGTTTGCCGTCGCCGGGAAATTCGCCGGTTGTGAGAAATTCGATTTTGACGCTTAGTTCCGTATCGCGAAGGTGCTTGCTTCCAGAAAACGGCGGCAAGTAGCCCAGTCCTTCGACTTCTCGATGGAGCTTATCAAGATCCTCCCGCGTCACCAGGATATCGACATCGTCGGTGAATCTGCGATAGCCGTGATGCACGAGAGCCATGCCGCCGACGACCGCGTAGCGGATTCCCAGAGCATCCAGCCGCTTCACAATCTTTCGCAGAGCCTGGTGAACTCGTCCCTTGCCTTCAAAGAACAGCGAACCTTCGTCCATAGCCCACCCCGTGCTCCCGGAAAGGAGTTGCTCGTACGTCGCACCGGAGAAGACTCCGGGGGCAGACGTCAGATTGGTCGAGGTTCCAGAGGTCATATCACAAATGTAACAAATGTCGCCTTTCGCTCCGCGAAAGAACGTGCTTTCGCGGAGCGAAAGGCGACAATTAGTGCGTAAACATAAATTCCTTGGCATTCAGTACCGTCCACAGCACATCTTCAATCGCCTGCTGCCGCTCTGGTGGCTTCATGGCAAATGGCTCGAGGTATTTCAGCAGCGTGACCTGCTCTTCCACGGTGGGAAAGCGGCTGAGTGCGCCGAGGTAGATCTCATCGACAATCTCCTTGTCGGCCTTCGCGTCTTTGAGAAGCTTGGCGATTTTGCCGTCTCCGCTGGCGATTTTGTTTTCGATCTCGTCGGAGTTGGCCAGGAGCAGCACCTGGGCCAGGGTGCCCCCGCTGGAGCGCTCGCATTCACAGCTCGTCACGCGGCGTGGGCGGTCGAAGGTATCCAGGAAGTAGGAGCCGAAGTTTTCGTGCGGCAGGTCGATGGCCCGGGCGGTGCTGGCGACGTTGCCGAAGCGGGTTTTGCTGCCGGTCGCCTGGTCGAGCGAATCGAGCAGCACCTCGGCAATCATCCGGCGGGCGTAGAAGCGGGCGAAGTTCTGCCGGTCGTTCTTGTTCGACTCGCTGGGCTCGGACGAGAGCTGATAGACCTTGCTACTGACGATGGTCCGGATGATGTGCTTGACGTCGAATTTGTGGTCAATGAAGTCCTTGGCGAGTGCGTCGAGCAATTCCGGATTGGACGGCGGATTGGTCTCCCGGAGATCGTCCACTTCTTGCACCAGGCCACGGCCGAGAAAGTGCCCCCACATGCGATTGACGAGAGCCTTGGCGAAGAGCGGGTTCTCCGGCTTTGCCATCCAGTCGACAAGGGCGTGCCGCGGGTCTTCCTCGGGCGTGAACTTGGCGACGGGGCCACCGAGGTATTTTGGTTCGGGAACCTGTCCAGTGAGTGGGTTGCGTTCGCCCGTCGTCACGCTGCCGGACGCAAAGTACGGCGGCGGCTCGCCAAAGCTCTTGCGGCCGAGACGGGTGAAAAAACCGGCGAGGCCGTAGTAATCGTCCTGGCTCCACTTCTCGTACGGATGATGGTGGCAGCGGGCGCATTGCAGCCGCGTGCCGAGGAAGACCTGAGCGGTGTCCGCCGTCACTTGATGAAGCTGATCGTCCCGCGATTGCCAGTACCAGTTGATGGCCGGCGCGTCCTGCCATTCGCCGGCTGCCGCGATGACGCCGCGGACAAACTCGTCGTAGGGACGGTTGCGGGCGATGTTGTCCTTGATCCAGTTATGGAAGGCGTAAGCGGCCTTGTCGGCCCCGGCCAGGTTGCTGTTGCGAAGGATGCTGCCCCAGCGGAGCGCGAAGAACGCGGTATAATCCGGCGAATCCAGCAGCCGGTCGATAGCCTTGGTCCGCTTGTCGCCGGCAGTGTCCGCGAGAAAGGCCCTCGCCTCCTCGCTCGTCGGCAGGCGGCCGCAGAGGTCGATGGTGACGCGGCGCAGGAAAGTGGCGTCGTCGCACGCGGGTGACGGCAGCAGCCCCAGCTTTTTCCACTTCTCAGCGGCGAGCTTGTCGATGTAGTTATTCGGCTGGAAGTTCGGAATCTCCGCCAGCGGCTGGCCGTGGGGGATGATGGCGCTGAAAACGGTGACTTGCCCCTGATAGCGGGCCATGATGGCCGCTTCGCCGCTCTGCTGACCGGCCTGAACGAGACCCGCTTCGCTGACCGAGGCGACGACGTCGAGGTTGCTGGAAAACGATGCTTCCGTGGTTACGTCCCGCGGCTTGCCGTCAGACATTGCGGCCACCAGCTTCAGCGCCTGCGTCTGCCCGCGCTGCATGACAAGCTGCTTGGGTTCGATCACCAAGCTGACAATCTTGGGTGCGTTTGGCGATGATCCCGGCACCCCACCAGCAATCCAGGAATGCAGCGTCTTATATGCCTCGCTCTCCGGCTCCAACCTTCGCCCGCCACCATGCGGAACGGTGCCGGTCGCCTTGAGGAGCAGCAGGCTCTGCTCCGGCGCGGAAACGCTCACCCGCCGCCCGCGAGCCCGCTTCACAATCTCATCGTGGTCATAGTTCGCATCAAAGCCGAAGAGAGACAGCTTGAACCCGTTCTGCCCGCTCGCCTTCCCGTGGCAACCGCCGGCGTTGCAGCCGTGGCGGGAGAGAATCGGCTCGATATCATTGCGGAAGTCGATCGCCGGCTGTTCGGCTCTTAGCAACGGGGCGAGCAGGGCCAGGAACACGAGTGCCCCCGCGAAAAAACATGCCGCCCGGCAGCGCACGGTGTTTGCAAGCCAGCCGAGCACAGGAGGCCTCGCGTTGATATTGGTGGGAGAAAAAACCGGCGGGAGCCGAGGCGCGCACAGTCTCGCTACGGCACGCATCAGCCATTCTTGATATTAATCGGCTTTTCGACCCGCGGCAACAGAGGAAGATGGCCCGAGGGATCGCATTCGTTACGGCGAATCGGGCTGACAGGCTCCCGTCGATGCCGCCTGCCGGGCTCATTTTGGAACGAGGATTTGCGACGTATCCAACGGCACCAGGAACCAGTCTCCTCGGGATTCGAGAGCCGGAGGGAGGGCCGGCAGCTCCTCGCCGGTGATTTCTCGCAGCGACCATTGCAGGGCTAGATAGGTGTGGCCCCGGCCAATCTCCGGGGCAAACTTGCGGAGTCGCCCGGCCTGGGATTTAGCCTTCATCCGTCCCAGAGTGATCGCCCCAGCCAGGCGGACGCGGGTCATCTCGGGAGGTATGGCGCTGCCTGGCTCCGTCACTCGCTCCGCAATGGCGGATGCCAATGGCTCATCCGGCTTGCCAGCATGCAGCTTTCCCAGACCCCAAATCGCAGCGCCGCGGGAAAACTCTCCCATCGTATAGTTCTTGGCGATGTAGCGCTTCATCAGCGGCTCCGCCGGCCGGTAGTCCATCTGACCCAAAGCCTCGAACAAATGGGCCGCCTGCATGTCTAGAGGGCGAAAGCTCGTTTGCTGTCGAAGGCGGACATCGGTGAGGTAGCTGGCCTTGTGCAGCATCGCCGGCAGGGTTTCCGGGACGGCGACCTTCTTCAGCGCCCAGGCGGAGGCAATCATGACTTCCCCCCGCGGGGAATCGAGCAGCTTGACGAGGCGCGGAGCGGCCGGCTTGTGGTCGAGCGCGGCCAACAGCAGAGCCGCCTGTTCCTGCCCCCGCCAACTTTCGGCGGCGAGAGCTTCCAGGGCGGTTTGGCGGACGACATCGTTCCAGCGGGGATCAGCAGCCAGTTGACGGAAATCCTCCCGAACCATGGCCCGCACTCCGGGATGTGGATCATCCAGCAGTTTGCCCAGCGTCTTGATTCGTTCCTCGGTGGGATGGGCCGCGAACGCGATGACACCTTCGCGGCGGACACCCGAATCGGCACTCTGCATTGACTTCTCCGCCAGCGGCAGCACGAGCGTGGAGTCAATCGCAGTGAGCCGTGACAGAGCCGCGGTCGCCACGCTCGGCTGTGGATCCACGGCAAGAACCAGCAGCAGCGCGCGAGCCGGTTGGCTCGTGTGCCGCTCGAGCAGCGCAGCGGCGCAGAGCCGGTCGATGATGGGCGCCCCAGGGCGGGCGAGTTTTTGAGCATCGTCTTCAGAGCCAGCGTCTTGGGATTGTCCCGTAGCCCGCGCCGCCGCCAGGCGCTCCGCATCCAGCCGCTGCGCCGAGTGCATGATGACCAGGAGTTGGGGCACGGCTGTCTGGTCGCGGGCATCTCCCAGGCAGCGGAGGGCGAGCATTAAGTCACGATGAGTTACCTCAGCGCTGGTCAGCCGCTGTCGCCAGGCTGCATACGCTGGCTCATACTTCCAGCTGGCCAGCGCGGGCTCGATCAATTGCCGAATGTCCGATCCATGTTCGCAGGCGACCTGCAAGAGTTGCGGGGCGGAATCCCTGGCTGCCAGCACGATCAGCGCGCGGGCCGCCGCAAACCGCGCTGCCGGATGGGACTCCTGGGCGGAGACGATTCGCAGCAAGGCCGGTTTGGCCTTGATCATGTTCGGAATTCCCTCGATATGGGCCTGCGCCACCGACGCCGCGGCCAAGCGCTGATAGTCGACTTCGGGGCGGCCCGCCGCCTCGATCCAGAGCGGCAGGTATTTCGCCGAATAGGCCTTGACGGTCTTCAGTTCCGGCAAAATCGGATCGCTATCCATCGCAAAGTCCGGCGCGATGGGAACGGGCCTGGCGGGCGCATCCCCCAGGGTGCAAACCAGAATAAGCCAGAGTGCGGACATGGGCATTGGTCGAGAGCTATTGCGGACGGGAAATGCGATGCGTTTGCGCGAGCAGCACCACCAGGCAAACTGCCGACGTGATGCCGAGGAACCACCAGTTGCCGGGTAACAGTTCGTAATCGCGAAAGCCCGTCAGCCGAATGACCGAGAAGGCCGCGGCCACCGGATTGACGAGCAGGGCCCGCTCGACGGTGTCGTGTCCGAAGGGGGCGTCTCGGCCAAGCCAGACCAAGAGCGGAGCCCCGCAGACCAGGAGCAGCGCCGCATAGGCAGCGGCGGTGGACGTGGCTGTCCGCAGGAACAGGCTGCCGATGGCGGCGGAGAGCATCATCGCAAAACCAGCCGTCGCCAGCAGGCAGATCACGACTCTTTGCACTTGAAAGCGCATTCCAGGCTCGATGTAAATCATCACGAGATAGCCCGGCAGCGTGGCGCAAAGCACGAGCAGCAGCGTGAGAATGACGGAAAGGAGCTTGCCCCACACAATGCGGAGCGGCGACATGGGGGTCATCTGCAACAGCGGCCAGCCGCCGCTTTCGCGTTCGGTGCTGATCAGCCCGGCCGCCAGCGCGGGGGTGAAGAGGACCAGCAGGGCGACTTGCATCAGCACCATGATGCCGCCGATGGTCTCCACTCCCCAATTGACGGTGCCGGTCACCGTGGCATACGTGAGCCCCAGGGACAACAGCGCGCAAAGTGCCACCAGTCGGAGCAGCCAGTGCAGGCGGCCAAACCGTCGGCAGCGGAATTCCTTGACCATCACCGGGTTGGTGAGCGGTCCGATGGGCCGCGAGCGCCGCTGGGGATCGACCAGAAACATCAGTCTCCGCAGCAGGCGGACCCAGAGGCTTTGCTCGTCGCTGATTTTGCCGGCATCGCGCGAACGGTCGAAAATCGAATGGTTCAGCCGGCTGATGGCCCACAGTGAATAAACAAGGGTCAGCAGCAGCGAGATGCTCATGAAGCGAACGGCGACGCTGGTCTTATCCACCACACCAGCACTCGCCAGATCCCCCGCGCCGAGCAGCGACATCAGTGCGGCAAACGGCGAAGCGCACCGCAGCCAATTGGCGATTGCGGCTTGATAGCCCCCCATGCCATGCAGGAACTGATGCGGACCGAGCACCAACACGCTGGACAGGAGCACGCAGCCATAGGTCCAGCGGACGGCGCCGTCCGTGGAAGTTGCGTAGGTGCTAATGAGCAGTCCCAGCGCAGAGTATTGCAGAGCCGCCAGCGCCAGCACGAGATAGACCTTGGCGAGATCCCAGGAGGCCCCGCTCATCGCAAAGCAGGCCGCCGCGGCCGGCAAGCTGAGCGCGAGAATCAATCCGGCCACGCCGAGCACGGCCACGAGCTTGCCCCAAAAAATACGCAAGGGGCCCAGGGGAGTATTCAAGAGCAAGGCCAGTGTGCCGGAGGTTCGTTCGCGGACGATGCTCGTCGCCGGAAACACGGGCAATAAAAGGAGCAGAGCGGCCATGAGCCCGTAGGAGAGCAGGCGAAAAATCTCCTGCGCCCGGCTGCCGGAAAGCGAGATGCGGGGCTCCGTGGGCCAGCGGATGATCACGAGCAAGGCGAAGCCGATGGCCAGCGCACATTGCATCCAGAACATCCGCTTTTGCCGCAGGAGAGTGACCAGTTCCCGGCGGATCAGGGCGGTACTCATCCCTGGCTCCCTTGCATCACAACGGTTTCGGCGGACTTCGAGCTGCCGGCGGGCAATGACCTCGGATCATCTTCTTTGGCGAAGGACATGAATGCCTCTTCCAGGTCGGTCTGCACCTCGCGGAATTGCGTGACCTTGATCCCTCCTTGAATCATCGCCGCGAGCAACTCCGCGAGTTGCGTTTCGGGCTGGGCAGTGCGAAAGCGGAGCACCCCTTCCGCGGGGACCTGCACGACTTCGGCCGTTGGTTCGAGATGGGCCAGGGCGATTTCCGCTCCCCTGCCGAGTTGGTCGCCGGTGACTAGTTGAGCCTCCATCGTTCGTTCCCTGCTGATCATGCGGCTGATTTGGTCCACGGTTCCCAAAGCCCGCAATTTTCCGTGGGTGAGGATGGCGACCTGGTCGCAGATGCGCGAAAGCTCGGGCAGGATGTGGCTGGTGACGATCAGCGTTTTGCCCCCGCGGGCCAGGCGAATCAATAGATCTCGCATCTCAATGCGGGCCTGCGGGTCGAGCCCGTTGGCCGGTTCATCCAGAATCAGCACCTGGGGGTTGTGCAGCAGCGTGCGGGCGATCCCCACGCGCTGCTGCATGCCGTGGCTCAATGTCTCCACGAACTTATCGCGCATGTACGCGGTCCCGGTGATCTCCATGACCTCCTCAATCCGCGTCTTGCGAACGGGACGCGAGATACCGAAGGTCGCGCCAAAGAAATCCAGATACTCATGCACCCGCATGTTGTCGTAGGAGCCAAACCGATCCGGCATATAGCCGACCAGGTGCTTGATGCGGCGGGAGTCGCGCACGCAGTCGGCTCCGCCAATGCTGGCCGTTCCGGCGGTGGGGCGGGCCAGGCCAACGAGGATTTTGATGCAGGTTGTTTTGCCGGCGCCGTTGGGGCCAATCATCCCCAGGATCTGGCCGGCCTGAATCGTCAAGGACAGGCCGCTGAGCGCGGTGAACGAGCCGTACCGCTTGGTGAGCTGCTCAATGACGACCACGGGATTCTCCGCACCCATCGCGATTCCTCTTTCAGGGCTGGTTGGCTGAGGCAGCGGCGGTCTTGCCTCGTAATTCCAGACGGAGCGACTCAATCCGCCAGTAACTGGCCTTGCCGCTGGATAGTGTGAGCTCCGGGCGAGCAGGGTCGCCGCCGGAGACCTTGAGCAACAGTCCGCCGCTTGTCACTTGCAGGAGGGTGGGGTCGTCAAGCTCGACCGACAAGGTGCCCACGGGATCCATCCAGGTTTTTATGGACACCGTCTGCTTACCGCGGACGCCGGCAATTTCCAATTTGCCGACGGGGCCGGTGACTTGCGCCGTCAACTTAGCCCGCAACGGTTCGAGCGGCAACAGCACGGCAGGCACCTGAAAACGGAGCCATGCCGAGGAAGGGAGCGAGCGCTGTTGCCACTCGCGGTTGCGATGATCATACAGTCCCGATGCGACGGAGCCGTCGGGTCCAATGGCCGTGCGGTAGGAAAGAAACGGCGAAGGAACGGCCACTTCAGTTCCCACCGGCGGTCGCTCCATCACGAGAGGAACCGCAACGAGAGCCGCTCCCAATTGGCGATGACCTTCGTCAAACCGGAAGCCCAGGTCGAGCGGGTCTGCCCAGACCATCAGTTTTGGCTCGCTGGGGAAGCGGGGGCCGTTGGCAGGATTAAGGACCGCCGCCAAGGTGCGGCTGCGGCGGTTTTGTTCGTCGGTCAGCAGCTCGGCGGCAATAAACTGCTCGTCGCTGAAGACCTGACTGGCCGGCGCTTGAAAACTGCCATCCGCGCTAAGATCGACGCCAATGCGGCCGTCCGGCGTGGCCAGGACTGCGTCGGCTGGATGAGAGACCCCCTGCGTGTTCAGGCGACCGATCAACCCGTTCTTTCCAAAAGTGACGCGGGCCTCGATCCGCTTGGTCGATGCTGTCGCCATCGCCGTGGAGAAGCGTCCTAGCCGCTGGCCATATTTCGGCGGCAGGTTCTGCCACTCCCAGGTTTCCATGTCGGTCCAAACCATGCGGGCGGTTTGTCCTTCGTTGTCTTCGCGGTCGGGCATGATCCAGCCGCCGCTCTGAGAGGCAATCGTGGTCGTGGCGGCTGCGGGGGCGTAAATGTCCGTCATGCCCGAGACACGCAGGTCATCGGTGCCCGGAAGCGGTTCGACAAATTGCACGTTGGCGACAATGGGGGGGATCGATCGCCTTTGCGCAAGTCCCATGAGCATCAGGATGGCGCTGACCCCAATCGCCAGCGCCGGTCCGGCGGCGCCCAGCCACTCCAAACGACCGGCGCGCCACAACACCGCGCCCAGGCCCACGAGCAGCGCCCCAAAACCGGCCAGCAGGCCGGTGATCAGCCACCGTGAAGGGACCGAGTTACCCACGTATTCGGTCACATGCGGCTCGAAAACTCGGGTGTTAAAAGTTGGCGATTCTCGGGGGCTGAAGAACTCCGTGGCGATTTCCTTCATCGCCGAGATGACGAAAAAGGTGCGGCTCTTGGCCTCGTCAACCAAGGCTGCTTCCTGCGCGTCCGCTTGGGCTGGAGCAGGAGCGGCCGTTGCGGGAGGAGAAGCGGCCGGCGGCGGGGTGTCGCCGGCAGCGCGGCCCGGCTGGTATGCGACCAGGGAAACTCCACTAGATCCCCCTTGCCGGACGGGAAGGTTAAGGCTCCCCGCAGCAGGTCCCGGTCTTCCCAAGGTGGGTCTGCCCGAACCGGGTCGTTCCATACCTGATCCGCCACCAGGACTTGCCCGAGGGGGCGTTATCGGTCCGGCTTCCTCGGTTAATCCCTGGAGCATCCAGCCATCAGGAGCCAGCGTGGTGACCAACAGTTTCCCTTTGCCGCACGGCTTCCAGAATGCCGCCGGCCAGCCGTCAACGGTGCAAGCGACTTCGACATTGGAGGCGAGCACGCGGACCATGCCGACCGCCTGGTCGTAGTCCCGCTGGGAAACATCCCCGCCGCCCCTGCGACTGGTCGGCTCAATTCGCACGGTCGTGAGCTCGACGCGGTCGACGATCTGGCAGGGAAACTCTTCACCCAAGAGAAATTCCAGCATTCGCGGGTCCACGCGGTCCAACATAACCCACAGATGCCCCCCGCCAAACAGCCAGCGGCGAATGGCGGTCATTGCGGGTCCATCATGGGTCAGGCGATTATCCGCCACAATGATCTGATCGATGCCGTCGTAGGCTTCCGACATCGCCGGTAGGATGGAGTCGTTCATCTGAGCCATCGAGCGGCCGAGCAGCTCCGACGACTTGCACGCCACCACCAACTCATAGGGCAAGTCGCGGGTAATCTCATCCAGTATGGATTCTGCTCGTAAATCATCCCGCATATTCAGGATGGCGGTTACCGGCTCCTCTCCCAGACGCAACCTCCCTGGGAGTTGCAACTCTCCCAGGCCGCCGCGAAGGAGGGCCTCGTTTTCATGGTGAGGGTCGAGAAGCAAGGTGTGAATATCGAAGCCCTTGGCCCCTTCCTCGGCCGGAGGAAAGCGGATCGGGTGGTCCAGTGTCAGGCGGGACCGCGCGGGCACCCAGGCCTGGCGGCCAAATTGCAGGGATCGGTCGTTGTCCATGAACGTGACCGCCAGCAGCTCCACGGGCCGCTCGTCCAGGTTCGTGAATTGCAACTGGACGGTTCCCCAGTGCTCGGGCAAATAGGCCGCGGCGCCAGTGGGGGATAGGTTCACGCGAGCGTTCGACTGGGCGCTGGCGGCGCGCGAAATGGCGAGCGCCCCCGCGAGCGCAGCGGCCAGCAGGAAGCATGGTGCCAGAGATCGAAGTCCGTTACCCAGAAGCATCAAGGAAGATTCCACACGCCAGCACGCGAGGTAAGGCAGCGGGAACTTACTATAGCCGCTGGTGGAACGGGAAACTACGGGCGTCCCAGGCAGCGTGCATTTCGCAAGCCCCCAGGCACCCTAAATCTTTCCCTGCGCTGGACTTTCGCCTGGTCCTGTGGTGTAATCTGCGGAGCTAGTCCACCTCTCCTTTGGAGCCTGACATGACTCGCCTTTCCCGCCGTCGCGTATTGCAAGCCGCTGCCGCCAGCGTCGTTTTTCCGCTGTTCACTATTTCGGGGACGAAGGCCTCGGGGCGGGTGATTGGGGCCAATGAGGCGATCAATGTCGGCGTGGCGGGGATTAACGGACGGGGTCAGTCCCACATCAGCGAGCTGTTGGACGTTCCCAACGTCCGCATCACTACCCTCATCGATCCCGACCAGACCATCTGGGAGGCGAGGAGCAAATCCGTCGAGGCTAAGAGCAAACATAGGCCGGCTACCGTCCAGGACATCCGCAAGGTGCTCGACGACAAGAATCTCGACGTCGTCACTGTCGCCACTTGCAACCATTGGCATTCGCTACTCACCATCTGGGCCTGTCAGGCCGGGAAAGATGTGTACGTCGAAAAGCCGATCAGCCACAACGTCTTCGAGGGCCGCATGTGCGTGGAGGCGGCTGCCAAGTATGGCCGCGTGGTGCAGCACGGGACGCAGCAGCGGAGCAGCCAGTCCCGAGCCGATGAAATCGCCGCTTTGCAAAGCGGCAAGTACGGCAAGCTACTCGTCAGCAAGGGCTATTGCTGTAAGCAACGCTGGACCATCGGATTCAAGCCCGTGGAAGCGCCGCCCCCATCGCTGGACTGGAACATCTGGGTCGGCCCCGCCCCGATGCAGGATTTTCACCGCAACCTGGTGCATTACAACTGGCATTGGTTCTGGGACTTTGGCAACGGGGACATCGGCAACCAGGGTGTGCATGAGATGGACGTGGCCCGCTGGGCCATCAAGGGTGGCACGCTGCCGACCAAGGTCTGGACCCTCGGCGGCCGCTTTTTGCCCGACCTGCCGGATCAGGGACCGACCGACCAGGGGCAGACTCCCAACATGCAGCTATCCGTGATGGAGTTCGGGGACGTGCTGTTGGTCTTCGAAACCCGCGGCCTGGTGGCCAGCCCGAAGCTGGCTCCCGGTTATCCGCAACAGGTGGAGAACGAGTATTACACCACGGATGGACTGATTAAGGGTGGCAAGTTCTATAAGGGCGGCGAGGGTGAAGGAGAGAAGGTGACCGGCGGTGAGGCGCGACGGGTCACTCCGGACGGTGCCTTCAAAGCGTTCATCACCGCCGTCCGCAGCCGCAAGCCCGAGGACAACAACGCCGATGCCGAGGTCGCGCACTATAGCGCGGCCCTCTGCCACCTGGCGAATATCTCCTACCGCCTGGGCGAAAAGATTACCTACGACAAGCTCAGCGGCAGCATCGGCAAGAACGAGCAGGTGAAGGAAGCGTTCGAGAAGCTCGCGGCCAACAACAGCGCCGTCGGCCTCCCGCTCGACCAACAGACCTACACCCTCGGCCCGACGCTCACCTTTGACCCCGTGACCGAGAAGTTCACGGGCGACAACGTCGAAGCGGCCAATGCGCTGCTCACGCGCCCGTACCGCGCGCCGTTTGTGGTGCCCAGCAAGGTATAAGGTGGGGTAGGCTTCCAGCCTGCCCAGAAAAGGCGAAGGGATTGGAACGAGGCGAAAAGGATATCGAAACTGGCAAACAAAGTTTGCTGGGCAAGTGTCTGCACTTCCTCTCCGTCATCTCGCTCGTCGTCTCTCTCACCACCTACCTCTTCAACCTTTGGGTCAGCCGGCTGGTGCCATCGCTGTCGGCGGATAGCCTGATTTACCACCTGACGATTCCAGCATTTTGGACACAGCAGGGCTTTCTTCAAACGGTAGATCTGCCTTTTCATGATGGGGCGGCAGAGCACTCGCCGCTCCTCACCGAAACGCTCATCTATGGCCTGATGCAGTTGACCGGCAACGACGACCTCGCCTTCCTCGTTCAGCCGGCATTCTTTCTGCTGACGGTGGCGCTGTTCCATCGCTCCGTCCGGCTGATCGGTTTACCCATCGTGACGGCACGGTTGCTAACAGCATTCGTTCTGCTGTTCTCTCCTTTCTTTCACAGCTCGCTGATTGTGAACAGCGAAATGGTGATGACGAGCGGCGTAGCCGCGTTTTGTTATGGGATGCTGCTGACTCGCGCGCGACGAGAAGCAGGCTGTTACGTCGCCGCTGCCGGCATCGCGCTAACACTGGCGTCGAAGACGGTTGGCGTCATCTATGGCGGTTTGGCATTGTTGGTCCTGGTCGGCTGGTTGATTGCCGCAAGGCGAGGAGCGAAGGACGAAGCGCAACCATTTCCGTGGCGGCGGACGGGCGCCATTTGCGTCGCCATCATCCTGTGCGGGCTCGCGTTCCATTTCCGCAATTTGTGGTTGCACGGTAATCCGCTCTATCCCGCGGAGCTGCGCATCCTGGGCCTGCGAATTCTTCCCGGCCGGTATAACGCTTCCATCTTCATCAACCACGGCTGGTCGCCGTCTGCCTTCCGCAAGATGCTGCTCTATGACACCGAGTCCTACGCCATGAACAAGCAATTCGGCATCGTGCTCTGGGCGGCGATGCTGGTGCCGCTGGGGCTGCTTGGTCTACGGAGATTGAAGCCCGCGGACTGGCTCCCCACGATGCTCTTCGTCTCCTATCCGCTGTCCAGCATCCTCGTCTACTTTGCGGTCGTGCCGTTCTGGTCGGAGCATCGCCTGCTCTTTCCCGTTTACTATCTACTCTGGGGCGGCCTGGGTTGGAGCTTGCACCTGCTGACGCGGGTGGCAAGCGAATTCATTCAAAACCTTATAGCCGCGGCGGTCGGCTTGGCTTTTATCGCCTACGCCCTGTTTTTCCTGCTCTTCGACGAAGTGCCGCTCGTGCTCCTGATTGTCGCGGGCGTGCTGGGCCTCGTCCTCGCCAACTACCCGCGCTTCCTCCAGTGGAATTGGCGACTGCCGTGGGCAGCACCGGCAGCGGTGGTTGTTGCTTTCGTCGTCAGCTCTCCCTGGTGGTATCCGGATCTGTCGCAGCAACGGGCGAAGAGCCGCGGCTCGGCGTATTCACAGACCGAGAATTATGGCTCGCTCGGCGAAGCCTGGAACCGCCTCGCGGAGCTCACGGCCGCCAAACCCGCAACCATTGCCTACTCCGGCAACGCCCTCATCTATCCGCTTCTGGGCAGCGGCCACACCAACCGGGTCGTCTATCTCCGCGTCCATCGGCGTGATCAACCGAGTCCCCTGACGCTCACCCAGGGCGACACCATCTACTTGCAGCTCGCGCGGCAGCGCCGCGCCCAAGCCGACGAGAAGTACTGGCTGGAGCAACTGCGCGAGCAAGAGGTCGATTACTTGCTGCTGGTCCACGACCCCAAGTTCGACGGCGTCCAGGCCGAGCGGGAATTTGCCGCCCACAACCCACGATTGTTCCGGCTCATCTTTGAACAGAAAGACGTGTGGACATACGCCGTGCAGCGCGACTGACTACGAAGCCGGCGGCGGTGATGGAAATCGCAGCGGACTGAAGGCGGCGATGGAATCCTTGCCGGCACTGGAGGGGCGCTTGAGCTGCGCCAGCTTCGCCCGCCGCCGAGTAAACCAGTCTTCGCCCAGGACCGTAAGGGCCACGCGGTCTTCTAAGTTCGGGCGGAAAACTGTGAGCAGTGCCAGCGGCAGGAACCAGGCCAGATACATCCCGCCGCCGTCGCCGTGGCCGTGCCAAAACTGGATGGCAATCATCACTGCGGCCGAACAGCTCAGGAGCGTGCCCAGATTCTTCTGCGCCGGCCAGATGGCCAGGCTGCCGCCGAGCGCCACGCAGGTCGCAATCACCGGCAGCCGGTAGATCGGATCCCAGCCGTAGGGATTGGCCCAGATTCCTTCGAGGCCGGCAACCTTGGGCATCCACAGACCGAACATCGCCTGCACCAGCGTCCAGAAGTCAGCCGGCGAGTTCGAGACAAAGGCGAGCGAAGCCACCATCGCGCCGACCGCGACCAACAGCCCCGTGAGAAACCGCATCACTCCCCGCTGCCAGTAAAAACTAAGCCATAGCGGCAGCAGGAAGAACGGATAGTAGAACGCACTCATGGCCAGGCCGATCAGCAGCCCCGCCATCGCCGGCCGGCGATAGAGCACAATGGCCCACAGCAGCAGCGCCGAAGGGAGCACGTGGTCAACGTGGCCAGTCATCTGCGAGGTGTAAGGCAAGATGAGATAGAGCGTCGCCGCGCCGATTCCCATCTTGATGTTCTCAAAGTGCCAGTAGCCGATGAAAATCATGGCCGCCAGGATGGCCAGGTGGGCGAGGACTGCCATCGTCTTCGAGACCGCCACCAGGGCCGCGTCTGGCTCGCCATTGGGGCCTCCCGTGGGGCCCGCAGCAGCGGGGAATGCGGGCGCACTATCGGCGGGGTAAGCGGGCGTAATCACGCTTGGCAAGAGATGCAGCATGAAATAGCTCGGGCCATGCTGTCGATAGGCCGCGAGTCTTTCCTCGTCGGTCCGCGTCTCTCTGCCGATAATCGCTTTCGCACCCTGGGCTCCGCTCACGTCCTTCACGGTCACATCACTGGTAATGACGTTGGCCATCAGGAACATGAACAGCATCGAGGCCAGGAACAGCAGGCCCCCCGTGCTCATGTTCGGCTCCAGCAGCGGTCGCCTCACCATCGTCGGATCGAAGAGCAGGCGAATGAGCATCAGACCACATACGGCGAGCAACCCGGCATAGCCCTGCCACAACTTACTGGTCGCGGCCGTTTCGCGCTCCGCCAGATTCTGCATGGTCGAGCCGGTCTCGAGCAGCGCCGGCGGGGTGGCATCCGCCGCGGCGCGCGGACTGACTTCAGGAGTTGTCTCCTCAACCGTTGGAACGGGCAGTTCCACGGCAACGAGAGGGGAAGGAGGAACAGGGTTCGTTGCCCCCGTCTCCGTCTGGGCAACTTTCGCGACGTACGTCGCCGGCTCAATCTCCGCCATCTCATCCTGCTGGCGCAACGCGGCGGAAGCCTCGTTGTGCGCCCGGGTCAAGGTGGCTTTGTCCAGCCGCACCTGGCGATACTCCCTGCGGCCGGCCTGAACAATCAGCAGGCCTGGGGCGAGCAGAATCAGCAGAATCAGGTCCAGGTTTCGCACGCTCCAGAAGCGATTGAACTTGAAGAACAAGGCGATCATGAGGAGCGACGAAAGGTACGCCCACGATATGGGGTTCACCTTTTCGTACTGGAATAAGAACTCGCTCATGGAACCTGAATTTCGAGATGCGCCGCGGAGCGGGCCGCCAAATATGCAAATGTCAGACCGAAATATTTACAAAATCGTCACAAATTGCCAATGGGGACTCTGCGCCAATCCATCAGAATACGGATTTGCCCTTGTATTGCAAGCACGCTAGACCTGCAAATTCAAGAGCTCGGTGTTTTGTAAGTCCCTGTCTTCTCATAACTTATGACGCTACGATTCGGAAATCGACCCTGCGGAAAACGGAGAATTCTGGGCATTTTGATAACTTTCATAACATTGACGATTAGGTAATTTGGACGGCTGAATCCTAGGGGATCCCGTCTGATTCCGTGAGAATTCTTTCCACCTCCATGAGCAGATGGTCAAATACAAGGCTGGCGTTGCTTCCGTTTCGGCATCCGGCACTATTTCCTAGTCCAATCATACCAATGCCTGTGACCGTCTTTGATCGCCTGAGCGGCTTCCTGCAAGGCAATGGGGTGGAATTCAGCGTCCTCCAGCACGCTCCCGTCTTTACGAGCGAAGAGGCGGCGGCGGTTCGCGGCACTTCCCTCGCTAGCGGGGCCAAAGCGCTGATTTGCAAAGCGGACGAACAGTTCGTGCTGATTGTGCTGCCTGCCGACCGCCGCCTGGCCAGCAAGCAGGTCCGCAAGGAAGCGGGCGTCAAAAGCCTCCGTTTCGCCACCCGCGAGGAAGTCGAACAGCTCACCGGCCTGGCCCCCGGCTCCATCCCTCCCTTCGGCAGCCTGTTCAACCTCCCTACCTGGTGCGACGTCCGTTTGTCCGAGCAGCCCCGCATCAACTTCAACGCCGGCGACCACGCCGTCTCCATCAGCATGACCTGCGATGACTTCCTGCGGGCGGAAGCTCCGCGGATGGGAAGTTACTCGGAATGACCGCAGCCTGTGAAAGTTCTCCATGAAATTCTCCATCCGCGATCTGCTCTGGTTGACAGTGGTAATTGCCCTCGTGGTGGCGTGGTGTCTGGATCATCGCCGGCAGGGGGCCGAGAACGTAAAGATCAATCAGTACTTGGAGTTTTACGAACGCGAGCTCCTCGCCTCTCGCTCCAGTGGCTTCGCCGTCCCCAGCGGCCGCGTGATTCCGGGAACAACGGTAACGACCGGCGACTGACCGTGCGCTGCGGACTCCTTCGTTGCTGACAGGGCATTCCCCTATCTTCCCTGCCTCCTTTGAGCCTATAATCGCAGTTTCGCCGTCCCCGCCAAAGCCGGGGCTTTTTCGCGTCTTTCCGAGGAGATATGTCCGTGGCAGCAGGTAAGTTTTTGTTTACGAGTGAGTCGGTCAGTTCGGGGCACCCGGATAAGCTCGCCGATCAAATCTCCGACGGCATTCTCGATGCCCTCCTCGCGCTGGACCCCATGAGCCGCGTGGCGTGCGAGACACTGGTCACCACCGACTTCTGCTGCCTGGCCGGCGAAATCACTACCCAGGCCAAGGTCGATTACGAAAAGGTCGCCCGCCAGGTCATCCGCGAGGTCGGCTATACTTCCAACGACATCGGCTTTTGCGCGGACACCTGCAAGGTACACGTGCTGCTCCATAGCCAAAGCCCCGACATCGCGATGGGGGTCAACGACGACGCGGCCAAGGGGAAGGACATCGGAGCCGGCGACCAGGGCCTGATGTTCGGCTTCGCCTGCGACGATACCCCGGAGCTGATGCCGCTCCCCATCGCCCTGGCGCACCGCATCTTGAATCGCCTGACCAGGGCCCGGCAAAAGGGGGAAGTGACTTGGCTCCGCCCCGACGCCAAGAGCCAGGTGACCGTGGAGTACGACGGCGATAAGGCCGTCCGCATTGACACCGTCGTCGTCAGCACGCAGCACACTCCCGAGGTAACGCACGGCGACATCGAAGCCTTCATCATCGAAAAGATCATCAAGCCGGAACTGCCCGCCGACTTGATTCACGGCAAGATCAAGTACCACATCAACCCCACCGGACAATTCATTGTCGGCGGCCCGCACGGCGACTGCGGCCTGACCGGGCGGAAAATCATCGTCGATACCTACGGCGGCTGGGGGCGGCACGGCGGCGGGGCCTTCAGCGGCAAGGATCCCACGAAGGTCGATCGGAGTGCCGCCTACATGGCCCGGCACGTCGCCAAGAACATCGTCGCCTCGGGCCTGGCCGACCGCTGCGAAGTGCAGCTCGCCTACGCCATCGGCGTCTCGGAGCCGGTGAGCGTCAACGTCGATACCTGCGGCACCGGCAAGATCGACGACGAGCAGATTTGCGAGCTCGTCCGCCAGACCTTCCCGCTCACGCCCAGCGGCATCATCAAGTACCTCGACCTCCGCCGCCCCATCTACCGCAAGACCGCCGCCGGCGGCCACTTCGGCCGCAGCGAGCCCGAGTTCAGTTGGGAAAAGACCAACATGGCCGCCAAACTCAGCGAAGCCGCCGGAGCACTGGCCGCCCAGGCTTAGCCCCCGCGCCCACGCGGGGTGGCACGCCCACGGCTTGCGTGGGCGTGAGTTCCATCCCTTAATGGCTCGACCCCATTCCCCAAGCCGCTCCGCCTTATAAGCGGCTGATGAACGGCCCTTGATGCCGGTTTCTTGATACATCTTTCGCCTGTATCAGCCTCGAGTCGCTGGCCGCAACTCCTGGTCCGGCAGCCACTTCCGTCGAAATCTGTATCGAGCCGAGCGTGCATCACCCGATTTTCTTGATACACCCCAATCTCCACTCCTCCGGGGGATGTATCGTCGATTTTATAAGCTTTTTTTCACGCACAGTTACACAATCGCACAACCTCTTAGCGGCACATTTTCTTCCCTTACGACCCACTTGTCAAAGAGCCCGCGCTGGAGTCCCGCCTTCCGGCGGTCCCCTTCTCCGCTTTCCGCCGACGATCCCGCCCTGTAGTGTACTTAAGTGTACATTTCCAGGTTGGCACAGTCAAGTCTTCGTCAACAAGAATTGACGAAAAAGTCGCCTTCCCATTTTGCCAAAGCCCCCAGCCGCCTCCACGCTACTCCCCGCCCCTCTGCTGTGGGATAATCTCGGCCAACGCCTGTCCGCGCCGACCAAGGCAATCCCAAAGCACTTCTCACCCGCTCCCACCGTGCCCAAACGTACCAGCAAGACCGGCAGCGAGCTCTTCATCGTCGATAACAGCGACGAGGACTGGAAGGTTCTCCGCTATCTCCACGACTGGTGCCAGCTCTCCAAAGCCATCGACATTGCCACCGGCTACTTCGAAATCGGCGGCATCCTGGCCCTGAACGACGAATGGCAAAAGGTGGACGGCATCCGCATCCTCATGGGGGATGAAGTCAGCCTCCGCACCCGCAGTGCTTTCGCCGAAGGGCTGAAGAACATTGAGCGCCGCCTCGACGACAGCCTGGAGGACGAGAAGGACAAAAACGCCTTCCTCCGCGGCGTCCCCGCCATCGTCGCCGCCCTCCGCCAGCGCAAAATCCAGTGCCGCGTCTTCAAGCAGGACAAGTTCCACGCCAAGTGCTACCTCACCCACGCCCGCCAGGAAGTTGTCGGCTCCTTCGGCCTTGTCGGCTCCTCCAACTTCACCCTCCCCGGCCTCACGCAAAACATCGAGCTCAACGTCCAAATCACCGGCACCCCCGTCTCGGTCCTGCAAGAGTGGTACGAGCAGCATTGGGACAAAGCCGAAGACGTGACCGCGGAGATGCTCAAAGTCGTCGAGCGGCACACCAAGGACTACCCCCCCTTCGAAATCTACGTCAAAGCCCTCCAGGAATACTGCCGCGGCCACGAATTGCCGGTCTCCGATTGGGAGGAAGGTAAGCTCCCCAGTAGTTCGCGGCTGTACGGACAGCTCGACCAGTACCAGAAAGATGGTTATGCCAACCTGATGAAAATCGCCCGCAATTTCGGCGGCGCGTTTTTGTGTGATGGCGTGGGCCTCGGCAAAACTTTCATCGGCATGATGGTGATCGAGCGCCTGATTATGCAGGAAGGGAAGCGGGTGGCCCTCTTCGTCCCCAAAACGGCTCGCGACGACGTGTGGGAAAATAACGTCCGAAAATATCTTCCCCATATCGGCGGCACCGGCCGCGGCGTTTTCAGCAACCTGATCATCTTCAATCACACTGACCTGGGCCTGGACAGCAAGAGCGAAGAGCTCGCCCGTGTCCGCGATTGGGCCGATGCCGTGATCATCGACGAAGCCCACCACTTCCGAAATCTGGGACGCAAAGGAGAGCAGGGGGACAAGCGCTCCCGCTATTACCACCTCTCCGATCTCTTAGACGGGCCGAAAGGACGCAAGGAGCTCTTCCTGCTCACCGCCACACCCATCAATAACAGCCTCCACGACTTCCGCCACATGGCGGAGCTGTTCACGCGCGGCAACGACAGCTTCCTCAGCACCATCGGCGTCCATTCCCTCCGCAGCCATTTCATCGCTCTGGAAAAGCAGCTCCTCGCCCAGCATCCCGGACACGCGGCTGCTCCCACCGACCTCGCCGAAGCCGGCCAGCTTCTTTCCAGCGATGCCGTTTTCAGCCAGCTTGTCGTCCAGCGGAGCCGGCGCTACGTGGTCGAGAGCCAGAAGCTGCAAAAGGGCGCCTCGGCGGTGTTCCCCACGCGGGACAAGCCGCAAGTCGCCAAATACTCCATTCGGGAAACCTACGGCGACCTCTTGAAGATGGTGGAGAAGGCTTTCCGCAAGGAAAAGCCCTTGTTCGTGCTCGGCATTTACTACCCCTATGGCTATTTCAAAGGGGAGGAGCAGGACAAGGACAAGTGGGTGGAAGGCCGCCAGCAACAGGTCGTTTCCCTCATTCGCACCCAGTTTCTCAAACGGATTGAAAGCTCCGCCCACGCCTTTGAGCAGTCCTGCAACCGGTTGCTCGTCAAGCTTCTGACCTGGGCGGAAGCGAACGTCAAAACAGCCGACGAGCGCCGCCATTTGGATCGCTGGAAGGACCGCAACGATTCCCTCATCGGTTTGTCCAAGAAGCGCCAGCTCGTCCTCTGGGGCGGGGAGGAGCCGGACGAGGAAGAAGCCGAAGAAGATCTGGTGACCGAGGAGATGATTGCGGAACTCAAACCGGTCGACCGCAAGCTATTTGATGTCGAGCGGATCCTCGCCGATACGCTCGATGACCTGAATCAGGTAGCCGACTTCCTCAAGGAGCTGCAGCAGTTCGATTCGCAGCACGATCAGAAGCTCATCACGCTCAAGAACCTTCTCGAGACTGACCCCGTCCTGAAAAAAGAAAAGGTCCTCATCTTCTCCGAGTTCGCCGAGACCGCCCGCTACCTCAAGCAGCACTTGCAGTCCGCCGGCGTTCAGGGGGTCGAACAGATCGATAGCGGCACCGCCACGGCTCGCGGCGAGATCATCCGCCGCTTCGCCCCCTACTACAACGGCCTGACGAGCGGCACGCTGGCCGCTGCCGGCGAGGAAGAAATTCGCGTCCTCATCTCCACCGATGTCCTGTCGGAAGGGCTCAACCTGCAGGATGCCACCCGCCTCATCAACTACGACCTGCACTGGAACCCCGTCCGCCTGATGCAGCGGATTGGCCGCGTTGATCGCCGCCTGAACCCGGACTTTGAAAAACAACTGCTCGCCGACCACCCGGAGCGAAAGCCGCTCCGCGGGCACGTCGCTTACTGGAATTTCCTTCCCCCCGACGACCTCGAAACGCTGCTCGGGCTGTTCCAACGCGTCTCCCACAAGACCCTGAAAATCTCCAAGACTCTCGGCATCGAAGGGAAGCAGCTCTTGACCGGGGACGATGATTTCGACGCACTCAAAGACTTCAATGAGGCCCATGAGGGGACTATTTCGACCGACGAGAGCATCCGCCTGGAGTTGCAGCGCCTGCTCGACGAAAATCCCGGCCTGGCGGAGCGCCTGGACGACTTGCCCGGCCGGGTCTTCAGCGGCAAGGAGCATCCGCAGCCGGGGACGAAGGCGGTCTTCTTCTGCTTCCGCCTGCCCCGCGCCGATTTTTCCCTCGGTCGCCGCGGCAGCGACGTTCCCTGGACCGAAGCCGCCGGCGAAACCCGCTGGTATCTTTACTTACTCGATGCGGGCCGCATCCTCGAAGACACCGACCCGATTCTTGCCGCCATCCGCACCCTGCCCGAGACCCCGCGCCGCACCGTTATCGAATCCGAAACCCTCGCCGAGGTGCAGAAGAAAATCGAAAAGCACATCCACGCCACCTGGCTCAAACGGATGCAGGCCCCCGTCGGCGTCAAACCCATCCTGAAATGCTGGCTGGAGTTGAACTAGTGAGCAAGAAAAGTAGGCCGCCACTCCCGTGGCGAGCCCCGAGAGTTGACGTTTTGACCCAAGCGACGTCGGGCGGCGATGGCGGATTGCCACGGGTCTTGCGGCATCTTTGGGCAATAGCGCTCGGTCTTGGTCCACATACGTGGAATGTTGATCGCCGCTGCCGAGCGAACTCTGATGGCTCGCGAGAGGACTCGCGGCCTACTTTTCTTGACCCCCGTGAACGGGGCTGCCAATGCAAATCAAATCTGGGATAGTGGTATCGCCCATCTAATTCACCCCCAAATCTCTCCCCTCATGTCCGACCGTCCCGCTCTCCAAGACATCAAAACCTTCCCGTCGCTCGTCAAGTATCTGCGCGACAAGCTGGATTGGCCCGTTGAAGAATACCCCTTTGAGGAGCTGACGTTTGATTTCCAGCCGGAGGAACTGGGCCTCGACCCGAAGACGGCCACCAAAATCAAGGAAATCAAGCAGCTTCGCCCGCTCACGACGAATCAGCCGTGGGGAATTTTCTTCGTCCAGTTCGAGCCCAAACGCCTGCCGATCGTGGCCCTGCGAAAAATCCTGGGGAGCTTGGTCATCAAAAAGCGGGCTTCGGCCCGCGCCGCCGAACAAAAGACCTGGAACCTGCACGACCTGCTCTTCATCTCCAGCTTCGGCGAGGGCGATGCACGTCAAATCACGCTGGCGCATTTCTCCGACGACGGGCAAAGCAGCCGGGCCAATCTCAAAGTGCTCGACTGGGACGAGTTCGATACGCCGCTCAAGCTTCAGCAAGTGGAGCGCGAGCTCGTCCGCGGCCTCCGCTGGCCGGACCCCGGTGAAACGGACGAGTGGCGCAGTCGCTGGTCCAGCGCGTTCACTCTCCGCTACCGTGAGGTCATCTCCACCGCCAAGGAGTTGGCCGCCCGCCTTGCCGCCCTCGCCAGGGACATTTGCGAGCGGGCGAAGGTCATCCTCAGCCTGGAAACCTCCCGCGGACCGCTGCAAAAGCTCTTTGCCGCCTTTCAGCAGTCGCTCATCCATGGTTTGTTGGAGGACGACTTCGCGGACATGTATGCTCAGACGATCACGTACGGCCTCTTCTCCGCGGCTGTCTCGCGCCTGGACGATGACGGGCGGACCCAACTCATCGCCGATAATCTCGTGGACATGGTTCCCCGTACCAACCCGTTTCTGCGGGAGATGCTGGCCACCTTCCTCAATGTCGGCGGGCGGAAAGGGAAGCTCGATTTCGACGATCTCGGCATCCACGAAGTTACCCGACTCCTTAGCAGCAAGGATACGCACCTGCGGCAGGTCCTCCAAGATTTCGGCAACCAGACGCAAAAAGAAGACCCGGTCATTCACTTCTACGAGGATTTCCTTAAGCAGTACGACAAGAAGCGGAAAGTGGAGCGGGGCGTGTTCTATACCCCGCAGCCGGTCGTCTCGTACATCGTCCGGAGCGTCCACGAGCTCCTGCAAAGCGAGTTCGGCCTGGAAGACGGACTGGCGAGCACGGTGACTTGGGGCGAGATGGCGCGTGGGGTAGGCTTCCAGCCTGCCCAGAAAAAAGAAGGTCAGGGCAGGCTGGAAGCCTACCCCACGGTGAAGATTCCCGACGGCACCTCTCCCGATTCCCCCTTCGTCACCATCCTCGACCCCGCCACAGGCACGGCGACGTTTCTGGTGGAGGTGATTGATGTGATTTACAAGACGCTGCGGGCGAAGTGGAAGAAGCAGAAGCTGTCCGAAAAACAGATGGAGAGCGAGTGGAACAAGTACGTCCCAGAGCACCTCCTCAAGCGGCTGCACGGGTACGAACTCATGATGGCCCCCTACGCCATCGCGCACATGAAGATCGGGCTGAAGCTGCACGAGACGGGATACAAGTTCCAGAGCGCCGAGCGGGCGCGGATTTACCTGACCAACGCCCTGGAGCCGCCGCGGGACGAGCAGCAGAAGACCCTCGGCGACTGGTTCCCCGCCCTGGCCCACGAAGCGGCAGCCGTCAACCAGGTGAAGCGGAACCAGCGGTTCACGGTGGTGATTGGGAATCCACCTTATTCTGGGCACTCCGCCAATTCCGGCGAATGGATCAATGAACTCGTTGATGATTATCTCGCCATCAACGGCACGCCCATCAAGGAGCAAAACACGAAATGGATTCGGGATGATTACGTCAAATTCATCCGTTTTGCGCATTCTTGCCTCGCGACAACAAATGTCGGCATCCTCGGATTCATCACCAATCATGGATACCTTGATAATCCGACGTTTCGCGGGATGCGGTGCTCTCTCAGTCGGACCTTTGAGAAAATTCGCGTCCTTGATCTCCACGGGAACGCTAACAAGAAAGAGGTAACGCCGTCTGGGGGCACAGATGAAAACGTCTTTGACATCAAGCAAGGAGTTGGTGTTGCCCTCTTGGAACGATCTTTTACCGCAAACGGACCACACTCCGTAAGCCATGAACACCTTTGGGGAAAGAGAGAAGACAAGTACAGTTTTTTGCAATCTACCAGTAGCCAGCAGAAGACCATCTTGGAGCCCGTGGCACCAAATTATGTTTGGATACCGCAGGACGTTTCTCTCCGCACTGAGTATGGAAGATTCTTGAGCATCTCGGACGTGTGCGAGACAAACAGCTTGGGAGTCGTCACAGCCAGAGATGAGCTTTCGATAGCATGGAGCCGAGCGGAGATATGGGAAACTGTGAACGAGTTCGTATCGATGCCCGTCGAAAAGGCTCGTGACAAATACAACTTGGGCGAAGATGCACGAGATTGGAGGGTTGAGTGGGCACAGGCGGACCTCGTGGCTTCAGGACTCGCGAAAAAAAATATTGTTCCCATCCTTTATCGCCCATTCGACGTTCGATTTACATATTACACAGGAAAATCTCGCGGATTCCATTGTATGCCCCGAGGCGAGGTGATGAGACACATGATAGCTCGAACAAATCTTGCTCTGATCGCTACACGTCAAACTCGCGACAAATGGGATGTCTTGGCTACCCGCTTCATTTGTGGGCACAAGTCATGTGCCGCTTATGATTCAAATACAGTTTTCCCACTGTATCTGGTGCAAGAGAAAGGTAGGGTCTTAGCCGAGCACGATTCGCTTAATCTGTCTCCGAGATTTTGTGATGAACTTGCGAGAACACTTAGTCTTACAAAAAGTGGAGACGATCTTCCGAAAGGCATTACTCCTGAAGAAATATTCAACTATACATACGCAACCTTCTATTCGCCTGGCTATCGATGCCGTTACGATGAATTCCTAAAGACTGACTTCCCTCGCATTGTTCTTCCCTCCAGCCTCGACCTCTTCCGCTCACTCGCCAATCTCGGCGGCGAGTTAGTTGCACTGCATCTGATGGAG
>JBKJNY010000248.1:0-2633 GCA_046593355.1 Pirellulaceae bacterium | reverse complement strand
TTCATCGCTCAACCGAACGATATACTTCTTGTTCATGGAAACCTCCGTGTGGCACGAAGTTTCCCTCAAATCGATAAACCAAGCCAACCCCAATTCGTAAGCCTGACACAGCACTAGGGACGAATGGCACTGTCGGATGGTGTAAGTCATGCGTTTCCAAGGAGTTCGGCTTTGAGGACGGCACGGGGCTTTTGCATGAGCGGGTAGTGGTGGCGGCGGCGTTTGAGGACGCGGGGTTCGCAGCGGCCGTTGCGGTGGCCGACTTCGCAGTGGGCGATCTGTTGGAGTAGCAGCCGGCAATGGGCGAGCGCTTCCGCGGCGCTGACACGGCCCGACGATAGCAGCGACCACGACGACAAGACATACTGACAAGCGCCGGTGAAACTGATTTGCCGAGGCTCCACGCTGTGGAGCGTGGCGGCGGCCGCGACGGTCGTGCGGATCAGATTATAAGCCAGGATCTTCGTCCACAGTTCACGGCGAACCATCTCCGGCGACTTGCAGCGCAGATGCTCCGCGCCCAGCGTTTGCTTCAGGGCGCGGATATCCAACTCCACGTGCCACCGCTTGCCATAGAGCTCCGCGATCTCCTCCGCGGTGTGCAAAGCGGCATCGACCAGGGTGGTCACGATGGTAATCCGACTGACGCGGAAGCCTGGAGTATGCACCTCGTAACGCAGTTCTCGCAGCGTCAACTGATCCGGCAGAGATTGATAGGTGGCTTCGTCCATCCACTCGGGACACTCCGGCTTGGTCCAGACAATCAAGTGATCGTCGTGGCCCAGACGTTTGCCGCGGCGAAAGTCGGCTCGGCGGCATTGATGCAGCCGCGTGCAGACATCCACCCCGCGGCTCAGCAGCAAGGCGAGCATCAGGAACGAACAGTAATGCCGGTCGAACAGGGCCACGTCGCCCGCCGAGAGCGAGCTCAGCAACTCGCGGAGCAGCGCCGTTTCGCCGGTTTCCTTGCCGCGATAAGGCCCCTCGGCCAGCTCCAGCACGCAGCCCGTGGCCAGCGACACGATGGCGCACGCGCGAGCAATCCCGGCGCGCCGGGACGCCCGGCTTCTGCGTGCGGGCTTGCGGATACTCGGCCTGGTTCGCGGGCGTATCGGGCATCGTAAACGTGAACCCGTCAATCAACTTGATGTGCCGATTCTTCCAGAGCCAGGCAGTTTCGGCGCGCTGCTCGACTTCCGCGGCAACCTCGGTCGCGAGATCATGCACCGCGGCCTCCGACAACTTCGCGCGAGCCCGGCAATAATCGCCCGTGTCATGCGTGGGGACCGCGCGGCCCTGTTGGTGTTGATGGGTGACGATCCGCGCCACGGCCGACTGGCAGGAAGCCTCTTTGCCATCCCGCAGCACCTGGCCCAGAAAGGCCCACACCACGACGATCGTCGAATACACGCTGTCCAGGCCGAACAAGTTGCCATGTCGAGCGAAGATCCGCTCAATCCGCTCGGCTGACAAAACCTCGGCAAACGGCAATCCGGGCTGCAACAGAAAGGCCTCCACGATCTGCCCGAAATCGCCTGTACCGCCGTGCCCCCCGCTTGGTATCCTGCGCATGGAAAACCCTCCTTGACTGAGAAGTGAGACTCCAGCCAAGGAGGGCTACATTAGTAGCCAAGGACCGACTGATATCCAAGACCAATCCTTGTTCGGCGGTAGATTACAATCAATCGCCGCACGGCGTCAACCGAAGGTTCCGACACACCGATACAATGGCCGGTCCGACAGTGCCATTCGTCACTAGGGACATTTTTCACGGGGGCGAGCGGGCAACCCTCGCGCACCCGCATCCCTCCCCGTGCGATCATCGACGACGATTCGAAAAGTCCGCCGGAAGGACCGGAGGCGATTGCCGGCACAGGCACAGATTTTGGCGGGGCGAATTTTTACGTGGAAACGAACCTGCCGCCGGCGGAACCCGCGACCGCGACTCCGCCAGTTCCGCCGAACACTTCCACCGAGGAGATCGGTGACGATGTGTATGGGCGTAACGTCGACCGGTCGAAGCTGCAAAAGCAGCACGAAGAGGCGATGCGCCAGCTTCAGTGGGATAAGTACACCAGATGGGACATCTGGCAGCAGAAAATGGTCTCGACGGGGCTTTATCCCACAACGCAGGAATCGCTCATGGAGCAAGCCAAGCTGATCTTCGGTTTAGACCCAGGGGGATGGGTTAAGGAAGGTAGCCCGCTCAAAAACCAACTCGACGCGGAGGCAGGTCACCCCCAGGCGGGCCGCTCTTTCACGGCATTCGCGTCCGTCAAGTTTGTCGCATTGGACGGGTCAGTGAAGATTGCCGTGTTTCAGTTTGCAATACCGCAGTTGGATGAACGTAGGGCAAAGTTGGAAGCTGGTTCAGGTGATTGATGGCGATATTACCACGGAGCGTGCCACCCTCAATGCCATGGCCGCGTACAAGGATGGAGTCAATGCCGGAGCGGCGCAAGCGGTCTTGGCGCTCGACATGGCTCAATTGTTCTTGGACATCGCCGGAAATCTTTCTGACTCTACCGTTTTCTATGTACGACCAGTGTTTGCCACATTTCCCCGGAGTTTTTGCCACTAGCATCAGTCGCGTTTGAATGAGCCATAGAAGTACTCGACTCAAGCAGACAGGC
>JBKJNY010000221.1:0-8824 GCA_046593355.1 Pirellulaceae bacterium | reverse complement strand
TTCCCGCAGCGATTCCGCGAAGTCGTCAGACTTTTTCATCTGCTCATCGATTTGCTCGCGATGAGCATGATAGTAGCTGAGGGCTCCGTAGACTCCGGCCAGCGTCAGTTGTGGATGCGCCGAGACAATTTCATCGGCAGAGCACCCCAGCCGCTCATGCCAAATGGCAACATCCTGCACACGAATACGCGTCCCGGCGATCCGAGGCTTGCCACCGCACACTCCCGGAGTTAGCTCAACTCCGGGCACGGGTCCGTTCGCTTGCGGTGACATTTGAGTAGGCATAACCCAATTGTAGACCAGAGAGCCGTCACTCCGCAATTTCTACCCGACCTTGCTCGCCGCACTCGATGCCGCCACGGCGCGCGGGTCGCGGAGGATGCGGGTGAGCTTGTCGACGCCGTCCTGCTCCTCTTCGAGGATGTTCTCGAGTAGTACGACCAGGGCGCGGTCGCCCTCGGCCAGAACCAGGGCTTCGTTGTAAAGCTTGACGGCCTTGGATTCAAATTCCATCGCGTGGTTGAGCAGCTCCAGGAGGTCGTCGGTCTGCTTGACCGGGTTCCGCTCGACGGAGGGGACGCCGCCGAGGGCGACAATTTTCTCGCCGACCTGCTTGGCGTGGCCGAAGGATTCCTTGGCGCTGTCGAAAAACATGCCCGAATAGACTTCCCGCCAGAGACCGGCGACCACGAACCCCGCCTGGGCGTATTGGGCCACGCCCGTCCATTCGTGGCGGAGGCAGTCGTTGAGTTTGTCGATGATTTTGTTCTTTTCCATGGGATGTCCTTTGCGTTAGAAGTGGCCAGTTGCCCGAATCATAGGGAGCCTTCGGCGGCGCGTCCAGGGTACGCTAACTCTTTTTGCAGAAATAGTTTGCGGCGATTCTTAGCGATACGAAGTCTCAGCAAAACAGGTCGCTTCGAGGCGATTTTGCTGAGAGCCGGTATCAAGTCGGCGGTGGAAGACGGAGCCCGGGTTGAACAAGGATTAAACGCTGATTAAAGGCAAAGAAAAAGAAAGGCCTTATGCCTCATTCGACTTCCAAATCCGTGTTTTATCCGTGGTCAATCCGTGGCTCCACCCTCTTCCCGTACAAAAAGCGCGCCAAATTCCCGGATTCCCGCGTGATTTGGTTGACAATTCGGCTGTCGTCGTTAAACTCTGGTGCAGACCATTTAAGAAATCTGAACGTTCGTGGATGGATCCGAGTTGACGGTTAGAACCCGCCCAACCGGAGTTTCAACCCTTTGAGGGACGCACTCCTGCACTTGCCAGGTGGAATTCGCCCTCGCAGCCACGATGGACTGCCCTATGAAACTCTCCCGAACTGTCGCCTACGCCGTCCGGGCTACCCTGCAACTGGCCCAATTGGAAGCGGACGGGCCGGTGCCGTGCAGCAAACTCGCCAACGAAGGGAAGATGCCCGAGCGTTTCTTGCTGCAGATTTTGCGGAACCTGGTGACACACGGCATTTTGCGGTCCACTCGCGGGGTCGACGGCGGCTATGCCCTCACCAAGCCGGCGGACCAGATTTCCCTCCTGGAAGTGATTGAGGCGATTGAAGGTCCGCACGACAGCAGACTGGAAATGGGAGAAGGACTGGGTCTGGACGTGCAAATTCGCCTCCAAAAAGAGTTGGAGGATGTCGCCAGCTCCAGTCGCCGCAGGTTGGAAGCGATCAAGCTCTCGCAATTGCTCAAGCCGCCGCCAGAACACGTCCTGAAGGACTAGGAAAGTGGAAGGCACGCCGCAGTGCCTGGGAACTTATGGCTGCCGCACTCCCTGACGGCGTCCTGCCGAGCGATCTCGCTTCACGTTTGGAACTGGCTCTTTCCGCCGGCAAGGAAGCAGGCCGCCTGACGCTGCGATATTTCCAGCAAGACAATTACGCCGTCGAACGAAAGGCCGACGATTCCCCCGTCACGATCGCGGACCATTCCGCGGAAGAACTGCTCCGCAACCGCATCGCCCTCGCCTTTCCCGCGGACGGCATCATCGGAGAGGAGTTCGGCCGCTCCGAAGGCACCTCCGGCTTCACTTGGATTCTCGACCCGATTGATGGAACGAAGAGCTTCATCAGCGGCGTCCCGCTTTACGGAACGATGGTGGGAATTGAGCACTCCGGGCGGAGCCTGGTTGGCTTTGTGTACATGCCGGGACTGGACGAAGGGGTTTATGCATCCGTCGGCAGCGGTGCCTGGCACTTTCGCGGAGAGCAGCCGCCGCGGCAGGCGCGGGTTTCGCAGCGGCCGCTGAATCGGGGGCTGTTTGTCACTTCGCAGCTGGACTCCTACGCCAAACGGGGCGCACTGGATGTGTTCCATCGCCTGGAAAAATCCGCCTACGTCACGCGAACCTGGGGGGACTGCTACGGCTATTTGCTCGTCGCCACCGGCCGGGCGGAACTGATGGTGGACCCCATTCTGAACGTCTGGGACGCCGCCGCCGTGCAGCCGATCATCGAAGAAGCCGGCGGGACCTTCACCGATTGGCAGGGAAACCCCACCATTCATGCTGGCGAAGCGATGGCGACCAACGGCCTGGTGCTGGCGGAAGTGCTGGGGATCACGAGGGAGTCGCGCTCGACGTTGTAGGCGGTGCCGATCCCGGCGCGCCGGGACTTGAATCGAACGTATTCTTCTGCCGGAAGCAACAGCGGAATTGAAAGTGCGCCGGTATTCTGTGGCCCGAAGAAGCTGCCCGCATCCCCTTTCTTTGTCTGGTTCAATTAAGCATGAGCCAACTCGAACAAAACGCCGACCAAAGGGTACACACGCACGATTTTCTCGACCGCCACGTTCATTGGATCTTCGAGTTCCACGGGATTTATCGGAGTGAGTATCCAGGTTTCATCGCCGGGATAGCATCGCTTGATCACCACTCCGTCATCGCCCATGTCCACACAAGCAAGGGTTCCCCTGGCACATTTTTCGAGAACCTCACTATGGCGAACTAGGACAATCTGTCTGTCCCTAGCGAGCGGCATCAAGCTCGTGCCCACCACTCGAACCCCAGTGATGTTCTTGAAAACGTCGGTCGGCAAATTCGCAGGGCAAAGCCACTCTTCCCCGACTCTGCCGGGCTGAATATTGCTCGCCCCCGCGAATAGGATGCCCACAATACGTCGTAGTGAGCATTCTCCCTTTCTCACTTTGATAGGCTCATAGGGCACAGTTGGATTCGTCGCTTCAAGGTATAGTCCTTGCCGATCCCGCCAGACGCGGCGGACGTAGCGCTGGCCTTCCTCTGTTTCCACGACGGCGAGATTCCCGTCGCGCGGAATTTGCTCCGTTGGATCGAGCAGCAAATACTGACCAAGCAAAGCGATGGGCGCAATGGTGTCGGCTTTCATCAGCGCAAGAGCATGATTCGATAGGTCTCCAATCGTTTCCTCTTCCCAAGTTACGCCCACGCCATTATGGGCGGCTGCGGCTGCACCTCGAATGATCAATGGCGTACGGCCAAAGACCGACGGCAGTTGGAGGCATGTGAGGCTGGGGTGATCATCAATTGCGCGACCGACAACGTCGTGCTGAAAGAGCTTCTTTAACCGGTCGATTTCGGCGTCTGCCTGTTTTTGACACTTTTTCAAGCAGGCTAATCCATCGCGAAGCTCGGTCTCTGTTGGATCTTCGTCATGTGCGAGACGATGCATCACTTGCGTAAGTGCGGGTTCTTTCAAACTGGCGACGATCGTGTCTCTGCGATTGGTCGCAACCCTAGGGTCACTGATTGCAGCATATGCGGTAATTGATCCGGGAACGTCATTGAAGCGAACGAATGGCGTCGGACAGTACGCGCTGATGGTGTGCATCGTTCGCTCAACCCATCGTCGTAAGTTAGTACCAGCGTCTCTCCATGAGCATGTCGAGGCAGCCAGCGTCTTCTCGATCCTGGCGAGAAGATCAGTCGGTTCGAACGCTAAGACATCCTCCGAACGTCGTTTGGGAACAAGCTGTAGACGCTCTTGCTGATCGAATACCGGAACACCTCGCTTAAAAAATGTCTCATAATGTGTGGCGAGGATAACCTGAAATTTGGCGAGACACGGCTGAATCAAATGATCGAGCAGGCGACATTTATGATCGTCGTCCAAGGAGAGTGCCGGGTCATCCAGTACCAAAAGTGCGAGTGACTTAGTAGACCGTTCCAAGAGCGCAAATACAAAACAGAGGGCTAGTGCCCGCAGGCGTCCTGCGTTGGCAAATGGACCAACTGGTACCCGTTGTGTCCCGGCACGCAGATACAGATTCACTTCGTCCTTGATTCTGGGATTCGCCGCGTGGCCGGTGGTCAATAAATCAAATGGAAGCATTTCGTTTGGATAGAGATTTGCGTACATTGCCCGGAATTGTGGCTGCAATGCTTGCAGAACGCCCATTATCTCGTTGCGCACTGGGACGGCAAAACCTTTCAGTGCCTTCGACGCTGCCATAATCGCTTCACAGTGCTGGATTTGTCCCACGGTTTCGTACCGTTCTTTATCGCTCTTGTAGAGCTCTCGAGTTTTTCTAAGAATTGTTTCAATCGCACGTATTTGGCTGATTGCGCCATTGCCACGGCAAAGGATCGCAGCGAGCGAGTCACCGAACGCAGTGGGGTTGCCCGCGGAGAGTCGCTGCGCGAGAGTCTCCCTAAGATGATCGAGTTGGCGCCGAAGCGAGATCGCTAGCGTTAGAAAGTGCCGTGCTGCCGCTAAAGCATGATCAAGGCCGCTAAATGCACCCGGAAACTCTTCCTCAAATCCTACCGCCAATGGCGTGGTCGATTTGTCTGGTACGGGTTGCACGGAACTCGCCAGTTGGCTAATCGGCACATCAAGTTTGTCCGCAACCTTTCGTAATAGCCCAGGAAAACGGACGGATTTTAGCTGGGTCCAATCGGCGGATAGCCGCTCAGAAATAGACCTTGCTCCCTCCCTTTGCTCTTCATTTGACACAATTGCCGCCAATTCGGAAGTGAGAGCTCGCTCAAGGTCCGTGATTTCTTGGTGAAGGTGTGGAAGAACGGCGAGCGGTCGCAGTTGTTCTAGTTGGTCTCGAACCGCGGGCACTGGTTGCAGATCCTGTTTGCATACTGGGCAGACGCGACTCCCGGCAGGAAAAATCTTTGCGGCTTCAAGTAGGACATCGAGGTCAGGTGATGATTGATGTGCCCAATCAAGGCGCTCCCGTATCTTTCGGCGCGAGTCTTGCTCGAATTTCTCAAGCTGTCCTTGTCGTGTGATCGCTGTCTCTTCAGAGGGGACACTCAGCTTAAACACGGACGGAAAGAGGCCG
Source organism: Pirellulaceae bacterium (assembly GCA_046593355.1). GTDB lineage: Bacteria > Planctomycetota > Planctomycetia > Pirellulales > Pirellulaceae > SXOA01. The sequence goes on along the minus strand of JBKJNY010000221.1, from coordinate 3,545 downwards.
GACAAATCTCCTTCGAGCGCCTGAGTTGCGATTGTCACTTCTCCTGGCAGGTTATCGAGTTGTCTTTTTGCATCAGGGGAAACAGACGTAGTGTCACCTGACAGTTCTATGCCCAGGTCTGTCGCCAGTTGGGCAGTCGCGGTGCCCAGAAGGGAGACCAGTTCCTTACCAAATGCCTCAGATGTTTCGAGCGTGCGATCATCCGCACCAACTTCAACAAACAAAGGAAGGCCCGAAATTAGTGGAATTGCTAGCGACTTGAGACTTGCAGTGTGCTCGTTCGATTGTTGAATAAGCGGATTGAGCCTCTTTGCCAACGTAGTTTTTTCTCTCGACGCCGCAGCATGGAGCCTAGCGGCAACATCCGCCAAGGTTTCCAGATCATCGAGTCCAACAATTTGGGAAAAGAGTTGTACGAGATCCGGATCCTTTCCGAAGCGAAGGTGAGGCAATCGCGCGGGCATGAGCAATTGAAGTTCCGCGTCAAAATCACTGATGCCAAGCGCGTCAATGCTCTTCACGGGTGCCCATATGACGCCATCGGCGGAAATAGCAAGGCCATCTGTGTTGTGGCGGCGCAACCATTGCCTGATTTCATGTCCATCGGTCTTGAGTCCGACTAATTGCAGCGCAACCCAAAAGGGCTCTAGGAAGTCGGTGCTGACCCCAGTTGAATCGGTCAAAGCCAATCCGTCGGGTCGCTCTCCTGCGACTGCGGGCGTTTCCGAGGTCGTAAAAACGACAATATTTTCGGGCACTTCAGGTGCTTGATCGTCTCGGATGAGCCTTCCGGTAAAACACCAAACGATTGCTCCAAGGAGCGATGATTTACCTGATCCGTTAGGTCCAAACAAAAGATGGGAACGGGATCCAAAATCAAAACTCCACTCGTAACGAGCCGGTGCCAGTCCTCGAAACGAAAAGGTACGAAGTTTTGCAAGTCGCCACGGAGACTTGCTCTTTTCATAAACTTCGGTCGGGGAGGTCGCCGCTGGGACTACCGCATGTGCTCGCGACCGAAGATCCAGAACTTTTTGAAGGAGTTCCCCGCCTTTTTCTTGGCTAAGTGGAACAAGGTGAATGGCGATCAATTCGAGGAGTGCTTTTTCAGCCGCGCCAAGAGGATCTAACGTGATCCCGCCTAATCGGGTGATTTTGGACTGAAGAAGGTCAGTGACGATCCGCTGTGTTTGGGCATTTAGTGGCATAACTTGGACTCCGGACAATTATCGTGATCGCTCCAAACACAATGATGATAGCGCGTTCCAGGTTAATCTCCTAATAAAATTCGGCTGCATTCCGCAATCGAATTATCGAACACCGGTTCCAAAGGGAGGGCGATCCTGCTGCTTTCAGAGTGTCATGATCGAGGCCCTAGGCACGCTGCCCAATCCGCATCTTGGCGGCATTGCCCGAGTGCCCAACTACTGCACTCGACGCTTCAAATCTCCCAGTCCAGGGCGACATCCAAACACACCGCGGAATGGGTGAGCGCCCCGACGCTGATGCGTTCGACTCCGGTTTCCGCGATAGCGCGGACGGTTTCCAGATTCACGCCGCCGCTGGCTTCGAACTCCGTGGTGACGGCGGCACCGCACTGCTGGGAGATGCGTTCGGCCCCGTAACGCGAGCTATCGCTTGCGAATCTCCCCCACCACTTCCGTCTTGATCGGCACGCCATCCATCTGCTCCGGCACCGCGTCAACGGCGACACTTTCGCTCAAGTTCACTTTCAACCCGTAGCCGTCGCCGATGCGGGTGATGCCGACGCCAACCACCGGGAGCGCGGCCAGGAGTGAGGCCGTTTTCGAAGGATGGAAAAGGGGACGGGAGTCGATTTCATTCCCACTGCAAACGACTCCCGTCCCCTTATTACTCCTTATTACTCCCCAGTGCCGCAAGGGTTTACGCTTAACTTAACGCCATTCGGGTCAAGCTTCCTATTCTTGACTTTCAATCAGCGCTGACCAACCAATACCCAGCCTCCAAGCGACCGGGCGGAGGTTCAATGTGGTTCGGCACCAGGCCCGACAAAATCTTTTTCCACCCCTTGACATGCAGGGAACACCTGTATACAATACACGTCGCCGAGCCAGCGGGGGGGCTGGGGGTGCGAGAGGGCTCAGGGACGGGGAATATCTTTGAAAATCAGGTTGTGCAAAAAAGTGGCGGCCAGATGCCCGAGAGTGGGCTGCGCCAGGTCGGACAAAGGATTTGAGATCTGAAATTTGAGACTGGCAGGGGCTTTGAAAAAGAGCTTATAACTGCCAAAAGTTTTGGTGAATCAAAACCGACCGAAAAATGGGGTGATGAATCAAGCTTACGGCGAGAGTGAATAACGAAACATATGTGTACATAAGGAGTTCGGATGATTCGCCTCGACGTAAGTTTCGTGAAAGGAGTACTCGTGAATTCTGAATAAAAACACTCGCTTGGGGGGTGATCGGGGGCTTATATCGCTCGCTCACTCCTTCGGCACCAGTTTCAGCAGCTCCGCCGGCCGGCAGATATGTCCCCCGCGTATGACCAGTTCGATCCGCCGAGTATTGCGGATGTCGTCCAGGGGATTTGCGGACAGTAGCACGATGTCCGCCAGCTTGCCGGGCTCGATGGACCCCAGCCGCTTTTCCTGCCGGAGCGCGGCGGCATTGTGCATGGTCGCGGCTCGCAGGGCCGCCGCCGGAGGCAGGCCCGATTCCACCAGCATCTCCAGCTCCTGATGCAGCGAAAAACCTGGCGTCACCTGCGGTTCCGGCGAATCGGTGCCCGCCAGCAGCGGCACGCCGGCCCGATACAACTTGCCGGTCAACTCCTGAAACTTGGCGAACTCTCGCCGGCGATCCTCCAGCGGACCACCCTGCGGACAACCGGCCTGCTTCAAGTAAACCGGCCAGAATTCCCGCAGTCGTCGCGGGGCCAGGGCATTGTCTGGGTGGCCGCTCACCTCCGGCACGTCGGGGAGCAGGATCATATTGCGGAAGACCGCCAGGGTGGGATCGACAAAGACTTTGCGGCGAGCCAATTCCGCCACCAGCTCTTTGCACAGCGGGTTGTCCAAATCGAGCTTTCCTCGGTGGCCGGGCTGCCCCGCGACGTCCGGCGGAATGACGTAATTGAACACCGACCAGATGTGCTCCAGGCCGTCGATGCCGTCCGCCACCGCGTGCTGTGCGGAGTATCTGCCGAGGTGAGCGGTCACAAAGAGCTTGCGGCGATGTCCTTCGTCGATGATCGACTTCCCCACCTCGCGGCCCGTGCCCGCATAGATCTTGACCGTCGTGACATTCCACCGCAGCATCTCGTCCAGCAGGGCTGGAACCTTTGCCGGATCCGTCACGCCTCGGCCGACGTCCTTGTGAATCGGCGGTTCGGCGTCGAGGAGCGGGCTGCACGTAAAGACGCGAGGACTCGACGCGGGATGGGCCGCCGCAAATCGAGCGACCAGCGTCGCCGCCACGATTTCATCGCCGGTGCTGCGCACGGACGTCACCCCCGCCGCCAAATACAGGGGCAAGACTTCATCACCCGTGACGTGAGCGAAATCG
>JBKJNY010000053.1:0-35419 GCA_046593355.1 Pirellulaceae bacterium | reverse complement strand
TCACCCACCGACTGATAACGCGACCACAGACGCTTTACCTGCCGGTAGCTCAAACCCAACCCCGGCGCGCCGGGATCCCCAGGACCATCTTCCCACACTTCACCTGGCTCATCACCTCCAGCCGACGCCGTTCTGCCTTGCTCATCGCTAACGTCTCCATGTCTAGCCCTCCTTTGGAAGGGCAGCATGGGGACTTTTCTATTGGCCGCTAGAGGGGACATTTCTAATGGTGGATGACAGAGATCCTACGTCGTTAGCGTTCCTTTCGTGCTCGGCACGCCGGTCGTCCGCGGGTCGTTCTCCGCCGCCATCCGCAGCGCTCGGGCGGCGGATTTGAAGATGGCTTCGCTCTTGTGGTGGCTGTTGCGGCCGTAGTGGATGAGGATGTGCAGGTTGCAGAGGGCATTGGCGGCGAATGCCTGCCAGAAGTCTTCCACCAGCTCGGTATCGAAGTCGCCGATCTTGGGGCTGTCGAACGCGGCCTCGAAGGCGAGGTAGTAGCGGCCGGAGAGGTCAATGGCCGTCGTCGCCAGCGTCTCTTCCATCGGCAGCGTGAAGTGTCCGTAGCGGCGAATGCCCTGCTTGTCGCCGAGAGCTTGCTTCACGGCCTGGCCCAAGCAGATGCCGACGTCTTCCACCGTGTGGTGCTGATCGACCTGCAAATCCCCCTGGGCCTCGACCTTCAGGTCAAAGGCTCCATGCCGCGTGAAAAGTTCCAGCATGTGATCGAGGAATCCCACGCCGGTCTGCCAGCTTCCCTGGCCGCTGCCGTCCAGGTTCAGCTCCAGGCGGATCTGGGTTTCGCGGGTATTGCGGGTGATTGTGGCGGTACGGGGCATTTCACACCATGGTTTTGAGAAGGGTCAGCAAGGCTTCGATCTGTTCGTCCGTTCCCACACTGATTCGCAGGCCGTCGCTCCAGCCGGGGTAGTTCATGTAGCGGACTAGAATGCGATTCTGCTTGAGCTGTTCGTAGAGCGGCTGGGTGGGATGACGCGGGTGGGTACACCAGACGAAGTTGGATTGCGAGGGGATGACGGAGAAACCCAATTGCGAAAGTCCCACGCTGAGGCGATTGCGCGTGGCGATATTCTTCGCCCGGTTGTCGGCCAGCCAGGCCTGGTCCCCCATGGCGGCAGTGGCGGCGGCGATGGAGAGTGCATCGCAATTGTAGCTGTCTTTCACCTTGATGAGCTGCTCGATGAAGTGCGGCTGGGCGACGATGTAGCCGAAACGAAGCCCGGCCAGACCGTACGACTTGCTCAGCGTGCGGCTGACCATGATCTTCTCGTTTTGGGCAACCAGGTCCAGGCAGTTGAAGTCGGCAAAGTCCACATAAGCTTCGTCGATGAGCAGCGGACACGGCAGCCGCTCGGCGAACTCCAGAATGGCCTGGCGGGAAATCATCGTGCCCGTCGGGCTGTTGGGATTTGGAAGAAATACGAGCTTCAGCCCTTCCGTCGGATTTCCAAACGCGGCCGGCAACGACCAGTCGTCGTTGAACTTCACTTCTTCCCAACGGGCACCCTGAAGCTGCGCGAGCGAACGATAAAGGATGTAACTGGGATACGGCAGCCGCAAGAGATCGCCGGGACCGACGAAGGCCCGCGTGCAGATGGTCAGGATGTCGTCGCTGCCGTTGCCGGCCAGAATCCAGTCCTTGCCCGGCAGGTTGAGCACCTCAGCCGCCCGCAGGCGAAAGCTGTTCGCCATGGGGTCTGGATATCGCTGCAAGCCCCGCTCCAGCACTTCATCAATCGCCCGCCGAATCCCCGGCGGCGGCGGATACGGATTCTCATTCGTATTAAGCTTGACGAACTTCCCCGCCTGCGGCTGCTCACCGGGCGTATAGCCGTCCATGGCGACGATATTGGGGCGGAAGTAGGACATGGGGTATATCGAGAGGGCTCGATTCGATCAAGTCGTGGATAGTTGCATGAGGTCAGCAGCCACGAGCAACTGGCGCAATAACACTCGGTCAGGGTCGTTAAGGTTCAGAACATAAGCGGTCGCGCGGCCGGCGGGGGTCCTTCCGATAATAGCCGTACCGCTCCACGAAAAATGCTCAGTCCAATCGTCGTCTCGCGGGTGATACAGGGATGTGAGCTGAAAAGTCTTGGGATCAATGCCAGCGATGTTGTCTCCCTTGAAGCTGTTGCAGTGATAACAACGGAGAGCCAGGTTGGCAGCGGTCGTCGGTCCGCGGTGTTTCAGGGCGATGATATGGTCGATACAGGCCGGCGAAGCGTCAAACCCAACGGGGACGAGGCAATACTCGCAACGTTCGTTCGCACGTCGCCAGACCTCCTTTCGCAATGCCGCGAAAACCGCCATTTAATTGGCCTGAATCGTTTCTTGCAACGAAAGTCTGGCCTTGGCCTGGAGGAGGGAAACCAAGTTTCCCGCACGACGGTAGTTATCCATTTCTTCGCGCAAAGCGTCTGTTAGTTCTCCTCGGCTGTTAAGTTCCGCTAGCTGTAGCATTCGGTCTCGCCGCGACTTCGAAAAACCCAGTGTCAGCATCCACTGCGCAACGTCTGGCTTGAGATTCGGCGCATCGGGAGCGACGAGGTCGTTAAGGATTTCAGCAAACGAAGCTTGCGTCGTCGGGGACATGTTATTTCTCCTTCCCTCCATTATACCACCCTCACATCCACACTCGCCCTGTGTGCCGTCAATCCTTCTTTTCCGGCAAGCCTCTGGATGTGCGGGGCGATGGTTCGTAACGCCTCTTCGGAATATTGAATCACGCTGCTGCTCCGCAGGAAATGGTTGGCGGAAAGGCCGCTGGCCCAGCGGGCGGTGCCACCCGTCGGCAAAACGTGGGACGGGCCGGCTGCGTAATCGCCCAGGGCCACGGGGCTGTAGTTTCCCAAGAACGTCGCGCCGGCGTTGCGGATTTTCGCGGCGAGACGCGCGGCATTGTCCGTAGCGATATGCAAGTGCTCCGGCGCGAGCAGGTCCGTGATGCGGCAGGCTTCGTGCTCGTCCCGCACCAGAATTAAGCAGCCGAAGTCGCGCAGGCTCTGTATCGTGAGTTCGCTCCGCGAAAGCCTGGCAACTTGCTTTTGCAACTCGGCAGCGGTCGCTTCCAGCAGCCGCTCGCTCCAGGTGACGAGGATGCTGGCTCCGGGAGCGTGCTCGGCCTGGGCCAGCATGTCGGCGGCGATGAAATCCGGGCGGGTGGTGTCGTCGGCGATGACGACCACTTCGCTGGGGCCGGCGATCGAATCGATATCGACCTGGCCATACACATGCCGCTTAGCCAAGGCCACAAACAGATTGCCTGGCCCGACAATCTTGTCCACCGGGGCAATCGGCCCCGCTCCATAAGCCAGAGCCGCCACCCCTTGCGCTCCACCGACACGATAGACCTCCGTTACGCCCAGCTCATGACAGGTCGCCAGCACGTCGGGGTTGTTCGCCCCGTTAACCGTTGGCGGAGAAACGACCGCAATCTCCCGCACTCCCGCGGCCTGCGCGGGAACCACCGTCATCAGCACGGTCGAAGGATAAGCCGCCGCGCCGCCGGGCACGCAAACGCCGATTCGCGTCAGAGGCAGATAGCGCTGCCGCAGGACGACTCCAGGGCGTGTCACTTCCACATCCTGATGCAAAATGGCCCGCTGAAACTGCAGCACGTTCTCGCGCACCTGTCGCACCGTGGCCAGAAACGCCGGCTCCGCCTGGGCATGGGCGGCTTTCAACTCCGCCGCGGAGACGCGAATTGTTTCGGCCGTCAGCTCGGCTTTATCGAGCTTCAGGGAATATTCCAGCACCGCGGGAAGGCCTCGCTCGCGAACGTCCCCGCAAATCCGCTCGACGACCTGCTGGGGTGAGAGTGGCTCACCAAAGACCTCCACCGTCCGTCTTTTTCCCGCTTCGCTGACCACATTCCCCGCCGGGCTCAACTTGGCGCGCAGCTCGCCCAGCGCCTGCAGCGCATCGCCGGAGCGGGTATCTATGCGGGAAATGGAAAATGGCTGCGTCATAATTGCCTGGGCCGGATAAGGACAAACGAGGCATCCCTCTTGTTCGCGCGCCGCGTCAGCCCCGCGACCGCCGGCTGAGGAGGTATTCCATGAGGGCTTTGTCGAACTGCATGCTGGTGTCGAGCTGGACGTAGTCGATGCCGCTTTGAAAACATTCCTGCTTGTACATCGCCCGAAAGGCGGCAATTTCGCTCAGGTAGTCGCGGCGGTAGCTGCTGGCGTCGACGACGACCAGCTCGTTCGTTTCGGGATCCTCGAACTCCACCATGCCGTCGTAAGGGAAGGTGACTTCCGCCTCGTCCAGGATGTGGAAGAGGATCACGTCGTGCCCGCGGTGTCGCAGGCGGCGGAGAGCCTGAAAGACCGGGCCGGGGTCGGCCAGCAGGTCCGAGAAAATCATCACCAGGCTGCGGTGGCGGAACATGGCCGCAATTTGCGTCAGACTTTTGCCAATGTCGGTCGGGCCGGTGGGCTTGAGCTTGGCCAGGTGGGCGAGAAGCGTGCCGAGCTGCGTCCGCTTGCTCTTGGGAGCCAGGCTATCTTTCACCCGCGTATCGAAAGTGATGAGCCCGACGGGATCCTGCTGGTGAATCATCAAATACGCCAAAGCCGCGGCCAGGCAGATGCCGTAATCGAACTTGGTCAGCTCCTGGCGATGCGTGAAGCCCATCGACTGGCTTAGGTCCATCACCAGGTAGCCGGTGATGTTGGTCTCGGCCTCGAATTTTTTTACGTAATACTTATCGGTCTTGGCGTAGACCAGCCAATCGATGTCCTTGGGGTCGTCCCCCGAGGCGTAGCGGCGGTGCTCGCTGAACTCCACCGAAAAGCCGTGAAACGGGCTGGCGTGCAGCCCCTGCAAAAACCCCTTCACCACGAACTGGGCGCGCAGGTCCAGCCGCTTGATCTGATTGATGACTTCGGGCTTGAGGTACTTTTCGACGGACACGGCGTCATTGTAGTCCGCTGACGTGGGGTAGGCTTCCAGCCTGCCCCGTAAAGTTTTCAGGGCAGGCTGGAAGCCTACCCCACTTTACTTCTTGCTCAGATTGGCCCGCGAGACTTGCAGGCCGGCGCGGAGAATGGCATCTTCCGTCGGGGCGGGAGGAACTGAAGGAGCGGCATTGGCGGAAACAGCCAAGTCGGAATTGACGGCCGGTTTCGCTGCCGTGCGGACGAAGACATCGGGGGTGACGCCGTTGCCGGTGATGGGTTGGCCCGCGGGGGTGTACCACTTGGCGGTGGTCAGGCGGACGCCGACGCCGCTGGAATTGAGCGGGAAGATGCCCTGCACCGAGCCCTTGCCGTAGCTCTTCTCGCCCACGAGAGAGCCGCGGCGATGGTCCTGAATGGCCCCGGCCAGAATCTCGCTGGCGCTGGCGGAATCATGGTCCACCAGGATGACCAGCGGCACGCGCCAGGTGCCGACGACTTGCCCCTTGTGGTCGAAGTCTTCGCGCGGGCTGCGGCCGCGAGTGGCCACAATCATCCCGTCCATCACGAACTTGTCCGCAACGTCGACAGCCGCTTTGAGTAGCCCTCCCGGATTGCCGCGGAGGTCGATGACCAGGCTCCGCATCCCCTGCTCGTGCAGTTTCCAGAGAGCCGCATCCACGTCCCGCGGGGTCGTCTTCTGAAAGCTGGTGATTTTGAAATAGCCGATGTGGTATTCCTCGTCCACCATCTTGATTTCGTCCACGCTCGGCACCTCGACGCGGCGGCGGGTGATGAGGTGGGAGCGGGTCTGGCCGTCCCGGCCTAAAACTTCCACGCGAACCTGGCTCCCTTCTTCGCCGCGGAGCATGTCGGCCAAGGCGTCCGACGAAACCTGTTTGGGAGTCTTGCCGTCCACCGAGGTAATGCGGTCGCCGGGACGAATGCCGGCTTCAAAAGCGGGGCCGACGGAAATGACATTGACGATATTCAGGCCGGTCGGCTCTGTTTTCAGTTCAACGCCGAGTCCGACGAAGTTCCCTTCAATCTGCGAGAAGACCTCTTCCATTTGAGTGGCGGTGAGGAAGCTGGAGTAATCGTCGAGGGAGCCGGTCGCGCCGCAAGTGAATTCCAGGATAACGGCCGGGGCTCGCAAGCCGAACTTCTGTTGCAAACTCGTGGCGAGGGAGAAAACGGTGTCGATGGCCCGGCGACGGTCGTTGACGACGGCCGTGCCGGCCAGCCGCTGCAACTCCTGCTTGAGGGACGCCACTTCCTGCGGAGAAAGCTTGGCCAGGTTCCGCTCGATGAAGGAGGCTTCCGTCAGGGCGACTTCCAGCGAATTCCGGCCGCGATTGAATAGCTCCTGCCAGTTGGGCTGGTGGACGTAGTGCGTATTGACCTTGAGGAGGACTTCGTCGTAGATGTCGATGGCGTCCTGCTGCGTCAGTCCGTCGATGGTCGTGGCAAAGCTGCTGTCGCTGTAGCGGCGGCAGATGTCGTAGTGAGCCCGGGCCAGCGTCAACTTTCGGACAATGTCCGGCTGATTGGGATGATGGCGATTGGCGTCTTCGTAGTGGGTCAAAGCATCGGCCCAGCGGCGTTCGCGTTCCAGGCGGGCGCCCAGCTCGAAAACTTTGGCCAGGTCGTCAGACGAGTCAACTTTCGCCGGGGCGGCTGCCGCATCCTGCCCGCGAGCGAGCTGCGGAGCGGTACACGCCAGCACAAGAAGACAGGCCGAAGCGAACCGAAATAGCGGCAGTCGGGTCATTGCAAGCTCACCGGGAGTTCACGGCAGCGTCCACGGAGAATCCCGATTAATTCGGGATGCTAGCGGGGAGATGCCGGCGCGGAATCAGGATGGTAGACAAGGCAAGCGTGGAAATCTGCGCTCCGCGCAATTTTCGGCCTGCTGGAATATAGGTCACGCAATGCCCGGCGTCAAAAAATCCGCACCTAACTATTGATGCGGCCAATCCTTACAACCGCTACGACCGGAGAGAGGAGGTCGAATTGGAGCGATTGAGACCAGTTCCATAGATAAGGCGATCCTGCCGTTCGCACGCATCCTGGCGCGCCGGGCCCAGAAAGGGCCGCGGTGGGCTTCGAGGAAAATATAACGGTGTCCAGCTCGGGAGGCAAGGATTTTGAAGTCTCCTCCCATTGATTGCGAAAATACTTTTTGTATACTGAATAAAAGTACAATATCGCGCATCAGGTTTTCGGGCCGCTGCTTGCGCGAAGTTGGCACCACGGGTTTCCACGCACGTTTGGGACTCATTTCCGCAGTCACTTATCACCGCTTATAACTTTTTTGGCATTTTTTGGCGGCTGGTTCTTGTAACACCTTGTTGCGAAACGACTTAGCACGCACTTTGGTGACGAAAAGCGAATTGAAAACACCTTATAATCGTCGGAGCGAGCCGTTATGAAACCCTTATGGGCATTTGCTTCCGTTTTGAGACAAGTCATTGCCGGCAGACACTTTACGCCGATTCAACATGTGAAAAAACTATGAAGGACACCAGCCTGACGCTCAAGCGAAGGAAGCGGCCGCGCTCTTGAGAGGTCGCAGTAATGTCAAAATCCCCGCTTCCCGCGGTGGTTTCCTTCGCTGGTTTCCTTCGCTGGTTTCCTTCGCTTGCGCTTCAGGCTTGTGTGAGAAATGCGGGCTAGTGCAGTCCGACGTTGACCCATTTTCCGAATTGCCCGATACTCCCCAAAGGCCCTAAAACCGCCCCTTTGTTCTCCTCGAAAATCGATGTCCGCTGTCGCCGAAACCAGCCTGTCCGCCTATTGCCGCGAGACGGCAGTGCGCGCGAAGCGAGGGGCAGCGGAGTTGGCACAACTCTCCGGGGAGCGAAAGAATGCCTGGCTCCAGGAAGCTGCTGTTGCGCTGCGCGCGCACACCAAGGAGCTGCTGGCGGCCAATGAGAAGGACGTGGCGGCCGCGCCGGCTTATGGAATCACGGATGCCGCCGTGGACCGCCTGACGCTGACCACGAGCCGGATTGAGGAAATCGCAGTCGGGCTGGAAGCCGTGGCGGCATTACCGGACCCGGTGGGCGAAGTGATCGAATCGTCCATCCGCCCCAATGGATTGCAGGTGCTGAAGACGCGCGTGCCGCTCGGAGTGGTCTTCTTCATTTATGAATCCCGCCCGAATGTCACGGCCGATGCCGCCGCCATTTGCGTGAAGAGCGGCAACGCGGTCATCCTCCGCGGCGGCAAAGAAGCCGCCCAAAGCAGCCGGGCGATCATCCAAATTCTGCAGGACGCGGGGAAGAAACATGGCCTCCCCGCGGACGCAATTCATCTGGTGGAAACGCCCGACCGCGATGCCGTCGGCCACTTCCTCGCGCTACCGGAATACATCGACGTTGCCATTCCCCGCGGCGGCGAGAGCCTGATCCGCCGCGTGGCTGCCGAAGCAAAGATGCCGGTCATCAAGCACTTCACCGGCAACTGCCATGTGTACGTGGATGCAAGCGCGGACCTGGCGATGGCGGAGAAAATCGTCATCAACTCCAAGTGCCACCGCTACGGCGTTTGCAACGCTTGCGAGTCGCTACTCATCCATGCCGATGTTGCCGGCAAGTTTCTGCCACTTATCGGCAAGGAATTCGCCGCCCGCGAGGTCGAAGTCCGCGGTGACGACGCGACTCGCAAGCTCGTTCCGTCCGCCAAACCGGCGACCGCTGCCGACTACGCCGCCGAGTTCCTGGCACCGATTATTTCGGTGAAGGTCGTCGGCTCCTTGAGCGAGGCCATCGAGCATATCAATCGCTTCGGCTCCAAACATACCGACGCGATCGTAACCAGCGACCTGGCCTCCGCACGGAGATTCACGGCAGAGGTTGATAGCGCCGCCGTACTGGTCAACGCCAGCACCCGCTTCAACGACGGCTTTCAGCTCGGCCTAGGGGCGGAAATCGGCATCAGCACCGACAAATTCCACGCCCGCGGCCCCTGCGGGCTGAAAGAACTGACGACATACAAGTATGTGGTGTTTGGCGAAGGACAGGTGCGCGAATGACGAAACCCGAATGACGAATGGCGAATGACTCGACGAACACTCACCACTCACCACTCACCACTCACCACTCACCACTCACCACTCACTCCCCCCGCCTGCCATGGCCGACGAAGTTCTCAGCCAGTCTGAAGTCGAAAGCCTCCTCTCCACGATGGAGGCGGGGAGCACCCGCGCGAGCGCGCCCAAGCAGGCGGTGGCCAAGGCGCAGGCCCGCTATCGGGAGCGCGTGCTGCCGTATGACTTCAAGCGGCCGGAGCGGGTGGGCAAGGAGCAGATGCGGGCGTTGCAGTCGCTGCACGAGGGCTTTGGCCGCAACTTCGGAGCGGAGCTTTCCGCCCTGCTCCGCTGCATCGTCGAGGTCAAGCTGACGAGCGTGGACCAGCTCACCTACAGCGAGTTCATTTTCAGCCTTGAGAATCCCACCTGCTTCAACCTCCTGCGGGCGGAGCCGCTGGAAGGCAACCTCATCCTCGACATCAACCCGTCCATCCTCTATCCGATCATCGACCGGCTGCTGGGGGGGGGCAAGGAGGCGGGCACCATCGCCCGCCGGCCACTGACGGAAATTGAGCTCCGCCTGATGTCCCGCATCACGCAGCTCTTTCTCAACGAGCTGCGCCATGCCTGGGAGAACGTGCTGCCGCTCAAGCTCTCGGTCGAGCGGGTGGAGAGCAATCCGCAACTGGTGCAGATTGTGCCGCCCAACGAGGTGGTCATTCTCATCAGTTTCGAGCTGGTGCTGGGAGAAATCCGCGGCATGATGAACATGTGCATTCCGTTCAATGCGATTGAGCGGATTAGCGGCAAGCTCACGTCCAACAACTGGGCCACCTACGGCAAAGGGACGTCGACGCTGGAATCCATGCAGCAAATCACCCGCCGCATCGACCGCTCCGTGGTGGACGTGGTGGTGACGCTGGCGGAATCCAAAATCAGCACCGACGAACTGCTCGGCCTGCGGGTCGGCGACATCATCACCACCGACAAGGACGTTCGCCAGCCGCTCGACGTCGCCGTGCAAGGGATGACCAAATTCCACGCGGCACCAGGAGCCATCAAAGGCAAAAAGGCCGTGCAGATTGAAGCGGTGGTTCACTCGCCCGCGTCACCGCCAACCGCGCCCCCGGCCGCAACGCCGAAGCCGCCGGCGAAGTGAGGCCTGGGTGGCACTCCCACGGCTTGGCGTGGACGTGATTTGCTGACGCTCACCCACTCGCCATCAACTCGATTTCCAGCCGCGTCAGTTGCCGCACGACTTCCGCCGCCGCCGGTCGCCGCAGCGCGTCTTTGGCGAGCATCCGCATCACGAGCCTGGCGAGCGCCGGCGGCACGTCCAGAGCGGCGTCACGCACATCGGTTGGAACCTCCCGCAGGTGCAGAAGGGCGAGCCTGGTCGGGTCCGCTTCGTCGAACAGCGGCTGGCCGGTGAGCAATTCGTAGAGCACAACGCCGAGGCTGTAGATGTCGCTTTCTCCGCAGAGCGCCATCGCCGGCAAGAAGGACTCGGGCGATACGTAGGCCAGCGATCCGGCCAGAACATCGCCCCCGTGGCATTCCCTGGTGCCCAGTTTTCTCGCCAGTCCCAGATCGATCAGCGTGACATGGCCCGGCGGCGAAACCAGCACATTCTCCGGCTTCACATCTCCATGCAGCCAGCGCGAGCAGTGCAGCGCCGCCAGAGCCGACGCAATCTGTCGCGCCACCCACACCGAATGCGGCAGGAACTTCGCCCCGCCAATCAAGCAGCCGTATTCGCGTCGGCGGTGCTCTAGCAGCTTTCGCAAGGTCCAGCCTGCAATCCGCGGCATGACGATGAACGGCTCGTCTTGCCGTTGCCAATCCAGGACCGGCACGAGATGGGGGTGCGAAATCGATGAACCAACGAGCGCCTCGCGCTGCAGCATGGCCCGGCTCTGTGCGTAACGCGACTCTGTTCCTGGCGGCAACGGTTGCGGCAGCGGCATTTTGAGTGCGTAGTCGCCACCGGCAGTCCCAGGCATTCTCGCGGCATAGACTCTGGCCCAGCTTCCCTCGCCAATCCGCTCCAATAATTCCCAGCGGCCACGCGTCTGGATGGCTGATGAAGCGGATGGTGCCGGCGACGAACCGCCCCGCGGCAGCGCAGCGGGCATCGTTCCGGCACGATGGAGAGAGGAGGTCATGCGAAGGCAAGCCAGGACGGAATCGTCCACGAAAACCGGCAACAAGAAGAGGCGGGCTACTCCTTGAATCGGCGTTTCCGCCCACGGACTGAACGCTCAAGCTGCCTACAACAAACTGTGCGGCTTGGGAAAACGGTGCGGGCAATTTCTTTGCATTCCGCACGGGAGCGCGCTATACTGCGGCCAATCTGGATTTCCAGGGGCATTTCGTGGAGGAGCAGGCCATGTCTCTTTGCTTCGGACTGGTGACGGCGCGAGGGTTGTTGGTAACGTGTACGGCTGCAATGCTGGCAATCCCCTTGGCGGCTCTCGGGGAAACTCAGGCCCAGAAGAGCCGCGGTGCCCAGCAGCAAGTGCAGGAGGCGCTGCAGCGGGAAATCTATGGTCTGGAATCGGACCGGCAGCAACTTCTGGCCGCGGCGACCAAGAAAGTTCCGGGATATGCGCCCGCGATGTGGCAGCTCGGCTATCTGAAGGACCAGCGGAACCGCTGGGTGAAAGCGGATGACTATCTGCTGCAAGGATTAGCGGCAGCTCCGCTGGCCAACTACCAACGAGTTCGCGGCAGCTATGCGGATACCGTCGAGGGGCATCTGGCCCTGGCGAAGTGGTGCGAAGAGAAAAAACTCCTGGACCAGGCTCGGGCCCATCTGAGCCGCGTGCTGGATCTGGAACCGAATCACTTGGGTGCCCGCGCAGCGCTCGGCTTTGAGCGGATCGGCGGCCTGTGGATCAGCCGTGAAGAGCGGGATTCGGACGCCAAGTTGGCACGCGAGGAACAGGAGTCTCTGGCGAAATTCGGCGAAACGATGCGCGAGATCGCGGCCGGCCTTGCCAAGGAGAGTCCTGTGCGCCGCGAAGCTGCGGCCAAAAAGCTGATGGCAATTCGAGACGCCGCGGCCATTCCCGCGATGGAAGCGATGGTCTCGCCCGTCAGTGACGAAGCGGCCCGCCGGGTGGTGGATGCTCTGGCGGCAATGAGCGACCCGGCCGCATCGCTGTCGCTGGCTCGGCACGCCGTCTACTATCCCTCGCACTCTATCCGCGAAGCCGCGGCGAAGAAGCTCGCCAGCCGCGACAAGCACAGTTACGCGCCGCAGCTCATTGCCATGCTGTACCTGCCGGTCCGCTCCGAGGTGGTGGCCGACGTGCTGCCGAGCGGGCGGATTGGCTACCGGCATTCGTTCGCGCGGGAAGGGCACGACCGCAACGAGCTGCTGGTGCTGGACACGGAATACTTCCGCGTGGCGCAAGCCGGTGGCGATGCAGGGCTCTCTGCCGCCCGCGCGGGCCTGGACGCGGCCGAAACCGCGACCGAGCGAGAACTCGCGGTCGAAGCTCAGAACCGATTTCAGTCGCAGCTTAACGACCGGATCACGCGGGCGCTCAAGATTGCGACGGAACAGAACCTGCCCGCACAGCCGGAGAGCTGGTGGCGGTGGTGGAACGACTACAACGAGCTGCTGACCCAGGGACCGAAGACGGTCATTGCCAGCCAGGAATATCGCGCGTCCGCGGTGGTGGACATCGTACAGACCGGACCGCGCGGCAGCGGCGGCGGTTCGACTCAAATTCAGCTCAGCGGCGAGTGCCTCGTTGCCGGCACACCTGTCTGGACGGCGAGCGGCCCGCTGGCCGTGGAGAAGGTCAAGCTCGGCGACCTGGTTCTTTCGCAAGATCCCGAGACCGGCGAGTTGGCCCTCCGGCCGGTGCTCCGCACCACAATCCGCCCGCAAGGTCCGACGGTAAAATTCACTGCCGGGCAAGAGTCGTTCGAGGCCAGCGGCGGGCACCCCTTCTGGGTTTCCGGCGATGGTTGGCGGAAGGCCAGCGAGCTCAGGTCGGGAATGGTCCTGCACGCTTGCGGCGCTCCTGCCCGCGTGACGAGCGTTGAGCCAGGAAGTGTGGCCCAGACCTACAACCTGGTGGTTGCCGACTTCAGCACTTACTTCGTCGGCCGACAGAAAATCCTCTCCCACGACTTCACCATGCGGCAACCGAGTCGCACCGTGGTGCCGGGGTTGCGAGCCGAGTAAGCATTCGGGTGGCACGCCCACGGCTTTGCGTGGGCGTGGTCGCGGCCGATTTCGCGTGTGTTCTCACGCTCACCCAGAGCGGTGGGCGTGCCACCCATTTGTTTGCGCTCAGAGCGATGCCACGTCAGGCCTCTTCCTTCGCCTCAAAGCCGTAGTCTTGCAGCTTCGTCCGCAGCGTGTTGCGGTTGATGCCGAGTCGCGTCGCGGCTTTCGTCTGGACGTTGTTGCAGGATTGCAGAACCTGGACGATGAGCTCGCGCTCGACACGATTGACGACTTTATCGTGGAGGTTCGTCTCACCGGCGGCAGCGGTGGAGACCCCCTGCTGAACGACTTCAAAGACCAGCGTGTCCAGGTCCACGCCGCGGATGCGGCCGCTGCGGCGGTCCCCTTTGCCCAGCACCGCGTCCGGCAGCAAGTCCACGGTCAGCTCGTCGCCTTCGGCCAGGACGATGGCCCGCTCCATGTAGTTTTGCAGTTCGCGGACATTGCCCGGCCAGTGATAGTCCTGCAGCGCCTGCAGCGCCTGTGGATGAATGCGGGCGAGCTGCTTTTCGTTCTCCTCGCAGTAGTACGCCAGAAAGTGAGTTACCAGCGGCACAATGTCCTCCCGCCGCATCCGCAGCGGCGGAATGACGATGGGCACCACGTTCAGCCGCCAGTACAGGTCTTCGCGGAAACGGCCGGCGTCCACTTCGTCCCACAGGCTTTTGTTGCTGGCGGCGATGACGCGGCAGTCGACGCGGATGGTGTTGGTGTCGCCGACCCGCTCAAACTCTCGCTGCTGGATGACGCGGAGCAGCTTGACCTGGAAGAGGAGGGAGGTGCAGTTGATTTCATCCAGGAAGATGGTGCCGGTGTGGGCGGCTTCGAAGCGGCCGGTGCGGTTCTTCACGGCGTCCGTGAAAGAGCCTTTCACGTGGCCGAACAGTTCGCTTTCCAGCAGCGTTTCCGACAGTGCCCCGCAGTTGATGCGGATGAAGGGAGCGTCCTTGCGGCTGGAAAGCTGATGGATGGCGGTGGCGATCAGCTCTTTGCCCGTCCCCGCTTCGCCAAAGAGCAGCACGCTGGAATTGGTGGCGGCCACCTTGCGGGTAAGTCGATACACAGCCTCCATTGCCGGGCTGCTGCCGATCAGGCTCGGGATGGGAGGGCCGAGGGAAGCGGGTTTTTGGTTGTTGTTGGCGGACATGGAAATGGGGAGGCACGTCCTTAGCCGCGCCCGATTTCAATTACGGATTTGATTTGTAGGGTGCATGAGCGTTAGCGAAATGCACTCGCCATGTGGGTCAAAACTGGAATAGGTGATTGCTGCCATTGCGGCCGCAATACGCGTGCATTTCGCTGACGCTCATGCACCCTACTCCGATTACTTCTTCTCCTTTTGCGACTCCAGCGTATCCAGCACATGGCCCAGGACCGCTTGCGTCTCTGGATCGAGGGTCGCGCTGCTGTTGTACCGGTCGTACTGCAACAGGATCTGTGCTTTGGTGAGCAACGTGCCGCGGCGGGCGACCGCCGCATCCAAGGCTGCGGCTGCGGCCTGGCGATCCTCGATCGGGCGGGCGTGCTGGCTGATGAAGTCGACGAGGGCAGTCTGGCACTTGGGCGTGGCGAGGCGGCCGAGCACCTTGGCAGCTTCGGCGGAAAGGCCCGGCGCGGTAAGGGCGCGGATGATGGATGCTTCATGTCGGACCAGGTCGTAGACCGGCTGAGGTTCGGGGCGGTCGGCCAGGAACGCCAGTGCGTCGAGCGCTGTGGCAGCCTGGTCCACCCGTTCATCGGGGGTCATCAGGTTGCGCGAGGCGAGTGCGACCAGCCGAGAAACTTCAAAGCCAGCAGTTTCGCTGTCGTGAATCCGCGGGAAAACCGTGGTCAAGGTGTCGTCCTCCAAGGCAGCCTTCATTTTGTCCAGACGCTCGCCGCGGGCCATCACGCCGATGGGGAGCCGGGCCGTGCGGAAATCCTTGCGCAGCAGTTGCACGAGCTCCGTCACGGGGGGCGAGTCGATCGCGTCACTGATCAGGATGAAGTCGTAATCCGGACTGGCGACGGCAAATTGCAGCAGCCCCTTGCCGGTGTAAGTCGCTTCCGCTTGATAGTCGAATTCGTTCATGAAGCCGACGAGCGTTTGCCCGTCATCGGCCCGCGGGTGGCCGACCAGCACGCGCCGCGAGCCCGAGGTCGAGGCATAGTACGCCAGCGTATCGGTCACGTGGCTGGCACCGGGAAAGGAGACCGTGGGATTCAGCTTCACGATGGCCATGGCCGCGGCAAAGCGGAGTCGATGATCGGGATGCAGGAGCATCTGCGCCAGCGGTGATTCCTGGCCGGCCGGGGCCACCAGCAGGCGGGCATGGCCGATTTCCCCCAGCACCTCGCAGGCGGCGACCGCGGCAGCCAGTCGGTTCTGCTTCACGGCTTCGCTGAGGATCTCGTTCACGGCGTTTTCGCCGGCCTGGGAGGCTATTTCGAAAGCGCTCCCGGCTCCGCGGGTAAGCGGCTTGTCGAGACCGCCCACGATCTTTTCGAGCTCCAGGCGCGTCATCACGCGCAGGCGGAGGTATTGATCCTTCGGGGCGATGGCATGGAGGTCTTCCGCCAGTCGCGTGGCCAGCAGCAGATTAGCGTCGCTCTTGGGCAACATAAGCGGCACCGGCACCTTCTGATCAGCGTCCCACCGCCAAGTTTCAACAACGTCGCCCAGATCCTGCGAAAGCACGTCCGCCGCGGCGAGAAAGGCAATTAGACGGCGATGGAGATACTTTTCCGCATCGGCCGCGGTCGGAACGGTGTTTACGAGTCGCATCAAAGCTTGTCTCGCCACTTTCTGGATTGCGGCGGAGCCTTTTGGATCGACGGCCGGGCGCACCAGGTGGGGCACAGCCTTTTTCGAGTCAAGATAGCCAAGCGTGCTAATCGCGTTGACCCTTTGGGTTTCGTCCGGGGAGTCCAGCGCGGCCAACAGCGGACCTTCGGAAACGATTTTCAGGCGGACCAGCACGTTCTGAATAACGGGAAAGTCCTTGGCGCGGGCCGGATCGCCAAACGCGGTGATGAGCGGCACCACGGCGTAAACCCCGGCCTGGGCCAGGTCGTTGGCGGCGATCTCCCGCTTGCCCGCATCCGGGTCGCCGAGCTCGACAATCAGGCGGTCAATCCGAGCCGGATCCTTAACCACTCTGTCCGCCGCGGTCAGCACGGCCAGGGCGACCTGCTTTCCCTCCGGCTGCACGTCCTTGTGCCGGCTGAGCCGCAGCAGGATTTCCGAACCGCGGCGGGCAGCAATGCCGGCCATCGTGGCGTCATCCGCCTTGGTTTCCAGGAACTTCTTGAGAAACGCCTTGCACTCCGCGAAGGATTCAACCTTCAACGTGATTTCCGCCGCTACCATGAGCTGCTCGGGAGTCGTGGGGTTGGACTCCCGCAGGTGCCGCAGGATGAGCGGATCCTGGTTGATCAGACCCTGGATCCGGGTGCGGTCGAAGGTTGTCTTGACCTCGGGCCCTTCCTTGGCTCCCTTGTCGCCGGGCGCTTTCTTGCCGAACGGATCTTCTTCCACTGCTTTGCCGGCCGGCGGATCTTGCGCGGCGAGCGAAAGTGCGACGATTCCCAGCGCGCACACAGCAACGGCAACCTTGAGAGAGAAGGGCCAGGGATGAGTAAAAAGGGACATAAGTTGACTCGCGGAGCGTCCAGGATGTACGTCGTGGTGTTACTTCAACTTCTTCTTCCAAATCTCAATCTGCTTGCGAACTTCAGTCGGCGCTGTGGAACCGTAGCTGCGAAAGGACGCGACAACGTTGTCCACGCCCAGACATTCATAAACGGATTTGTCGAGGCTCGGATCGGCGGCTTGAAACTCGGCCAGCGACAGGTCGGCCAGGCGGACTCCCTTTTCGCTGGCTCTGCGAACCAAGTCGCCGATCAAGTGATGAGCTGTCCGCTGCGGGATATCGCGCAAGATGAGGTATTCCATCAGCGTAGTCGCGTCGAGGTGCCCTTGGTCCAGCTTGGCCGCAATCCCTTCACGGTTCAGGCTCGCGCCGACAACCAGCGGAGCTGCCAGTTCCAGACAAAGCTCGACGGTGTCAAAGGAGTCGAAGATTGCTTCCTTGTCTTCCTGCAAATCGCGGTTGTAGGCCAGCGGCAGGCCCTTCACCAGCACCAGCAGCGCTTGCAGGTTGCCAATGACGCGGGCCGATTTGCCGCGCGTCAATTCCAGCACGTCCGGATTGATCTTCTGCGGCATGATCGACGAGCCGGTGCAGAATTCCTGCGGCAGCTTGAGGAAGCCAAACTCGGTGGTGCTCCACAGAATCCACTCCTCGGCCCAGGTGCTCAGATGGGCGGCAATCAGCGAGAGCGTGAAGGCGGCTTCGAGCACAAAATCCCGGTCGCTGGAGATGTCCAGGCTGTTCGCCCCCACGTCCTCAAAGCCGAGACGCTCCGCAACGTCGTGGCGGTCGATGGGGAGCGAAGTTCCGGCGAGCGCCGCTGCGCCGAGGCTGGAAATGTTCACCCGCCGACGGCAATCGCGCAGACGGCCCCGATCCCGCTCCAACTTTTCGCAGTAGGCCAGCCAGTAATGAGGCGCGAGCACCGGCTGGGCCCGTTGTAGGTGGGTATAGCCGGGAAGAATGACGTCCAAGTCGCCATCGCAGCGATTGACGAAGGCCTTCTGTAAATCGACAAGTCGGGCATCAACGCGATCAAGAGCATCTCGCACCCACAATCGCAGATCGGTGGAAACCTGGTCATTGCGACTGCGGCCGGTATGGAGCTTACGGCCGACATCCCCCAGGCGGTCGATCAGCGCCTGCTCGATGTGCATGTGGATGTCTTCGAGCTCGATCCGCAGCTCAAAGTTGCCGGCGGCGATTTCATCCCGAATGTCGGTCAAGGTCTCGCAAATCCGGCGGCACTCGTCCTCACTCAGCAGTCCGACCTTCGCCAGCATCTGGGCGTGGGCAATGGATCCTTGCACGTCCTGCGCGTAGAGTCGGTGGTCGAAGCTGACGCTTTCCGTAAACCTCAGGGCACGGCGGTCCGTCGCCTTGTTGAATACTCCACTGCGCGATGGACTAGCCAAACGAGCCCCTTCGTTTCACGGCGGACGGATGTCGAGCCGCGGGAGAGCGGTAAGAAAAAACGAACGATTCCATGCTAAATGGGGCCATGCCTGATGTCAACGAACTTACCAGGACATCCGCACAATTTTTGGGCAATGGAGGGCCGGCTTTTCCATTGCGCCGGAATTGACGCCAAAGTGGGAAGATAGTGGCACACTCCTAATGGCGGACTTGCGGCGCAAGCCGTTATGTGGAAACTTGTTAGCGTGCATTAGCCATCAAAATGTCCCTCAGGCATGATTGGCCTGCTATTTCTTAAGAAAAAAGTCCGCTTGCCCAACCACAGGGCAAGCGGACTAGCAATTCGCCCAATTTTAGGCACTGCGTCTAGTGCCGCGCGAAGTAATGATATGTCACCTTCGGCTCGAAATTGTCGCCCGGCTTGAGCTTCACTTTCCAGGTCACGACCGAACTGTTGTTGACGGCGGGATGCCCTTGGTAATTCTGCCAGTCTTCGTTACGGAATGCGGACAGCAGGATCGCGCCCTCCGCGTCGGCCTTGGTCACCTTGCCCCCGACGCGGAGCGTAATCTCGGTTTCGATGGCCACCTTTTTGTTGTTGCACAGATGTACCGACGCTTCCTTCTCAATGCGAGCATAATCGTAACCGCTCCAGTGCAGGGCCTTGAGATCGCGGCCGATCTCCTTTTCCTCGAAGCTACCGCGGGTATCGATCGAGACGGTCACGGGAACGCGGCATTCGTCCTTCGGCGGCGTGTAAGTCAGCAGCTCCTGGGCGAGCGGCTGCTGGCCTTCCGTAATCATGGCCGCGCCGGTGGTCCAGGGCAGGTTGGTATTATTGCTGATGACGACCTGATGCCAGACTTCGTTCTTGCTGAGCGTCAGCGGCGAAGAGATGCCCGCGCCGCTCGGTGCGGCCTCCACATCGTTCCGGGCGACATGCACGTCCCAGGTGTAAATATCCTTGTAAGGAGCGTCGGTGGTGAAGATCGGCACCGCCGAACGGTCCCCCTTGTCGAGATTGAGTTTCGGCAGTTTATAGACGAACAGATCCTGCGTGCCGGTGGCGGTCAATTCGCCCGGCAGGTTCACGATGCCTCCTTCCGCGGCAGCGTTGGCTTGGGCGGCGGTCCGGCGAAATTCGCCGCTCCGCTGGCTATACATCGCATTGCTGAAACTGTTGTTCCCCTGCCCCATGATGTCGGGGGCGGCTTCGGCGAGAGCATTCCGTAGCGTGGTTTCCAGAATCAGCGGGCTCGGCGTGCCCTTGAAGCGAAAGTTCGGCACGCCGACGACGATATCGAGCGGCACATCATGCAGATCTTCCGCCTCGTTGAGAATCTCCGCCTGCAAGGAAACCTGCGCCATGTTTTTTCCGTCTTTCTGCCGCAAGTCGATGCGGTAGGTCGGAATCCAGCGGATGCCGGGGCGAAAGTACATAACCGACAGCGTCTGTTTTTTCTCACCCTCGGGAAACTTGAAAGTCAACCGCTTGGCGCGGCGCGTGGTTTTCATCGATTTGGCCAACGTCGTCTTCATATCCTTGATGGAAACCGAGCGGACGCTTCCCGCGCTCAGAAACACGTCGCCGTCGTCGGTCCGCAGGACGAAGTTCGCGCCGCTGATGGTCGTGAGCGTGTGGGTCTCCGTTGACTCAGGACGAAGGGGGCGGCGGCGGGCGCCTCGGGGAATGGCCGAAGCCGAGAACGCCGAAATATCGAGCGCCTCAAGCTGCGGTTCGGCGAGGAGGGTCGGCGTCTTTTCGACCAGCACTTCGCGGATCGTGCCACTCAAGACCGTTTTGTCATGCAGCTCGATTTTGGCCTGCTTTCCCTTGTTCGCCAGCAGGATTTCAATGGTTTCCTTGCAAATCGTTTCCTTGTCCTTGGTTTCCTCGGTGGTCTTCCAGCCCGCCTGCATCGATACCAGCCGTCCTTCCTCCGGGATCGCCCAGAAGGAGCCGAGGACGGCCGCATCGGGGACATCATCGGTAAAGGCCTCGCCGTTCTTGTCCGTGGTGAACGCCGCTTTCTTGATGAACAGGCAGTAGCCATCCTTGAAGATGATCACCCGCTCGGTCTTGAGGTCGAGCTCGCTGGCCTTGGGATCGGCAGCGGAGAGTTGCTGAACGGGATTTGCCAGCAGCAGCGGCAAAGCGAAAGTGGCGAGGAACAAGCGGCGGCGCATGAGAAGTTCTCCGACTGCGAGGGGTTGGATACCGGGCTGGGATACTCGGAATTCTAATCGCGACGAAGAGGCCGGCTGGTAACGACGTTGTAAAGAGCGAGGGAGCACGTAACCTCAAAGAGTCAATCGCAAGGGAATCTCACACAGGGGCACGGAGGCACGGAGAAGAAGGGGAAGATGGCAGAATGATGGATGGCAAAATGATAAGATCAGGGCCGGTGGGCACCATACGTCAATCGTTTTCCCCACCCCTCTGTGCCTCCGTGCTCCTGTGTGAGAACTCCTCGGAACAACGATGCTACAACTCCAGACTCGATTGATTATTTGTGTTTTCGTGGCGCTTCATTGGGCAGGCCACTGGAGTGCAACGCCAGTGTTTGCCGAAAACTGGCCGCAGTGGCGCGGGCCAGCGGGCACGGGAGTAAGCGGCGAGAAGGATCTGCCGATTGTCTGGAATGAGCAGCGCGGTCTGGTGTGGAAAGTGCCGCTGCCGGGCACGGGGACGAGCACGCCGACGATCTGGAAGGACGCCGTCTTTGTGACAGGCCTTTCCGCCGACAACAAGCTCCTGTTGCTGCGGCTGGACAAGACCGATGGCAAATTGGTCTGGAAGCAGGAAGTTGGCAGCGGCGAAGATACTCGCGAAGGGCCGCGGCGGAGCAAGCTCAAATTCCATCAGTATTACAGCGTGGCCAGCCCTTCCCCCGTGACGGACGGCAAAACGGTGGTCGTCCACTTCGGTAACGGAGACCTGGCCGCTTACGACTTGGACGGCAAGCAACTCTGGAAGCGGAATCTGCAGGATGACCACGGCACCTACACCTGCTGGTATGGCCACGCCAACAGCCCGGTGCTGTTCAAGGACCAGGTCATTTCGGTCTGCCTGCAAGACTCGCTGGCGGACCTGCAAGACAAACCGGTGGAGAGTTACCTGGTTAGCCACGACTTACTCTCCGGCAAGCAGCGGTGGAAAATCTCTCGCAATACGCAGGCGAAAGCGGAGGAGTGCGACGCCTACACCACACCGCTGCTGGCATCCATCGGCGGCCAACAGCAACTGGTCGTGATGGGAGGGAATCAACTCGACGCCTATGATCCTGCCAGCGGCAAACAGCTTTGGTTTCTGCCGGGACTCTTCGGCGGGCGGACGGTGAACAGCCCCACCGCCAGCGGCGACACGATCTTCGCCACCCGCGGCCTCAAAAAGCCGCTCGTCGCCGTGCGGCCGAGCAAAACCGGCGAGCTCTCGCCGCGGGACATGATCTGGCAATACGACGAAGGTTCGCCGGACTCCTGCTCTCCGGTCATTTGGAACGAGCTGCTCTTCACCATCACCGACGACGGCATCGCCCGCTGCATCGATCTCCCGACCGGCCACCTGCAATGGAAACAGCGGCTCAAGGGGGGCTACAAAGCCTCCCCCCTCGCCGCCGAAGGCCGCATTTACTTCCTCAACATCGACGGCCTCTGCACCGTCATCTCCGCCAGTCCCCGCTTCGACAAGCTGCTGGAGAACAAACTCGATGACGAAACCATCGCTTCACCGGCGGTAAGCGAGGGGCGGATTTACATCCGGGGGAAGAAGAGTTTGTATTGCATCGGGAGATGAATGGTATGTACTAAGTACTATGTACTGAGTACTGAGTACCGTCAAATTTAGCATTTAGTATTTGCCTTTTAGCATCTGCTTTGTCCTCCTACTCTTGTTCCTACGGCTTCACCGCCGCCCGCCCGATGGAATAGTACGTAAAGCCATATTCCCGCATCGTCTCCGCGGAGTAGAGGTTGCGGCCGTCGAAGATGAGCGGCGCTTTGAGCAGCGTCTTCATCTGGTCGAAATCGGGGTTGCGGAAGACATTCCATTCGGTGTTGATGGCCAGGGCGTCGGCCCCTTCCAGGCAATTCAGCGGCTGATCGGCGAAGAGAAGCCGCTGGTCGAGATTGCCGAGGTCTTTTCTCGCGGCGTATTCCTTCTTCACGTTGGGCATCGCTTCGGGGTCGTGTGTCTGGACGCGAGCGCCGCTTTTCAGCAGATAGTCGATGAGGACCAGGGCGGGAGCTTCGCGGATGTCGTCGGTGCGGGGTTTGAAGGCGAGTCCCCAGACAGCGATGGTTTTCCCTTTGGGGGGCCCGCCGAAGTGCTTCTCGATTTTTTGAATCAGCGTCTGCTTCTGGGCGGTGTTGATTGCGTCGATGGCTTCGAGCATCCGCGGCTCCATGCCGACTTCCCGCTCCATCTGGGCCAGCGCCCGAATGTCCTTGGGAAAACAACTGCCGCCGTAGCCGACGCCGGGAAAGAGGAACTGAAAGCCGATCCGCTGGTCGTGGCCGATCCCCTGCCGCACGTCGTTGATGTCTCCTCCTTTGCGCTCGCAAAGATTGGCCATCTCGTTGATGAAGCTGATTTTGGCGGCCAGCATGGCATTGGCCACGTACTTGGTCAACTCCGCGCTTTCGGGGGTCATGGAGAGCAGCGGATTGGACGTTCGCAGGAAGGGCCGATAGAGCTGGGAAAGGAGGCGTTTGGCATTTTCCGTCCGGACGCCGATCACGACGCGGTCGGGGCGCTGAAAGTCGTCGATGGCGGCCCCTTCCTTGAGAAATTCTGGGTTGCTCGCCACGTCCGTCGATTGGGCCGCAAGCTCCTGGAGCCGATGAGCCACTTTGACATTCGTGCCGACGGGGACCGTGCTCTTGATGACCACCACGGCATCTTCGCGAAGATGCGGCGCGATTGCGGCGACCGCCCCCATGACGTATTTCAGGTCCGCCGCCCCCTTCTCATCCTGCGGCGTCCCCACCGCGATAAAAACCAGCCGGGCCTCCGTCACCGCCTCCTGACAGTCCGCCGTAAAGCGCAGCCGCCCTTGGGCAGCGTTTCGCACCACCAACTCGGAAAGTCCCGGTTCATAGATGGGGATATCCCCCTGCCGCAGCCGCTCGATCTTGGCCAAATCGATGTCGACACAGGCCACTTCGTTGCCGCTCTCGGCCAGGCAAGTTCCGGTGACGAGCCCGACATAGCCGGTGCCGATCATGGCGAGCTTCATGGGGAGCTTTCCTCAAGAAAAATGAACGTATCGATTGAAAGGGCCGCCTCGGATTGGAGCCTTAACTCTGAATGACGAAACTCGAATGGCGAATGACGAATTGACGACTTGTAGGCAAAATCATTCGCCATTCGTCATTCGGACTTCGTCATTTCCTCTCCTCCCTCTTCCTGCGGCACCGGCACGATGGCGACCAAGGTGTCTCCCTCGTCCATGCTCATAATGCGAACGCCTTGGGTATTCCGCCCCTTGACACCGATGTCGGCAGCGCGGATCCGCTGAATCTTGCCGCGAGCGGTCATCATGATGAGCTCGTCTTGTTCGCTGACGGCGACAATGCTGATCACAGGGCCGTTGCGCTGGCTGGTCTTCATGTCGCGTACCCCGCCCCCGCCTCGCCCCTTGGTGGGATAGCGATGGGACGAAGAGGTGCGCTCTTCTCCCTCGACGCCGTTTCCCTCTGCGCCGACTTCCTGCTCGGGCGATTCACTCTCTGGTTCCTCGGGCGCGGCGGAATCAGCGACTGCGGATTCTTCGGTCTCGGTTTCGCCCTCGATTTCACTTTCCGGCTCTTCGGGACCATCCGTCGCGGAGTTCGGGCCAAACGGGGTGCGCTTTCCAAAGCCTTTCTCGCTGACCGTGAGCAGCGTGGCCTGGGGGTCGGCAATGACCATGCCGACGACGGCATCGCCGGCCTTCAGGCGGATGCCCTTGACGCCACTGGAATCCCGCCCGACCGCCCGCACTTTCGATTCGCGAAAGCGGATCGCCTGACCCCGCGCGCTCGAGAGCACAATCTCATCGCCGGGTCCGACGATGGCAACATCGACGAGCTCATCTTCCGGCTTCAGGTTGATGGCTATGATTCCGCCCCGTTTGGGACGGCTGTAGGCTTCCAGAGCGGTCTTTTTCACCAGCCCGCCGCGCGTGGCCATGATCAGGAAGCGGCCGGGCAAGTTGAAGTCCCGAATGGCGATGCATTCCGCGATTTTTTCCCCTTCGGTCATATTGAGCAGATTCACGATCGCCCGCCCCTTGCTGTCGCGGTTGAGCTCGGGGACGTCGTAGACTTTTTGCCAGTAGACTTTTCCCTTGTTGGTGAAGAACAGCAAGTGGGCGTGCGTGCTGGCGACGAAGAGATGCTGAATCGGATCTTCCTCGTCGGTCTTGGCCCCTTTCATTCCCTTGCCGCCGCGGCGCTGGGCCCGGTAGGTGCTGGCGGGGGTCCGTTTGATGTAACCCTTGTGGCTGAGGGAGACGACCATCGTCTCTTCCGTTATCAGGTCTTCCAGGTTGACGCTGCCGATCTCGTCGCCGCTGAGCTCCGTCCGCCGGTCGTCGCCGTGCTTCTTCTTGATCTCCAGCAGATCGTCGCGGATAATCGCCCGGATGTTGGCCTCGTCCCCGAGAATCCGCAGCAGCTCCAAGATTTCCGTGAGCAGCTCCGCATGTTCCCCCGACAGCCGTTCCTGCTCGAGATTGACAAGCTGGCCGAGGGTCATCCGGAGGATGGCCTCGCTCTGCACGGCAGTCAGGCGGTAGACGTCGGCAACGCCCCGCTCGTCTTGAAAGATTTTGAAGCCGGCGTCGCCCAGCGCCCGCTGCATCAGCGCGGCCGGGGCTTCCACGCCCATCAGACCAAGCTTGGCTTCGGCCTGCGTTTTGGAGGCCCGGATGATGCGGATAATCTCGTCGATATTGGCCAGGGCGAGGAGCAGTCCTTCCACGGTGTGCTTGCGCCGGCGGGCCTTGGCGAGCAGGAACTGCGTGCGGCGGCGGATGACGACGACCCGGTGCCGCAGGTATTCTTCCAGCAATTGCTTGAGCGTGCATTCTCGCGGTTTGCCGTCGACAAGGGCCAGCAGAATGATGGAGAACGTGTCTTGCAGCGGCGAGAACTGATAGAGCTGATTGAGAACAACTTCCGGGTCGGAGTCCCGCTTGATGTCAATCAGGATGTGGACCGGATGGTTGAGATCGCTGATGTCCGTAACTTCGGAGATGCCCTTGATCCGCTCGTCGTTGATCAGCTCCTTGATTTTCTCCAGCACGCCGTCGCGCGATTGCTGGTAGGGGATTTCGCTGACGACGATGCGGTAGCGGTCCTTTTTGTATTCTTCGATCCGAGCCCGCGAGCGAAGCACCACGTTGCCGCGACCGGTAAGATAGCCGCGGCGCAGGCCGCTGCGGCCGCAGATCATGCCGCCGGTGGGAAAATCCGGGCCGGGGACGATTTCCATCAATTCGTCGATGGAGACATCGGGCTCGTCGATGACGCGGATCAGGGCGTCGCAGATTTCCCGCAGGTTGTGCGGCGGGATGCTGGTCGCCATGCCCACGGCGATTCCCTGCGTGCCGTTCACCAGCAGGTTTGGAAACTTGCTCGGCAGGACGGTCGGCTCGCGGAGCCGCTCGTCGTAAGTAGGGACGAGATCAACCGTATCCCGCTCCAGATCCTCCAGCATCAAGGCGGCAATGGGGGACATGCGGGCTTCGGTATACCGCATGGCCGCCGGCGGCATGCCGGCGATGGAGCCGAAGTTGCCTTGCTTGTCGATGAGGACGTGCCGCGTGTTCCACTCCTGGGCCATGCGGACGAGCGTGGGATAAATGACGCTTTCGCCGTGCGGATGGTAGTTGCCCATCGTCTCGCCGCAAATCTTCGCGCATTTTGTGCGGCTGGCGGTGGGGCCGAGGTTCAGGTCGTTCATGGCGACCAGGATGCGGCGCTGCGAAGGCTTGAGGCCGTCCCGAGCGTCCGGCAAGGCTCGGCTGACGATAACGCTCATGGCGTACGTCAGGTAGCTCTCCTTGAGCTCGTCTTCAATCGGCTGATCGAGGATGAGGCCGTCTTTGCCATTGCGGCCAGGAGGAGTCGCCCCAGGGGGAGGATCGCCGGGAGGATTGGGGGGGACTGGATCGTCAGGCAAATTGGGGTCGGACGACAAAACAGAGTCCTTTCCAGCTGCGGCGGAAGCTCTCTTGGAGAGCTTCAAAAAACCGCGAAAACAGAGCCAAAATCAGGAAGAAATTCAAGCCGCCAGTTTATCATTTTTTAGCCTGAATCACAACGGGTAGGCTAGCTGAGTCCGCTGCCGTAAGTCGTTGATGCGCAGGGACTTTTGCGCGGCTACCGGCTTTCCTTTTGGCGCATGAAAAAGGCAGGCGAAAGGCCTGCCTTGAGATGACGACCAATGGTGCCCGCGTGCATTTCGCTGACGCTCATGCACCCTACCGTCGGCTACTGCACGTTGGGCGCAGCCGGCACGCTCCACCAGGGAGCCGGCTCGAAACGCTTGAGTTCCATCGCCAGCAGCACGGTGGCGGTGATGATGCAAATCAGCGAGAGCATGAGCATCATCGTGTAAATATTCGTGGGCTGCTTTTGAGCCGGTACGATGGGATTAGCTGAACTTGGTAGTGACATGATCTCCCTTCCGCACCTGGCCCCGTTTGAGGTCCTTGTTGATCTGGCCCACTGCCCGATCCGGAGCGACCTTCATGATTTTGATTTGGCCAATGTAGGTGTCTCCGCGATAGATCTCCATGACGTGCCCTTCCCGCAGACCGTCATCCTTGCCAACGGAGATTTCCACGAGATCCTTGTCGCCGACGACAAGCACGAGGCCGGTAAGGTTGATTGGCTCCAAACTGGAGACGAGCGAGTTGACATCCAGGCCGTGGTGCTTCATCACCATCGACATCTGGGCGAGCTGCAAGTTGAGCTGATTGGCCCGCTCTTCCAGAGCTTGCCGCTTTACTTCGTCCTGATTCAGTCGGTCGGTCAACTCGACCACCTTGGAAAACTGCATGTCACGGTCGAGCTGTGCAAGCTGCGTTTCCTTGCGGAGTATCTGGATTTCTTTTTCGAGATCGGTCAGACGCTTTTGGGAAATCTGAAACTTTATGACTTCATTGGTGAGAGCGGCGCTCGCGTCGTTTAACTGCTTTGTCAGATCGCTCTCATTCTTTTCCGCGTTGTTCAGGCGGGTTTGCTGGGCGGCGAGCGCCTGGCGGCGAGACGCCTGCTCCAGCGCGAGCTGCTGCTTGGTCCGCTCATGCTCTTGCTTGTTGGCATTGAGCACTGCCGTCGTATTGAGCAGCTTTTGTTCGAGCCCAGGCTTGCTGGAGTCGGTGCTTTTCACCATGTCCCGCCAATTTTGATGGGTGGCGAAGACCATCACGGCAAAGGACATGAACACCAGGCTCATGATGAAGATGAGCACCGTAAAGATTTTGCCGACAAGTGTCATGGCGAGCGAATCCTTGAGCTAAACGTGGCCCGGAGGCGAAGGCGGCCTGAGTTCGTTAGAGGCGTGCCGGAAGTCGCGCAGAACGGGCGACGGCAACAACTTCGGACGACCCTGGAGGCCAGTATAATTACCCCGAATTGCAAATGTCAACGAAACGGCTTTAATTTTGGAGGGTTGGGGAGCATGGGGCGGGTTAGCGGCTTGAATTACCGGAACCGCTGGCTCCCACTGCATCCCCCCCGATTGAGCGGCTGCACGTACCGAGCCCGCATTTCTCACACTTTGTCGCCGCTACGTTCAGATTCGTGAGCGGAGGGCGACACTATTCCCGGTTTCCGGTCCAGGTTTCCTGTCCCGCCGCCGCAAGATCAGCCCTGCGGTCATCAGCAGCAGGCACGCCCCAGAGCACCCAATAGCCGGCCAGTCACCCAGTGTGTGATAAAGGGGTGTGCGGCCATCAGGTTGAACCGTGACCACGAGAACCTCAGGTTTTCGCCTGGGACCGCGATTGATGATCCGGCCGCTCCCTTCGATATTGGCGGAAATGCCCGTGTTGGCGGCGATGACCAGCGGCCGGCGATTCTCAATCGCTCGAAAGACGCCGCATTTGAGGTGCAGATCGAGAATCGAAGATCCATAAAACCAGCCGTCATTGGTGAGGTTGACGAGCACGTCCACCGGAGTCCCCTGTTTCTCAAGCTCCAGCACCTGGGAGCGGATCAGGTGGGGGACGGTGCTTTCAAAACAGATATTGGGGCTGAAGTTCATTCCCTTGACGTTGGCCGCGGCCGGCTGGTCGCCTTCGGTCATTCCTTCGATGGGAATGATGTCGTAAACCCAAGGGAACCAGCCGGCGAAGGGAACGTATTCGCCGAACATGACGGCATGCGTTTTGTCATACCGGCTGACGACTTCTCCGTTTTCATTCGCCAACAGCGCGGAGTTGTAGACCCGGCGGCGGTCCGGGCCGTAATCAAGTGTGGAAGTGCAAAAGTAGAACAGGGTCGGGACATCCGCGCCTGGAGCATCCTGCTCGTTCAGCATTTGAGCTGCCTGCCGGACAGCCTGGGGAAACTCGCGGCGAGAATGCTCCACAAACTCTGCTTCGTGTGCGGGAATTTTCGCACCAGGGGAGAGCACAATTTTCGGCTGCACGAACATCGATTCCGGCCAGATGACCAGGTCGAGTTTTCCGTAATCGTGGCGGGCTTGTTTCGTCAATTCCGAATAATGCTGCATCCGCTCCATCCCTTGCTGAAAGTCCATGTCGATATGGACGTCGCGCGATCCCTGAATCAGAGCGACCAGCAGCGGCAGCCGGGCTGTTCCGGGGGGAGTCTCGGCAAGACGCATCGAGCCGTAGCCGAGCGCCAGGATCAGGGCTGCTGCCGCGGGTATGATCGGCCAGTAGACGCGACTACTCCCAAAAAAGGCTCTCGCGACAGCCGCCGCCACAAGCATCATGAGGAAGCTCACGCCGTACGCGCCGAAAATGTCCGCAATCTGTAATAGCGCTGGCCAATCGGTTTGCGAATGACTGAGCAGGCCCGCGGAAAAACCGGTGACGATGTAGCCGCGGGCGAGCTCTAACCCAACCCAAACAACTGGCGCGGCCAGCACGACCGAAATACGCAGTCGCTGCGCAACCCGGCAAAGGCCGATAAAGAGCGGCACATAGACCGCGAGATAAGCGGCCAGGATCATCCACCCAGGGTAGAGAAGCAGATGGGCGAGACGAATCCCTTGCAGCATCAACAACCAATGGACGAAACCG
The DNA here is from genome assembly GCA_046593355.1 of Pirellulaceae bacterium. Lineage (GTDB taxonomy): Bacteria > Planctomycetota > Planctomycetia > Pirellulales > Pirellulaceae > SXOA01. The sequence continues at coordinate 5,903 of JBKJNY010000053.1, read as the reverse complement.
CCGAGCCAGATGCCGAAATACGCCCACCGCGTCATCGGCTGGGGGCGGAGAATCAGATACAGCCACGGCAGCGGCGATAGCCAGGCAATGGGCCACACATTGAGAGGTGGAAAAGCGGCCCACAGGAGGAGGCCGCCGAGCAGCGAGCAGGCGAGGGAGAGATAGAAGGTCGGGCGGTGTTCCGGGACCAATTGGCTACGTGTTCTCGGCTCCAGTGCGTCACGAGAGCGGTTCTTTTGTCGCTGCTTGTGCTTCGTACTGAGTACTGAGTACTGAGTACTGAGTACTGAGTACTGAGTCGTGAATACCGCGCTATTCGTCCCCATTGCCCCCGCCATCTTTTGCGAAGCTATCCTTGGCCAAGACATCCACTCCTTCATCGGTCCTCGTTCTGAAAAACTCCGGCCGTTGCTTGCCGGTGATCCGTTCGTATCGCTCCCAATTCTCTTCCGTCCAACTCTTGCATTTATGAATGAACTCCTCTACGCATGCTTAATCTCAATAATCGCCTCCACCTCCACCGCGGCACCCGTGGGTAAGGCCGCGAAGCCGAGGGCGCTGCGGGCGTGGTAGCCGTCGCCGTCTTTGCCGAAGATTTCGTGGAACAGGTCAGACGCGCCGTTGATGACCAGGTGCTGGTCGGTGAACTGGTGGGCGGAATAGACGCAGCCGAGCAGCTTGATAATCCGCAGCCCGTCCAGCGTGCCGTTGGCCTGGCGGACGCTCCGCAGGAGCTTGACCGCGCATTCGCGGGCGGCTTTCTTGCCTTCCTCGACCGAGAGATTGGTCCCGAGGATCCCTTTCATGTCGCTGACGTGGCCCGACAGGAAATAGAGGTTCCCCGCGCGGCAGCAGAGGTTGAGATATCCCTTTTGCTGTTCGGGGAATTCGATGCCCAGTTCTTTGACTTTCTGTTCGGGGGTCATGCGGAGGCTCCTGATGAGAATTGTTTTTCTGCCACGAGAATTCTAGCGGAAGACGAGAGTCTTCCGTAGAGCAGCGGCGAACGTGACTGGGCGATTGAAGACAACTAGCGATTGAACGCCACACGGGCATTCTGCCGGAGTTTCCAATACCGGCGGTTCACGCTTCATGGGGCGCTGGCTTCAGCCAGCAGGTGAGGAGTCAGGGCGTCGAACTTGAGGGGGAAAAGCAGCTCGCGCAGGCTCCCCAACAGGTTCGCGGAATCCGCCGTGGAATAGAGCTGATCCATTCGCTGCGCGAATTCATCCAGCAGCCGCTTTCCTTCCGGCCAGCGGACGTGCATGGTACGGTGACAGTCTTCCAGCAGTTGATAGATGCGGGCCCGCGTGACCCCCATTTCCCGCGACTGTTCGCGGACGCTCTTGGGCGGAGCACCCACGCCCAGACGGGCTCGGGCCAGGCCGCACACCGTCGTCCCGACGTCCATCTCCAACTGCTTAAGCACCGGCTCGCAGAGTTTTTCCACCAGCTCTTCCTGCCGCGGCGCGGTTTCCCTCGCCTTCGCTTCCGTCATCCAGTCTTCAGCCTCGGCGATCAGTCGCGGCGAAAGGCGGACGGCCAGGCCGGTGCTGCCGACCCCGCCCAACATGCGATGCACCGCATGAAAGACTTCCAACACGGCCAGCACGCGCTTCTCGCCGTGCGTCTTGAGCTCGCGGATTTCCACCAGCGACTTGTCGAGATAAAAGCCGAGTGGCGATTCCCAGATGACCGTCGGCAGCGACTGGAGCGACGGAGCCAGCCGGCCGAGCTCCTCGGTGCCAATGCCGTGGAGGCGGACGGTGTCTTTCCACTGGCTCCAGATCAGCTCCGAAACGAGGGCCGGGTTGAAGGCGTCGGGATCCAGATTCGCCGGCGGTGCGTGGCTGGATGTTGCGGAAGCAATTTCGGTGAGAAACTGATGCTCCGCGGGACTTTGCGTGGCGGCTCGGTGCAGAAGTACAACCAGCGAGGCCATCTTCTTCTGCCCCACCCCCGGAGTGGCCGCCAGTTCGGCAAAGCGGGTGGACAACAGCTCGCGCAGGGTCCGTGCTAGAAATGCCAGCGGCAGCCGGCGGTCATCCGGCAAGACCCAAAAAGCCAAGGGCTTCCCCAGCCGGTCAAGATTATTCTCCGCTAAAAGTTGTTCACGAAGGAGGTCGAAGCTGGCCGCGAGCTTGACATGGTCGGCCGAAGGAACCAGTGACATATCGTTGTATCCTCTTGCTGCTAAAGTGCTTCCGCTGCGTCCGCTGCGTGATTTTACACGGCAGCCGAGTGCCCCTCCAATGGGACGACAAAGCATTCCAATTTGTTCAAATAGTTTCCCAGGTTGTTACTTTCTTTCGCTTCGTTGGCGTGAGTATTTTGCAAAGAGCGTGTCTTCGCTAAGAAAAGTATTTTTTGCTAGACAGTTCAATCCTGCCTGAGACTCGGTACTCGTGCCATTCTTCAACCCCGCGCTCCCCTGTCAAGCTTCGACTAAAAGAAAAATTTTAGCGCTTTTTAGGGAGAAAATACTTGGCGTTAAGGGTGGGTGAGGGCGGAGAGTTGGCCGTTCGCAAATCTCCGCGAAAAATATTTGCTAGCACTTTGCAGGAATTCACTCCCCACTTCAAGAATTTCATCGAACAGCCTTGCCCTTTGGCCGGTCTCACTCCTGGCGACAGAGGACAGCCTCGGGAAACCACGCCTCAAGACGGACGCGCGACCTTGGCCACCACTGCCGACCGCAACGAATTCCTTAAGGTGGTTGATGACCACGGAGCAGCGGTTCTGGCCATGCTGCGGCGACTGTGTGGCAATCGTGATCACGGCGGATGATTCCCACCACCGCGATTATCACAGCGAGTCCCGCATCCGCGGCATCACTGGTTCGGTGGCGGCGAGAAACATCCCGATCCACGCGATTGAAGACGTGAGCGGCGATGTCTCATTCATCTGCACGGTCGAACTCGCCAATTCAAGCACCTCTCGAGAAATTATTCACTTCTATCGCCCGCTCCCTTGCTCCGTGAAGAACATCGGCGGCAGCTTCCAGACCTGGCTCTGCCGTGTGGACTTGGACGTGCAGGATGTAGCCGGCCGGATCGACGTACGGAACGAATTCGGCGACACCCGGCTGAAGCTGACCAAACCGCTTGCCAAACATTCTCACCGCATCGTCAGTGAAGCAGGCCGCATCGAGCTGGACTTCATTCCCGCGTCCCTCGGCGAGCTGCCTCTGTGGGCCGTTACCCAATGCGGCAATATCCGGTCGAACGCCTCCCGCGAATTGCTCGATTCGTTCAACTTTACCCAGGGGATGGACTCTGAGGGTGTCAGCCGCAACTGGTCGGGCCTCCGCCGCACGAAGAAGGAGGACGCCAAATTCGACCCCTCCGACTTCATGGAATCCGCCAACCGTGCCGACAAAGCCCTGCACAACCTCACCCGCTCCGCCGGCCTCGACCTCATCAGCCGGGGCGGGACGGTGGTGGTGACGGTGAAGTAGGGCAGGGGTAAGGGGTTTTGTGAAGTCACCAAGCTAAGCCGTCGTCTCCACAAGCGCCGTCGCTTCCTGCTCCGCCTGGCGCTTGTCCTTGTTGCTCGACCGCTGCTGCCAGCGCTCCAGGGCCAATTCCACGATGCGGCTGATCAGCGCTTCGTAATCCAGGTCCGCAGCTTTGGCGGCCATGGCGAACTCGCCGTCCTTTTCGAGGTAGCAGTTGGCGTTGACCTCGATGACGTAGATGTCGCCACTCTCCGCCACCCGCAGGTCAATCCGCCCATAGTCGCGGACGCGAAGGGCTCGGTAGGCATCCAAGGCAACCTTTTGCACACGGGCTTTGAGCTCCGGCTCCAGCTTCGCCATCACCGATTTGGTCCCCTTGTACTGCGGGCTGTCCGTGTCGAACTTGGCCTTGTTATCGACGATTTGCGGGGCACCCTCGGGAAGGCCGGAGAAATCCATCTCCACCGGCGGAAAAACCTGCGGCTCTAGGTTCCCCAAGATTCCGACGTACAGCTCGCGCCCTTCGATATACTCCTCCGCAAGCGCGGCATCCCCAAATTTCTCGTGGATATTGGCGACCCGCTCCAATAACTCTTGCGTCGTGCGAACGAGCGATTTTGCGTCGATCCCGATGGAGGCATCCATCCTGGCCGGCTTCACGAACAGCGGCAGCCGCAGCTTGCCCCCGGTTTCGAAATCGGCATCCGGAGAGAACGAAGCAAAATCCGGGTAGAGAACCTTCTCATACGCCAGCAGCTTCTTGGAGAGAGTCTTATCCTCCTGCAAATAAAGCTCCCCCGGCCCGCCGCCCGTATAGGGAATTTCCAGCAGGTCCAGGACGCCAGTAACGCCGATGAGCCCTCCCAGAATGTCCGCCCCAAAGGACTCCACCAGGTTGAAAATCGCGTCCGGCTTGCGGCGGCGCAATTCGCCGACTAGCTCCCCGACATTGTCATGAATGGCGAGAGTCGAAGTCTGATGTCCGCGACTGCGCAAGGCAGCCTCGACCTGCTTCACCACGATGTCCGGTTCCTTGGCATCGGGTTCCAGATACGCCAGAAGTACGATATTCATAGTGCCCAGGTCCACTTGCGGCTTGAATGTTGCAGATCAGGACTATATTCGCAAACGCCGTGCCGACGCGGTTTCCCGTGAGCGGCTATAATCGGGCGGAAGCAATGAAAAATGTGCAATCCATGGCAGAAACACCTACTTTTGAGCCAGGTCGCCTGCTCGCAACGTCCATCCGCGATCTGGGCCTGACGATTGCCGGCACGCCTCTTGAACCGGTCCTAAAGCAATTCCAGCAGGAGTTGGAAAAGGTCGGCATCATTCGGCTCAAGCCCCACTTCTATCTTTCCACGGAGTGGGGGGTCCCCTTCGGCACCATCTCCATCGCCATTCCCTTCTATCTGGCCCGGCCGGATTTGACGGCGGTCCACGCCGAGCGGGTCGGCCACTTGGAGGGTGTCGGAACCGCCGAATTGCTGCGGTATCTGCGGCATGAAATGGGACACGTCGTCAACTACGCCTACCAGCTTTACGAGCAGGAGGAATGGATCAAATGCTTTGGCTCCATCACGCAGCCTTACGCCGAGGCCTACCGCCCCGAACCCTTCAGCCGCAAGTTCGTGCGGCACTTGCCGGGCTGGTACGCTCAAAAACATCCCGATGAAGACTGGGCGGAAACTTTTGCCGTCTGGATGACCCCCCGCGACAATTGGCGAACGGCGTACGCCCATTGGCCAGAAGCTCGGGCGAAGCTCGTCTACTGCGACCGGCTCATGGCGCTGCTCAAGGACCGCGACCCCCCGGTGACGGCGACCGAGTTGGACGAAGACGTGAGCGAGCTGGCCAGCTCGCTCGAAGACTACTACCGCGCCGCGGCCACTATCGACGGCGACCCGCTCCCCCCCGGCCTCGACGGCGCGCTGCAAGCCATCTTCCAGGATTTCGACGAGCCGGATCCTGCTTCGAGTGTTGCCTCTCGCCTTTCCGCGGCTGATCTCCTTTTGAAACTCGAACAGGAACTTTCCGCCAACGTCTACCGCTGGAGCGGCCACTTCCCCGAATCTACCCGCCGCCTGATCCAGCACCTCGCCCAGCGCGCCCGCGAGCTCAAGCAGGTCTACCCCGCCGACCAGGAACCCGCCTTCATCATCGCCGTCACGACGCTGGTCACGACGCTGGCGATGAACCATGTAATAAGGGGGAGTTATATTCCGTAGCAGTCGAAACTCGCTCAGGTCGGACTGGCCCCCTCACATCGCAGCATTTGCTAGAATGCCCCGCAGTTTACTGAGATTCATCTTGCTGCGATAAGGGATTACCAGCATGGCTGGTTTGAGAGCCGAGCGCCTAAATGAGTTCATCGCCTGGGCGGCCAGGCACATTACCGGGGACGAAAAAGGGCAGGCACAAATCTTTCTCGACCGGCTGTTTCAAG
>JBKJNY010000031.1:0-6194 GCA_046593355.1 Pirellulaceae bacterium | reverse complement strand
AAGAAGCCGCTCGTCACCAGGCGGCTGGGAGTAATGGCCATCGAGACCGCGATGCCGAAGGTCAGGCGGAAAAGGAACTCAACGAGAATCTGCCAGATTGCGTCCATAAAGTAGGCTGTCACTCCGTGACCTGCCAGGAGTTGACTCAATCCTTCGTGCAAAATCTTTTCGCGAAACGCGCTCCCCGTTGCGCCGCGTCCACTCCTGACCGTCTCGGAGAGACGGCCTACCTTCGGTTCCCGTAGATAAGCTGCATCACTTCCGCACGCGATGAAACGTTGCTGCGGAAAATCCCCTTCATGGCCGAAGTGACCATGCTGCTGCCAGGCTTCTTGATGCCGCGGATGGTCATGCAACTGTGCGAGGCCTCGATGACCACGGCGACTCCCTTGGCCCCGAGCTCTTCCACCAGCATCTGGGCGATGTCTTCCGTCATGCGCTCTTGAACTTGCGGACGGCGGGAGACCACCTCCACCACGCGGGCCAGCTTGGAAAGACCGACCACTTTGCCGTCGGGAATGTACGCCACATGGGCGTGCCCCATGAACGGCAGCAGATGGTGCTCGCACATACTGCAAAAGCTAATGTCTCGAACGAGCACCACTTCGTCGTAAGCCTCCGTGAATACCTTCGCCAGGTGCTGTCGCGGATCCACTTTCAGTCCGGCAAACATTTCGGCATACATCCGGGCCACGCGAGCCGGCGTTTCCAAAAGCCCCTCGCGATTGGGATCCTCTCCCACGGCGGCCAGGATTTCCCTCACCGCCCGTTCAATCCGCGGCAAGTCCACCGGGCCGACAGTCAGCTTGAGCGAACCCGACGAAATCCCCTCATCCAAGGCCGTGGCCATCGGCCCAGCACAGGCATCGGGTTGTTCGGACGAGCTACTCATAGCGGAACCGGTCGAGGTGAAGGTGCCGTTGCATCCTAAGAACGACCTTCCGCGTGGTCAAGGATGCCGTTTCAGGCCCAGGGCTGCTGGCCTATTCTTTGAATCCCCCTCGAGAGAAGGTACATTCGGAAGAGGCTTCTTCCGTGGCCGTGCGGGAAATTCTCATGCTTGCTGCTCCCTTTCTCGTTGTTTCGCTGCTTCTTTCCCAGGCGGAAGCTCCTTCCGCCGATGCGATTGCCCAGGCGGCACGCGACCTGGCTGCGGACGACTTCAAGGTCCGTGAGAAGGCGACCGATTTTCTCTGGCGGGCCGGACCGGCGGCCATTCCCACCCTCGAAAAGGCGGCTGCCGGCGATGACTTCGAAATGAAGTTCCGGGCCCAGAGCATTCTCGACAAGGTCCGTTATGGCATCACGCCGGAGACCCCTGCGGACGTGGCGAAACTGCTGGAAACCTTCCGCAAGGGGGACTTGAGCGTCAAACTGAATATTGTCCGGTCGCTGAAGGACAAAGGGGAATCGAAAATCATCCTGCAGCTCTTGCGGGTGGAGAAGGATCCCAATTTTCAGCAACTTGCCGGCGAGCTCTATCGCAGCGAGCTCGACCGGATGCTGCCGCAGATCATTGCGAAGCAGGACTACGCCCAGGCCGAACAAATTCTCACGGAAAACGCCATTGACGACCCCACCATGCAGCGGCTGGCCGCCTTCTGGGTCCTTCGCGGCAAGGCCGAGGACCAGGCCGTCAAACTGAGGGAAAGCCTGGAGAAGCGGGAAGACGAGGCCGTTCGACGGCAGCTCGTCTGGCTGCTCCGAGCAAAAGGGGACTTGCCGGCAGCCGTTGCCGCCGCGGAAAAGCTCGACCACGTAGAGCTGTCGCTCGCACAGGCGATTGAAAGCCGCAACTGGACGACGGCCGCAAAACTCGAATGGGAAAGCCGGGATCCGTTTGGAGTGAAGGAACCTGACCTCACCCAGCCCGACTCGTGGGAGCGCGTCCTCACCTGGCAACGTCTCGCCGGCAACCAGGCCGAAGTCGACAAAGCGGCTGCCGCCCTCCGCAAGCAGGCAATACAGAACGTCGGACAGGCGTGGATTTCAGGCAAGGCACTCTTGCTCAACGAGCGAGCTGAGGACGGTATTGAAGTCCTCCGCAAGGACTATCCGAACGTTGCCTTCCGTCTGCTGGCGTATCGCTCCGATTTTGACGGCGCAATGATGCTGGCCGGTGCGGAGCCCGGGACCGTCTTCAACCGCGAGTGGTACAACAAGCTCCCTTCGCCGGAACGAGCAGGCATCCAAGTCCACCGCTTCACGTATGCCGCCGACATCATGCGGCAGCTCCATTGGCTAGGCCGCAAGGAGGACGCCGCGAAGCTCCGCAAGCTGCTGCTGGAACTCGCCGATGAGGTCGAGAACCGCAACTTGAATGGCCGGGCTACGCTCGCCGCGATGGAACTGCGTGCCGGCATGGACGACGAGGCCTTTGAGGACGCAGCGGAGGCAATGCTGCAGCCCGGCGGCCGTAGCGTCCTGGCCAAATATTTTCCCAAACACTACGGCTATGCGAGCCTGTGGTGGGACTACCTCCGCCAGCAAAATCCCACGCAGAAACCCCAGGAAACGCTCGCCACGTTGCAGCAGCTCTTCCGCACCACTTCTCGGCATCCGCCGCTCAAAGGCTGGGAGGAAATCGTCGCCAAGGCGGCCGACAAGGCCCGCACCCTCGATCCGCCTCACCGCGGACAATGGCTGCAACTGTTGGCGGAAACCTGCGACTTGCAAGGGAACCGCGACCTGGCCCTGACGTATGCCAAAGATGCCTCGCTCGCGCTCCCCGTCGCCGGCCTCACCTATGGACGCCTGCTAAGCGACGACAAGCAGCCGGGCGCGGCGGCGGCTGCTTATCTCCAGGTCTGGGAAAGCGATATGAGCCAGGTCGCGGCCCTGCATCTGTGCGGAACGACGCTAATTGCGGCCGGCAAAACCGAAGCCGGCAAGCAGAAGCTGGAGATTGCCAGCCTGCTCTGCCTGGATGCCGCCGCCCGCAGGAACCTCGCTTACAACTTGCACGAGCGGGGCCATTCCGAAGATGCCCTGCCCCATTATGAATTCGCCGTCCGCACCGGCCCCGCCGAAAGCTGGCACATTTCCAACGCGGTGGAAAACGTCGGCAACCTGATTGTCAAAACGGAGCCCCTTCGTGCCGCCGATATGTGGGAACGCTTGCAGATTTATCTGCTCAACCCCAGCGCCAATCCCACCGAGTACGAGCCGCTCCTCGACATCGGCCGGCTCGTTCACAAGACCCGAGCCCGCGGCTTGCTCGCAGCCGGCAAGAAGGACGAAGCGCTCGCCGAAATCAAACTCTGCGAATCGATTTCTCCCGGCAATATCGACCTGGCGGAAGACCTGGTTCCCCTGCTCAAAGACCAGGGCTTTGCCGCCGAAGCAGACGCGCTTTACGAGCGAGCCTATTCCGTCCATGGCCCTCTCGCCCAGAAATTCCCCGACAGCGCCCCCTGCCGCAACAACGTCGCCTGGCTCTCCGCCGTCTGCCATCAGCGGCTGGACGAAGCCCTCGTCCACGCCCAGAAAGCCGTGGAACTCTCCCCCAACGCCCCCAGCTACCTCGACACGCTTGCCGAGGTCTATTTTCAAAAAGGGGACCGCCCGAAAGCGATTGAGTACGGCAAGCAGGTGCTAGAACTCGCCCCCGGCAACAAGCTTTTCGCCGAACGTTTGAAGCACTTTGAGAACGACTCACTGCCGAAGTAGCGTCGTCATTCTTGTCTGTCATTGGCCATTCGTCATTCGCCATTCGGACTTCGTCATTCCTACACCCCCGATATCGCCCCCTCGAGTTCTTCCGGCTCTTTGAAAGTCATCGCCAGGCGGCGCGGAATCTTGCGGAACGCTTTCATAAACCGCTTCTCGGAGTTCTTGGGTCCAGCGACCTCGCGGATGAACACCCGAGCCACCTGCCGCGGGAATTTCTGGGCAATGCCCGCGTAAATCTCCGGGTCGGCTTCGCCGCTGTCGCCGACGAGGACGAACCGCCGCTCAGGAAACATCTGCAGGATGCTCTTGATGACCGCGCCTTTGCCCGAGCGCCGCATCAGCAGGATTCGCCGCATCAGGTGGTCCCGCAGACGGAAAGCCAGCAGATGGAACGACCCTTCCGGAAACCCCTCCGTCTCAAACAGCGCCGCCAGGGTCCGGTACAACTGCCACGGACTGGAGGAGACATAGTGGAAAGCCGCCCCTTGCCCGGACCATTCGCGGAAGAGCGTCGCCATCCCAGGAATCGGCTCAAAATCCCGCAGAAACGTGTTCGAGAGCAGGGCCTGCCGGCTGAGGACATGGGTGTGCTTGAGCGTGTCATCAATATCGGAAATGACCGACACTCCTTCCCGCGGCAGCAGATGCACCGCGCCCGAAATGCACGTTCCCCCCTCCGGCAGGCTGGCACCCAGCGTCAATATTCCCTCTTCATAAGCGCCGGCTCGGCGCAGCTCGGCGATCTCGGCCGAGGAAATCCGCAGCGTGGCCTGGAAGTGCCCATTCCCTTTCGTCTTCTTGGGCAGAATGTGCAGGTCATGGCCAATCCGCAGGGCGATTTTTTTCCCCGCCCGGTCCACCGCCAGGAACCGCTCGATCCGCTGGCGGAAAATGTCGCTTTGCAAATCTTCAGGCGTAGCCTTCATCGCCCGCTGAAGTAGCTTGAGCAAAATCCGCTTCCCCAGGCTCACCCGGTCGGGCGGCGAAAACACTTCCCCATGCACCAGCACCCGCCAGGTCCGCCCGTCTGCCTCCAGATGCCCTAGCGACGGAAACAGCACGACCGTCTCGTCGCTGGTCAGGTTCGTCGGAGCCAGTGTGCCAAATTGCATAGCCGCTCAGCCGGGGGCGAGTGCAACCAACTTGAACCAGCCCGGCCGACGGACTGGAACCATCTTGGTTAGAACCTATGCGGATACCGCTTGTCAACGCAATGGATGCGCCATCCCCCATCATCGGCACCTGGCTGATTTGGTAACCGTTACAACCGGCACAATGGGTTCTCAATGCCTGCTTGCGGCGGCCGTTACCGCCTCCCTCCTCCTTGGAATCGAGCACTCCATACGGCACGATAGAGGAATGTCTCTTCCCACGCTTTCCGATGAGCTCTCGCCCGCGGACCTCCGCCGCGTCCGAGAGGCCCTGCTCGAGGCCGGCGCTGCTTCTCTGCCGGATGACTCGCCGCTGCGAATGGACCGCATCGAGCTGCTGGAGCGGCTGCTCGGCCCGGATATCTGCCGCCGCCTGGGCATCTATCGCATCCCCGCTGGATTTCGGCTGTCGGTGGTGATTCCGGTCTACAACGAGGTGAAGACGCTGGAGCGTGTCATCGAGCGGGTCCGCGGAGCAAAAATTCCCTGCGAGATTGTCATCGTCGATGACGGCAGCAAGGACGGCACGCGCGATCTGCTCAAAGCCTGGCAAGAAAGCGGTGACGAGAGCCACCGTGACTTGGTCATCGTGCTACACGAAAAGAACAAGGGAAAAGGAGCCGCGCTCAAGACCGGCTTTCAGCACTGCACCGGCGACGTCATCGTGGTCCAGGACGCCGACATGGAGTACGACCCGCAGGATCTCCGCTCGCTGCTGCAGCCCATCCTGGAAGACCAGGCCGACGTCGTTTTCGGCAGCCGCTTCAGCCACATCCAGGGCCCGGTCCGCTCGTACTGGCACCAGTTCGGCAATCAGATGATCACCCGCTTCACGAACTGGAAGTCCGGGCTGAATCTGACCGACGTGGAAACCTGCTACAAGATGTTCCGCCGCGAGCTGATCGCAACCATCGCCCCCGGCCTGCGGGAGCGGCGGTTCGGCATCGAAATCGAGCTCACCTGCAAGCTGGCCCGGCTCCGCACGGCCCGCTTCTACGAACGGCCCATCAGCTACGCCGGCCGCAGCTACGCCGAAGGCAAAAAAATCGGCTGGCGTGACGGCATCTGGGCCCTCTGGTGCATCGTGCGGTACTAAGGTGGGGTAGGCTTTCAACCCTTAAGTTTACCCGCAATTGGTTGGGGCGATTTTACAAAAGTTGGAAGCCAGATGAGGGAGCGGCGGTCGGTAACTTGTGGAGGGCAAAGGGGGTGCGGCGAATGTAAGGGGTTTGGCAAAATTTACAATCGAGCGGCGGAAGTGAACGGGACGTGGGCGGGAGCGTAGGAATTCCGAGGTCATCCCACGAAACCTGGAATTCTGACGGACGGAGCCGCCATGCAGAACATGTACGATGGTCGAGTGAGCCTGGG
>JBKJNY010000197.1:0-6217 GCA_046593355.1 Pirellulaceae bacterium | reverse complement strand
CGCGCGGCACGAAGCTACCCGCGATTACCTCTCGGATTTTCTCGAAATGACGAAAACCCTTAGCCATCAAGGACTTCCACTTACCTCATAGCCGCGCGCGCTTCAGTCGGATGAACCAAAAAACTCGCGGACCCGCATCCAGCGAGGCATGTGCGTGTCTGCGTAATCGAATCCTGGCCGAACCGGCTCATCGACGAATGAGGGAGGAGAGTAAGGATTCGAAGACGGCGGTGCAGGGGAAAGATGGCTTTCATTTGCCGACTCGTTCACGGCAGCACATCCTTCACCGAGATCCGTCCCACTTCCTTGCCATCGAGGACAACCGGCAAATCCTGCGAAATGCTGAAGACCTGGCACTGGACGTAATCGGGATTCTCCGTCTCTCCGCTGGGCTGCGTGTAGACCTCAATCTGACGCTGGACGAGATTGACAATCCAGTAAACTGGAATGCCGGCGCGGGCGTAAATGCGTTTCTTCCAACCCCGGTCGTGCTGCAACGAAGAATCGGCGACCTCCGCAATCAGCGGCACTTGCGCCGCTTCCGGCTGATGGAGCTGATAGTCCTCGGGCCGGCCGCGGATGACCATCGCGTCCGGCTCCGGCTCGCTGTCCACCGTGGAGGTCGGCTCCTGGCTATCGACGTAGAAGCCCGCGGGGATAATGCCTTCGAGGAGGATACGGAGTCGGCGAGTCGCCAGACTATGGGCGCGATTCTTGGTCATCTTGTTCATCAAGATTCCTTCCAGAAACTCAACTTGGTTGTTTTCTTCGAGAATCCCCAGCTCCGCCATTCGGTGATATTGGTCTAGGGAGAAACGATACCCGGACACATGTTGCTCGTTTTCCCACTTGGGAGCGAGAGGCATCGGCAAGGAAAAAAGTTGCGTCGGTGATGTCGTAGCCGCAGTCATAACTAGTCCTCGCCCGAGATTCACAAAGTTCCCCGACACTCACCCTACCTGGATGGAAAAAGTCGGTCAATATTGCCAAGTGCCGGGCGTGCTTGCTATTCCTTTACTTCCTGCCCGCAATCCGTTGGGCCCGCAAAAGGTTGCCGATCTTTTGCGGCGACTCATCGTTCAAATAGAGCTCGCGGGCCAGATCCCACTTTCCCTCGGCTTCGTAGCAACGGGCCAGGTTATAGCGGGCAGCGGGGAGCCAGGGGGAATCCTGATTGCCTCCCAGCGTGCGGTCCTGGAACCATTCGGCGGCGACCTTGAAATCCCCCGCGTCGAAATGACAGAGCCCGATCCAGTAGGTGGTATGATTTTTTGTCATCCGTGCGATGTCGATCAGGTCCATAATCTGCTGGCGGCGAAGCTGAGGATCCTTTTGAAGCGCATCGTCCCTCATGCCGAGCAACTGGCGGGCAGCGGAGGATGTTTCCAGGGATTCGATCGCGGAGTTGGGCATGCGAAGCGCGGCAAACACCTGGCAGGCACCCGGTTTGCCTTCTTCCTGTTGGGCGTCAAAATGCCCTTCAAACTGCAGATGCCGCCCCTCGGCCAGCCCATTCGGCGGGAAGAACATGTAAGTCTCCTTGTAATGGGCCGCCTGCAGCGCCGGATTCCGCGACCGCATGAAAGCCTGCGCGAACTGGTACAGGTACGCTTCCAGACTGATCCGCCAGATGGAGACCCTCTTGATGTGCGGGCACTTGGCGACCTGCTTTTCCTCTTCGCTCGGGCGGCATGTCAGAACCACTCGTTTGTCGCCAATGAGCGCCGATTCCAGCAGCTTCATGCGGAGGGTGAGTGATTCGGGCTCGGCGTCGATGAGCACCTGGACCCCCTGGAGCTCCGAGTTCGTGACGGGATACGGCGCTTCACCGGGAATGTCCATCGACCGGATGAGATTGGGGTCGGCGACCACCTGTTCCAGGGTGGCGATGCCGCTGCCCTCCGGTCCCAGAATGGGCAGGCCGAGTTGGGCATCAAACAGATAGAGCTCCCCTTGGACGAGGACGCCGCACAGCCAGGGGCGGATCGCGCCGCTGCCGGCTTCGTCTTGCACCCCCAGCATGTGAGCCGTGATGCCCGCCTGGCGGCACATGAGCAGAAAGACACGGGACCGCTGCCAGGCATCTCCATGACCGAGCAACAGCGCTTGCCAGGGGAGCTGCCAATAGCCGGGGCCTTTCTCGCCGCGGAGGGGGCCGGGGAGCGACGCGCGGTTGCTCCCGACTCCTGCCGCGGCAGCCTTGGGAGCCGGCGGCAGTTTGTCCAATTGGATGTTGCAAACCGTCCAGTCAAACAATCGTTCCGCCGACCGCACATGGTCGGCCTGGGAAATGCCAATCCGCTTCTCTAAATCCGTGAGCCAGGGCTGTAGGTCCGCGGGCGCGGGACGCGGGGCAACCCGGTTGGCAATGTCCCGCAACCACAGGCATTGCTGCAAGTAATGCAGATCGGGGCGATCGAAGCTCCGGCGGTCGAGGTCCAGCATGGGCTGCGTATCCGCATAGGAGCGCGGTGTTTGCGCCAGCAGCGGGTCTTTCTGGTATTTTTGAGCGGGCTCTCCGAGCTGCTCAATCCACTGATTGAGATAGAACAAAGCCCGCTTGGGATTCTCGTTGTCCTTGGAAACCGGAATGGTTGCGATGGCCGATAGTGCCAGGTCCAAGTTGCTGGCTGTCTGGGCGGCATCCTGGGAAGTCCGGCCGCCGGCGGTGTTGTCGCGCGGGTCGCTGCCGCAACCGTTGAAGAGCAGTGCGGAGACGAGGACCGCCGCGGAGATGGGGAGCAACACGGCGAGCAGGAGCCGTGGCGAAAAACGACGGAAGTTCACGCAAGGCTCTCCACGGTTTGGCGAATCTGCAGGATGCGTTTAAGAATGTCGGGAAAATCATCCAGCCGCAGCATGTTGGGGCCGTCGCTGGGGGCGTGGTCGGGATCGGGATGGGTCTCGAAGAACAGGCCGTCGATGCCGATGGCGATTGCGGCTCGGGCCAGCGGCTCGACCATTTCGCGGTTGCCGCCGGTAGCACTACCCAGTCCGCCGGGCTCCTGCACGCTATGGGTAGCGTCAAAAATCACTGGCACGCCCAGCTCGCGCATTTGGATCAGCGCTCGCATGTCGTTGACCAGCCGGCCGTAGCCGAAGAACGTCCCCCGTTCGCAAAGCAGCACATTTTTGCAGCCGGCGGAGCCGAGCTTTTGCACAACATGCCGCATGTCCCAAGGAGCCATGAACTGCCCCTTCTTCACATTGACGGCTCGGCCGGTCTGCGCGGCGGCAACGAGCAGGTCGGTTTGCCGCGCCAGGAAGGCCGGAATCTGCAGCAGGTCGCAGACTTTGGCCACGGGCGCGGCCTGATCGGACTCATGGATGTCCGTCGTCACCGGCAGACCAGTTTCCTCTTTGACTTTGGCGAGCACCGCCAGACCCGCCTCCAGCCCTGCCCCCCGGAACGCGGCAGCGCTGGTCCGGTTGGCTTTGTCGAAAGAGGCTTTGAAGACCAGGTTCACCTTTTGGCCGGCAACAATTTCCTTCAGCCGTCGGGCGATGGACAGGCACAGGGCTTCATTCTCAATCACGCAGGGACCGGCAATGAGCAGCAGCGGCTGACCGGGACCGCAGGCGTACGGCCCAATGTGAGCGGGGTTGTTAGGTGCGTCGGCCATTGGTCATGAGCTCTCGTAGGATGGGACTCCTGTCCCGTCCGTATTTGCTCGGACGGGATTGGAATCCCATCCTACTTTTCTTCCTGATATCCATGTCTCTCGGCCCACTCGCGGCTGACAATCACTCGCAGGCGTCCCGGGAGGGAGCGGACCACGAGCGGCAATTCGCCCCCCGGGTCGCCGTCGAGCTGGTACGGAACCGACGACTCCGATTCCACCCGCACTTCCGCAACCTGCACCTGGGTGAAGTCCGGCAGGTTCTGGTGCCGGCCGAGCATCACCTCGCTCAGGTACATCAGGCCGCGCCAGAGCGAGCCCTCCTTGAACGTGCAGACATCCAAGAGGCCATCGCTCCCCGAAGCTCCGGGGGCGATGTTCAGCCCCCCCGCATACCGCGGCAAGTTGACCACGAACACCCACCGCCCTTCGCCACTGCGCCCTCCGCTGCCGGGCCGATCCCCCCCATCCGCATAGTTTACGCGGAGCAGGGGGTAATCGTAATTACGGATCGAGTCGAGGATTGGTTTGGCGTAAGAGAGATGATGGATGTTCCCCTTCCGCTCGCTGTGCAGCCGGCGGACGACGTCGGCATCGAATCCGCAGCCCGCCATCAGCGTGAATAGCCGGCCGTTGGCCTCCCCCGCATCGAGCTGAATGGTGCAGCCGGCAACGATGACCGCGGCAATATCCGCCACCTCGGCGGGGACTTCCAAGTGCTTGGCGAGCAGGTTTTCCGTTCCCAGCGGCAGGATTGCCAGTGGCATCTCCTGGGTAGTGTGCTCGGCGACCAGGCGAAAGGTGCCGTCCCCGCCTGCCGCTATCACCGCCCGCAAACGTCCCTTACGCGACTTCTCGCGGGCCATTCCCTCCACCACTTGCAGGTCGCTGAGCACCTCCACATTCAACCAGTTATCCCGCAGGGATTCCGCGAGCGCATCCACCATCCCGCCCCTGCTGCCGCTGCCGGCCGACGGGTTGACCGAAATCAGCACGTCGGTGCAGTGGCTCGGCAGATAGCGGAAAAATGGGTTCAAAACAGGCCTGCTCAAAATGGAGCACCGTGCGGCAAGACTCACCACGGTTTTCCAGGGATTCGTTGCAAAACAAAACAGACTCAAAAACAGAGGCGTTTCGGCCAGGAATGGGATTGGCCATCGCAGAAATTATTCTCGCGGCGCAACCCCTTAATCACGGTGCAGTTAAAGAGCAAGCCTTCACGCAGGCAAAAACTTTTCTTCATCCGGCGCACGCCGTGCTTTAGAGGACATCGGTCACATTCTAGCGGCCTGTTGAAAAAAGGGTCGGGGTCGGAAGTCTTTGGCGTCATGGACTTTGCAACAAAGAAAACGCACATACGCCAAAGACTCCCGACCCCCTTTCACGGCTGGCAGCGACGTGCCTGACCCCTTTTTCAACAGGCTTCTAGGTGTGGCCACGGAACAGAGGACCGTGGGGGCTCTGACGGTTTTGCGGCGTGGTTGCCTTGCCCCTGGCCATCACCGCTCACCAAATCGTTTTTGGGACGTCAGAGCCCCCAACTTTTTTCGCGTTGCACATTTCCGGGTGGCACGCCCACGGCTTTGCGTGGGCGTGAGCAATCCACCCGCGGGCCGCACTCTATTCTACCCGCGCAACAGCATTTGCGCCCTTCCCCCTCTCCCCCTGGGAGAGGGCCGGGGTGAGGGTTTAGGGACTGGCTCTCAATTCCGCAAATTCTTTTGGAGCGAATGCTTGTAATCCTATCCGCAGGGGTGTAGGCTCACGCTCGTCCGCATTCGCTGGACCCAATCTTCCTTTTCACAAGCCAGGGAGTGCAGTGCCATGAAGCTCGTCCGTACGTTTTCTTCGCTGTGGGCCAAACTGGTAAACGGGGGGGGGGCAGGTAAATAAGGCAATTCGCCGACGCTACCGAGCGGCGGACGCCTCACGCTCCCGGCAACTCTTGTTTGAGCAACTGGAAGATAAGTCCCTGCTGAGCACAGTTGGAGTTATTGCTCCCAGCAGTAACGTCCCAGAAGGCAGCCAGGCGTTTTTCTACGTCACCGTGAACCCTCCCTCGTCATCCCTCGTTACCGCGAACTACCAAACAAACCCCGGCACTGCGCTTCAGGACACGGACTATCAGGGCGTCACTGGCACGGTAACGATCTATCCCGGCCAGCCCTACGGCGTCGTTGTCGTTCCCACCTTTCACGATTTTGCGACCGAACCGGGCGAGACATTTTCACTGGCGATTACGGGCGCGACGGGAGCGACCGTCGGTTCACCGAGTAGCGCGACGATCACGATTGACGATGTGCCCCCGTCCGGAACCCCTCCCGGAATCCTCGTCGCCGCGAGTGGAGGCTACGAGAGCTCCACTCTCAGCATGACGGGTAACTGGTACGATCCCAATGGCGGTCCGGGAAATCGGAACGTGGACGTCAACTGGGGCGATGGAACGGTTGAGACCCTTTCTTTGCCGTCGTCCTTCACCGGTAACCGTTCACGACCCGGCGAGATATTGTGGGTGAATTGATCTGGTTTGGAAAGCGATTTTCGGCGACGAATAGGGCATGTCGCTGGGAATTACGGAAGAACTGATTGCTCGCCTG
>JBKJNY010000194.1:0-13163 GCA_046593355.1 Pirellulaceae bacterium | reverse complement strand
CGCTCACACTCGGCTCTGGGGGAAAGGGGGCGCTCCGCATCCACCCAGCGAAATACACCCCCAAACCGCCCGATCGGATTTTTAGGCTACGATAAAGGAAGGGGTGAATAGGACGGGTTCAATTTCTCGACTTCATTTCGGATTGCCAAAGCCGAATCGAGATGGCCTTGTTTCGTTTCTGTTTGCAAGAGCTTCTCCAGATCAGCGATTAACTTCTGCCGCACTTTCTCGACCTCACTCCGGTAAGCCTTTCTTGCCGACGATACTTTCTCGACCGATTCGTTTATCAAGTTCTGCGCAGTATCGGGTAGAGTTTCTTTCTTGCCAACTTCTTGCCCTCCAGCAGTCGCAACGCAAATCAAAATAAACGTCAAGCTCTGTAAGCAAAGCCGATAGCGCATTGCAAATTCCTTGGTTTTCATGTAACGACCCAATTGGGTTTGAATCCCAGCTGCCAACGATTCCGAGAACGAAGCAGTGCTTCGGCATTCTACAGCCGAGCGAACATCACATGTCAAGGGAAGCACAAACCGGACGGTTTACAAGCACCCCGGCGGATATTGCGGTGCGGCGTCAGGGGGACGGGAGTCTTTGGCGGCAATCACTTTTGGTGTGGCGTGTTTGGGACGCCAATGACTCCCGTCCCCGGCCAGCTACGGCTTCTCCAAATACCGCTTCTCAATCTTCGCCGCCATCGTCCCCAGGCCGTAGTAGCCCATGCTGGTCCGGGCGACGTGGGTGAGGATGTCGTAGGCCCGCCAGCGGTCCCAGCCGTAGTCGGCTTCCATCCAGAGGATGAGGCGGGCGAAGGCTTCGGCGCTGGCCCGCTCCATGGGGCAGCCGCTGACGATGGTCATGATTTCGGAGGGGGTTTCGATGCGGGGGCCGGCGATTTTTTTTCCTTTGGCCAGGTTGACCGTGATGATGGTGTGCGAGGCCATCTCCAGGCCGCTGGCGGAGAGCTCGCCGTGCCCCATCGCGGCGTGGGCGTCGCCGAGGTAGAGGTAGGCCCCGGTGACGAACACCGGCAGATAGACGATGTTGCCGGGGGCCGTTTCGATGATGTCCATGTTGCCGCCGTGCGGGCCGGCGGGGAACGTCGTCGGCACTCCCATGTCCGGGGCGGTGCCGATGCAGCCGAGCATCGGCGTGTAGGGGATGGTGAGCGAATCGCTCCAGTGAATCTGGCCGTCCTGGATGGGGCAGACGTGCGTGCCGTGCGGGCATTCCGTTCCCAGCCACTCCGCCAGTTGCTTGGGGTCGCTGGTCCGCGTGGCACACTGGCCGCTGCTGGGGCGAATCTCCTCAATCTTCACCGCCAGGGAATCGCCGGGCTCCGCCCCTTCCACCCAAATCGGCCCGGTCTGCGGATTGCCGTAGGGCTTCTTCGATTTGTCGCGACGGTCGGCGTTGGTCCGGACCTGGCCGCTGAAGGCGTCTTCGGTTTCGACGAAGATGGTCTCGCCCGGCTGGATGCGGAGGCGGGGCTCGTTGTGGCGGCTGAATTCGTAGTAGAGGGGGCCGAGGGGGAGGCGCTGCATGGCAGGGAGTTGGGTGAAGTATGATGATGTCGGAGCCGGAGACGGGATTGTATCATTTGGCGAGAGGCGGATGGCGGATGGGGAGAAACAGAATAATGGGGGACAGAATAATGAAGAACAAAGTAGGTGGGCTGTTATGGTTTGCGGCCGTGCTGGGGTTTATTGGCTGTGGAAGTCAGCCGCCGGTGGTGGAAAAAAAGGAGGGGCCGAAGGAGACGGTGAAACAGCCGGAGGAGAAGGGAGTGGGGGAGCCGGAGAAAAGGAAGACGCCGGAGGCGGTGGGCGAGAATCCGAAGCGCAACTTGGCGGCGGAATGGAAGACGCTCGCCACGGAAGTGAGCAGTCAATTGTCTGTGGGAAAGCTCGATGAGGCTCAGCAGGGGATTGAAAAGCTCGACAAGCTTTATTCGGGGGATGACAAGCAATCGCCGGTGCAAGCGGAAGAGTTTCAGGCGCTCTCGGGAAAGCTGGCGGACGCTCGCAAATCCTCGCTCGACAAAAAGCGGCAGAGCAACCTGGTCCTGGCCGAAAAACACATGAACTTCGGCAAGTTCGAAGAGGCACAACTGCTCATTGGCGACATCATCGCCCACAACCCGACGCCGCAGCAGCACGAGAAGGCGACGCTCATCAAGGAAGAAATCGAGCGTCGGCGGCGGGCCAAGCGGGATTTGCAGGCCTACATGAACATGCTCGCCTCCGCCAATCGCCGCGAGGTGGAAGCGGCCCAATTCGAGCTGCTCAAGGATCCCGAAACGTCCCTATCGCTTCTGGCGGAGGCCTCTCAGCGGACCGATAAGCCGGTGCTGGCCAGCAACGCCGTGGAAACCCTCGGCCTGCTCGGCCGCCCGCAGCAGGCCCAGGCCATCCTGGTGGAAATCCTGCGGCGCGACACCCAGCAGCCGCTGTGGGCCGTGGCCACCAAGGAGATCATTCGCATGGGCAAGCCGGGCGCGGGTGAGCCGCTGCTCGCGCTGGCGCTGTCGGAAGTCCCCGTCGAGCAGAAGATGGCCGCGCTCGAAACCATGGCGCAAATCTCCGACCCGCCGCCGCAAACGCTCGTTTCGCTGCTGCCAACGCTCCATGCTGACGGCCCGATGCTCCGCTTGGCCCTCGCTGCCGCCCTGCACGGCGTGATGACTCATTCTCAGTTCGACCTCGTCTCCCGCCGCGGCTTCGACGGCGAGCTCACGCCGCAGCAGGAAGCGCAACTCGATAAACTCCCCGAGCGACTCGCCGCCCTTGCCGCGCCGAAGGATCCAGCCGCCAGCGGAGCAGCCGATGTCGCTCGCGCGGCGCAGTCGCTGGCCGTCGCCCTGCGGTACATTCCGGCCCAAGCGCTGACCGGACTCAAAATTCATCTCGTCGAAGCCGAAGTGCCGGAAGCCCCCGCAGCCGCGGTGCTCGACGGCGTGTGGAATTCCATCGATCCCAAGACGATGTGGCGGCATGGCATTGAGAAGCGCGGCTCCATCACGATTGATTTGGGCAGCGAGAAGACCGTGACTGCCGTCAAGATTTGGAACTTCAACGAGCCGGCTGGCATGTTCCGCGGCTGGAAGGACTTTGAAATCTTCGTCGGCAACAGTGGCTCCGAAACCACCCCCGTCGCCGCCGGCATCGTCCCCATGGCTCCCGGCACCGCCGACACCCCCGACTACGGCAGCGTCATCAGCGTTCCGTTCACTCGCGGACGGTACATCCGCCTGCAAGCCAAAGGGCCGTGGCAGCCGAATGCGTACATGGGGCTGTCGGAGGTGCAGGTAATGGGGTTTTGAATAACTAACCCGAAGCGTTAGCGAGGGACAGCCAATGGGCACCGGTTCGCTTTCCCTCGCTAACGCTTCGGGTTAGTATCGCCACCATGAAAATCGTCAAGCTCGAAACCTTTCTGGCCAACTGCGGCTTGCGGAACTACCTGTTTCTGCGTCTCACCACGGACACGGGTTTGACGGGACTCGGGGAAGCGACGCTGGAGTGGCAGGAGCAGACGGTCCGGACGCTGATTCACGAGTGGCTCGAAGAGCGGCTGCTGGGGGAGGATCCGCGGGATATCGAGCGGGTTTTCGGCAATCTCATCCGCGATCAGTATCAAGGCGGCTCCACCGTGATGACCGCCATCAGCGGGGCGGAAATTGCCTGCTGGGACATCCTCGGCAAGGCCAGCGGCCAGCCGGTGTATAAGCTGCTTGGCGGGCGGGCGCGAGAGGAACTACCCGCGTATGCCAACGGCTGGTACGGCGGCGCGGTCACCCCCGCTGATTATGCGACCAGAGCCAAGGACGTAGTTGCCCGCGGATACAAAGCGATGAAATTCGACCCGCTCGGCGTGGCCTGGAAGGACATGAGCAACGAGGAACGGGACGAGGCGGACCTGATTGTCGAGGCAGTGCGGGAAGCGGTTGGCGACGATGTCGAATTGATGATTGAATTCCACGGCCGGCTGTCGGTGGAAAGTGCCATAGAACTGGCGCGATGGCTGGAGCCGTATCAACCCGCCTGGTATGAAGAGCCGGTCACCCCCTGGAGCCTGGACCAATTGGTTGAAGTCAAAGGGGCCACCCTCATTCCCATCGCCGCTGGCGAACGACTCTACATGCTCGAGGAATTTGAGCGACTCGCGGCCATGCGGGCCTGTGACATCGTCCAGCCGGACTTGGCGCATTGCGGGGGGCTCCATATCGGCAAGAAAATTGCAGCCCTCTGCGGAGCGCAAGATTTGCGACTGGCCCCGCACTGTTCGATTGGACCAGTCGCGCTCTGTGCTGCGGTCCACTTCGGCTGGAGCACGCCGGCAGTGATGATCCAGGAAAACTTCGCGGAATACGACGTGCCGTGGCGGAGCGAACTGGTGCATGGTTGGCGCGGCATAGAACGGGCGAAGTACCTGCTGCCGGAGAAGCCAGGACTAGGCATCGAGTTGAATGAAGAAGCCTGTGCGAAGCATCCGTATCAAAAGCACGCCTTCCCTTCCTTGTGGGACGACCGCTGGCTAAAGCAGTTCACGCGCGACAAGGGATAACCTATGTGGAAAACGGTAAGGCTCAATGCCCTCAGCTATCCGGTGGATCCGGCAGAGATTGCCGAGTTGGAGAAGGCCGGCGCGAAGCTGACGGAAATCGAAGGGCAGCAGGTCGAGGAAGTCATCGAGGCAGCCGCGGACTGCGACGCACTGCTCGTCGTCTCAGCTAAACTTACCGCCGAAGTCATCCAGGCCATGCCCAAGTGCCGCATCATCGCCCGCCTCGGCGCGGGGACGGACAAGATCGACGTGGCGGTGGCGACGGCGGCCGGCATTGTCGTCAGCAATGTGCCGGACTTCTGTCTGAACGAGCAGTCGGAACATACGATGATGCTTCTGCTCGCCTTCGGCCGCTGCCTGCCGTACATGACCCGGGCGATGAAGAGCGGCGATTGGTCCGCCCGCAATTATCCGGGCGTCCGCCGCATCGCCGGCCGCACGCTGGGCCTGGTCGGCTTTGGAGCCAGCAGTCAGGCGGTGGCGGAGCGAGCCAAACCCTTTGGACTGAAGCTGCTGGCCTGGACCCGCACGCCGGAAAAGCACCGCGCCGCTGCCGAGCGGCTCGGTGTTGAATTGCGGGAGCTCGACGACCTGCTCCGCGAGAGCGACTTTGTCTCGATCCATTTGCCGCTCAATCCCGAGACCATTCATTTACTCGACGAACGGCGGCTGGGACTCATGCGAGAAAACGCAGTGCTCATCAATACGGCGAGGGGAGCCATCGTCGATGAGGCGGCGTTGGTCCGGATCCTCCAGGAAAAACGGATCGGCGGCGCGGCCCTTGACGTGTTTGAAGGGATCGACGTCTTCGCCCTTCCCAAAGACCCGCCAGAGCATGACCTGATGAAGCTGGAAAACGTCATCCTCACCCCTCATTGCGCCGGCAGCTCCGTGGAATCCACCCTCGACTCCAAACGCCGCGGCGCGGCCAGCGTCGCCCACGTGCTGGGCGGCAAATGGCCACGGCACGTCGTCAACCCCCAGGTCCAGCCGCGGTTCCCGCTGGTAAAGTAGTATTACCTTTGCGACGGAAAGGGGTCGGGAGTCTTTGGCGTCAAAGAACTTCCATGATGGATTGTTTCTGACGCCAAAGACTCCCGACCCCCTCGTTATGCCGTTCTCCTTCACGCTGCTCCATCAAGACGCCCACTCCGCCGCTCGCCGCTCCACGTTCACAACCCCGCACGGCCCGGTGGAGATGCCGGCATTCATGCCCGTGGGAACACAGGGAACGGTGAAGGGGCTGACCATCGACAACGTCCGCGCGACCGGGGCGGAAATGGTCCTCTCCAATACTTATCATCTCGCGCTGCGGCCCGGCGAAAGCGTGGTGAAGCAATTGGGCGGGTTGCACGGGTTTATGGGATGGGACGGGCCGATTCTCACCGACAGTGGCGGCTTTCAGCTTTTCAGCCTGGCGCAGATGACGAAAGTCACCGAGAAGGGAGCCGCGTTCCGCTCGCATATCGACGGCAGCCTGCTGGAGTTGACGCCGGAGCGGGCAGTGCAGATTCAGGAGGATCTCGGCAGCGACGTGGCGATGGTGCTGGACCATGTGATTGCGCTGCCGAGCGACGATGCGGCCATCGAAGATGCCTGCCTCCGCTCCATCCGCTGGGCCGCCCGCTGCCAGAACGCCGCCATCAAAAGCGACCAGGCCCAGTTCGCCATCGTGCAGGGGGGTCTCAACGCGGCGCTGCGAATTCACTGCGCTAAAGAACTGGCGGCCCTCAATTTCCCCGGCTACGCGGTCGGCGGCCTCTCCGTCGGCGAAACACCCGAGCAGATGTATCAGATGCTCGACGTCGTCTGCCCCGTGCTTCCCGCGGACAAGCCGCGGTATCTGATGGGCGTTGGCCGCCCGCAAGATTTGCTCGAAGCAATCTCCCGCGGCATCGATCTGTTCGACTGCGTGATGCCGACCCGCAACGGCCGCAACGCCCTAGCCTTCACCGATGAAGGCCCCTTGCGCCTCCGCAACCAAAAGCACCAGCTCGACCCCGCCCCGCTCGACCCCGCCTGCCCCTGCCCCGCCTGCCGCCACAGCCGCGGCTACCTGCGGCACTTGTTCCTCGCCGACGAGATGCTCGGCCCCATCCTGCTCACCGCCCACAACCTCACCTACTACCAGCGGCTCTTGGCGGATGCCCGCCTGGCCATCGCCGAGGACCGCTACGTCCCGTTCATGGAGGCGAAACTCCGCGGCTGGTCGGGTGGAGAGAAAATTGCCAGCTAATTGCCTATGCCGCCTTGGCTTGCCGATCCTCAAATGCCGCATCGACCAGGCGGACCTCCGCGGCGGTGAGGCGATAGAGCTGGTAAACCAGCTCGTCGATTTCGCGGTCGACTAGGTGGGGTAGGGTTCCAGCCTGCCCTGCATTTTTTTCTGGGCAGGCTGGAAGCCTACCCCACCTGGCTAACTCCGCAATCCGCGCTGCACGGACCAGGTCTTCTTCATCTGCCTGATCAACAACCCGAATCGGCAGTTGCTCCAATTGCCCCTTGTTCATCGCCAGGTATCCGCCGGCGAGCTTTTTGGCTGCGAAGCGTTCGCGGAACAGGAAGGACATCAGCCGCGAGTTGAGGATGGCGAGTAGATAGTACGGATCGTCCAGCGGCTCGGCGGCTGCGTAGACCTGCACCCCCAGCGCCAGTCCTTGCTCGTCATACGCCGCCTCAATCCGGCGGAACATGCCGGCGATCACAATCTTGGGATGGGCGTACAGCTTTTTCTTTAGCGGCGAGAGGGCGTCGGAGTTCAGATCCAGCAGCGGCTGATGAAATCTCCGCTGCATATAGCGGATGTTGCCGAGACGGATGGAGTAGCGGTCGATATTGCCGCTCACGATGAAGGGGCGGAGCTGCGGATTAGAATCCTCGTTGGTTCCCTCAGTTGCCTCCTGAAGCAACTGGGCCATATGGCCGGCCGTGTAGCCGGAAGCGCCGCTGTGGAGGCGCACCCGCTGGCCGAGTGGCTCGGTAGCAGCGCGGGATTCGACATCGAGAGATCGCTGGAGAGAGATGGTCTTTGGCGACAGCAAAACCTGTGGCACCCAGCGGACGCCTTGCGGTGCGAACAGCTCCTCGGGCGAAACGACCTCCCGCACGCGCACCGAATGAGTTTTGAGCGGCGGCTGCTTCTGAAAGATCAGAATGTGTGGATAGACCTCCGCCTCCGCGAAGACACGGACGCCGGACAAGTCCACAATGTCATGCAGCGTCGTCTCCGCCAGCACCAGTTCTCGCAGCGGGCGGGCGTAGTCCAGGCCGGCCCATTTGTTGGGGATGATCATCCCGCAGACGCCGCCGGGCCGGAGCAGTTCCAGCGAGCGCTCCAGAAAGAGGACGTACAGGTCGAAGTTGCCGCGTGCGGATTTGAATCGGCACCGCAGTTCTTGGCGGTAGGCCGGCGAAGTGGATTTGGCCAGCTCGCGGATGTTGACGTAAGGGGGATTGCCGAGGATGAGGTCGAAGGGGGCGGGCGAGAAGGAAGAGGAGAGGAAATCGGCACAGTGGAGGTGGAGAGGAAGAGGATTAAGATTAAGAGGAAGATTAGGATTAAGAGTGAACGACGCTCTTGCCGCCGTGATAGCTGCGGGATCGACGTCGACGCCATACAGCAAGCAACCGGGAATTTGAGCCCGTGCCTCCTGCAGGAATGCTCCCGCGCCGCAGGCGGGATCGAGAACGCGAGGGGGAGATGCCGTCGGCACCGCGGCCGCCAGCACTTCCAGCGACCGCGCCACGATCCAGCGGACGATCTCCGGCGGAGTGTAATACACACCCTTCGCTCGCCGCGCCACTTGCGAAAGGCTCGGCTCATCGCGCGGAGGGGAGAAGCGGAGGATGCGAGGTTGACTCGACATGAAGGGATGAACCGCGGGGATCGCGGGGAAACGCCGAGGGCAGAAGGAGGGAATGGCCACAAAAGCACGAAGAGACACAAAAAAAGAAGAAGGAAATCAGGATTCCTTTTTTGTGTTTTTTTTGTGTTTTTCGTGGCCATCCCGCTTGGTTGTTTGGATTCGCCGCGGATGGTACTGGCTGCTGGCGCGGCTCGCAAGCGAAATTGCTGCAGCGGTGCGGGATCGGGTGCCGATATTGCGACCACGCTTCGCTCTCCTCCCCGCGGGTTGCTAGCACCATGTCGCTCACAGCATTACTGCCGGCTGCAATTCCTGGGCTGGCGGTGCTGTCGGCGGGAGTGGCCCGCGTTGCGGCTAGCGGACTGTCGTTCGCGGCAACGCTGGCGGATTCGGGAGTGGCAACTCCACCTGTTTTGCCCCCTCCCAACAAGCAGGAACTTCCGGCGGAGTTGCAGAAAAAACTTGAGCAGTTCGCTATGTTGCTCAAGGAGCGGCTGGGGGCGATGGGAATATCTCTTTCCAATCCAGTCGAACTTTCCGCGGACGTGCTGGGCGGGATTGAGGCCCGCGGTGAGCAGCAGGACGAGCAGGCGGTCGAGCAGTTATTGGGGCAGGATCAAGAATTGTCCGCGGCGTTCTTTCAATTGGCGGCAGCATTCAATCAGGCGATGGGGCAGTCGAACGCGGCTGGATCCTCGATGCCGTGGGATGTCGCGGGAGCGGCGCAGGGAGTGAAGATGACAATCGGAGATGGCGGCGCGGAGATGGCAAGCAAGTAACCGCAGTTTTCAGTTTTCAGTTTTCAGTACTCGTTCCGCCGCCTGCTCGCCGTCATGGACGCAAAACGGCACACCGACGCCGTGGTAGCTGTTGCCGGCGAGGGCCAGGCCGGGGATTGCCGCTGTCCGCTCTTCAATTTGCCGCACTTTGTCCAGATGTCCGACGTGGTATTGCGGCATCGCGCCGTGCCAGCGGGCGATGTCGCAGAATTCGGGCTCGCCGGTGATCCCCAACAGGTCACGCAATTCTTCGAGCACAATTTTGGAAGTCTCTGCATCCGAGAGCGAAAGCAGCTCCGGTTGCAGTGCGCCGCCGATGAAGACGCGGAGCAGCACTTTTCCTTCCGGCGCGCGGCCGGGGAATTTCACGCTGGAAAAACTGCCGGCGATGATGCGGCGTTTCTCTATCGTCGGAACCACGAATCCAAAGCCATCCAGCGGATGAGCAATCTGCTCGCGGCGGAAACCGAGCAGCGCCACATTGCAGCCGGCGTGCGAAATGCTGCCGACAAGACCGGCAAGTTCGGAATCAACACTTTCCAACAGCTTGCCGCTGATCGACGAAGGAGCCGCGAGAATCACAGCGTCAAATTCTTTCGGCTCTTCGCCCGAGACATCAACTCGCCACTGCGTTCCTTTTGCTGTCCGTGAAATGCTCGCGACCTTCGCATTCAGCCGTACAACTCCAGCCGGCAGCTTCGCGGCCACGGCATCCACTAATCGCTGCATGCCCTCGCGCGGCGCTAAGAACATCCCATACCTAGCCCCGCTTTCCTGCCTACTGCCTACTGCCTTCTGCCCACTCTCTTCATTTTTCTGGGCAGGCTGGAAGCCTACCCCACCTTTTTTCCTGACTCCTCTTATCAAGCTCCCCGCCTGCCGCTCCATCTCCACGAACTGCGGCAGCGTGGCCATCATGCTGAGCAGCGAGGGGTCGGCGGTATAGATGCCGCCGATGAGGGGCTGGATGAGGCGGTCGAAGGCTTCGCGGCCGAAGCGGCGGGTGACGAAGGACTCGAGGCTTTCGTCGGCAGTGTCTTTTCTTCTGGGAGTGAAATATTCCCACGCCATCCGCAGCTTGCCGATCGGGCTGAGGAGCGGCGTCGTCAGAATGGGCCAGACTTTGGCCGGGCTCATCAGCGTGAATCCTTCGGGGACCGGCACCAGCTTCCCCTTATGAACGACGAACGCCCGCCGATGCTGCTTATTCGTCTCGATGAGTTCGCTTTCAATCCCTACCCGCCGGCAAAGGTCGAGCGCCCAGGGCTCGCGCGTCGTGAACATGTCCGCTGAGCGTTCAATCAGATAGCCGTCCCGACGCTCGGTCTGTAGCACCCCGCCGAGGCGTCCCGAGGCTTCGAAGAGGGTCACTTGAGCCGCCGGATTCAGTTCCAGTATCCGATGGGCAGCCGCCAGCCCCGTGATTCCGCCGCCGATGATGGCAATGCGGAGGGAAGAGGGCGGGGAGGAAGGCATGGGTGTATCTTAGGAGATGCAAGAGAAGCGACAGTCTTAATCTTACTCTTACTCTTTCTCTTAATCCTCTTCCGACCGGCGAGTAAGAGTAAGAGTAAGGGCGGAAGGATCATTTTTTTGCGAAATGTCCGTAACACCGACATCACTCCCCCGTCTTACCTCCAGGACCGTCACTTCCACCAACACATGCTCCCAGAACCAAGCCACCGCCAGTGGGTACACGCCGCTCTCGAGGAAAACGAGAGTCGGCTGGTGCGCTATGCTGCGCGGCTGCTCAGGGGGGATGTGGAGGGGGCCAGGGACGTGGTGCAGCATGCTTTTTTGCGGCTCTGCGACCAGGCGGCGGCGGATGTGGGGGACCATGTTGAAAAATGGCTCTTCACCGTCTGCCGCAATCGGGCGCTCGACCTGCTGCGGGCGAGTGGGCGGCTGAAGTCGCTCGAGGAACTGGAGCGGCAAGGGCTCAACGGCCATGCCGGCAAGACGGAAGGCGACCCGGCGACGAAGGCGGAGGAGAAGGAACTGGCGGAAGTGCTGCGGCGGATGGTGGAGCACCTGCCAGCCGCCCAGCGGGAGGCCCTGGATTTGTGGATTGAAGGTTTTTCCTATCGGGAGATTGCGGAAATCGTCAGCAAGCAGGAAGGGCACATCCGCGTGCTCGTCCACCGCGGCCTGACCAACCTGCGGGAACACCCGCGGGTGCGGAAGTGGGTCGATGATGGCAATGGATCGAAAACGCCTCAGCCCCGAAGGGGCGGAGATACGATAGCCCAGGGCGCAGCCCTGGGTAGGCCAAGATGACGAAGGAAAGCCCTGAAAGGGCGCGGTAACCGCCACCGATTACCGCGCCCCTGCGGGGCTTTGTGAAACTTGTTTAACCGTACCCAGGGCTGCGCCCTGGGCTACCTTATGGTCGCCCCTGCGGGGCTGCATTGAGCGTGCTGACATGAATTCCAACGACGACAATCTCAAACCACAAGCCAAGCTCTTCGAGCTTCCGACGCCCGAATCCGCCGAGCTGGAGCCACTGGCCAAGGTGCTGCTGGCCCTCCGCCGCGACGAACAGCCGCTGCCGCCGTCGGCCGAGCTCCGCCGCATGGTGGAAGAGCGGCTGAGCGAGCTGGAAACGAATACGAGAGGGGCGGTCATTACCAAGGAGAAGGCCATGCTCAAGAATTCCACGGGTCGATTCCGTTTGCGGGACTGGGTCTTCATCGGCGGCGGCAGCATCGCCGCGGCGGTGGCGACGACGATTATCTTCTGGCCTCCGCCGAAGACGGACGTGGCAAAGGTGTTTCCGAAGCATACGGAGAATTCGCAGCCTTGGCAGGAGTCAAATGGGGATGCGACCGCCATCGCAGCCATCTCCCGCAAGAATCAGGCGATACTCAGAGCGCCAGTGGATGAGGCAGTTGATTCTGAAGGTTATGCGAGGGGCGAAACCAAATACGAAGAATCGTCGAGGATGACGCGGCAGTCGGCGGGCGGAATGGGTGCCGGCGGAATGCCTGGCATGGCTGGTGGTGGCCAGGGCGGTCCTTCAGGTGCCGGAGCGATGGCCGGAATGCCGGGGGGAGGACCGAGTAAAGGAACAAATTTGCAAGGTGTCCACGGTGGCGGCGGATATCCAGGAGCCGACGGCTATCGGCCAAACTTTGAAGGTGGCGGCCCTGGCCTTCCTTCATCCAATGGCCCCAATCCGTATCCCCCCGCGGCACTGACGATCGACCCCAAGTCCCCTGCTGATGCTCCTGTAACCACTGCCCCGGCAGCGAGCCTTGCGGTCAATGATTTTGGGGAACAAACAGCCACGAAGAACGACTTAATGCCGTCCGTTGGCGCAGTCACCGGTTCAGGTGTCGCGGGGCGAGGAGAACCATCCCCTAGAACAGGGATTGCCATGTACGGTGGTACTGTACCATCGAAGAAGGAAATGGAATTGTATCGGTTGCGCCTCGCCCAGGCGAAGCAAGACAAACGAACCGAAGGGCTCGCCCGATTCAATGACGAGGCTACGCCCGAGAAAACCCATCGGTTCGCCCTACCGCTTGGGGAACGCGATCAGGTTGGCGGCGAGCAGTACAACACCATCGTCGAAAACCAGTTCCTCGCCCCCACGAGCGAGCCGCTCTCGACGTTCTCCATCGACGTCGATACCGCGTCGTATTCCAACGTCCGCCGCTTCCTGAGTGCGGGGCAACTGCCGCCGCCGGCTGCGGTGCGGATTGAGGAAATGGTCAATTATTTTGGCTACAGCTACGCCCAGCCCAAGGGGAAGGAGCCGTTTGCCGTCAACATGGAAACGGCAGAGTGCCCGTGGAATCCGGGGCACGTGCTGCTGCGGGTCGGCCTCAAGGGGAAGGAAATCGCAAAGAAGGCCCGCCCAGCCGGCAACCTGGTCTTCCTGCTCGATGTTAGCGGCTCGATGTCCGACGAGAACAAGCTGCCGCTGCTCAAGACGACGATGACCATGCTCATC
>JBKJNY010000178.1:0-14403 GCA_046593355.1 Pirellulaceae bacterium | reverse complement strand
CTCCCTCTGGGAGAGGCCGGATGAGGGACTTTCCGTACCCCCCCGATGCCCTCCCCGCAAATAATTCCCCTCTTTTCGGCGTCCTCCTGACCCTCACTTGCGCCTCGCCGCTCCCTCCTAACCCTCAGCCGCCGGTGGCCTTAGGAAGATGCCGCTCGCCGCAAGTCCCGCCGGAAACCGGGGAATATTCCACTTCTAATAATTCCGACTCTTTCGGGGGATTTATTACTGATGTCGTCAGTTATTCACCACGATGTGATAACCAACTAGACACTTATTGCCATCGTCTTACTCGACTTTGCCGCCCCCTCTCAAATCTCAAATCCAAAATCTCAAATCCCTTCCTTCTCGCCCCCGGCGCGCAGCCTCTCCCCTCAATCCGCAATCCCATCCGTTTCACTTGTCAAAACTCCTCGCCGGATTCCCGCCGGCCCCGATAGTCTCAATTGTACACTATCCAAAGCGTTTGGCAAGTCCTTCCCCGAAAAATTCTTGGAATCTCCGCTGCGGTTTGGCGCGGATCGCAGGCCTCTCCGGCGAGGCGGACCGATTGTCTCCCGGCGGTCAGAAGAGGAATCCAGCGGTCAGTCGCCTTGGCGGCGTCAGAACCCGCGCCCGACAAGCCTTTGAAGCGTCAGCGTCCATGCAAGGACCACGATACAAGCAGTGCAACAATATCGTTACGCATCACATCGGAGCCGCTACGAGCAGCAGCGATCTTCTCGAAACGACTTGCAGCACTGGCGATCTTTCGCTGCAAATCTTTTCCGCACGTTTTGCAATCGTCCACGGCAGTCGGAACTTTCGTGGCACCGCGGACGCCACGTTCTGCCAATATCGCCACAAGCGCCGCCTGCTCAACGTGGGAATAGGTCGCATGAACGATTTCTTTCCCCTGCTTGAAATCGACTCCCGCGGGAGAAAACATATGTTTGCCTCCAAGCGCTTTGGGAAGTCCATCGGGGATATCAACGACTTGGGTTGCCCTAAATTCTTTCAGGAGCTCCGTCAAAATCGGCTGGCTGGTTTCTTCCGGCGGCAGCGTGTCCCAAATGCTCGCCGCGATGTCTTTCGCCGTTAGCTTGCGGCTGCTGCCGCCAGCGCGCTGTACCTGCTTCTGAACTTCCATAATGCGGACTTGCCGATAGTGGCGTGCAGTTTCCAGGTGCAATTCGTCCAGTGTTTTTCGCAGTTGCTTGGAATCCTCAATCCCGATGAGTTCCAGGACCGCTTCATCAAGCTGCCGCCGATCCGCTTGGGCCAATTCCGTACTCTTTCCGAGCGGGCGTTGGGCAAGCTCACGGACATGCTCGATGGTATGGCAATCCATGAACGCATCCTCTACCAGGTGCCCCGCGCTGCGCGATTGCATCGAGCGGAACGCGGTGAGAATCTTGGCGGCCAGTTTCTTCGGCATCCCTTCAATCCGCGGAACTGGCAATAGTTTTACGTCAACGACCTCAGTCTTGAGGTTCCCTTCCGTCCCCGCGTAGCGCCCATAATAGGTCTTAAATAGGGCCAACAGCGTGCTATTGAGAACTGCCGTCAGCAGCTCAGGTTCAATTGCGGAAGGCTGGCGCGCCTCCAGATAAAAAAGATTGTGATTGCATACCAAACGTTCGGGATTTGCAGGGATAATGTGGCGATATTGCTGTGCCATTGGCCAAAACGCCGTGCCGACTTCCACGCCGGTTAAGTCATACCAAAGTGACCGCGCCGCGCAGGTGCTGCGCTCCGGCACTGGAACTGCCTTGGATTTCTTGGAGGGAAAAGTCTGCTTCTCTCCCCACCGGATGTACTTGGCGACGTAGGTGCCGGCCAGGTCGCGTAGCTTGTCCCCGACCCACAGGACAACGCGGTTCAAGTCTTTCGCCCGAATCGTCGGGCGGTCCACTGCCATCAGGCTGTGTACTTCGGGCCGCAAATACTTCCGTTCAACCGGGTGGAGCGTGTTGTCCCCCGCCTTGATAATCCGAACCTTTCCGCTGCGCACTTCCTTGATATCGCAAGAGGTCATCAAGCCGACATTGTTCCAGAGCATCCCGCCTTTCACGTCCTTCAAGATGCTGTCCGTCACGTCCCGCGGCATAAAGAAAGCATCGCACCCGCTCTTTACTCCGAACCGAATGTCTGCAATCTCACCAAGCCTGACAAATCGGTCTTTGTAATCCTTCATCAGACGAAAATAGAGATCGGGTGCTCGCACGAAGCGGCCCCACTTTCCAGCCACGTACTCGCCGTGGCCGTTCCGAACTTCCTCAAGCGGAGAAGCATCCTCTTCTGCAGGCTCGTCCTCTTCGTCGTTATCCGTTCCCGTCCCAACCGATAGAATTTTCCCCGCTTGTACCCCTTCTTCCCAGAGATCACCTTGCCTGATGCAAACAATTCGGAGCTGATCGTCCGAATAGTCGCCAGTTCGTTTTTCAATGTGAACTCGCAACTCATTAGCTGCGTCTTGCCGCGACGTTTCGTCCCCCGCTTTTCGCTCGCCGAGAATCTCCTTAAGCGGCTTGTTGAAGCGTACGAATCGGACGGTGTTATTTTCTCGCAATTCCGGCGCGGTGCAGCGCTGCAAGATGGTTACGCAGGTCTTGACCCGCGCATCCTCGAACCAGGGCTCATCCAAACTCTCCATGACGGCAATCAACTTAAAATTCTTCAGTATCCAGGCCTGCAACTCAAAACCATATTCCACATCGAGCCAACTGGAGCTCGTCAGAAAGCCAAAATAGCCCCCCTCGTTAAGAAACTTGGCGGCTATCGGCCAGAAGTAACAATGCAGGTCGCTTCGGCCCGAGAGCTTCAACCCCGACCAGAATTCCTGAACCAAAGATTGCAGGTGCTCCTTGGAGTTCTTGAGGCGGCTCTCAAAGGATGCTTTGGTTTCTCCCGCCATCTTGCGGAGATTGACTCGGCGCGGAACAAGTTCCTGACGCACGTACGGAGGATTGCCGATGACCGCGTCCAAAACAGGCATCGCGATGTCCTGCGGCACTCGTTCGCCGTTGCCCGCCGAAACGGGTATCCTGCAGAACGCCTCCGTGTTTTCGGCAACCTCAAAAAAATTTCCACGGCGGATCAGGGGATAGTTTTCCTCATCCAGAATCTGCCGCGAGGCAAGATTGAGCGTCGCCAAGTGGGCGGGAAACAGGGCAATGTCACAGCCAAAAATTTCCCGCAGCAAGTCTTGGTGCGATTTCGAATGGTCCTGCATTCGCCGACCACCGCGCTTCTGTTCGCTGAGCCAGGCTTTGCGATGGTAAGCCCTGACTAGGAAACTCCCCGAGCCGCAGGAAGGATCCAAGACGACATCACCAGCGCGGCGGATGCAAAAGGCGTTGATGACGTCCACGATGTCCTCGTGGGTGAAGTATTGCCCGAACTTCTGGCGCTCCTCGGGGGCGATCAACTTCTGAAAGATTCCCCCGACTACGTCGTGGGGTATTTCGCGAAAATTGTATTGATCCAGGTTGGCGAGCAGCCCCTTCCATCCCTCGCTGGAATGCGGCGATGCGAACACCAGTGCGCCCGCCCAGTCGTCCACGTCCGGATAGAACACCGGCTCGTAATCGCCGGAAACCTGGACGGCCTTTTCAAAGTACTTGCGAAAATGCCGATAAATTCGGTGTTCGTTCCAACCGGTTGGAGGCATTTCCAGTTTGGCGAGGTCGGTGGGATATTTCGCGCGGATCGCATCGTAAAAGATGGCGCGATTGGAGAATATGTAGCACAACGTACTGGCGGCGCGGTGCAGGATCTTTCGCCAATCGTCATCGTTCTCAGGGTCGAACGTCCACTGCATTTCTTCCGACAGCCAGCTCTGAAACCGCTCGGCAAAGGCTTTGTTCCCACGGCAGCTCTCCGCCAGGTAGTCGCGAGTTCCCTGAATGGGCCAGTCCAAGTGGCTTTCCAGCGAGCGGATGAAAATCTCGTCCGCCGGCATCCCCCAATCAGGTTTCTGTCCGGAAACGATCGCCGCGAATTCGGCGA
The DNA here is from genome assembly GCA_046593355.1 of Pirellulaceae bacterium. Taxonomy (GTDB): domain Bacteria; phylum Planctomycetota; class Planctomycetia; order Pirellulales; family Pirellulaceae; genus SXOA01. The sequence goes on along the minus strand of JBKJNY010000178.1, from coordinate 10,413 downwards.
GGAACAGAGGCAGGAACCCGTCGCGAATCTTGGCCTGAATCTCCGGCAAAACGCATTGTCCGGAAGTTGTCAGACCGAGCCCCAAATCCCATTCCTTGACCCGCCGATCAATCATGGGCCGCTGCCACTGGCTGCGGTCAAACAGCACGAATTTGTTGACGTTCCAAGTGAAAAAGAACTTGGACTGGATATTATCGGCCTTATTGTGCGCGTCCTGCATGAGCGCCGGATCATAGGGACTTCGTCCCTCGGGAGTTCCCGGCATTTTCGCCTCGCCCGAGAGGAGCGGCGTGCGGCTGCGCTTGTCGATAATCCGCAAATCCTGGCGTTTGGAATTCCCTTTCCCGTACTCCTCGATCGTAACATCGCCAAACGGCCATTCCGGATGGCGTGCGATCAGCGACTCCGCCCAGGACTTGACATCGGCGCAGAAAGAAACTTCGTGCTTTCGGTGTTCGTGGGGAGTGCTCAAGAGTCCGTTCTCATGCTGAAAGTCAGATTAGCCGCCACTGGAAGGATACTACATCCTTGTTCCCAGGTGTGGAATCAGGCCGTTCGCCGATCCCGCGTCTGCTCGACAAAGGCCAGTTGCGTGACGACAGCGCTGCGGATGTCCTCTTCCGTATTGGCCAATTCCGCCGCCTGGCGAACATGACTACATCAATTCCCGAATCACCGCCGGGTCGCTGACGAGGTGCGTTGGGCGGCCCTGAGGGGTGAAGAGCATTTTGTCGGGGTTGATGCCGAGCTTGGTGTAGATGGTGCTGACGAAGTTTTCGGGGGAGAGGACGCGGGTGTCGGCGGCGTAGCCTTTGCGGTCGGTGGCGCCGACGACGATGCCGCCGGGGGTGCCGCCGCCGGCCATCAGGACGGACATGGCGTTGGCCCAGTGGTCGCGGCCCGGTTTGTTTTCGCCGGAGAGTTTGCTGATGGCGGGGGTGCGGCCGAATTCGCCGAGGGCGACGACGAGCGTGGATTCTAGCAGGCCGTGGTCCGCCAGGTCGCTGATGAGCGTGGCCACCGTGTTGTCCCATTCCGGCAGCCGTTTGGAGCACGCGCCGAAGATGTCGGAGTGATGGTCCCAGCCGCCGTCGTTGATGGTGACGAAGGGGACGCCGGCCTGGACGAGGCGGCGGGCGAGGAGGGCCCGCTGGCCGAAGCCGTTGCGGCCGTAGGCGGCCCGGACTTTCTCGGGCTCGCTGTGGATATCGAACGCGGCCTGGGCCTGCTTGGAGGTGACGAGGTCGTACCCCTGGCGGTAGTACTCGTCAAAGCCGGTGACGGGGTCGCCGGAGGAAGGGTCGTTGTAGCGCTCGATTTTATCGACCAGCTTTTTGAGGTCGGTGCGGCTGCTGAAGCGGCCCTCGGTGAGGCCGTGGGGGAGGGCGACGTCGCGGACGCGAAAGTTCTGGTTGTTCGGGTCGCCGTCGACGACGAAGGGGGCGTACTTGGCCCCCAGGAAATTCGGGCCGCCGGAGCGGGACATCGAGGGGATGGAGAAATACGCGGGAAGGCCGTTGTCCTTGCCCAGCTCGTGGGCGGTGACGCTTCCCATGCTGGGATGAAAACTGACGAACGCCCCGCAGCCGACGGGGATGCGAGGCGGGGCCCCGGTCATCATGTAATGGTTGCCGGCCCCGTGGTTCCCCTGGTCGTGGCGGATGGAGCGGATGATGGCGAACTTGTCCAGGCTGCCGGCCAGGCGGGTCATGTGCTGGCTGAACTCGACGCCGGAAACCTTGGTGGGGATGGTGGAGAAGTCGCCGCGGATTTCAGTCGGGGCGTCGGGCTTGGGATCGAAGGTCTCGAAATGGCTGGGACCGCCGTCCATCCAAATCAAGATGCAGCTTTTGGCCTTGGCCTTGATGCCATCTTTTCCGGGCTTCGCGTCGGATTCAGCAGCTTCGGCCCGGAGGCGGAGGGCACTGACCAGGCCGCCGCCAAGGAGTGAGCCGAGGCCGAACTGGAGGCAGTCGCGACGGGAAAACATGAGGAGGGTCTCGAATAGTAGTCCGCTCACTCCGTGAGCGCAGTATTGGTCAAATGCGGGCCTGCACACGGAGTGTGCAGGCTACTTAGGGAAACGCATCTACGGCTGTTTATCTTATCGGCTGGGGGCCGGGAATGCTACTGGATTAGTTGGCGAGACTACCGCTGCGAGACGTGGTAGTTATGGCACTTGAGGCACTGGTCCCCCGCGGCGGCGGCGGTGTGGCAGGAGGCGCAGGCGGATTTGGAGAGCGGGGCGAAACCGGTAGAAGACACCTCGTGGCAGTGGGTGCAGTCCGCGAGTTGCGGCTGGGTGAGATGAGGACGATGAGAGAACTTGGTGAAGGATTTAGTGGCGGGCTCGCGGTTGGCGGAATGCCAGTGAATCGTCAGACTCGCGGAAGGGTCGTTTCGGTCGATGCTATGGCACTGTGTACAGTAGCCAATGGAGCCCGGTTTGTTGAGGCTGTCGCGGAGAGCGGTGGTCGCGGAAAAGCCTCTGATATTGTTCTGCAGCGAGAGATCTATCCACGCCTTGAGCAACGGGTCGGCGTGGCCGGAGGGACGCCAGGCGATAACGAAGCCGACGTCACTGCGCTGCCAGCCAGAGAAGGAGCGATGCGGAGTGGGTTGCGAGGAGGAAATGGTCGGAGCGTCTGTCGGCTTTGGCTCGGATGGGCCGCCGAGCAAGTCATCATCACTGCTGGCTTTGGAAGTCTCAGGAACCAGCAGATTGTCTCCTTCGGTTGACTGCTTGGCAGTGGACTTCGGCTCCTGGATGACGGCTGAGGGCAATGAAGCGGCGCTATGCGGCGGCAGCGGCTGGCCTTCACGGAGCAGAGCCATCTCTTCTTCCAGCTTCGGCAGCCAGGCAGCTTGAGCGGCCCGCAGTACGTCCTGCGACAGGTGAGCCCAGAGCTGCGCGGCTTCTTGCGAGCCCAGGTTCAATTTCCGCATGAACGCCGCCTCACCCTCGGTCGCCAAATCATGCAGCAGCCTCTTGCTTGCCAGCGCCACTTCGGCCGCGGCGGAAAGCTGCTCTTTGCTCGCCGCATCCACCGCGGATAAATCGCCCCTCGGAATCTTCGCCAATGCTTTTGCCGTCTGCTCATTGGCGGAAAGCAGCAGCGCCATCGCCGGCGGAATGACGCCGTCAAAGTCGCTAGAGATGCCTTCGGGCCACTGGCCAATATTCAGTCCAGCATCGGTGAGCGCGGCCACGTTCATTCCAGGCAGAGCGAAAAGTTGGAAGCCTGCTTCGCCGCTCTGCTGGATTTTCGGCTCGTGGCAGGAAGCGCACGCAGTTTGAAAGCCGGCCAGCAGTTTGACATCTCGGCGCTCATCGTCGACGTGGCATGTCTGGCAGCGGAACTCCTGCTTACCGGCGGGGAAGTGTTTTGCCTTGTGCCCTGCGTGGTCGAAGGCAATCGGGCTTCGCTTCTCGAAGGGCCAGCTCGTGAACTCGGGGTGCCCACTGGCAAAGCCGTGGAAGTTCTTGGTGTGGCAAGCCTGGCACTGCTGATTGCTGAGAGCCGCCAGGTCGTGATCCCTGCCATGATGTTCCCGGTGACAAGCCGCACAGCCGATTTCACCCTGTTTGTTCTTGGGAATCGAGACGACGCTGGTCCAAGCTCGGCCGCTTCCTTTGCCGGCAACTTCCGAAGTATGCTTCGCCAACCGCTTCGGCGAAACTCCGTGCGGCAGCAGGGCGTGTGCGGAGTCGAGTCCCTTTTCGTGGCACTTCAGACAGAGCGTGCTCTGGGGCGTTTGCAGAGAGCTTCCTCCGACCAGGTGCAGTGCCCATTCGCCGACCGTCTTGTCTCCCGCTTCATGGCAAGCGGCGCAGCGATTGGAAGTGCTGTTCTTGCTCAGGATTTGGGCATGCTTCAATGTCAGCGGCCCGGGCGCGAAGACTTCCATCCAGCACGCCTTCGAGAGCATCACCAGCAGTGCCGCCAGACTGAGGATGGTGCAGGCAAAGACGAAAATCAGTCGCCGCGAGCGGAGACTCCGCTGTGGTACGCACGGCTCATCAGTTTCCAGGCAGCGGCCAGACGGGGATGGCCCGCGTACGCAGCGGCGACCTTCGCAGGCGCGGCCGCAGGCCCAGGCTCCGGGGCGCTCGTAGCGATTGAAGTCGTCTTGCGGCGGGCGAAGATTGGGAAGGGTCGTCATCGCATCCCTCCGTGGAATGCGTGGGCCAGCACCGCATGAAAGCCGGCGAAGAGCAGCAGGGCGTACGTGCCGCCGATGTGGGCGAACAGCCAGCACTTCAGCCAGCCTTGCAGCGCGTCGTGATAATCGAGGTCGTCTTTGCGAGCGATCAGCGCCGCCAGATCGTCCACGAGGTGCTGCTGGGGCTCGCCTAGGTATCGTTTCAGCTCGCCGAGCTCCGCCAGCAGTTGCCGCCGCAGGGTACTCGTCGGCCGGAGGTAGTACTTCCAACCGCGGGCACCCTCGAAAAAGCGGAGGAGGCGACGGGAATAGAGGTCTGTGACGACGCCGGCACTGGAATCGTGCTTCACCGAGAGTACCAATTCCTGCGCTCGCTCCGCCACGCGCCGCCGCAAGCCAGGAATCCGCTCCCAGATGACTTCTTCCTCCAGCGCGGCCAGGCGGCTGGGAATTGTTCGGGTCAGATAGAGCCCATAGATACCGCTCGCCGTCACTAGTAAATAGAGTCCTGCCAGCGAAGTTTCAAAGACCCCCGTCGGAATTCGAAAGCTCGTGTGCAGCAGGAACACCCACACGGTTCCCAGACCGACATAGATATGGAGCTGCAGCCAGGCGGTCGAACTTCCCAGCGGCAGAAACGTGAGCTTCTTGCGGACGTTGTACAGCGCTAGAAAAACAATTGCCGCGAGCAGCAACGCGCCGCTCGTGAACGCATGGGGCCGTAGCGTCACCACTTCCAGCCGCCACCATGCCGTCACTGTCGCCAGCGCGACCACCAGCAGCAGAAAGCTTCGCAGCCGGCGGCGGACGAAGGCGCTGCGGACAATCGCGGAGAGGCTCAGCGTGCTCATGCGGCTTCTCCTCGCCAGTTCCCTTCCCGCCAGTCACTCAGCGGCGTGGTCTCGGTCAAGTCGATGCGGATCAGGGCGTCGTGCGGACAGGCATTTTGGCAGGCGGGGCCGGTCCGCTGCTCGTGGCACATGTCGCACTTGGTGGCCTTGAAGATCGGCAACTCCGTCACCCGGTCCTGCAGCCGGGTGCCGGAAGGGTCGAGGATTTCGACCATGCGGATGTTCTGATACGGGCAACTGTTGGCACACGTCGCACAGCCGATGCAGGTGCCGTCGTTGATGGTCACGTTGCCGGACTTCTCGTCGCGGGAAATCGCCCCGGTCGGGCAGCCGATCATGCAGACCGGGTCGGCACAGTGCATGCAGGCGCTGGCGAAGAGGTACTTGCCATGCCGTGGCCCCTCTCGCAAGAACCTCGGGTTTCCCTCGTGGGTGGCGGCGCACGCCCGTACGCAGTCATCACACCGCGTGCAGCGGTCCAGGTCCACAACCATCGCCTGCGTCCCGTTCGCCAGGCGACGCTCGACGAGAAACTCCATCAGCGCCGTCGGCAGCGGCTGGCGACGGTCGGGAAGTTTGCCGGGAACGCGGCTTTCATTGCTGGTGCTCGGATTCAAACTGGCCGGCGACTCCCGCGGCAGTTCCGTCGCCGGCAAATGCGGCAGGATGTGTTTGACCGCGATGCCGGCGGGAATGCGGAGCACGTCCACATAGCCGGTCGCGCGCAACGAATCCTGATAGGGAACTATCTGTCCGCTGGAGGTCTTGGCGTTATGCACAATCTCCCGCAGGCCAAACATGCGACCCTTCCCGATGTACGACATGGTCTTGTGCCCGTCTCCATGCCGCCGGCAGACGCGGGCAAAGCCGCTGCGAATCATCCACAGGTCGTTGGCGTAATGCCCCTCCTGGGCAATCAGCGGCTCGGCCTCAATTCGCGTGGCGGGAGCTGCCCCCGCAAGCTGTTTGTACTCGGCCATCCATTCAAAGTTGCCGTAAGTCTCGAAAATCGTCGCGTCGGCAATCGCCGCCAGCGAAGACTCCGGCAGCCGGCGGAAGAGAGGCGTCTCCCGCAGATGAACCCGCAGACTGTTCTCGCGGTACAGCCGGTCCAGATGTTCCTGAAGTCTCTTGTCCCGCCTGAGAAGTCGCAGCCCCTGCCAGCGAATTTCGAGGAGCGTGCAGGCATCTTCCGCAAACACTGTCGCCGTCCGCGGCGTGCGGCTCATCGCGGCCATCTCGCCGAACATCTCTCCCTGCCCCAGGCGCACCGTGTTATGGCGATCCAACACTCCGGGCACGTCCTGCAGGAAGACGCTCGTGCCGGCTTCGTTCGTGCGAGTTCCGGTGGAAGCAAGCCGCCCGTTTCTCGCGGCCGGGCCGCTCCCAGTTGCTTCAATTGAATAATCTCTCACCTCCGGCCAGGCCGGGTTCGACCAAAGCTGGGCAATCGTCTGAAAGAACGTCCGCTTTTTCGGCCGCTCTCGGCCCAGCAATTCAGCGGGCATCTTTTCCAGCACGACTCGCAACAAGCCGCTGAGCACCAGGAACGCGCTGTTGCCATAATCCCCCTCACGGAGGACGAGATCCCCCGGCTGGTGATGGACGATGCGGCAGTCATTGCGCAGAATCCCCGCCAGTGACGTGCCCGCAGGAAAGCGGGCCACGTCCATCCGGCGAAACGGCTCCTGCGCAAGCAGCCACTGGGCGTCGCCATCGGTCATCTTCTCACCGAAGGGAACATCCCACCGCTGCGGCCGCTGAATGGAGGCAAAGCCTTCCGCCATAACGTGCATCCGTGCCAGACAAAACTATTCTCCGGCCCGTAGCATAGGTCTCGCTATCACTTCGGGGCAACGCCGAATTCGAGCAGCTAGCAGTGAGACTGAGCCAATCGCGTATGAAGTTCGGCGTTCTTTTGGAGGAGGTAGTTCACCGCAAGCTGAAACTCTTCATCAGGCCCACTTAACCATTCATCGACGCTGCTCTGGACGAGCTCATCCGGTTGGACGTTGGCCTTGACAGCGAGTTGCTTCAGCTTGTTGAGCCGCTCGTCGGATAGGTAGATGGTCATTGTGGTCATGGCAGTTACTCCTGTCACCATTTTACCGTATGCGGCCTATTTTTTCTCCTCTTTCTTCGGTTCTTCCTTCTTCACTTCCGCCGTCGCTGGGGCGGCAGGTGCGGGGAAGACCTCCATTTTGGTGGCGACGTTCCAGAGTTTAAGGGAGTCACTGTGGCTGCCGGTGGCGAGGAGCGTGCCGTCGGGGGAGAAGGCGACGCCCCAGACGGTGCTCTTGTAGGGGCCGAAGCTGTGGGCCTCTTTCTTTTCCGCCAGGTTCCAGAGCTTGACGGTCCGGTCGTGACTGCTTGTGGCGAGCCATGCACCGTCTGGAGAGAAGGCAACATTGCTCACCCAGTCCTTGTGCCCTTCCATCGCGAACTGTTCTTTGCCGGCGGCGTCGAAGACCCGGACTTTGCGGTCCGCTCCGCAGGTGGCCAGTTTGCTGCCGTCTTTGGCGTAGGTAATCGCCCAAACGGCATCGCCATGCCCTTCGAGCTTGCCTTTTTCCGCACCGTCGGCCACATTCCAGAGCTTGCCGAACTTATCCGTGGAGCAAGTGGCGAGCGTCGTCCCGTCGGGCGAAAACGCCAAGTCATAAACAGCCGCTTCGTGGGCCTTGATGGTCTTGAACTCCTTGGTCCCTTCGGTTTCCCAAATAACCACGTTGCCGTCCTCGCCCGCGGTGGCGAAGTACTTGCCGTCAGCCGTGATGGCGACGCTGCGGCACCAGCTCTTGTGCTTATCGAGCGTCGCCTTCGGCTTCTTTTCGCCTAAATCCCAGACCACGACCTTGCCGTCGTAGCCGCTGGTGATGAGCATCTTGGCATCGGTGGAGATTGCGACCGACCAGACGTTGGTTGGGTGGCCCCCTTCCAGACTGGCGATGAGCGCCCCGGTCTTCGGATCCCAAAGTTTCACGTCCCCGGGGCGATATTGCAGGCTCTCGCCGCCGGTGGACGCCAGAATCGCCCCGTCATTGGAAAATGCCAGCGAAGTGACCCAGCGGGTGTGCTTGGCAATTGCCGGAGCTTCCTGGGCGTTTACTTCGGATAGCCCTACGAAAATCACCACGGTAGCAAGGAGCGAGGTCAGCGTAGTGCGAGCAAAGGTCGGCATATTTCCCTCCGGCAGTAAACAAGTGGATGCAAAATCGCGGTCTCAAATCAGTGCCTATCATGCGCCGCGCCTGAGCCGCCAGCAAGCAGTGACCGCCGGCAGCGAAAGAACCCTTGTTGATTAATGGCAAAGATTCTGCCGTAATGCCCCGACTTTGATTTGCCCTTGGCGGCGCGACCCCCTATACTGACCGCAATCAGCAATGGCGTCGTTTCCTCATTAGGCACCTGTAGCAGCTAGTTATGGGAACTCAGTTCCCGTTATGCATTGGCCTAAAAGGCATTGCGGAGCCCTCAAGTGCGGGAGAATTCTATGCGTTATTCCTTTCGCCTGGCAAAACTCGTTGGCCACACTCCGGACCCCCGCAAGCGACCCGGGACCATCAAGCAAATCTGCGAGTTCAGCAACCTCGACCGCCATCAGGTGGCGGCCCTCCTCAAGAGCGAGGTCAAATACATCCCGCTCGAAGCCATCGGCAAGCTCTGCGACTACCTCCTGGCCAAGCGGCTGGCCAAGCCCCAAGATCTGCCGGGCATTCTGTTCGCCCTGGAGCCGGAGAACTTCTGGGAGCTGATTGCCCGCCGGCAGTGGGTGGAGGTCTGCATGGGGGTGCGGAAGGACGGGGCCGAAGACACGCTGGACGACGCTTGGATTGTCGCCTCCGACTCCGTGATGTTCGGCGAATTGCTCCGCGGCATCACCGATTTTCGCCTGTGGGCACCCAAGGCGGCTGCCGATGCCGCACTGCTCTTTCCCACGCCGCCGCCGCCGGACGGGAGCGAGAACGAAAGTGGCGACAATGGCGATAACGGTGCTACGGTCATTCATCACAACGGCCAGGAACAAGCGGCTGCCGTCGCCACTCCGCTGTTGCCGGAAGTGCTTCGCCAGACGCTCGTCTGGAGCCCGGGAAAAAACAAGCCGGAATACACCACCATGGCGGCCAAAATCCACGAGTCCTTCTGGAACCAGGAGGAGGATGACAAGGCCCTGGTCTGCATCGGCAGCGTAAAAAGCAACCCCATGGTCGAACGCATCATCGCCAATGTCTTCGGCTGCCCCGCCTTTGAATCGCAGGACACGGTCGCCAACTCGGCAATTCGAAGCGTGCCGTTCTTTCTTCGCTATCGGGACAAAGACCCCCGCTACCTCGAATCCTGCTGCGGAGGTTGGCAACTCGCCCACGGGCACGCCGTCGAAAAGCCGGGCATTTACTTCGAAACCAAGAGCGGCAAGTGGGACTGCTGCCCATGCGACGACAAGAAGCAGGACGCGGCCTTCGTTTTCTATGTCAATCGCCCCTCGCAGGGGATTCTCGAAATGGCCCTCGGCGGCTACTCCGGCCGCGCCAGCCGCCTGCTGGCCCAACACCTGGACCGTTGCGCGGAACAATTCTGGCCCCCGGTCTACCACGGCCAGGGGCTGGAAATTGGAGCCTACGTCGTCCGCTTCCAACTCAAGGACAAAGCCCGCAAGGACAAAACCAACTTCGGCCACGACGACGCCCCCAAAATCGAGGTCCAGCGATTGGACGAGGAAGTCATCGCGCGGCGGATGCAGGCGGTGAGCGAGGCGCGGGGGGAAGAGACGGGGGAGGAGCCGGAGGGAGAGGAGTAGCGGGAGAGGGGAGGGGGAGGGGTGTACTTTAGTCCCAGGTCTGGCCACCCAGTGGCGGCCTGCTTCACCTCGCCCACGCAGTGCATTTCCCTTGCGCCCCGCGTTCCCCCGCCAGTTCCGGATCGCCTTATAAGCCGGCAACCAGGAGCCCTTGATACAGTTTCTCGCGCACGTTTCTTGATACAACTTGTATCGCGCGGCCGCTCGCAAACTCTTATTCTGCCGCGACTTGTGCTCCTTGCCGCACAGAACTTTCGATACATCCAGGGCAATTCTTGATACACCAAAACTCCCGTCATTCCGAGGGATGTATCAGCGATTTTATAAGGTGTTTTTCAAACAGAGCTACGCAATCGCCAAGCCTCTTAGCGGCATGTTTTCTTCCCTTACAACCGAATTTCCAAAGAGCGATCCGACCGGCTGGACCGGGCAGACGCGGAACACCGCACCTCTTAGATGCTCGATAGTAATCATTTATTCACTTGGGTGTAACTCGCAGTTCTCGCAGTGCAGGGTATAAGACTTCCGGCGATATCGCTTATGCTAGCTTCACACCCCGAGATTTGTCGTGCCAAGTTGACCCATGTGGGGAGCTGGCCC
>JBKJNY010000054.1:0-8545 GCA_046593355.1 Pirellulaceae bacterium | reverse complement strand
AGTTGCCGGTCATCCCCCACCACGCTGCGGCTGCGGGCGAGGAACAACGGGGACTTCTGCGGGTTGGCCAAGCCGGAGAAGTCCCCGTTGTTCCTCGCCCGCAGCCGCAGCGTGGTGGGGGACGACCGGCAGCTCTTTACCAAGATTTTTCCGCTGCAAGTCGGCTATAAGAAATATGGCGATGTGGGCCTGGAGGTAAGCGACTGGCTGCCGCACCTGGCGACCTGTGCGGATGACATCGCAGTGGTCCGCTCGATGTGGACGACCGACAACGACCACGCCGCCGAGTTCCAGATGCACACCGGCCGCCACGCCCTCGATGAGAAGCAGCCGGTCATCGGCTCGTGGATTCATTACGGCCTGGGATCGCTGAACGAGAACCTGCCGCAGTTCGTGTTCCTCGGCGAATACAAGGACAACCGGGTCCGCCAGGATTTCGATCCCAACTACCTCGGCCCCGCCCACGGCGGCGTGCAGTTGTCGCTCGATCCCGCCAACCCTTTGCCGTTCGCCGCTCGCGCCAAGGATGTCAGCCTGGAGCAACAGCGGAGCGAATTCGCCTTCATCAACGAACTGAACCAACTCACGGCCAAGGACCATCCCGAGGACGAACAGCTCAAGGCGCGGATCCAGTCGTACGAACTGGCCTTCCGCATGCAGCTTTCCGTCCCCGAGGCCCTCGATCTCGCCCAGGAATCCGCCCAGACGCAAAGCCTGTACGGAATCGACAATCCCGCCACCGCTGTCTACGGCCGCCGCCTGCTGGCCGCTCGCCGCCTGGCCGAGCGGGGCGTGCGGTATTCGCTGGTCTATCTCAGCGACTACGGCGAGTGGGACTCGCACCAGGAGCTGAAGAAAAACCACAGCCGTTCGTGCGAGCGGATCGACAAGCCGGTCGCCGGCCTGATCAAGGATCTGAAGCGCCGCGGAATGTTTGACGACACGCTGATTGTCTTTTGCACGGAGTTTGGCCGCACCCCCGCGGTCGAAGGAGGAGGCCAGTTCAACGCCCCCGCCACCGGCCGCGACCATCACCCGCACGGCTTCTCGGTCTTCTTTGCCGGGGCGGGCGTTAAGCGAGGCTGCATCCACGGCGCGACCGACGAGCTCGGGTTCCACGCGGTCGAAAGCCCGCACTACGTGACCGACATCCACGCCACCGTCTTGCATCTGCTGGGCATCGACGGCCGCCGCCTGGAAATCCCCGGCCGCAAGCGGCTGGAGATGGACCATGGAAAAGTGATCCAAGACATTCTGGCGTAAATCGCCGGCAATTCCCGCCCGGCTTCTTGTCCGCAAACTTTGACCTTCGTCGCGCCAATTTGGTCCGCGCGCCGCCACAACTCGCCCCGGTGCCAGCAGCCCGATAACTGCCGCAGCAGGCCCGTTTGCGGCGAATCGTCGGGCGAGAGGACGGAATTGTCAGAGAAAGCGCATAAGTGCGCTGCCGGGCCCCCTTTGGCACACGCCTTGCTTTCCACTTACACGGATTTGAAAACGGAAGCGGGTCGCACATGGTTTCGGGTGTCCCGGACAAACGCGGCCGCGAGCCGCGCCGCAGATGCGGCGCGGCGATAGACCCCCACGTCACAAGGAGACAGATCATGTCGAACGTTCTAAACCCCACCAAGCCGAATCAAAGTCTGGGCCAAGGCGGACAGCAGCGGCCAGGCAATCAGGGCGTCAATTCCGGCCAGCACGGTGGCACCGCCACCATGGACAAGGCCAAGGAAGCTGCTTCCGGCATTGGTGACAAAGTTTCGGAAGCTGCCAACTATATTGGCGAGAAGGCGATGGCCGCTGGTTCGACCGCGATGCATTCGGCGGAAGATGCCGCCACGTATGTCGGCAAGAAGGCCGACGACGGCCTTGCCGCGGTAGGCTCAAGCCTCAAGTCGATGGGTGATACCGTTCGCCACCAGGCTCCCGGTCGCGACATGCTCAAAGACGGCATGTGCGCTGTGGCCGACACGCTGGAAAACACCGGCAAGTATTTGGAAGAAGAAGGGCTCTCCGGCATTGCTGCCGACGTGACCGGCCTGATCAAGCGGAATCCGATTCCCGCCCTGTTCATTGGCATCGGCGTTGGGTTCTTGCTGGCCCGGGCATGCACTTCACGGAACTAGACTCTTTACGGAGTCAAAGCTCTTTAGGGAGTTAAATAGTCATGGCGACCGATTTTCGTACCGAAGCAGGGCCCAGCGTCACGTCGCTGCTCCGGGGGATCGTGGGCGATGCCCAGGATCTCATCCAGCAGCAACTGGCCCTGTTTCGCGCCGAAATCAAAGACGACCTCCGCAAGACGATCGGCATTCTTATCGCTATCGTCAGCGGGGCGTTTTTGATCGCGGTCGGCGGAGCGCTCGGTTGCTTCATGCTGGTTCATCTTCTCCACAGCCTCGCGCCGGCACTCCCCCTCTGGGGATGCTTCGGCATCGTGGGTGCCTGCGTGGCGCTGATTGGGGGAATCACCGCATATGCGGCGATCGCCAAGTTTAAGACCTTCAACCCGCTCCCGGACGAGTCCGTGCAGGCGCTTAAGGAGAATGTGCAATGGATAAAGAATCGGATGTGATCAAGCATCAAATGGAACACACCCGCTCAGCGCTGACGGACAAGCTGGAGGCGCTCGAACACCAAGTGACCGACACGGTCACCGGTGCCGCGGAAACCGTGGAAAAAGTGCGGCAGACCGTGCAGGAAACCGTTTCCGGTGCCAAGGAGACGGTGGCCAACATGCAACATGCCTTTCAGGATACGGTCGATTCGGTCAAGGAATCCGTCCGCGAGACGGCCGAGTCCGTCAGCGAAACGCTGGATGTTCGCATGCATGTGCGGAATCATCCGTGGGCCATGATGGCGGGAGCCACCGCGGTCGGCTTTGGCGTGGGCCTGCTTACCAGTCGCGTGGACGTGCCGGCAGCGGCGTCAGGCGCGGCGTCGTCGATGGCCTCTTCCGCGCGATCCTTGGCTAATGCTTGGAACGGTTCCGAAGGGGATCATAGCCCTGCGTGGACCGGGCCGCAGCGGGAGCAAGGTTACGCGAGGCAACAGCCGGTGTCGTGCGCGGAAAGTCCCTGGACGCCGGCAGTGAACCAGCTCAAGGGGCTGGCACTCGGCGCCATGTTCGGTGTGCTGCGTGATGTGCTTTCCCAGTCTCTGCCGGATACGCTGAGCGGCCAGGTCGGAGACGTGATTGACAATCTCACCAAAAACATGGGTGGCAAGCCAATTTCCGGCAAAGTCCTGCCGGACTCGTGGAGTGCCTACGGCCAACGCGACCAATCGCAGGCTTCCCGTGAAACCCGGCAGTTCAGGGATGGCAACGGGCAGAGCGGCTCGCGGCGTCCAAGGCAAACGGCGATGGCGGACATTGAAGAGTAGTAGTCGACAAGGAATTTCTTTTCTTCGACCATCCGACTGGGCCTGGCGCGTCTTCAGCGCCGGCCCATTTTTTTTCCCTTGGCAGCAATCGCATTTGCGGCCTACCTACCCCTATTTAGAAAGGTTGAACCATGAAACTGGGAACTTTGCAGGAACTCCTGACCGACGAACTCAAGGATCTCTACAGCGCAGAGAACCAGCTCCTCAAGGCCCTGCCCAAGATGGCCAAAGCCGCTTCCAGCCCCGAGCTGAAAGCCGCGTTTGAAGAACACCTGGAAGAGACCAAGGGGCAGGTCGACCGGCTGGTCACCATCTTTGAACAGTTGGAAGGAAGCCCCAAGGGTAAGAAGTGCAAGGCGATGGAAGGGTTGCTGGAGGAAGGGAGCGAGTTCATCGAAGCCGAAGGGGATGAATCGGTGAAGGATGCGGGCTTGATTTGTGCCGCTCAGAAAGTTGAGCACTACGAGATTGCCAGCTACGGCTGTGCCCGCACGTTCGCCACGCTGCTCGGGCTCGACGAAGTGGCGAACCTCCTGCAAGACACACTCGACGAAGAAGGCAACGCCGACAAGAAGCTGACCGAGCTGGCGGAAACCGTCATCAACGTCGAAGCTGCCACGGCGGAAGAATAGGGTCGCGCGGGCCGCGTGGGGGCATGGCGGCTTGAAAAGCGGTCCGGCGAACTTGAAGCCTTGACGGGCAAGCGAAGGATGCTCTCCCGCCAAGGCTGTTTTTGTGCATTCCGCGTCGTCCAAGCGGAGCTTGGGAAAAGAAGCATCTACGACGGGAACGTAAACACATGGATCGGCGAGTTGTTTCCTTGGTACTTGCCTTCCTTGTCCACCGGCCGGCCGTTGCCGTTGCTGCCGCCATTGGTGGCGGCTACGGCGAGCCGCTTGCCGTCCGGGTGCCAGGAGAGGCTGTGGCAATTCTGCATCTGCTTGTAGATGAGCAGCGGGGCCTTTTCTTCGGGCTTCAAGTAAATGAGCTGGCCCGATCCGGGCGTGCCGTAGGTCACTGACGAAAGGAAGCCGTCGTCGTGGAACTGGAGGTCGGCGACGTAGCAGTCGTTTTGCGTTCCTAGGTCGTACTTCTGCTTCTGCTCGCCGGTCGCCAGGTCAAAGAGAAAGATGGTGGGGACGCCGACCACCGTGCCGCCGTTCACCGGTTTGGTGCCGCCCACCGCGAGGGTCTTGGCCTCCTTATCGAGGGCCAGGGCGAAGACGCCGCCGACGTCCTGCAGGCGGGACAGCACATAGAGGCTCGACGCATCAAACTGGCGGATCAAGGTGCCATCCGCTTTCCAATGACGGACGATGCCCCGCTCGTCGCCGGTCAAGAGTGTGCCATCGGGGGCATACATCAGGCAGAGGTTACCGAATTCACTTTGCGGGAACTCAAACTGCTTCACGCCATCCTCTGCCGACCAGATGCGGATGAATCGGTCGCTGCCGCAGCTCGCCAGCGATTTGCCGTCGGGACTGACCGCGAGCGTCCGAACCCAGCCGTCATGCGCCTGATCGAGCTTCCACTTCACTGCCGGTTTGTCGCCCGCATAGTCGCTCCAGCAGCAGATTTGGCCCCAGGAATCAGCCGTGAAGAGCAGTTCTCCTTCGGCGAGGAACGCGAGTCCTTCCACCCAGCCGTGATGCCCTTCCAGCGCCGACAATTCCGGCATCCCTTCGACCGCGAAGTTCCACCGCCGCACGCGGGCATCATACCCGCCGCCGACGAGCATCTTGCCGCACGGGCTGAACCTGGCCAGGCTCACCTGCGGCTCCGCGGAGATGACTTTTGCGTTCTTGAGTTCGTATTTCTTAAGTAGTTCGGCGTTGTCCATCGTTAACTCCTTGTTCCCAAGCTCCGCTTGGGAACACAAGTCCCGAAGCTCTGCTTCGCGCACTGGTTCGTCATCTCCAATCAGTCATCACATCAATCAATCCCGGCTGTCTTGCATAGTTCCTGGCACTCGAGTATCGCCAGTGAAGCGGATCATCCACGTAGCCCCGCTCGACCGGATTATTGTGAATGTACTCCACCTTCTGCCACATCATGTCGTCACCTTGAATCTGCTCCGGATGGCTCCCCTCTTGCCAGACCTGGTACTCGCTGTCCACCTTGTGCGCTAGTTTCTGATACTTCAACTGCTTGAGCAGTACGTCGGCGCTGCGATGTTCGAGGAGATCGACAATCTGGCGGGCCGTGTACGATTTGAAATTCTTGAGAATCGTTGCCAGCTGCGGTGCCTTGACAACGGCATGCAGATGATTCTCCAGGATTACGTAGGCGAACAATTGAAAACCGCGTTCCTTCTGCAGGAATCGCCACGAATCCAAGATGATGTCCACCGCCTCTCGCCGAGTGAAGACGGCAAGCCAGCCGACAATCGTGCAAGTGATGAAGTGCGGATAGCCGTCGTCGAAGATGCGGTAGCGAGAGCGAGTCATGGGTCACCTTAGTCACCGGCTTTCGGGAAGCGGAGCTTCCGAACGTGCGTTCCCAAGCGGAGCTTGGGAACGAGTATGCTACGCCAGCAGTTCCTTCACCGCGTGGCAGTCATCATGGGCAATCGGCAGCGGCTGGCCGCCGTTGTCGTATTCGGTTGTAGCGGGGTCGATGCCCAGGGCGGTGAACCAGGTGTGGAACATGTGGCCGATGTCGAATTCTTTGCTCGTGACCCAAGTCCCTTCGGCGTTGGTTTCGCCGACCGCCAGACCTCGCTTGATTCCGCAGCCGGTCATGACCAGCGACCAGGCTTCCGGCCAGTGGTCGCGGCCGATGTGGCCGTTGATGCGGGGGGTGCGGCCGAACTCACTCATGGCGATGACCAGGACGTTGTCGAGCATCGAGCGGTCCGCCAGGTCTTGCACCATGGCGGCGAAAGCCTGGTCGAATTTGGGCATCAGGCTGAGGTGGCCGTTGAAGTTGTCCCCGTGCGTGTCCCAGCCGTAGCTGTTGACCTTGACGAAGGTGACGCCGGCTTCCAGCATCTTGCGGGCCTGGAGCATGTGGCGGCCGAACTCGTGCGTGCCGTAGCGCTCCACGTCCTTGGGATCGAACTTCGTGGTGTCGAACAGGTCTTGCCGCTTCATCAAAGTGCGGGCCACGTCGTAGACGTAGCTGGTGGCTTCGCCGACTTGCTTGCGGCGATTCTTGGCATAACGGGCGTTGGCCGCGGCGCGGAGAGCGTTCCGCTCGTCGTCATCGGCCGGCGTGACCGAATCGTGCAGAACCAGGTTCTCCGGCGGCTTGCCGTCGCCGAACGCGACCGCGCCAAACTTGGGGCCGAGAAAGCCGGCATCCTGGTGGATGAAGCCGCTGCTGCCGGGCTTGACCCAGACGTAAGGGGGCAAGCCGCTGCTCCCTGCGCCCAGCAGCTTGGCCACGGCGGAGCCGAAGTAGGGATAGGTGACGCCGCGATTCTTGGGATCGCCGCGCTGGATGCGGGCCACGCCGGCGGAGTGCGAATTGTCCTGAGTGCGGAGGCTGCGGACAATCGCCAGGTGCTGCATGATCTTGGCCGACCGGGGCACCAGCTCGCTGACGTGAATGCCGGGCACGCTGGTGGGAATTGCACGGAACGGGCCGCCAAAGAGTGTATTCGGCTTGGGATCCCAGCTTTCGAGCTGGCTCATGCCGCCGTCGATCCAGATGAACAGAACCTGTTTGGCCTTCTTCTGCATGTCCACCGCGGCAACGGGATGGAGCAGGTTCGACAGGCCGAGTGAACTGGCCATGCCCGCGGCTGCGCCGAGAAGCTGGCGGCGGGAGAAGGCGTGTTCCCAGGGTTTGCAGAGAGGATTCATGTTTTGGTCGTGACCCAAGTCCTCGTTCCCAAGGTCTCCTTGGGAACGCAAGTGTGGAAGCTCTGCTTCGCCTCGGAAGGCGGGAAGCGGAGCTTCCAGACGTGCGTTCCCAAGCGGAGCTTGGGAACGAGTGATGTGCTTAGTGGTTCATGCAAAATTCGTTCGACGCCAGCAGCGACCAGAGCAAATTGCGGATGGCGGCTTCCCGGTTGGCGGCATGTTTGGTCAGGTAATCGGCAACGTCTTTCCTCTCGTCCTCGCTCGGCAGCCGGGTGAGGATGGAGAGATACATTTCTTCGGCGAGCTTGTCAGGCTCCATCGTCTTGGAAATTCGCTCGGCCAGGTTGCCGGGAGCCGGTTTGAGCCAGCCGAGGACGACGCCGTCGTTGAGGATGAACAGCGCCGCCTTCACCGTCGGGCTGAATTCCACTTCGGGCTCGCGGGGCGGATTGGCGAAGGCTTTGGCGAACCGCTCTTGCAACTCATCGGGCTTGGCGCGGGCCGATTCGCCGGTAGCTTCGATCATGCTCGCCAACAGTTGCTCGGAGGAGAGCGGCCGCTCCAGAGCCACGCGGTAACTGGCCCGAGGCGCTTCCGCGGCGGCATCGTCGGCTGCCTGGCTGCCGCGCTGATAGGCATTCGACAGGGCAATCTCCCTGAGCAGCCATTTCATGTCGAACTTATGGGCGGCCAGTTCGTTCGCCAGGAGGTCCAGCAGCTCCGGATGCGAAGGCGCGTTGCCGGCATGCTGCATATCGAGCGGCTGGACGAGGCCGCGGCCCAGCATCAGCCACCACAGGCGGTTGGCGATGTTCTTCTTGAAGAGCTGATTGTCCGGCGAAGGCAGTTGCTCGGAGAGGAGCTTCAAAGTGCTGAACTTGAGCTTGCCGGGGTTTTTCGTCTTAGGATCGGGCTTCACTGCCCACTCTTCGCCGCTCGCAAAAACGGGGATTTCGACTTCCTTGAGCCCAGGCAGATACGGCCCAACCGCCTTGGGAACCTTGACGAATACCGAGAGAAACTCGACCTTCTTGGTCAGTGGCTTTTCGCTGATGGCGGGGAAGCTCTCCCCCTGGCGGAGCTGCGCCTGACCGACGAAGGCGAACAGCCCCTGGTAGTATTCCTGCTTGTAGTCGTCCACGAACAGGTGGTCGTGGCACTGGCAGCACTGCACGTCGATCCCCATGAACAGCCGCCCGACGTCGCGCACCATGCCGGGCACGTCCACCGGGTTCTGGCCATAGTTCTCCAGCCGCTTGGAGAAGAACAGGGCCGCTCCGCGCGTGGCCTGGTCCTCGGCATTGGGATTCAGCAGTTCCCTGGCCATCACGTCCCAGGGCTTGTTGGCGGCAAAG
>JBKJNY010000103.1:0-5030 GCA_046593355.1 Pirellulaceae bacterium | reverse complement strand
GGGCCATAAGCAAAAGGTCTTTGGCGTAGCTTTCGCTCCTGATGGCAGAACGTTGGCCACGGCCAGTTGGGACACGACAGTGAAGTTGTGGCGTGCGGCCACCGAGCAAGACGTCCTGGCCCAGAGCAGCATCGATTCGACACTTCAGCAAGCAACATTTCTCTTGAATCGTGCAACGGCGCATTCGAGAGGGGGCCGCCACAAGGAGGCTTTGAACGACTACAGCAAGTATTTGGAGGTCGAGCCCGAAAACGCCGTGACACACAACAACCTGGCCTGGCTGCTGGCCACTTGTCCGGACCCCAAGTTCCGCGATGCCGGCCGGGCGGTTGAGCTGGCCAAGAAAGCGGTCGAACTGGCACCGAAGGACGGAGGCATCTGGAACACGCTCGGCGTGGCCCACTACCGCGCCGGCGAGTGGAAAGCCGCCGTCGCCGCCCTGGAGAAGTCGATGGAGCTCCGCAAGGGTGGCGACAGTAATGACTGGTTCTTCCTGGCCATGGCCCATTGGCAACTGGGCGACAAGGAGCAGGCCCGCAAACAATACGACCAGGCGGTTCAGTGGATGGTGAAGGACCAACCCACGAATGAAGAACTGAAACGCTTCCGTTCTGAAGCCGCGGAACTGCTGGGTATCCAGGATCGGCCGGCTCGGGAGCCCGAGGTCCAGCCAGCACGAGCGCAAGAGGGAAAGGACACGACCCAAGAGAAGAAACCGCAGTCGAAGTAGATTGCGAAACGAAAGCGACCGGTGAGTTCCTGCCGCCAAGCAAAGTCCTCACCGGCCCGGCATCTTCCGGGCGCATGGTCTGCGCACCCGGGAGGATGGCTTTCTCAATTGTAACGCAGGCCGCTTCTCAGAAAAGGAAACCTGTATCATGTTCACGCGAATATCCTGGTCCCGGATGCTCATCCTGGCGACTACATTAGGCGGTCTTTTAGCAGGCAGCCTGCCCCTGGAAGGCGCGCCTCCTGGCGGGGGCGGCACAGGCGGCGGCACGATCTATTTCAGCGCTAACGGTGACGGCCTCGACTTCGCCACCATGAACTCCGACGGCAGCAGCAAGACTGCCCTGCCGATTGGTCGAGGCGAACCAAGCCACCTCCTGCACGGCGGAAAGCGCTGGTTCCTCCAGGTCCGCGAGTTGCCGGGGGAATCTTATCCCAACGGCAATACACGTACCGAACTGTTTGCCGTCACGACAACCGGGGAGGTCGTTCAACTCACGAACCAGCCGGACATTGAAATCAATGGTCGGCGATATGGGGCCTTCCGCTGGTCGTCGAATGATGCCGCGGTTTCCTGGACGGGCCGGCTCTGGGAGACGGTTTTCGTTCCGGCCACGAGGAATTATGTGTTCACCGGAAACGTGGTCGAAGGTGGAATCTATGCCGCGGAGGTCGTTTTCGGCGTTGACGGTCCCGTGCTGCTCCCACAGCTGCGCAGCCCGCGAGTGCGAGTGGATCTTGTCGTTAGCCAAGGCAATTGGGAAGCTTGGGCGCACGGCCCAACCTTGGCCCCGAACCTCGGTAGCCACGACTGGTCACCGGATGGAAGTTTGATGGTCTATTCTCCGCTGGCAACCTCAGGGCTGTGGATCGCCGACACCGCGAGCGGACTGGCGGTCCCCATTCTGGAGGGAACTGGTGGGAACCCGGTGTGGTCCCCCGCGGGCAACAAAATCGCTTTTGACAACTCGAACTCCGGCATCGAGACTATCAACCCGGATGGCACGGGGCGGAAGGCCATCATTCAGTCAACCGCGACCGTCAGCGTTTCCTTTCCCCATTGGTCGCCGACGGGGAGCCATTTGACCTATTCCTCGTACGACCATTTTGGCCCGAACAAGACGAGCCCTGGCCCGCTTTACATCTACCGAGCGACGGCGGTAGGCGGCGGCAAGACCAACCTGACCAAAGCGTACACCTACGCAACTCCAGTCGCTTGGCGCTAACGCGAGAAAGACAATCTGATCGTTTCAAAAAAGTGACAGACCTCCCAGTAAGAAAGAAGAAGAACCATGTTCGCAAGCAAATTCTGCAAACAGCCCTGGCGCATGTTATGGGCGGCCGCGGCGGTCCTGTTGTTGGGCGCGGGCCTAACCAATGCCGCCCCACCCGGCGGTACGGGCGGCGGTACAGGCGGGGGCACGATCTATTTCGAAAACAGCTATGCCGTCGCCACCATGAATTCCGACGGCAGCGCGAAGACGCTAATCCCGGTCCCCGAGGGAGAACCGAGCCACGCCCTGCACGGCGGCCACCGCTGGTTCCTTCAAACACGCGTAATCACCGGCACCTATCCCAATGGGGACGCCCGGCAAGAACTGTTCGCATTTCGCGACGACGGTAACGAACTGCTCACCGTGCAACTGACGAACCAACCGGACTTACAGGCCGATTACGGCGGGGGAACGCGGCGTTGGGCCATGGCCGACGGCATGGTGTCTTGGATTGCTCGGCGCTGGGATCTGGGGAGTACTGTCGTCGGGGGCACGGTCGCCGAGGGGGGCATCTATGCCGCCGCAGTCACCTTCGACACCAATGGCAACGTCGTGGGACTGATGAATCAGCCGCTCGTGCCGCTCGTGCCGCTCGTGCCGCTCGTGCCTAGCGACGCTTCCTCATATTTCGGTGGCAATCTGGCCCCGGACATCTCCAGCCACGACTGGTCGCCCGATGGCCTGAAAATCGTCCACGACCGGCTCAACTGGAACGAGTTATGGGTGGCGAATGCCGTCACCGGCATTACCGCGCGGATTCTCGCGACGGATCATGCCAATCAGCCGGTATGGTCGCCCGACGGCACACGGATCGCATTCCAATCGTCGGCCGGCATCGACACGGTGGCCCCCAACGGCGGCAGCCGCAGCACGATCATCAAGTGGGCGCCAACCTATTCGGTTGGTTCTCCGCGATGGTCTCCTACCGGCAGTCACCTGACGTATCGCTGGTGGGACCGACGTTCGCTGCCGCAAGGGGTTTGGGACATCTACCGCGCCACCGCCATCGGCGGCGGAAAGACCAACTTGACCAAAGACATCGGCGGCACTCCGAACGTCATCGGCTGGCGCTGAATCCGCTAACCTGCGGGACCGACACATAGCGCTGTGGTATAGCGCCATTTGCCGACCGGCCGCGCTTTCCTGCGCTGGCGCTTCAGGCTGGTGGAAGAAATGGGGTCTGGAAACCCGGTGTCCCTGGCCGTCCAGAATTTCCCAAAAAGTTTTGGGATGGTGCCAAATACGCCACTGGACATTGGTATAATATGACCAGGGCGTTGCACAAAAAGTCCGAGGGGTCCACAACTACTTGCGACAGCAGGTATCTGCAAGCTTCTGCATGTTGGGGATGACCCGACTTTTTGTGCAAAGCCATATGACCAGCCCGGGGGTGCTGGCAGACCCTCACCCCGGTCCTCTCCCAA
The DNA here is from genome assembly GCA_046593355.1 of Pirellulaceae bacterium. Lineage (GTDB taxonomy): Bacteria > Planctomycetota > Planctomycetia > Pirellulales > Pirellulaceae > SXOA01. The sequence continues at coordinate 1,603 of JBKJNY010000103.1, read as the reverse complement.
GGGGAGAGAGGGGGCTGCGGTGCCGGGCGGGCGGTGCTCTTTCTCAATCTGGTTGTGGGAAAGAATAGTACTCATCTCGCTCCGCAAGATGTTCCTCACGCGGAGCGTGAGGAGTACTTTGGGGAGCGCGGAGAGGATGGGGCTGTCAGATCGGACCCCTCCGCGGTTCAAACATAGTGATCGTCGCCGTAAATCCCGTGGAAAATGAATCGAGAAGGGGCGTCGGACGGATGAATCAAGAATTGGCCTGATTCAGGCCATTGGATGTCGCAAGTCGTTTTCAGCAAATACTTTGCGGATGCGATGCCGCTGAAATGAGAGAGCTTGAATCATGAATCAGAGCAGTTCCTTCAAGGGGGCGTGCCTTGGATTCGTCGCCGAGTGGATTGCACCCCAAATCCGCGCGCACGCTCCGCACCGGACGCGCCGGCTCGATGGTACGATGACATGTTCTGACGAGAATTGCCGCCTTTCACCTAAACCCAAACACGTCATGGTTGATTCCGCTTTCGATACGCTGAAGACTGAACTTGCCGCTCACGGTCCCGACGGGGTGCTGGGGCGAGTGGTGGAGCAGTTGCGGGGGGAGAAGAAGTATCACGAGCTGTTTGAAGCCTTGAAGATGCAGATTCGTCGGAAGTTGGGGCTGCCGATTGCGTCGGCGGAGGGAGCGGATGGGCTCAGCGAGGCGAAGCGGAATGAACTGGAAGAGGGGCTGATTGCGGCCTGCCGCGAGGTGGGGACGCTGCTGCTCAAGGAGGGGAAAGTCCGCGAGGGATGGATGTATTTGCGGCCGGTGGGAGACAAGGCGGAGGCGGCTCGGCTGCTGGCGGAGGTGCAGCCCGGGGAGGACAACACCGAGGAGATTATCGAGGTCACGCTGCATGAAGGGGTGGACATTGCCCGCGGGTTTGGCTTGGTGCTAGAGAGCTATGGCACCTGCAGCTCGATCACGACTTATGATTCGTCCCTCGCCCGCCGCCCCCGCAAGGAGCAGGAGCCGGCCGCCCGGCTGCTGCTGCATCGGCTACATGCCGACCTGGTGGGAAGCGTGAAGGTGGACATTGCCCGCCAAGAAGGTTCCCAGCCCAACGGGACGACGCTGAAGGATCTGGTGGCGGACCGGGAGTGGCTGTTCCAAGAAAACTCCTACCACATCGACACCACGCATCTGGCTTCCACCACTCGCATCGCCAGGAATTGCAGTGATGCATCCGATCTGCGGCTGGCACTGGACTTGACCGAATATGGCCGCCGACTCTCCACCCAGTTCCAATATCAGGGGGACGAGCCCTTCTCCGAGAGCTACCCCAGCCACTCGCTCTATTTCCAAGCCCTGCTGGGGGAGAATGTCGACGAGGCGCTGGCCTACTTCAAGAACAAGGCCGAAATGCTCGACCCACAGTATCACACGATGATTGCCAGTGAGACCTACGTCGACCTCCTCGCCCGCATCGGTCGCTACTCAGAAGCCGTCGCCGCCGCCATCGCTTTGAGCAAGCCCGGCGTGCAACCAGTCGGCATCGCCCCGTCACTCCTGGAACTGGCCGAGAAAGCGGGTGACTACACCGCGGTGTTGGAATACTGCAAGGGGCGAGGGGAC
>JBKJNY010000224.1:0-6423 GCA_046593355.1 Pirellulaceae bacterium | reverse complement strand
CGAATTCGGCCGCACGCCGAAAATCAATGGCGACGCCGGGCGCGACCACTGGCCGCAGGTTTCCTGCGCTCTCATCGCCGGCGGCGGAATGCGGACTGGCCAGGTCATCGGCGCCACCAATCGCCTCGGCGAACACGCCGTGGACCGCCCCGTCACCTTCCAGGAAGTCTGGGCCACGCTGTATCACAACCTCGGCCTCAACCTCCGCGCCATCCGCGAGTTCGACCTGCGCGGCCGCCCGCAGTACCTCGTCGACCAAGGGGTTGAGCCGCTGAAGGAAGTGATTTAGGGTAATCCGGCAAATCATTGGCTACCGGGGGTCTGTGCCGCCGGGGCGCTATTGCCGACCAGTACTGCGAAGCAAATGCGTTCTAGAGGAACAGCCACTGCATCACGATCAGCAGCGGGAGCAGAATTCCAACGCTGTAGAGTAAGTAACCGAAAAAGCTCGGCATCTTGACTCCCGACTGCTCCGCGATGCTCTTGACCATAAAGTTTGGTCCATTGCCGATGTAGGTCATCGCTCCCATGAAAACCGCGCCCAAACTGATGGCCGCAAGCATTTCGACGGCCACCCCTGCCTGGTTCGGCCCCTCTGCATGTTGCGCTTGAGCCGCCTTAAAGAACACCAAATACGTCGGAGCGTTGTCCAGCATTGAAGAAAGAGCACCGGTGAACCAGAAGAACTTCGCGGGTGTATCGACCCCCAGCGACGCACCGCGCACATCGAGAATCTGTAATGCCGGCTGCATGCAGATGAAGATGCCGAAAAATAGTACGGCGACTTCCACAATCGCCGCATAGGTAAACCGGTTGTCGCGCCGCAGCGATTGCGACCCCATCGCAAGCGACAACCCGACCAAGACGAGTTGCACAATTTCGCGCAGCCAAAGCCAGGGATGCCACCCAGTGCCGGGAAACGGTTTGTCAGGACTCAACAGCGCCACGGCCAGCACCACGCCAAGGAGCAGAGGGATATTTGGCCACAAGCCCCGAAACTGCAGCTTCCGAACACGGCGTTCATCGGTAGTTATGTCGCGTTTGGACTCGCGAGGGTAAGCCCAGAACTGGTCCCAACAATAGTAAATTGCGAGCAGCGACAGGTTTACGAACGCCCACTCCTTCCAGAGCGAAAGTGTCCATAAAAACTCGACACCCTGGAGATAGCCGAGAAACAGAGGCGGATCACCAATCGGCAACAAACAGCCGCCGCAATTGCAGACGACGAAGATGAAGAAGACCACCGTGTGCCGGACGTGCTTGCGCTCCGAATTGGTTTCCAGCAGCGGCCTGATCAGAACCATTGCCGCGCCGGTGGTGCCGATAAGGCTGGCGAGCACTCCTCCCACGGCAATGAAGGCGGTGTTCGTGAGCGGGTGGGCGGGCAGGTCGCCGCTAATGCGGATGCCGCCACAAATCGTGTACAGCGAAAAAAGCAATACAATGAACGGCACATATTCGGCCAGGACGGCATTTTGGAAGATGATCCAGGGAAAGGACCAATTGGCCACACCAGCGCTTGGCGGAATCAACTCATGGCCCAAAAAATGACGCTCCACAGGCTCTTTATGGAGTAGCAGATAATAGGCCAGCGTAATCAGACCAAGCGAAGCAGCCACGAAAAACCGGTTCTGATTGCTTTCCCACCAATGCTTGGTTGCGGGCAACAGCGGAAGGACGGCAATCGCTCCCAGCAATAACACAAATGGCGTCACCGCCCATGTTGGTGGAGGTTCGGGTTTCGCGTGGAAGTCCTTTTCAATCCGATGCAAGTCTCCACCCATGCGGTCCTCGCCCGCGTGCGGCCATCCCAGCGCCGTCGCCAATGCATAGAGCACGATGGCGGCACCTATAGCGGCAAGCAGGCGACGCTCCACTTGCCGCGAATACTCTTCCTTGTGTGACATTGTGTTCTAAATGAAGAAGCGGTGGACCGACGGGAAAGAACCGGCTTCGGCGGTACATTTCATTGTTTACCTTCTGGCGCGGGAGTCGTCATTAGAAGAACGACAACGCAAAGTACCAACAGGGCGATGGCCATGACCGAACGTGAAATTTCCCAAAGGCTAATTGGAGCCACCTTTTGTAGATTGAGTTCGCTTGCAGGCTCTGCTCAACACTTGCGACCCAGTGCTTCCGCTCCATAGCACCGTGCCAAGGATTCCCGCATCTCCGTGTCGGCCTGCATATTCTGCATTTCGTAATAGTTCATTATCCGCAGGCGTCCGCTCCGAAACGCATCTGCCATAGCCTGGGGGACTTCTGCCTCCGCAGCGACAAGTTTTGCCCGGCTTTCCTCGATACGAGCGAGTTGCTCCTGCTCCACGGCAACGGCCATCGCCCGCCGGCCTTCCGCGTTGGCACGGGCAACGCGGCTGGCGGCATCCGCTCCATCCGCACGCAACCGAGCGCCGATATTCTCTCCGACGTTCATTTCGGCGATGTCGATAGAAACAATTTCGAACGCCGTTTGCGAATCAAGTCGACGCGCCAGCACCTCCTTGGAGATGAGATCGGGATTCTCGAGAACGTGCAGGTGGTCTTCCGCGGAACCGATCGCGCTGACAATCCCTTCCCCAACTCGGGCAACAATTGTCTCCTCACTTGCACCGCCGATGAGCTTCTGCAAATTCGCCCGCACTGTCACACGGACCTTTACCTTCAGTTGAATGCCGTTCCGAGCGACAGCCTCCAACATCGATGCTCCGCGCCCCTTCGGCGGACAATCAATGACCTTCGGATAGACGCTCGTTTGCACCGCTTCCAAGACGTTGCGGCCGGCAAGATCGATGGCGGTCGCCTCTCGAAAGGAGAGCTGTATGGACTTGGCTTTCTTGGCCGCCACCAAAGCTTGAATCACCAGCGGCACATTACCATTGGCGAGGAAGTGCGCCTCGAGTGCCTGGCTTGTGATTTCCGGATCATTGAGACCCGCCTGTACCGCAATGATCTTGGATTTGACAATGACCGCAATGTTCACTTTGCGAAATGTCATCCCGATCAGATCCCACAGCGTGATTCCGGCTCCCGTCAAGTAAGACTGCATCCAGTACCGAAAAAACTTCGCCAGCACCAGGCCCACGATCAAGATCCCAAGCAGCAGCACCACAGTCGCAACAAGCGCGACAATTCCCAGGGAATTTGCGCCAAGTTGAGATAGCAGAGCCAACATGTGCAGCACTTTCCCGCCCTCTCGATCTGAGCGGCGAGTTTAGGGTTATCCCAAAACGTAGATTCCAAGAAGCGTTGCGATCAGCCACGAGACGATCCCTAGGACCACTGCGCCAATGGAGTAGTTGCGAATTTGAGCCGCTGTTGCAATTTCCCCGGTCGTCAACGTCGGGTCGGCAAATCGAAAATCAATCCAGCGGGCCAAAATCATCAGGCACAACACGCCAACGAAAACGCCGTCAATTGCCGCAAACCAGACTTTCTTCTGCATTCCCATCAGCAGCAGCATGAGTGCCAGTAAGCCCGGTCCGACCATGACCCAAAACATGCGCACGCCGAATGCCCAGAGCGGCTGGGAAGTGGGTGGAGGAGCTGGCGGCGAGTGAGTTTGGCGAGACATGTTATTCTCTTGATGAGCAGACAGGGAAAATGAGACCTGGATATCAACTTGTTTTTCTGGTTGGTGCCCGCTTTTTCGGCGCGAAGTGCGGCTTGTGGTCATCCGGTCCCGGTCCGTCCAAGAAGAGATCCTGAATGACAGCCGCTATGGTCGAAACCGTCGTAATGCCGACGTCTGAATCTGGACTTTCGGCGTTGTCCAAATTCGCCGCGTCGATTTGCTGGTTCCGGTTGTTGCCCGTCGACCCCTTGCCAGCAAGCAGGACGGGCAAGAGATCATTCAGGTCATTGACCCGAAACAGATTCAACTTCGAGATAAACTTTTCAGACCCGTCGATTGCCGACAAATCAGCGCATGCCAAATAGGCGTCCGAGAGTGCTTCGACTTTAGTACTGGTATGGAGCCCCAGCCTCTCAACTTTCTCGAAGCCGCGTACCGCGAGACAAGCATCCACCGCATCGCAGAACTCAGCCACATCATCTTGCGAATATTCCTCTTCTTTCATGGATTTCACATGAAGAGCGTAATCGATTACCCAACGGTCCATAGTTACATCCTGTAAAATTGTTGAAATATCGAATTGAACGCGTGCAGCAGCCTCAAGCATCAAATATCCCGAATCATTCTCAGCTCAGTCGAGGCGCATCATTTCGGCCGCGACCCGTGCAAGGTGACCAGGGCAGGGCAAGCATCTACGATGGATCATGAGATCCCTGGGCTGCCATTTGCCGTCGTTTGATTCGACGGCTGGTGCTTCCGTGATGCGATTCGTATGACACATGTCCCCGGTGCGCGCACCAAGGGACTTAGGGACACAAAACTCGACGTTTCAGATGTCAAGTTCCGCCCGAGCAGGACGCGAAGAGCACCAAATAGAGTTGGTGCTCAGAAACGCAGTTGACGTCAGGGCGCTGTTGCATTTTAAGAACCGGGGATTAGCAACCGCAAAGATGCAGTTCAAGGAATCATACTCCAGACCGCCCGAGGGAGTCAATCTGATTCAGGAATTTAGGATTCGGGACAGGAAAGCAAAGGGGACAGGTCGGAAAGGTCCGGGACAGGCACCTGGGGGAATGAGCCGCAGTAGTTTCTGGCCGACTCGCAGCGTTTCGCCTAGAAGTTCGGCACCAGGCCGCAATTCAATCAAGGAAAAAATAATATTTTTGTTCAGTGAACAAAATGGCATTTTTGCGCATCATAAGATCAAGGCCCGTCGCGCGCCTGGTGGGTGGCGAGCCGGCGCTCCTTGGCAATTTGATAGTACGGGGGTAGAAGTTTCCCGGTGCTGAGGAACTAGGCAGGATCCTGCTCAGGGACTGGGCAACGGACTAGGCGCTGCCGGGACGCGAAGCCACTGCCGCACCGGGGAAAATGTGAATACGCGTTTCACGCTGTGAATAGGAATTGCGGCGAAAATGAATAACGGAACATGTGTATAGATAAGGGGTTCCGCGAAAAGTGAATATTCACAATCGCCTCAAAAACTGCGCGGAAAAAGTGAATAATTTGGGCCGTAAGCGGGCGTGGGAGGGTCCAGGAACCAGGCTCGGCAGGGGAGGAGGGAAGAGGAGGGGAATGCCTGGGAATGAGGCAGACCCCTGCCCAAAGCCATAAGATCTTGGCCACGGATGAAACACGGAATTTCACGGATCAAAATGGAGGGAGGAAGAGTGAAGAATGGAATTCCCATCCGTGTTCATTCCGTGGCCGCGCGCGGCTGAAACGCAAACCCAGCGCCTCGTAGAACTGCAGGGAACGCTCTAGTTCCACCGCGCGAATGACCACGAGGTTGAGTGTGACATTTCATCAAGATCATTGCCTATTAAGCGTTGATGCGGCAGATGCGACTATTCCACCTTCAGCTTCGTAATCAAGAACTTCTGAACCGAGCCGTACTTCTCATCCTGGTGCCCCGGATAGGAGAGGACGACTTCGAGGCCGAGGGGTTCGGTGCGCTCGATGAGCTTGATGCCGTAGATGGCGGAGTGGGTGGGGTCGGGGCCTTCCTGGCCGACGACGGGGGGCGTCTTTTGGTTGGGGTTGTCCAGGTAGATTGGCGGGTCGTCCTTGCTGACGAGCTCGATGGGGGAATATTCCTTGATCCAGGGCATGATCTTCTCGCGGTTTGTCAGGGCGAGCTCGAATTCCTGCGGCCGTGACCCGCCCTTTGACCAAAAGCCGAAAGCGTGGCCGGCGTAGTTGGCGTTGGGCATCCACTCGCGAAGCTCTTTGGGATCGAGCGAGGTCTGCGCGCCGCTGACGGCCGCGCAGGTCAGCCGGGTGGATTCGCGGGCGATGGGGTCGCTGCTCTTGGGATCGGCCAGGTCGTCATGGAACGCCAGCCAGAGCGAGGTGCAAGCCCCGGCTGAGCCGCCGGTCGCGCCAACCCGCTTGGGATCGAGGTTCCATTCCTTGGCTTTGGAGCGGATGGTCTGCAAAGCCCGGGCGGCGTCGTGTAGCGGCGCTTTCACCGGCGGCTCGACCTTTTGTTCCATGGCCTGAGGGATAAAGCGGTAGTTGAGGGATGCCACCGAGATGCCCGCATCCAGGTAAGGCTGGATGGCTCCCGTACCGTATCCGGTCTTATCTCCCCCCATCCAGCCGCCGCCGTGAATCAGGAGCACGACCGGCGTGGGCTTGTCAGACTTGGCCTGCCAGAAATCAAACACCTGCCGCTCGGATTCCTTGCCGTATTCATAGTTCGCCGCCGTTGGCTCCGGGCGAGCGGGAGGCGCTTTGGCCGCGGGCTGCTTGGCTGCGGCCTTTGGTTCGTCCTTGGCTTTGTCCTGGGCAAAGAGGCAAGCGGGCGAGAGAAGGAGAAGGGAAGCGAACAGCAGGCGGAAGGAATGCGG
>JBKJNY010000183.1:0-4463 GCA_046593355.1 Pirellulaceae bacterium | reverse complement strand
TTAGTGTTGCAAAATGAATTCGTTGGTGTTCAGGACGACCCAAAACAGGTCTTGCAGGGCTTCCGCCGTGTTTCCGTTTCGCCAGCCGAGCATGATGTTGGCGGCGTCAATTTCCTTCCCCGTTGGGCTGCGGGACAAAGCCGACTCGAAAATGTACTCAATCTTGCCGGCCGGCTTGAGGTTGCTGCCGGCAATTTGGCCCAGGAAGCTCCCTGGCTTGATGTCCGTGGCATTCTTGATGAGGTCGCCGTTGAACATCATCAGGGCCTGCGGGATGGTGCCGTTGAACGTGGTCGCTTCGTCTCCTTCGTCGGTGCCGAAGGCGATGGTGAACTGCTGCAGCCAGTCGCTCTTGGCCTTTTCCTGGTCTTCGTAGCTGCCGCGGGTCTTGTGGGCCTGCGTCGCGACGAGCAGCGATTCATACAGCTCTTCGGCACCCATGCCGCGGAGATAAAAGTGGGTGAACTTGGGGGTCTCGCCGAGCAGTGGGTCGTCGGCTTTGTTCCCGGGAACGCCGCGGCTAGAGAGGGAATAGGCCTCGCTGAGGACGATCCAGCGGATCAACTCCTTCAGGTCGAAGCTGTTCTTGCGGACTTCCTGGCCCAAGTAAGTGAGTAAGGCGGGATGCGTGGCGGCATTGTGCGGACCCATGTCATCCACCGGCTTGGTGAAGCCATAGCCCAGGAAGTGGGCCCACATGCGGTTGGCGATGGTCTTGTCCATGTATTCGGACTTGAGAATCATCTTGCCCAGCTCGGTGCGGCGGTCGCAATCCGACAGGTAGCCGCTCTTGCTGACGGCGGTGCCGTCCACGAAGACCGGGAAGGCGCTTTCGAGCAAGCCATTGCGAAGCTCGTAGAAGAGGATGGCTTCGGAGGCATCGCTGCCAGCGCCTTCTCCGGCGAAGTCCTGGTTGGCGAGCTCGCCAGAGGCCACATCGCGGGTGCCGGGGATGAACTTGCGGAGGGCCTTGGTCTGGCGGAAGAAGGCGTTGAATTCCCAGAACTTCTTCTGCTTCCATTCGTTGAACGGATGGTTGTGGCACTGCGTGCATTGCACTTGCAGGCCGAGGAAGACCTTGGCGGTCTGCGCGGTGGCCTGGGCCCCCTCTTCGTCCAGCTTCATGATGAGGAAGTTGGCAGCACCATTGTAGCCTTCAGCGCCGGGAGAGGTCTGGCCGGTGGCGGTGACCAACTCGTAAACCATCTTGTCGTATGGCTTGTTGCGGGCGAAGCAATCACGCAGGTACTTTTGCATTCCGGGGCGGCTGGTGAGCGAGTTCTGCTCGGTGCCGCCGTTGCGGCCGATGAGGATGTTGGTCCACTTGGTGGTCGCGGTGCGGGCGTATTCCTCGGTGTATTTGTCGTCGTAGAGGAGCTTGGAAATGAGCTTGGCCTTCTTGTCCGATTCCTTGCTGAGGACGAATTCACGCAGCTCCTGAACGGACGGGATGCGGCCCACGACATCGAGAAAAACCCGGCGGCACCATTCCTGGTCGAGAGCGGGAGGAGAAGGGGTGAGATTGTTATCCGTCCAGACCTGGCGGATTTCCTTGTTGATGAACGCCACCTGGGGGATGCCGAAGTCCGGGGCAGCTTCGTACCTGGCAGCTTTGGCCGGCTTTTCGGGGGCGGTTTTGGCCTTTTCAGCGGGAGCCGTGGAAACCTTCTCCACCTTGGCGGGAGCGGATTTTTCCGCTTTGGCTTTCGTCGTTTGAGCGTCGGCCGGAGTAATGTCCGGGGTGATGGCGCCCAGAGTGAACGACACGGCCAGCGACCAGACGGCAAGCCTGTGAAAGTTGTGTCGTGTCATGGTCTACTCTCCTGCCGTAAACTGCCCGCCGGAAACACTTTCCGTTAGCCCTAAAACGGCTGGCGGACGTGAAGGTACTCAGTGGCAGCCAAAGATTTCCGTAAAATCGGAAGAGGGAAATTCAACCCGTCATTCTAGCGGGACTGGTGCCATCCGCCAATCAATTTCGGGGGATTCTCATGGTGGCACGCCCACGGCTTTGCGTGGGCGTGGGTCGCGGCGGCGAGTGGAATCACGCCCACGCAAAGCCATGGGCGTGCCACCCGTGCTGTTAATGCCGTGCCAGCAAAGGCTTACGTCGAATATACCCAGCGGCCCAGCAGCATCGTCGGGACAATCAGCATGGCAATGCCCAGGCCGAACTCCGGCTGGCCGGTTCCAAAAGAGGTGATGGCGGCGTCAAAGAGGATGAGCGAGAGAATGCATTGCTTGACCGCAATCTGGACCAGGGGAGGCTCGGGGTCGAGCACCGCCTCCAGGCACCGCCGCTGGCCGAATAGGAACATTACCGTGAGGAGCAGCCAGAAGGCATAGACGGCGTTGACGCCGATATTGAGCTGTCGGGCGGGGAACAGGCTCCCCCACCAGCCGATCAGGGCAACTCCCGCGGTCATCACCGCCATTCCCCCCAGCAAATTCAGCAGGGGGCTGCGGCCCGCTTCTCCCTTGGCGAACCAGGTCACGCCGACGATGTACAGCCCGATCCCCGCCGCCGGCAGAAGCTCCAGCGGCTGATAGTGAAGTAGCCAGTTTGGACCCGTGGCAAGCTGCGCCACGCTCAGTCCCAGCAACACATTAAAAAACCGGCAGAGCCCCATTCCCAGCGGCCCCACCGGCGTCTTCTTCAAGAAGCCGTCATAAAACAGAACGCTGCCCGCCAGCATTATCGAGATTGCGCCGCTCCGCCAGGGAAACGCCACGGCATCTCTAGCTAATGTTACATACCCGGCAGCGGCTCCCAGGATGACGCCGACGATGAGCAGCCCGAAGCCGAAGGCCCGCGCCGTCTTCAGCCCAATCTGTCCGGACGGCAAGGGGCGAAAGGGCCGCTCCTTCCGGTCGATTTCGACATCGAACACATCGTTCAGCACCATCCCTGCCGTATAGAGACAAGCCGAAGCTCCGGCCAGGCAGGCGAAGACGCCAATTTCGTCGAGTGCCCGCCGCGCGATGAGAAAGCCCATGCTGACGTCGGCCAGAGCCGTGAAGACATTGGGCGCGCGACAGAGGCGGAGCCAGGAAAGGAGCGGGGAGGGGGGCGGTGGCCCGTTTGCGGATGAATCTGCCATGTGATGAATGACCTGGGTGTCGCTAAAGCATATCGCGGGCGCCTCACCTTCGGCAGGACCATCAGTCACTCACCCGCTCCTTACCATTTAGCGTGTACAGTTTTGGGTGTCGACGGCTAGAATACAGGATAGTAGTTGCATACCGACGTCAACACAGTGTGTTTCGAGGGAAGTCTCATGTTCCATCGCATTACCCGCTCCCCAGGAGTTCTAGGTGGCAAGCCCATTATCCGCGGCACGCGAATCAGCGTCGAAATGGTTTTGGAATGGATGGCCTCGGGAGCGACGCGCGATGACATTGTGCGCAACTACCCTCCCCTGACCTCGGAGGACGTGGAGCAAGCTCTTGAATTTGCCGCGGCGACTCTTCGCAATGATGTCTACCTGACGACCGCGGTGGCACCGTGAAACTGCGGGATTTCGGCCTTTTGATCGATCAGAATATCCAACATGACGTCACGTCGTTTCTCCGCTCCGTCGGTTTCAATGTTCGAGATGTGAGCGAGGAGGGATGGCACGGAGAGGACGATGCAGTGCTGCTTCAACGGGCGGTCACAGAAAACCGTCTCGTAGTCACCCATGATGCCGATTTTGCAGGTTTGGTAGTGCTTGGTGGTCAGCCGGTTGTCGGCATCGTTTATCTACGGCCGGGGCACATTGACTCGCAGTTCACGATTGATTCGCTTCAAACCGTACTCAGCGCGGATCCGGACGTACTTCCGCCATTTGTTTTGGTGGCGAAGCGCAGCGGCAGCGCGGTGAATATCCGCATAAGAACGCTGGTTCCCTAGCAGCGCAAGCAAAAGCGGCGAGGACGCTAGGCCGCGTCTCGCCGCATCGAATGCAGATCAGGAAATCATGTTACACGCCCACGCAAAGCCGTGGGCGTGCCACTCAGTTTTGTTACTACCGGTCGCCGCCGCGATCTCCACCCCGGCCACCGCGATCTCCGCCACGGCCACCGCCGCCGTAGCCTCCTCCCCCGCCGCCACCTCCATATCCACCACCACCGCCACCTCCTCCTCCGCCGTATCCACGGCCGCCTCGGTCGCCACCTCCTCCGCCGCCTCCATAGCCACCACCGCCGCCGGTCTTGGGGGCCCGCTCGCGAGCTTCGTTCACCACCAGGGGACGCCCATCGCAATCTAAGCCGTTTAGGGCGTTGATGGCGGGCTCGCAGTCCGCGTCATTCGCCATCTGCACAAATCCAAAGCCGCGGCTGCGGCCGGTTTCGCGGTCCATGACCACTTCGGCCTGGCCGACATCGCCATACTGCTTGAAAAGATCCTCAAGCTCCGCCGAGCCGTACGACCAGGGCAGATTGCCCACATAAATCCGCTTCGCCATTCTAACAGTCCTTAA
>JBKJNY010000196.1:0-8854 GCA_046593355.1 Pirellulaceae bacterium | reverse complement strand
CCTGACACCTTTTCTTGCCCGCCATCCAGGGCATCCGCAATCCCATCCCCCAGGGCCTTCCCAATCCCGGAGAGCCCCGTCAGATACCCCAGCGTCAGGGCCTAACGCCGCCCCCCTCGGAAGGGATACCATTATTCACGATTCACACCTCACTTCTCAGAAAACTTACGACGACGCTCGTCGTCGCAAGTTGAACCATATACATATGTTCCGTTGATTCACTTTGTCGTAAGTAGGTGAATCAAGGCTGCATAATCGTGGTTTTTGATTCACCGTCCGGGATGCTGGGAACTCGAATTCATCGCAAAAATGGCTCTTGCAGGCGCAACCAACCAGCCGTGCCTGAATCACAGATTATAAGCTGTTTTTCAATTGCTAATTCGATCGCAACCTTCTTTCCAGCCAGCACTTACCGCAAAAACACGAAAAAAGTCTATAAGCGGACCCTCGCCGACCAAGGAATCGCCCTTGGAGCCCGCCGCGGTACAACGCTCCTTTGTTACGCCGCGCGGTGCCGTGCCGACAGCGCGCACTGGGCCACTACCGTTAGGACGCTTGATAGATCACTTTTGTTCACACAAACAAAAAGATTTTTTCCCCTTGGCGCGATCTGCCTCTCAGAACGCCCAACGCGGAAAAAACAAGCCGGGGACGACTTGGGAACTCTCGGCAGAAACGACGACCTGGAATTTCCGTGACATCAGTCGCATCACCGAGTGTCGACGAACCAGCAAATTGCCGATTTTCCCAAAAGTGGACCTGTCCCCGTTTCCACGCTCAGCTCAAGCATCACTCGCGGCCTTGCAGCCAGCGTCAATTAGTGCGTTCCTCACGACCTTCAACGACTCTAAATATCTAATGCATTGAGAGTACGTGACATCGTCGGTGTTGTTACTGACCGAAATATCTCGCAACGAGTTTGATAGCGAATCCAACCCCGAAACGGAGAATGTTGTTGGGTCGCTGCCAGAAGCTACCGATATCGCTATTCCCGCGATGTAACCGTCTGCCTCTGCAAGCTCTAGTATCCACTCATCAAGCGCATCGGATTCTGGATGGTCGGGAAATGCGACCGTCTTCAATGAGTCAATGGTGCCCTTGAGTTGATTCACGGTCATTTGCTAGTCCCAAAAGGTAACAAGCTTTCCATCAAGTGTCCAATAACCACCAATCTTTGTTGCCTTGCCGGTCGCCGAATCAACAATCTTCGTTTGTATCCTAATTCCAGCGCTGCCGTCCTTCAAGGTTACCTTCTGGCCGAGGTGCAGATTTCTACGGTGAAACTCCATTGCGTCGCGCGTGTATTCAGGCAAGAAAAGGTGTCAGGAACCGATAAGACATTGTGTCTTATCGGTTCCTGGCACCTTTTCTCTCTGCTCTCTCATGTGCTGTGCAGTTCAAAGTTGCTCTTATTCTACCAAGGTAGCCAATCAGGGCCTCCAGTCACTTTGAGTTGTTTTTGGCCGCCACAATACGCTAACGCTGCTTGCTGGATAACTCGCGAATCTGCTCCACCGACAGCGCGCCGCGGTACAGCCGCACGTCCGCCAGATCACCGCGAAAGTAATCTTGCGCCCCCAGCCCAATGTGCAGCGGCTGCTGGTTTGAAAGATCGTACTTTTCGGCCGCAAACGCTGCGGACTCGCTCGCGAGCTTGCCGTCGACGTAGAGTTGCAGCCGGTCGTGTCCCCGAACCGCAGCGACATGATGCCAACCGGCGGTCAGTTCCCGATCCCAAGTGGCGTTCCGACCCGCTTCGATGGACAGCACGCGGCCGGCCGGGAGCGTGCCGACAAACAGCCGCCCCTGGAAAACGGCCATCGACCAGGCGCGGCGGTACTTCACGTCCGGTGTGTGATCGACGCAGCCGACCTTCGCCCAGTTCATGTCGCCGTCGTAGCGGTAAACTTCGGCCGACGGCAGCGTTCCGCCATACATCTTGCCGTTGTAAACCAGCAGCGGCATGGCTTCGAGCTCCTGACCAAGCTTGCCGACGTCGTCCCACTGGGTGCCTCCCGCGAAGCGAAAGACGCGGGCCTTGGGCCATTCGCTGACATACAAACTGCCGCGATGGACCGCGAAGCCGTACGTTTGCGATGCCTCGGGGATTTTCCCAGCGTGCTCCCATTTCTGACCATCGAACCGAAACACGGAGCCCTCGTCATAGCTCGTTGCGTAGAGGGCACCGTTGAAGACGGTGAGCGCTTCGACCCGTTTTCCATCCGGCGTGGCGCAGCTTGTCCACTTCTCGTCCCCTTCATATCGGAAGAAGCCGGCTGGTCGATAGAGCGAGCCGGCATACAGCTTGCCGCGAAACACAACCAGGCTGCCAACGGCTTCGGTTTCCGGAGAGAGCGTGCCGCAAGAGTTCCAGCGGTCGTCGTCTCCGAGCCGGAATACCTTGCCGCCGAAATTCGGGTTCGACGATTCGGCCAATGCCGAACCCCCCAGCCGATACTTGCTCGAGGCGACATAGAGAGCGCCGTTGTACACAGCCATGCCCGAGATCGCGTTGGCCTTATCCGGGCTACCCAGGTCGGCCCAGCCATCCTTCCCCGCATAACGGAAGACGTGCCCCGCCTCTCCTTCACCGGCGTGGCACGTGGCCGCATACAACTGCCCGTTGTGGACGCACAGCGACATCACATAAACGGCGGTCCCCAACCGGCCGTGATCGGTGAACTGCTCTTCGAGACGACCCTGATCGATGCCGAAATGAAGTTGGCGGGTGTTGGGCTGGCCATTCGTCACTCCGCCGTGGGTATAAAGCCCCAGGTGAAAGCCGGTGCGTGTCTTGGGATCATACTGGCTGACCAGGTCTCCCAGCACGTCGTCCAGGTCCGCTTCCGTGTTGACCCATAAGGCAACCGAGAACTCACCTGCCCCCAGCCGCAGCGTTTTTGCGTCGGCCACTTCGATGGCGGAATCCCGTCCATTGAAACGCCCGGCCGTTCGCGGGTCTCCACCTGGCCCAGCCGTTTCGAAATCGACGCCGCGCGACGTTGTCGCCAGGTCTGGCCCCGACTGCTCGCGGGCATCGCCACGCAGTGGCCAGTGACCGATGAGCACTGGCTCAGCCGACGATGCCGAAGCGGCCAGAAACCAAGAGACAACCAGCAAAGAGCCGATGCTTAACCGCATGATCATTTCCTTCAATCCAAAAGTTTTGAATCGGTGCTCAGACAACCGACCGCGATCACATGCTAGAGGGAAAACAAAGGTGTCAGGAACCGTTTTTATCCATTTTGGGGCGTCCTTGCGGGCGCAGCGTGCTTTCCAGGCCGAGTTGACGCACCATCTGTTCCGACCAGGAAGCGTCGCCGAATGGGCAACCGCGTTGAATCGACCGGCGTATGCCGGCTAGTTCGGCTGCGGTCTGGGGAGCGTTCACGTAGTCTAACCAGCCGGCGCGGCGGGCGAGCGGCCAGGTGCTCAGCAGCGATTTCGCTTGGGCGGTCCCCTGCGTCCAGCGATGTAAGCTGCCAAACCGCCAGTCTTCGGCTCGCCGGACCAGTTTTGCTCGCCGTGCATTGCGCTCGACATAGCGGCACACGGCGTGGAAGTGGTCATCTTCCTGAATCGGGAACGACTTGAATCGCCCTTGATACAGGTGGCCGCTTCCCGTGCTGTGGCGATGGGCGTGCCAGCGCTGGGTATGGGTGAGCGTGAGCCAGCCGGTGAACCGCGAAAGTTCTCCCTCCTCGCGCGGCCAAACGACGAGATGCCAATGGTTGGGCATCAGGCAATAGGCGAGCAGCCGAGTGTTTGTACGCTCGACCGCCTCCTCCAGCACGCGCTCGAACGCCTCGTAATCGGCGTCCCTCTCGAAGATCGTCATTCGGGCATTGGCCCGATTGAGCACATGATAAACGAACCCGCCCTCAGCCGATCTTCTTGGTCTTCCCATGCTGCCAGGCTACCAGTACCTCGCCTTCATGTCAATAAACGGTTCCTGACACCGTTTTTTCTTCCGTTTTTTCTCCCCGGAGCGCCGCCGCGTGCCGGCCATCGCCGTCCAGCCCCGCGCGGAGCGCGAACACGAGTTGGGTGGGCGCGATGTTGTAGCGCGGGGTAAACTCCGGAAAGGAAACCCCGAAGTCTTCCAACAGTTTTTGGGGAGAAGTACGCAAGGTAAAGCGGCCGCACATGCCCCTATTTTACCGATGAAACAGCTTTCGGGGGACTCGAAAGGGACTAACTGGGGACGGCTTATGAAGCGGAAGGCAGCACCGCTTGTGCTCCTTTTTTTCCGAAAAGACTGGAAATCTCCCGCGGCAAAGAATAGACTCCAAAGGCAAATTATTCTTCCTCTTGTTCAAGGGTTGGCCGATGAAAACTGATTCTACCGACGTTAAAAATCCTGGTCATGCGCCGCCCCCTGCCCGGCCCGCGGCCAGTCCGCTCCGCCTGATCGTCCTGCTCTGCGTGCTCGTGGTGGTCGCCGGGGCGCTGTCTTACGACCGTTGGATTGCGCCTCCCCGCGTGATGGCCGCCAACGACAAGCTGCAAGACACGATCCTCAAGCACAATGAGCTCGGCCTCCATCCCGCCGTGAAAGGGACTGGGAAAAAGGAAGCCAGCGCCGCTGCCGGCGAAGTTGGCGGCCTGTTGTACAGCGAGGACATTCAAAAGATCCTCGGCATGGCCCCGACCAGGGTCGAGAAGACCGAACTCTACACCATCGAGCATTATCGCTGGTGGGGCTGGATTCCGCGCAACACCAACTTCATTACCGTCCTGTACGTCGGCGATCCGAAAAGGCGGCATTACTCGACCCATTACGCCAACGAGATGCCCGAGGATGGATCTCTACCGGGCAAAAAGAAATACGACCAAACGGCGCTTGATCTGAACTCCAGCCCGGGCAGTGCGACCGTGGCGATTCCCGCCGGCCCGCCGGCCGGCATGATGCCAGGAACGATGGGACCGTTGGGCGCGGGAGGCGGCAAGGGAATGGGGCGGCCGCAGGGCACAGGCAACAAAACGGGAAGCGAGTCGAAGGCGGCTGAAGAGGGCGCGAAGAAAGTCGCTGAGTCGCAGAAAAGCGACGAGTCCAAAAAGAGCGACGAGCCCGCCAAGCCCGAAGAAGCGACGAAGGAACCAGCCGGTGATGGGGAGAAGAAGGAGCCGTCTAAGTAAGCAAAGGGCGAATCCAGGTAGCCATCGTCCAACGGCGAATGGTTCGCGTTTTCTGGCACGGGCCCAGTCGCTACACCGTCTCGATATGCAGCCCACGCCGGCGGCGTTCGTCGCGGCGGACGTTGTCAATCGTGTCGGCGACGTTCTTGACGTCGTCGATGCCGATCATGACGAGCTTGGGATCGGAAATATCCGAGGAAAGGATGCGGATCGTGCCCACGCCGAGAAACCGCTCGACGATGTTTTGCGTGAATTGCACGTCGTCAATGTCGATGACTTCCACGCGGTTGGTGACGCGCGTCAGAATGCCTGTCCGCTGGATCAGCCTTTGCGTGGTGAGCTGATAATCGACGCCCAGCCGCTGATACAACAGATAGAGCGCGAAAGCCAGCCATAGGCTGCCGGCGACCGCGAGGCCAATGATCAGGACGAGGGGGTGGTCTTTGAAAATAACGCCCGCTACGACCGCGACGATGGTGACTACGCCCGCGAGCAGCCAGTAGCCAATCATGGCTTTCGGGGAGAAGCCCCCTTTCCACAGGTCGTGCTCCGGGTCGTCCGCCGATTGACGAACGGTCTCCGCCTTGTCCCTCATCGATTCCACGGCTGTCGGCGAAGGAGCGCCGGTAACGGCCAGCGGCTTGCCGCATTTGGGGCAAAAGGTGGATGCCGCGGGAGATTCGGTATTGCAGGCTGTGCAGAGCATGGGAGTAGGTAATCGGGCCATCAGGCAGCGTGCGAAACGCAGCGTGCCAAGGGGTATTCGCCGACGCGGCCTGATTATAGCGGCGAAAAACCCGGCCGCCACCTCCATAACGCGCCCGCCCATGGGCTCGCCGCCGGAACAGCCCTTTCGCTAGAAGGGAATGTCGTCATCACCCGGCTGCTCTTCGTCCTCGTCTTCGCCGCGTGCCTTGCGTTCCTCGCGCTCTTTCTCTTCGGCTTGCCAGCGAGCTTCGAATTCCTCGTCGCATTTTCGGCAGTACTCCCAGGTGGAGTAATGTTGCACATATCCGGTGAGCGGGAGACCGGGATAGACGGGGAATTTCGGCAGGATTTCCTCGACCAGCAAGCGGTAGGCATCTCGAGGCGAAAAGTGCTCGCACATATCCAGGGCCACGCTGTGCATGGCCAGACGGCGGAGGATGACCTTAAAGGCCGATTCCACCTCGGCGTCGCTGAGCTTGTCGACGGGGTAGATGGAGAGGGGGGGATCAAAAATCGTGCAGAGCGGAACGTCCTTTTTTCCCTCGAAAATCTCGTCCCACGATTCGTACAGTCGCCTGGTCTGCTCGTCGATGCCCGGGATGACCTCGTCCCAACTCCGCTTGGGACGATCCTCAAAAGGGTACTCCGCCAGCGGGTCGTCGAGGCCCATTACGGGCTCGGCGGCGCCATCCCCTAAAGCGCCTTCATCAATGGCAGCAATTTCCGGACTCTTCGTCTCCCCTTCCAGTTGCTCTTCCAGTTGTGGGGGAAAGAGGCCGTAGGGGTCGTCCTCATCGGCGTCGTCGGGGAATTCAGGAAACTCGTCTTCGCTGTCCTTGAGGAAAACCGACTCCTCATCGTCCTCCATGGCGGCCTTCTTTTCGTCGTCGTCCTCCACCACAAACTCCAGCCGCGGATTGACGAGGTCGATCCGCATCTCGCCGTTCTGGCTGAACCACTGCAGCGTCAGGCGGACATCCTCCTGTCCGGTTCCCTGGACTGGCGGCATGCGGGTAAGTTGAATAAGACCGGTAGGTCCAACCTGCTGGATCTCAATGGCCTCAAAATCCGGATTGCCCGCTGGACCTTCCAACACCCCTTCGCTGTCGCCTGTCTCCTCACCTTCTTCGTCTGCGAGCTCCGTCTCAAACTGCACACGTTTGCCCGCCAGCTCACCTTCCATATTGCCGGTGAGCCCCAAGTGAACAAGCGACGGCGCACCCCGCAGTTCCAGCCAACCGTGAACGCTGTTCGGGCGGAGGTTAAACAGCTCTCCGCGGACTACCGAGTTCTCCAGTCGCCAGGCCATGCGGGACCTTTGGTGGGATTGTTATTGGCGAAGTTTCAAGTCGCGGGCCTTGCCGCCGTCCAGTGCAGTGATGGAGCCCTTGGCGCCGTTGACAACTACCGAATAGGCGACAAATCCACCGGTATTGCAATCGGCAACGTAGACCACGCATTCCGCGGCCTTGCCGCCGCCCGAAGTCCCACCCTTGTACGACCAGGCTCCAGTACACATGACATAGGTCGGCTTCTTACCTTTCTCCACAGGGAGTTCTTGCCAGACGTTGGTGTGGAACATCGCGTAAAACTTTGCGGGTTGCCGCGAGTTCAGCGCGAAGCAGGTCAGGTCACCCGTGAGGTAATCCAGCATGAAGACTCCTTCCGTATCATCCAGCATGCCCGTGGCCATCGCAAATGTTTCCGAGCCATGCGAGGCCGAGGCCCGCAACTTGAGCTCTTCCAGCGGCAAACCGGAGCCGCCCGCCGACTGGCGGCTCTCCAGTCCGACATGCACGGCCAATCCCGTGGCCAAGCCCAGGAGCAAACCCATGGATAGCCACAGCGCTGCTTTCTTGTAACGTGGTCGCAACATGATTCGTGTTCCTTCCGTTCCTTGCAGACATGAATTTCGTTACGGAGCGACGCAGCCGAAGGGGGGTACGCCCACCCGGCCGCGGCGAATGCTCGCTCCTACCCCATACCGTCATCGTAGCGGATTCGCCGAGGAGCGGCCAGAAGAAGCCTCGATTTTGTCACGCCGGCGATTGGCCTAGCGCGACGGCTTCTTCCAAGCCTCATCCCGGCCAAAGAACATCATGTGCTGCCATGGAAGTTTGTTGAATTCCTTGACCAGCTTAAACCCGTTGGGGGGAAGCTCCTTGAGCACCTGCACCTTGCTCATCTTGTGCTCCGGCTTGATGGGCACATTGGGATCTTCGGTGCGAAATTCAACGAGAACCACCATGCCCTTGGGAGCGAGCGAGTCCCGCATGGCGGCCAGCATTTGCTCGGGATAGGAGAATTCGTGGTAGACATCGACGCACAGAATCAGATCGAATTTTCCCTTGGGAAGGCGCGGGTCAATGTACGTGCCGAGCACCGGCGTGATGTTCCGGACTCCTTGTTCATCCGCGCGATCATTGAGCAGCTTGAGCATCTCGGGCTGAACGTCCACGCCGAATACATGGCCGTCGTCTCCCACCATTTTCGCCACTTGCAATGTATGAAAGCCGTTGCCGCACCCCATATCGCAAATGGTCATTCCGCGTTTGACGCCCAGGTTAGCCAGCATCAGGGAGCAGCGCTCCTCTTGCTCGCGGTTGTCCCGCGTCAGCCACGGCGCGCCGGTGTAGTGCATCGTTTGGGCGATGACTCGCCCTTTATACTCGGTCAGCGGCTCAGGCAGCTTTTTCGTGGCCTGGGGCGTGGGAACTTCGTCTTCTTCCGCCAAAGACGCAGCTGCGAAGGGAAGCTGCGACAACAGCGCGGCGGTGAGCAGGAAAACTCGGAGGGCAAACGGCATAAGTGACTCCACAAAAGGACTACTTGAATCCTAAGGCTTGCCGAGGCTTTCTTCCAGCCGAGATCCTACGTCGTTTGTTAGCCACGGGCAGGGTTCTCGAAAGTAGGTGGAAAATGTGGTCTGCTGGAAGCGCGTCGGCAAAAGGGGGGTAGATTCCCACGGTCCAGCAAGGAGGGTATTGCGATGTCGCGTCAGCAGAAT
>JBKJNY010000094.1:0-30812 GCA_046593355.1 Pirellulaceae bacterium | reverse complement strand
TCCAGCGCCGGCTCCGCCCACTTGGGATTGTGCCAATGCTGCGTGCAAAGCACTCCCACTCCCGGCCGGCAGTAGGGCACTACCTTGCCCACCGCCGGATATTTGCTCGCCACCGCTGCGCCACAAATGCCCGTCTCGGGATCGACGGCCAGGATGGAGAAAGTGGCAGTGATATCGGGCTCGGCGGCGAACACTGTTGCGGGAGCAGCCGCCATTGCATACACAACAGCAATGACAAGAAATGGATGACGCATGACAAGAAATGGGTTAGAATTTAGTCAGTGGAATTGTCATGATTGGAGGAATAACATGAGTGGTATCACATTCGCGTTTTCGGAGTCGGCTCAGGCTTTCATCGACGAGCAGGTCGCGTCCGGAAGATTTGGCTCGGCCAATGAGTTTGTCGAAAACCTCGTGGAACAGGCACGAAAACACGCAGCTCGAAAAGAATTGGAAGGTGCGCTTCTGGCGGGTCTCAACTCGGGGCCAGGAATTCCCGTGACCCCAGAGTACTGGGAAGCGAAGAAGCAGGCGTTTATCGCCCGTAATGAATTCGAGGGCATGCTGCTAGCGGGTTTGCATTCCGGCGGTGGTGAGGAAGTGACGCCAGGGTATTGGGAGGGGCTCAAGGAGGAGTGGGGCAAGAAGTATCGCGGAGAATCTGCTTCGTGAGCCTGCGCACCGTTATCCTTGCTCAGGCCAAGGCCGATGCGCGGGAAATCTACGAATATCTCGCCAAACACAGCGTCCAGACTGCGGATCGTTTCTTGGATCAACTTGCTCTTACGATTGAGGAGCTGCGGCAATCGCCCGATAAGGGGATTCACCTTAGAGCTGACGCGCCGGAGCTTGTGCCCACGCTCTGGCGCAAAGTGGAAGGTTTTCCCAATCATCTGATTTTCTTTCAAGAGGACGGCGGAAGACTACTGGTCATGCGCGTGGTTCACAGTTCGCGGAATTGGATGCAGTTTCTTTAGGTCGTTCCAGAGTTAGTGATCCGTCTTCCCCACATTCAATCGCCACCACTCTCCCACCTGCTGCCGCGTTTGTTCGGCGAGGCCACTGTTGTCGATGAGGAAACCGCTGCGGGAGCGCTTTTCGTCGAGCGGGAGCTGGGTCGCTTCGCGGGATAGGAAGTCTCGTTCGCTCCAGCCGCGGGCGAGGGCGCGGGCCAGGCGGACTTCGCGGGGCGCGGAGACAAAGACGATCAGGTCGCACTTCTTGTCCCAGCCGGCTTCGAAGAGGAGGGCGGCATCGAGAATCAAGACCCTTGAGCCGGCGGCGTGATGACGGGCGATCTGCTCCTGAATGCGGGCGGCGATGCGTGGATGGGCTACCGATTCCAGGTATCGCTTTTCTTCCTGGTTGCCGGCGGAGAAGACGATCTTGGCGATGACGGAGCGGCTCAAGGAGCCATCCAGAGCAACAATCCCATCTCCCCAGCGTTTGTGGAGGGCATCGATGACCTCTTGGTCACGGAGAACTTCATGGCCGGCCAGGTCGGCATCGAGCACCATGCCGCCGAGCGCGCGCATTTGCTCCGCGACGAGACTCTTGCCGCTGGCGATGCCGCCGACGAGGCCGATGAGCAGGGGCTGGGGAGGAGATTGAATCATGAGATCGGCTCACATTCTGCCCAATTGAGGCCAGTTTTGACGTCGATTTTCAGTGGGACGGCGAGCTTCGCCGCGCCGGACATTTCTTCGCGGACCATCTTGGTCAGTTGATCCTGTTCCTCGGGCGGGAATTCAAAAACCAGCTCATCATGAATTTGCAGCAGCATCTTGGACTGCATTTTCTCTTGTTTCAGGCGGCGATGCAAGTTGATCATCGCCCGCTTGATGATGTCGGCCGCGGAGCCCTGGATGACGGTGTTGATGGCAATCCGCTCGGGCAAGTTCCGCTGCCGCTTGTCGCTGAGGGAATCAGGATCGCGCACGCCGCTGACCGGACGGCGGCGGCCGGAGATGGTGCTGACGTAGCCTTGCTGGCGGCACTGGATCAGCGTCTGCCGCATGAACTCATCGACCCCCGGATAGCCGGCGAAGTAGGCATCGATGAACTTCGCCGCCTCGCTCTTGCTGATGTCGATGGACTTGGCGAGGCCAAACGGACTCTGGCCGTAGATGACGCCGAAGTTGATGGCCTTCGCGCTCCGCCGCATCGCCTTGGTCACTTCCGCCAGGGGCACGCCGTAGACTTCGCTGGCGACCTGCGTGTGAATGTCCCGGTCATCCTCGAACGCCTTCTTCAGCGTGGCGTCATCGGAAAAATGGGCCAAGACGCGCAGCTCAATCTGCGAGTAGTCCGCCGTCATCAGCCGCCAGCCGGGCGGGCCGGGGAGGAACGCGCTGCGGATGGCCCGCCCTTGCTCGGTCCGAATGGGGATGTTCTGCAGATTGGGATCCTGCGAGCTGAGCCGCCCGGTGGCCGCCACGTCCTGCTTGAAGGAAGTATGCACGCGGCCGGTCTGCGGGTGAATCAACTCTTGCAGCGAGTCGATGTAGGTGCTTTTGAGCTTGGTGTTCTGGCGATACTCCAGAATCTTGGCCGGCAGCGGGTGCAGTTTGGCCATGTCCTCGAGCACTTCGGCATCCATGGCCGGTCCGGTCTTCGTCCGCTTCGTCACCGGCAGCCGGAGAGTGTCGAACAGAAGTTTAGCGAGCTGGATGCGCGAATCAATGTTGAACTCGCCGCCGGCAAGGGCGTAGATTTCTTTCTCTAACTCGGCGATGCGTGCGACGAATTCCTTGTCGAGTTCTCGCAAACGATCGCCGTCCACGCGGATGCCGTTGAACTCCAAATCCGCGAGCACTTCAATCAGCGGGATTTCGAGCGTGGTGAACAGCTCCGCCAGACCTTGCTCCGCCAGTCGAGGCTCCAGAATTTCGAGCAGCCGCAGTGGCACGTCGGCATCTTCGGCGGCATAGGCGGTGATCAGAGAAACCGGCACGTCCTCCATTTTTTTCTGATTCTTTCCGCTGCCGATGAGGGACTTAATGCTGATGTTGGTGTGCCGCAGGTAGCGGCGGGCCAGGTCGTCCAGCCCATGCGTCCGCTCGCCGGGGTCGAGCAGATAGTCCGCCACCATCGTGTCGAACGCGGCCCCCCGCAACTCCACACCGGCCGTGCGGAGGACAATCATGTCGTACTTGATGTTCTGACCAATTTTCTCGATGGCGGGATTCTCAAGCACGGGCCGGAGAATGGAGAGCGCGAGCGCCGGGGCAATTTGCGGGTCAGCGGCCGGAGCCCGAACTGGAATGTAATACGCCTCGCCCGGCTGGAAACAGAAGGAATAGCCGACGATGTCCGCCCAGCGAGGAAGAATCGAAGTTGTTTCCGTATCCAGCACCAGCCGCTTCTGCTGGGACATTGTGGCGACCAGGTCACGTAGCTCTGCTTCGGTGGCGACGGTCTTATAAGACGCTTCCCAGGGGACTTCTGCTTCGGGTCGAGTCCAGGAGCCAATCCCACCAATTTGTTCCCCATCTTCCGATTCCGCGGAAAAGTAAATGCCCTCTTCCACCGAGTCATCGCTGCTGACGCGCGGGGCTGGTGCCAGCTTCGCGCTGGGAGGGAGCCTTTTGGCCATTCCCGCCAGCCGTGTGGCAATCTGCCGGAACCCGCACTCGCGGCAGAGGGCTTCGACCTCGTCGATGTTGAAGCGGCCGATGCGGGCGGATTCCCAGTCGATTTCCAGCGGCACATGCGGGTCCAGCCGCACCAGCTGGCGGCTGATGATGGCCTGGTCCTTGCCGGCGATAATATTTTCCCGCCGCTTGGTGCCGCTGATTTCGGCCGCGTGCTCGTAGATGCCTTCCAGCGTCTCGTACTTGGAAAGCAGCTCCTGGGCGGTTTTCGGGCCAATCTGCGGAACCCCGGGAATGCCGTCCACGCTGTCGCCGACGAGTGTTTGAAAATCGATGACCTGGTCGGGGCGAACTCCCCAGGTTGCTTTCAAGGCGACTTCGTCAAAAACCTCGTTCTTGCGGATGTTATAGACCTTCACTCGCTCCGTGATGAGTTGGCGGGCATCCTTGTCCCCGGTGACGAGATACGCCGTCCCCCCGGCCTCCGCCACCAGCCGCCCCATCGTGGCCAGCACGTCGTCCGCCTCATAGCCGGGGATGGAGAGGAGCGGAATGTTGAGGGCCGCCAGAAACCGGTGAATCACCGGAATCTGCAACTGCAAATCAGCCGGCATCTCCTCCCGGTGCTGCTTGTACTCGGGAAAAATCTCGTGGCGGAAATTCTCGCCGGGGTGGTCGAACGCACAAATCAGGAAATCCGCCTGGCGGTTCTCAATCAAATCCACCAAGTCTCGCATGAACCCCTGCACCGCCCCCACCGGCTGGCCGCTCGGCCCCGTCATCTCCGGCATCGCATGAAAGACCTGGTAGATAAGCGAGTGCGAATCGACGATGTAAACCGACTTGCCCGCCAGGTCGCCTGACACACCAGCCTGTTCGACACCAGCCTGAAGCGCAAGCGAAGGAAACCTCGGCCCACCGTCCGGCTCTTGAACTTGGGGATCTTCTTCCCGGTATCCATCCGCCAACCGTGGCGGTGACTGGACACTTGGTATTTTGCCAGTCGCGGGTTCATCGAACCCAGCCAAAGTCTGTTGTCTTGAGGTCTTAGACATAGGTATTAGGAACCGCCTCGGACGGGCGAAACGCACTTTTTCACCGCGCAAACTACTGAGCGGTTATAAGCGGCTTGAGCCCACCCGGAGGAGCGGTTTTATTCATGATTCTCGGGTAATGTGAACCGCCACTTACGTTCAGTCGGGTTGCCACAACTCCTTGGAGAGCTGTAATTTGTGACGAATCGAGTTGATGCAAGTTGATTCATGGGGTCGAAAGTTGATTCACCAAGACTTATCGGACTTATAAGGTGTTTTTTAGTGGTTCAAGCAGTAGTCAGGCGGAATCGAAATTGACCTTAGGCATCGGGGGCAGAGCCCGCCGAAGGGAGGATGAATTCGGGCCAACTAGCATTATACACAAATGAACAGTAATCGGCAAGTGGTTGCAAATTGAGGTAGTGGTACAGTTTAGCGCTAGTGCCTACTTCTTTGGCGGATTTGGGCCTGGTGCTTGGTTTTTCATCGTTGGGTGCTGCTCCCATCCGGGCGGTGGTGTCTCATCAATCCAAAACCTTTCCCAAGGTCGCCAAATAGCGTGCTCGTAGTCATTGGCTAATCGTTGGTGGTAGTTTCGCCCGGCTTTTGCCCACCCGCGCCTTTCCTCGGGGCGATTCCAATCCAGCAACTCCGCACCGAAAAGCAGATGGTCACCTTTAACGTGTTGGTCCGCCCGTTCCCGACAAAACTGACGATGGTTCCACCACCCTGCACCGGTTCCCATACCAATTGCGGCAACGGTCACCGCGACCAACAGCGTCTTCAGGCTGAATTGATACCACCTCCGCTTGCCCTGGGGAGTATTCATACGCCTCACTCCCTTCCCAAATGGGCAAAATGCCGCACGCCATTCGTCGTCAAATGAGCGTACAGCTCCTCGATGTGGGCTTGGTCCCGCGTTTCGACGGTGCAGAGGACGTTGACGGCGGCGACGTTGGGGCCGGAGAAGAGCCGGTCGTGGGTGATTTCTTTTACGCTGCCGCCGGCCTCGGCGATGAGCGAGGTGAGCCGGGCCAGGCCGCCGGGGCGGTCGCTGATGACGGCCGTGAAGCGGACCAGCCGGCCGTCGACGACCAGGGCGCTTTCGATCAGGCGGCTGAGGATGGTGAGGTCGATGTTGCCGCCGGTGAGGACCAGGGCCACTTTTTTCCCCGCGAGGTCGGCGAGCTGCCCGCTGAGGATGGCGGCTAGCGAGGCGGCCCCGGCGCCTTCGACGACGCTCTTTTCCAGCTCCATCAGCCGGACGATGGCCAGGGCGATGTCCCCTTCGCTGACCTTGATAACGCGGTCCACTTTGTCTCTAGCGATTTCAAAGGCGTTTTCCCCCACGATGCCGACCGCCAGGCCGTCCGCGAGCGTCGGCTGGGAGGGGACGCGGACGCAGCGGCCTGCCGCGAGGGCGGAAGTGAAGCAGGTGGAATTGGCCGGCTCGACGCCGATGACCTGGATGGTGGGCTTGAGATGCTTGAGAGCCGTGGCGACGCCGGCAATCAGTCCGCCGCCCCCGATGGGAACGATGATGGCATCGAGATGGGGGACTTGCTCCGCCACTTCCAGACCGAGCGTCCCCTGGCCGGCGATGATGGCCAGGTTGTCGTAGCCGTGGATGTAGGTGAGGGACCGCTCCGCGGCGATTTCGTCCGCCTTGGCCTTGGCTTCCCCAAAGCTGGCCCCATGCATGACGATTTTTGCGCCTGCCCGGCGGCAGTTGACTTGCTTCACCAGCGGAGCATAGGTCGGCATCACTACCGTCACCGGTACGCCGAGCTGCCCGCCGTGATAGGCCAGCGCCAATGCGTGATTGCCGGCGCTGGCCGCAATGACACCGCGTTTTTTTCGTTCTGAATCCAGTAACAGCAGTGCGTTCCTGGCCCCCCGCTCCTTGAAGCTTCCCGTCCGCTGCAAAAACTCCAGCTTGCAATACACCTCGCAGCCGCAGATTTCCGAAAGAGGAGCGGAATAGGGGCAGGGGGTGAGAGCGACCCCGCCAGTGATGCGGTCGCGGGCGGCGGTGATGTCGCTGAAGGAGAGGGAGGGCATAGGGGCAGTTTAGCAGCAACAGTGGTAGGGGTCAGAAGGAGTTTGCCCAGCGATGCTTTTTAGCAGGGCAGACTCGATGCTCGGGAAAACCCCTCCCGACCCCTCTCGCAATTCTGTAGCCTATTCCGGCAGGCACCGTTACAATGAACTCGTCGCTTGTCCCCTATGCCCGCATGAGGAGTCCCAGCCATGAGGCATCTGTTCGCAGTGCTGTCCATGTTTGCCGCCATTGCGGCCCCGTCGTTCGTTGCCGGCGAGGAAATCAGCGGCTCCTATATGGAGGCCCGCACTTGCCAGGTTTACACCGGCCCGTGCTTCGCCAATGCCGAGGTGAACCTGACGGGCAAAGACGCCCTGATGGCGTGGAACATTGAGGAAGGGAAGAAGGGGGGCGTGGACCTCGCCGGCCTATCGGTCGTCCTCGTCGTCGCCGCCTCGGATACGTTCGGCTTTGAAGGGGTGAACGACCCCAAGAGCATGAAGTCGGCCATTCTGGTCGATGATAAGGCCAGCGAAGAGCAGCGGGAGGCCCTGATCGCCTTCGCCAAAGAACACGCTGGGCGAGCCGGCAAAAACGTGGTGCGGATCGATTCTTCCCCCATCAGCATGTCGCTCGATACCGACACTCTGCAGGGCAAACTGCAAGCGGGCAAGGCGGTGAAGCTCGTCACGCGCAAGGCCAAGCAGGGGGACTGCATCTGCATGAACGAAGTCGCCTACTATCCGCCGCTGACCCAGGTGACCAACTTCGCCGCCGGCGTGGCCACCGAAGGTGAATTCACCGGCAAGGGCCTGGGCACCAGTTGGTCCGTGCCACAGTCCCGCAGCGCTTATATGGGGACGTTCACGTTCGAGTAATGCCGCAAGCTTGGGAAGATGCTATTTCCGTCCGAACCGGCGTGCTGTTGGTCGGACATGGAACGCGGAGCGAGCTTGGGCGAAGGCAATGCCTCGCTCTGGCGGATGAGATAGCTGCGGGGCTGGACCCGCGGCTGTTCGCGGTGGAGCTGGCGTATTTGGAAATGGCAGCGCCGACAATTGAAGAGGCGGTGTCTCGGCTGGTGGAACAGCATGTTCAGCGACTGGTTGTGGTGCCTCTGCTACTCTTCGCGGCGGGGCACGCCAAGGAGGACATACCGGCGGCGGTGCGAAGTGCCTTGGCCGCGGCAGGCACGTTGGATTTGCCGACGGTGCAAACCAATCCGTTCGGCCTCCAAGAGCCGATTATTGAACTTGCCGCGGCGCGGTTCCATGAGGCGGCAGTCCCGCGAATTGTGGCTCCAGAAACCTTGCTACTTCTCATTGGCCGCGGCAGTCGCGATGCGGAGGCGACGGCAGACATGCAGCAGCTCGGCGAGCTGTTGCACCAGCGGCTCGGCATCGGGCGGACACACGTCGGTTTTCTAGCTATGGCCCAGCCTTCCGCGCAAGACATCATTCGCGCCGCTGCCGCGAGTCCTTTCCGGCAGGTCGTCGTCCAGCCGCATTTGCTGTTCCACGGCGAGTTGCTGGACCGGCTTGGGCAGGACTTTTCCGCCGCCGCCACGGCTGCTCCCGAAAAAATCTGGCGAATGAGCCGGGTGCTGGGTGAAGAAAGTTGCCCATTGGCGCAGATTCTGCTGCCAGCGATCCTCTCCGCCGGGAACAGTTTGTAGTAGGAACCCCTGGGGCGGGCACTAACCGGCTGAAGCCGGTTATTACAAACGTGGTAAGCGGTAACGGCTGGGTAAAATTCATGTTGTCCCGCCGGAGCCAGCCGACTAGAATTCCACGCACTGAAACCCCGGCCGGCGAAAGACTTGCCTCCAGCCTCCAATGGCCGTAGGATTTCGGTAAGTAATGAGGCGTGAACACCTTACGCCAAAGTCCAACCTCCGTCACGCGAAGGGACTGTAATGCGCGGCAAATCTTCCATCGTCCATCGTTCCATTTTGTTGGGTAGCTCCGTGGCCTGGGGCGCTGTCGCCCTGTTTCTGGCCGGGTTTCTGGCGCTCGGCTCCGCCCCGGCGGCTCGCCCCGTGGTTGCCGCCGACGCCAAGCTGACCGGCCCGCGAGTGAGCGACCGGCAGGTGACCAGGGCGGTGAACAAGCTCATCAAGGACGCCCACCTTTCCAAACACGCGCTGGATGACGAAATTTCGCAGCGGGGCCTGCACTTGTTCATCAAAACGATGGACAACCGCAAGCTGTACTTCACGCAGGCCGACATCGCCGAATTCGAAAAGTCCAAAGACGTCTTGGACGACCAGGTGAGCAACGGCGACGTTTCCTTCGCCTACACCGTCTTCCACAAGCTGATTACGCGGATTGACGAGCGGGTGGCTCAGATCGACGAACTGCTGAAGGAGGATTTTGACTTCACCAAGGACGAAGTGCTCACCACCAATTGGGACAAGCAGGAGTTCCCCAAGGACGCAGCCGAGGCCAAGGATCGCTGGCGCAAGCTGCTGAAGTACGATTTGCTGGTGCTCAAGACCGACAAGGAAGAGAAGGCCAAGAAGGACGACCCCAAGACCCGCCTCAGCCGCCGCTACCACAGCTTTGCCAAGCGGATGCACCAGACCGACGAGGACGAGCTGCTGGAGATGTATCTCACCTCCCTGACCTCCAGCTTCGACCCGCATACGACGTACATGTCTCCCAGCTCGCTGGAAAACTTCCGCATCATGATGAGCCTGAACCTCGACGGCATCGGGGCCCAGCTTAAGGTTGAGGACGGGTACACGGTGATCGACAAGATCGTCGCCGGCGGGGCCGCCGAGAAGAACGGCCAGCTCAAGGTGCAAGACCGCGTCATTCAGGTCGGTCAGGGTGAAGAAGGGGAATTGGTGGACGTCGTCGATATGAAGCTCAACGACGTGGTGAAACAGATCCGCGGCCGGGCCGGCTCGATTGTCCGTTTGGGGGTCATCCCCGCGGCCGGAGGCGAAATGCAGACCATCAAAATCACACGGGCCCGGATTGAGCTGAAGGACAGTGAAGCCCGCGGCAAGATTGTGGAGGAAGGAAAGAAGGCCGACGGCAGCCCGTACAAGGTGGGCTACATCGACCTGCCGAGCTTCTACATGGATATGGAAGCGGCTCGCGCCGGCGGGGCTTTCAAGAGCACCACGGTGGACGTGAAAAAGATTCTGGACGATTTCAACACCAAGGGTGTGGACGCCTTGATTCTCGACCTCCGCAAGAATGGCGGCGGCAGTCTGACCGAGGCCATCAGCCTTACAGGGCTGTTCATTGAGGACGGCCCCGTGGTGCAGGTGAAGGACCCCGACGGCCGCGTGCAGCACTATGACGACCTGGACCGGGACGTGACCTGGAAGGGTCCAATGGTCGTTCTGACGAGCAAGTTCAGCGCGAGCGCGAGCGAGATTCTCGCCGGAGCGATTCAGGATTACGGCCGCGGGCTGATTGTCGGCGATACCTCTACGCACGGCAAAGGGACGGTGCAGAGCCTGCTGGACGTGGGGCCGCAACTCTACCGCGTCAAGGATCCGCCGAACCTGGGTGCCCTCAAGCTCACGATGCAGCAGTTCTATCGCCCCAACGGCGACAGCACCCAGAAGCGAGGCGTGCTGGCCGACGTGGTCCTCCCCGCCATCACCGACCATATGGACGTGAGCGAAGGGGACCTGGATTATGCCCTGAACTTTGACAAGGTGCCGGCCGCCCAGTTCACCAGGCTGGACAAGGTTCCTCCGACTCTGATTGCCGAGCTTAAGAACCTCACGGTGTCGCGGCAAGTGAAGTCCGAGGACTTCATCAAACAGGCCAGGAATATCGAACGCTATGAGGACTTCAAGAAGAAAAAGGAATACCCGCTGAGCGAAGAAAAGTTCCTGGCCCGCCGGGCCGAGCTCGATTCCGAGAAGGAAGAAGAGAAGGCCATCGGCGAGGACAGCGACAACAAGGAAGTCTTCAAGCGGACCTTCTACGAAAACGAAGCCGTCGCCATCACCCTGGACTACGTGCGGCTGCTGAACAAGGAGAAGGTGGCGGCGGCGAAGTAAGCCTGCCGCTGATGAACGAGAAATCGGGTGGCACGCCCACGGCTTTGCGCGGGCGTGTTTTTTTATGCCCGGGGTCGGGAGTCTTTGGCGTCAATTGGCTTCCAATTCGTATAAACATTGCCGCCAAAGACTCCTGACCCCCTGACTGCGACTTCCCTTACAGTTTCATTTCCGCTTCGACCGTTCTTTGACTTCGCTCCAAGGTCGGGCTACGGCAGAGCCGGTCTCAAAATCGGCAAAGCGCCGCTCAATTTCCGCGTCGTCCACCAGTGGCGGTTGTCCGTTATCAACAAACATCAACTCAGCGGACAATTCTCGCACTCGCCTTCTCTCTTCGTCACTCATTGAATTCCAAGGCTGTTCCATGCTTTCGCGAATTCGGTCCGCCTCTTGGCTTTCCTCTTGTCCCAATAGTGTTAGCTGCTGCAATAATAACAGCAACCGAATGGACTCTTGATAAGCCACACTTGAAGAGCGTTCTTCGTTCATTCGCTCGAACTCCTTTGCGTGGATATTAGCCTTTATACTCCCACTCCCGAATATCCACAAAATGCCCGGCGACCGCGGCGGCGGCGGCCATGGCGGGGGAGACGAGGTGGGTGCGGCCGTTCTTGCCTTGGCGGCCCTCGAAGTTGCGGTTGCTGGTGCTGGCGCAGCGCTCGCCGGGCTCCAACTTGTCGGGGTTCATCGCCAGACACATGCTGCAGCCGGCTTCGCGCCATTCAAAGCCGGCTTCCTTGAAGATCTTGTCGAGCCCCTCGGCTTCGGCTTCGCGTTTCACCTGGCCGCTGCCGGGGACTACCATGGCGCTGACATGGCTGCTGACCTTGTGTCCCTTCACCACGGCAGCGGCAGCTCGCAAATCGCCGATCCGGGCGTTCGTGCAGGAGCCGATGAAGACGCGATTGATGTCCACCGAAGTCAGCGGCACGCCGGGGGTGAGGCCCATATACTCCAAGGCCCGCTCAGCCGTCTTGCGGTCACTTTCATCCTTGAACTCGTTGGGATTCGGTACTTTGGCGGTCACGGGGGCGACCTGGCCAGGATTCGTGCCCCACGTCACCTGCGGCGAGATGTCGGCGGCCTTGAAGACGAGGGACTTGTCGTACTTCGCGCCGGCGTCGGTCGGCAGTTCCTTCCAGCGAGCGACGGCTTTGTCGAAGTCGGCACCCTGGGGAGCAAATTCGCGCCCCTTCACGTAGTCGTAGGTCGTCTGATCGGGGGCAATCATGCCGGCCCGCGCCCCGGCTTCGATGGTCATGTTGCAGACAGTCATCCGCTCTTCCATGGTCAGCCCGCGGACCGCTTCGCCGGTGTATTCGATGACGTAGCCGGTGCCGCCGTCGGTGGTGATCTGGCCGATGAGGTACAGAATCAGATCCTTGGCCGTCACGCCGCGGGGGAGCTTGCCGTCCACCCGCAGTTCCAGCGTCTTGGGCAGGTGCTGGAGCAAGGTCTGCGTGGCCAGTACGTGCTCCACCTCGCTGGTGCCGATGCCAAAGGCCAGCGACCCGAACGCGCCGTGCGTGGCGGTGTGGCTGTCCCCGCAAACGATGGTCATCCCCGGCTGCGTCAGGCCAAGCTCCGGGCCAATGATGTGGACGATTCCCTGTTGAACGCTGTCCATGTCGTAGAGCTTGATGCCGAACTCCTTGCAGTTGTTGCGAAGCGTTTGCACCTGCTGGAGCGAAATGGGGTCCGCAATCGGCAAACGGCGGTCCGTCGTGGGGATATTGTGGTCCGGCGTCGCCACCGTGAGTGCTGGCCGCCGCACCTTCCGCCCCGCCAGCCGCAGCCCCTCGAAGGCCTGCGCACTGGTCACTTCATGGACGAGCTGCAAATCGACATACAGCACCGTGGGCTGGTCGGCGGGAGCGTCAACAACATGGGCGTCCCAGATTTTCTGGAACATCGTGCGGGGAGAAGCAGGCATGAGAATAGTCGGTCAGAGGCGGGAAGCAACTAATCTGCCGAATCAACTCGGCATCCGCGAACAATCCATTTTATTCGGCGGGACAGAGATTGGCGAGGGAGTTAGCCGACCGGTTCTAAGTCCGTTGGAAACTTGCTGAGAAGTTGCCGGTCCGTTTCACTCCACTCAACGGTGTGAGAACGGCCATTCCACGCCCGATTTAGATGACTGTAAACGTGGCCGACTTGAATGCGATAATCTTCCTCGTCAATGCTGCCACGCTGACCCATTTCGTTGATGAGTTTTTCGAGGTGTTCGTGTGCGTCATCAAGTTCATATAGGAGCAACGCCCAAGAAACGGGTTCAGACTCATTAGTAATCATAATTGTTAGCCACGACGTCCGTAGGTTATGCTTTAGCATAACACAAAATTATTAATAACTCCACACGATGTTATGCTAAAGCATAACCTACGGAATTACTACGAGATAGCCATCTCATTCGCTTGTGCCGTCGCCCGGTCGCTCTGCATCCACCAATTGCGGGCGTCGTCGCGGGTCCAGGCGCCGTGGTGCTCGCAGTCATCGAGGGCGGAGGCGAGCTCAGAGGCGGATTGATAGCGGTCGTCGGGTTTTTTGGCCAAGCACCGCATCACGATGGCTTCCAAATCGAGCGGAACGTCGTCAATCCACTGCGTCAGCGGCTTGGGGGGCTCGTGCGCATGGCTGATCAGCACCTTGATCGGCTTCTCGTGTTCAAACGGCGGATGGCCGGTGAGCAGGTAATAGAGCACGCCGCCGAGGGAGTAGATGTCGCTCCGCGGGTCGGGCTCTTTGTCACCGGTCGCCTGCTCGGGAGACATGTACAGCGGCGAGCCGGTGATGCTGCCGTCGGCCGTAAGTTGGGCGGTGTCCAAATCCGAGAGCGGCTTGGCGAGGCCAAAGTCGAGGAGCTTGGCCACGTCGTAAAATCCGCCGCGGACGGCCGCGAACAGGTTGGCCGGCTTGAGATCGCGGTGAAGCAGGCCCAGGTCGTGGGCTTCCTGCAGCGCGTCGCACGCCTGCCGCACCAGGTGGATGACACGGGCGGCGGGCATCGGGCCGAACCGCTTGACAATTTCGCCCAGGTTCAGGCCCGGCAGGTATTCCATCACGTAATAGAACGTGCCGTCGTCGGCCCGGCCGTAATCAAATATGTCAATGCTATTCCAATGCGAAAGTTTGGCCGTGGCCTGCACCTCGCGCTCGAAGCGGGCCAGTACCTTGGGATCCCCCGCCTTCTCCGGGCGGATGATTTTGATGGCGCAGGGCCGCTTCATCAGTTGATGCTCGGCCAGATAAACCTCGCCCATACCGCCGGAGCCAATGAGCTTTTTGAGGTGATACTGCCCCAGTTGCCGGGCCTGGTACGCCTGGGACTGCAAGCTGTTGATGGTGTAAACCCCAAACACTGCCCCAACCGCCGAGACGGACATCACCAGGACCATTTCCACCAGCACGCCCGGCTGGCTGCTCATGAAGAGGAGCAAGTTATTGTTCAGAATCATCCCCAGCACCGTGGTCAGAATTGGCAGCGAGGCGATGATGCCGAGGACGACGGCCGCCCGCTTCCAGGTGTTGGGAATGAAGATCGCGTAGGTATAAATGGCCAGGAGCCAGAACGGCGCGACGCCGGGATGGAAGTCGTAATTGTTGACATATAAGTTGGACCGGCCGTACTGCATCAGCATGAAAAAGGCCGCCGGCACGCCGCACGTTCCCAGTTCCATCCAGCGGAGCTGGCTGGTGGAGATGGCCTGCTTCGAGCAGAGGGCAAAGCCGATGCATCCCACGACCAAGGTGGCGATGATGTGCCAAATAAAGGTGGGGAGCGCCAGCGGCTTATCGGGAGTGAGGTCGAGCTGGAAGATGTGCCAGACCAGGAAGATTGCGAACGCCACGAACGTCAGC
Organism: Pirellulaceae bacterium; assembly: GCA_046593355.1. Lineage (GTDB taxonomy): Bacteria > Planctomycetota > Planctomycetia > Pirellulales > Pirellulaceae > SXOA01. Next base: position 16,256 of record JBKJNY010000094.1, on the reverse strand, counting down.
AGCGAGGCCGAACGCAGGCGGGAACGGAGCAGTTCCTGAACTTCGCCCGAAATCTCGGAGCCGCTCCCTTCGACGAGGTGTACTTTGCAAGCGGCATGGCACGAAGCGGTCCGGTCCGACGAAAGGTCGGAGGGGGCTTCCAGCGTGATGTCCGCGGGGCCGAGGCTGGCGGGGACGCGCCGTACCGACCCTTTCGCGCCTGAGCTGTCGTCCAAGGAATCGTTCTCGACGAGGTGAGCGGGGGAAAACCGGCGGATGTTACGTTCGTTCATCATACCCGGTTCGCTTTCCCGCGCCTATTCTTGGCGTTTTTTCCGCAGGGATGCCGACACTAACCCGAAGCGTAAGCGAGGAAGTCCGCCGGCCGCCCTCGCTTACGCTTCGGGTTAGTGTGGCGAACTTTCGTCATAAAGTGGACGGCCCAACTGCCGGAAAGGTTCTGTAACACTGACGTAAATGGGATAGCTTTCGTAACTCACGCAGTTTGCCTGACCTCTAAAACGCTCCAAGATGTTGGCGCGACGCAGTTTGCGTTCAGGACTACGCTGCTAGAATGAAGGTCGAATTCATACCCTTCCAAGCGCCGCGTGGACGCGGCGGCTAAGCGAGCTGACCTTGTCATTTCTTACCCCGCGATACCTCGTTCCGTTTCACCCCCGGTATCTGCCGCACTATTTTGCGGACGTGCTGATCATCGGCGGCGGACTGGCGGGGTTGCGGGCGGCTAATGCGCTGGACCCGCGGCTGTCGGCCCTGGTGGTGACGAAGGACGCCATTCAGCAGTCCAACAGCAACTACGCGCAAGGGGGTATCGCCGGCGTGTTGGACCCGGAAGATAAATTCGAGGAGCACATCGCCGATACGCTGGTGGCTGGCGGCACGCTCTGCGACGAAGCGGTTGTCGATATGGTGATCCGCGAAGCCCCTCGCCGGATTAACGAATTAATTGAGTGGGGGACGCATTTTGACGAGAAGGAAGGGCACATCACACTCGGCCGCGAAGGGGGCCACAGCCGCCACCGCATCGTACATGCTCTTGGTGATATGACGGGCAAGGAAGTGATGCGGGCGGTGATTGCCCGCACGCAGTTGCTGCCTAACGTACGGATTTGGGAGCGGTCCTTCACGCTCGACTTACTCACGCATGAAGGTGCCTGCCGCGGCGCGATTGTGGCCAAGGAGCATGGAGAGAAAATTCTCGTCTGGGCGCGTCAAACCATTCTGACAACCGGTGGAGCCGGCCAGATTTATCGCGAGACCACCAATCCCCCCGTGGCTACCGCCGATGGACACGCAATGGCCTACCGCGCCGGGGCCGAATTGCGGGACATGGAGTTCATGCAGTTCCACCCCACCGTCCTGTACATCGCCGGCGGCAGCAGAAGCTTGATTACCGAAGCGATTCGCGGCGAAGGGGGCCGGCTGGTGGACAAGGACGGCGTCCGCTTCATGCCCGAGTATGACCAGCGGCTGGAGTTGGCCCCGCGGGATGTTGTGAGCCAGGCCATCGTCAGCCAGATGGAAAGGACGCGGCACCCGTGCGTGTATTTGGATGTCACGCATTTGGATGCTGCGTTTGTGAAACAACGTTTTCCCGGCATCGCCGCCGCCTGCCTGCAATTCGGCATCGACATTACCAAGGACCGCATTCCCGTTCGCCCCGGCGCGCACTACATGATCGGCGGCGTCAAGGTGGACCTCGTCGGCCGCACCAGCATCCCGCGGCTGTGGGCGGCGGGAGAAGTGACCTCCAGCGGACTGCATGGCGCGAACCGGCTGGCCTCGAACAGCTTGTTGGAAGGGCTCGTCTATGGCGCTCATGCGGGAGAAGGGGCGTCGCAAGAAGCTCTTGAGTTGGTGGAAAGCGAAAATCAGCACGCCGTCCCGCCGCTGGACAATCCCGCCGCGATCCCCAGCGCGGAACCGCTGGACCTGACCGACATTCGCAACTCGCTCAAGGCCCTGATGTGGCGAGCCGCCGGTGTCCGCCGGCGCAAGGAGCTGCTGGAAGAAGCCTTGTCCGCCGTGGACCAGTGGCGGCGATATGTGCTGGTCCGCCAGTTTGACGATGCCGCGGGCTGGGAACTCCAGAACATGCTGGCCGTCTCCCGGATTATGATTGAGGCGGCTCTGGCCCGCGAGGAATCCCGCGGCGTACACTTGCGGACGGACTTTCCCAAAAGGGACGACGACAAGTGGAACCGGCACCTGTGGTTTGTGCGGGACGATGCCCAGGGGATGGAACGACGGGGAATTGCTTGAGAAATTGCGGCTTGCTTTTGCAGGTTCGCGGGGGGAAACTGGAGGTAGATAACACCAGCCTGAAGCGCCAGCGAAATGAAAACGCGGCCAGCAGGACCGGGTCGTCACATCACCAACACTTTCCTTCGCTGGCGCTTCAGGCTTGTGTCCACGGACGCGCAGTTGCATCAAGATTAGTCGAAGAGGACTGCTCATGACGACGCCATTAACTGCTGCCGAGGTTCTCAGCCGAGAGTTCCTGGAAATTCGAGCCAAGATCCTGGAAGTTGCCGCGGCATTCGATCGCTTGGAGCGAGCTGCTGGGGACGTGAGTAACGACCCGCGAATTGCCCGGCTGCATGAAGCGCTTAAGGTCGTCGGCGAGCCGCAGGGGGACAGGGCCGAGCAAGTGCAACTCGTGTTCTCTCGCCCCTACGACGAAACCTGGAAGCGAACGATGAGAGTGCTGCCGCGTTAACAACTTCAAATCTGCATTCTCCAATCTCCAATCTGCAATTAAACCATGGACTACTTCGATCCACACATCCACATGGTCAGCCGCATCACGGATGACTATGAAACGCTGGCCAAGATGGGGTGCGTCGGCCTGAGCGAGCCGGCGTTCTGGGCGGGATTCGACCGCGGGACGGTCGATGGCTTTCGCGACTATTTCCGCCAGCTCACGGAGGTCGAGCCGAAGCGGGCCGCCCAGTACGGCATCCAGCATTATTGCTGGCTGTGCATCAACGCCAAGGAGGCGGAAAACGTCAGCCTGTCGCGGGAAGTCATCGCCATGATTCCCGAGTTTCTCGACAAGCCGAATGTGCTGGGCATCGGCGAAATCGGCCTCAACAAAAATACGCGGAACGAGTCCATCATCTTTCTGGAGCATCTGGACCTGGCCGCGAAATACGACCAGCAAATCCTCATCCACACCCCCCACCTGGAAGACAAATACCAGGGAACGCGGATGATCCTCGACATGCTCACCGGCGACAGCCGTCTGGACCGCAGCCGCGTGCTGGTGGACCACGTCGAGGAGCACACGGTGCGGCACGTGCTGGAAGAAGGTTTTTGGGCCGGCATGACGCTTTACCCCGTCACCAAATGCACGCCGCAGCGGGCCTGCGACATCATCGAGATGTACGGCCCCGAGCGCCTGATGGTGAACAGCGCCGGCGACTGGGGCCCCAGCAAGCCCACCGCCGTCCCCGACTTCATCCTGGAAATGCGCCGCCGCCGGCATCCCGAAAGCACCATCCGCCGCATCGTCTACGAAAACCCGCTCGCATTTTTCAGCCAGAGCCAGAGTTTTCGCTTTAAGGCGCGAGAAGAAGAGGCCCATAGTAGTCCGCTCACTCCGTGAGCGGACATGCCTTTATTTGTTTTTCCGGATTGGCTATGGAAATCAGCCTGATTCAATCGAACCCCAACATTATGATGGGCAAACCAGTCATTGCTGGTACGCGTATCACCGTCGAATCGATTTTGGAAAAGCTCGGAGCCGGAGAATCCACCGAGCAAATCATCGCTTCACATCCTCGACTTACCAAGGAAGCGGTACTGGCGGCGACTTCGCGCGAATCGCGGTGAAGCATCGCCTAGCGCTACCGCCAAAATTGCCACCACCTTCTTTGGATAGCATCTTCAACGATTTCCATGGCCGATGCTTGCGCTTCTGGACAGTCGGGCTTGAAGCCCACAAAGGAGGTCTTGAGCAGTACGTCACCGGGTTGCATTGCATTCGCCACGCGACGCTCCTGACGCACGACGGTCCTGACTTCGTCGGCGATCATGCTGCTGGCGAAAGGATCAAGACCCTGCGTCGCCTCTTTGATTAGCATGTGCGCTTCCGTTTCTGAGTCAGCCACCGCGCGGGCCAAAATAACGTAGTGAAGATGGTCAGGTTCAAGCGAGGAGTCTTCCTCAAACCCTTCGGCAACGACGATCCCATCCGTAAACTCATCCGGCAGCGTGCGTACCGCTACACTGAACCAATAGGGTCGCGATGGCATGAAGTAGCCTCCTGCTGGATGATGTTCCAGATCTTCGGCGACGGCAAGACGTTGTCGTCTGTAGGCTTCCTGCGAAGGCTCCTGCCTCGACCCACCCCAAGGGCACGCCCACGGCTTTGCGTGGGCGTGTGTAACGATTCTTCAAGCCGCAAGCGGCACACGGAGTGTGCCGGCTACTTTACTTCACGCAGCAGCAGACGCCGCCGGGGCAGCAGGGGCAGGCGTCGCAGACGCAGGCCCCGGTTTCGCAGCAGCCGCAGGCACACGAGCAGGCGCAAGGCCCGCCCTTTTCGCAGCAGCCGGTGCTGCATGCCGGCGCGGAAGCAGGCGTGGAAAACAGAGAAGCGAGCAAAAGCAAGAAAGCGTTCATAGAAAATCTCCAGTGAAATGGCAAACTCAAATCAAAACAGAAAGGCTGTCTGAAAGGCCCCGCAAAAGGTTGCGGAGTCAAAGCGCAGCCCGCTTTTAGAGACACAGCGCCATTAAATCCGCCAGACGCAGTAGAGAATGCGGTGCGGTGGAGAGGGACAGCGGAAGCCCGCGTGCAAGATGTCTGACGGAGCGAGGGGCGGAGCCGCTTCGCCGATCAGGGAAGGCACGTGCAGCGAAAGCGAACTGTCAGGGCCGGCCTGATTGCCGTTGAACAGATTGGCTGGCGCTGGCGACTCCGTCGCCTGGCAACAGCAGGAGCCTGTCGTCGTCACGGACTGAGCGCAGTCCGAGAGGGACGTCCGGCAGCATGACGAACCGCAATTTGTCGCGGCCTCTTGAGCCGCGCGGCCCGCACAGCAGCTATTTTCTTGATCCTGCGGCCCGCATTCACAGTTCGTACACCGGCAGGCATCCAGCAGGGCCGCAGCGCCGAACCCTTGCGCCGCCAGCGCCAAGATGGCGAGCCAAACCAAGCCGGGGGTAAAGGTCCGTGGACGCATCATGGCAATTATCCGTACGTGGTCCACAAAAGACAAGTTCAGTCGCTATAATCACCCAAGTCAAAACGGGTCGAATTCCCTTCTTCTCTTCCCAAGGAACACCCCATGAGCCGCCTGCTTCCCTTCGCCACACTGCTTTGGATGCTCACTCTCGCCGCCCCGTTTCTTTCCGCCGAAGAAAAGGACGACTTTCAGGCCATCTTCAACGGCAAAACGCTGGAAGGTTGGTCGGGGAATGAGAAATTCTGGTCCGTGAAGGACGGCACCATCACCGGGCGGACGACCGCGGACAACAAAACCGAGGGCAACACATTTCTCATTTGGAAGGACGAGGTCGGCGATTTTGAATTGCGGCTGAAGTTCAAGATTGTCGGCGGCAATTCGGGCATTCAATACCGCAGCTCCGACAAGGGGAACCACGTCGTCCACGGCTACCAGGCCGACATCGACTCCGGCGACCAGTACATCGGCATCCTCTACGAGGAAGGCCGTCGCGGCATCCTGGCGGAGCGCGGGAACAAGGTGGAGATCAGCGAGACAGGGGAGAAGAAAGTGGTCGGCAAGACCGAGGACTCCGCCGCCATCCTCAAGGACATCAAGAAGGAAGACTGGAACGAGTACGTCATCATCGCCCAAGGGAGACACCTCGTCCAGAAAATCAACGGCCACACCACCGTCGACGTCATGGACGGTGAGAAGGCAAAGTCCACCGCCAGCGGCATCCTCGCCCTGCAGCTTCACGCCGGCCCGCCGATGATGGTGCAGTTCAAGGAGATTGAGCTGAAGAAGCTGAAATAGCCTTGATGGGTCGCACGAGCGCTACTTCTTATACTTCTCTACCCCCGGCAGCAGCGGCTGAACCGGGGCGAGGTCGTTGCCGCTGGTCTCGTCGGCGAATTGTTCGCCGAGGGAGGCGATTTTGACCGCGCAGGCGAGAAGCTGCTCGCGGTTGTTGAGCTTGATCTTGACCCCTTTATAGGCGTCGAGAATTTGCTCGATGATCGAGTTGTTGAGCTTGGTTTGCAACTCCATCAGGCGTTTAGCGGCGCGGTCCGTGCGCTGGGCACTAGTAACGCCATAGGTGGCTTTCTCGGTCGCTTCGGCCGTGGCGCGGAGGCTGAATTCCAGGTCGGCGATCTGGCCGACGACGTACATCACCCGCAGTCGTTCGTCGGAGAGGGGGCGGTTCACTTTCCCGTTGCTTTCCAGAAAGTTGTGCCGCACCAATCCCTGCGACCAAGCGACGAGCTCAAAATTCTCCGTCCCCGCCTGGTGCTTGCCGACATTGACCAGCTTCTCATTCGGCACGGTGTGGCAGCGAAAGCAGCTTTGGGCGACAAGGTACAAGTTGTGCGGATTTCTCATGCCGGCGGCAATGCTGCCGCTGATCCGCTGGGCCTTGTGGGCCTCGCTCTCCTGGGCCTTGGTCGCGGTCGGGCTGCCGTAGTCGTTATGCAGTTTGACCCATTTCTGGGCGGCGCCGTGGCATGACTCGCAGGAGACGCCGGAAATGGCCTTCGCCTGGGTTGCGTGCTCCGTGGTTTGCGGCGTGTAATGGCATTCGATGCAGACCTGCCCCCGCTTGATCGAGGAGAGCCCCAGCTTCTTGGCGATGTCGTTTGCTTCCTTCTTCTGATGCAGTGTCAGGAACGTGGTGCTGTGCGGCGTCTTTTTCCAAGTCGCCACTTCGCTGGCATGGCACTTCTCGCACGCCTCGTTGCCGAGCACCTGCTTGGGGTCCAGCGGCAGATGGTGCGGGTTCTCCGGCGCTGCGGCGCGGACGGTGGAAGCGGCCAGGACAGCGCTGAGGAGGGCGGCGATCCAGCGGGCGGTGAGGTTCATGGAGAGATGCATTGAGGGATCGTATGCGGCAATGCGAATATCGCCGCGTATTAAAGCGTAGGTCAAGAAAAGTACTCCTCACGCTCCGCGTGAGGGTCTTCACGCGGAGCGTGAAGAGTACTTTCTACGCCTGCAAAACCAGCGGGCCATCCGGCACACAAATGCAGGGGAGGCAGGCACCGGCGGGCGGTAGAGAGCCGGGAAGTGTGGAATAGGCCACCTTTCCCGATTTTATCGGCAGCGCGCAGGTGCCGCAGTTGCCCGCCCGACAGCCGGACTCGGCGGGGATGTGGTGGGCCTCGGCGAGCTCCAGGAGGGACTCGACTTGGCGAGTCCAGGGAGCGGTGACGCCGGAGAGGTCGAAGCGGACTTCGGAGAGTAGGCATTCACTCCGCGGCGCGCCGTTCTGGATGTCCTGCGGACATTCGGGGCTCGCCACGGAGTGGTGGCCTACTCTTTTCACGCTTGCTGGCCCGAAGGCTTCAAAGTGAATCTTGTTCGCGGAGACGTCCCAGCCTTCCACCCCGGCAACCATCAATTCCATGAAGGGACCAGGTCCGCAGATATAGTACTCGTAGTCATTGCCGCGAAGGCACTTCTTGATGACTTCCAGCGACAGCCGGCCTCGCAGGTCATAGTCGCGTCCGGTCACGTCGCCGGTATTCGGAGCCGAGTAGACGGTTACGAGTTGAATGTTCTGGTGCTGCCTGGCGAGGGCCGCCAGCTCGGACTTCAGCGGATGCTGCTCGCCGCTGCGGAATTGCAGGAACGCCAGCATTTGTCGAGTATTTCCGCTGGCGGCGACGGCTTGCAGCATGGAAAATAGGGGCGTGACACCAATTCCCGCACCAATCAGGACAACAGGTGTCTTCTGAGTTACATCCAGCGTGAAGTTGCCGTGCGGCGCTTTCAGATCAATTAGTTCTCCTTCGGCCAGCCGGCGATTGAGATGGCGGCTGGCTTTGCCGAAGGGGAGCTCGGGTTGCGCTGCTGGAGGGGGAACTTCTTTCACCGTGCAGCGGTAGTGGTCTTCACCCGGGGCGTGCGAGAGCGAGTAGCAGCGGATGACAGGCCGCGTTTCTCCCGGCATCCTAAGCGAGAGTGTGAGGTACTGCCCCGGCAGAAACCGCGGCAGGGCCCGGCCATCCTCGGGGACGAAGTAAACGCTCTGCGTATCGGCCGTCTCGCGGACCAGTTTCGTCACGCGGAACGTCCGCCACCCTTCCCAAGTCGACGCGGCGGCGGAGATCGGGGATCGGGAGTCTTTGGCGTCGATCATGTCTCCATGTGGAATAGTTCTGGACGCCAAAGACTCCCGACCCCCTTGCGTCGCGCTGCTCGCCAGCTCCGCCGTTAGCTTCTGCCGCTTGAGCCGAAACAGGGCCTCTTCCCGCCACTGCCGGCGGAGCATCCCCGCAATCGCCATCGCCAACTGCAAGGTGACGAGCAGCGCGAGAGCGAGGCCGAGATAAAGAGGAATGTCCATGCTTGGCGTTTGTGCAACTAACCCGAAGCGTCAGCGAGGGACAGGAAGCAAATCCCCTCGCTGAAGCTTCGGGTTAGTTTTTCGGTGAAAACGGTCGCTGCCATAAGCTACATTACCGGGGGGAATCTCCAAACAGCATCCGTCACCGCCCCTCCAAACCGCACTTTCGTTACAAACCGCGTCCGCTAGCTTCGCAGGTTCTTATGCCAGAAATCGCCCTTCACAACAAGCGTCAGCACGAGCAGTTTTCACTCGTCCCCGGCGTCTGGATGCTCGGATCCAAACAACGTGCCGTGGAAGATAATCGCCCCTCCCTGCCGCGGCTGGTCATTCGGGATCCTGATCTGCCGGAGGATCAGTTGCAGCTCGACGTGCGGGAGGACGGACACGTCCGCTTGCGGAACCTCGGCCGCTCGCTGACCCTCGATGGCGGCCGCCGCGTTCGCAAAGGGGAAGAAGTTCCGCTGAATCTGCCCACAAAAATCTTCGTCGCCGGAAGCGTCATTGCGCTGCACGACGCGGAAGAGTCCCTGCCGCTCGACCCGTTCCTGAAGACCATCGCCTGCTCGCGCCACGCCGGCGAAACCTCCCCCTTCTCGCTCGACCTCTTCAGCCGCTCCCCCGCGCCGGAGACTATCGTCCGCTGGTTCGAGGCCCTTGGGAAACTGCAACACTCCGCCGCCGGTTCCCCGGAATTCTTCGGTGACGCCGCCCAAGCGGTCATCGACACCGTCGGGCTGGATAGCGGCCTAGTCCTGCTCCGCACCGCCAGCGGCTGGGACATCGCCGCCAGCCGCCTTGGCTCGGCGGAAAGCAGCGTCATCAGTTTCCAGCGGCGGATTGTGGAGCTGATGGCCCAGCGCAAATGCACCCTCTATCACGACGCCCAGGCGATGAGCGGCGAGGAACTGCCCAGCACCGAAGCGGTCGCCGTCTCCCCCATCTTCAACAACCGGGACGAAGTGGTCGGTGCGGTCTACGGCGTCCGCTCGCAAGGACTCAAGAATCAGCGGATCGGCGTACGTCACCTCGAAGCTCAGCTTGTGCAATTGCTGGCCGAGACGATGACCGTCGGCCTCGAACGGCAGCGGCGGGAAGCGGAGGCGGCCCGCACCCGGATTCTGCTGGAGCAGGCGTTCTCTCCCGAGCTCGCCAGCCAGCTTCAGCGGAACCCCGAATTGCTGGAAGGGCACGAACGCGAAATCACCGTCCTGTTTTCGGACCTCCGCGGCTTTTTTGAAATCTCGGAGCGGCTCGGCCCGCACGAAACCTACCGCTTTCTCGGCGACGTGATGAACCGGCTGACCGAGTCCATCATGTCGGCCAGCGGCGTCATCATCGATTACTACGGCGACGGCCTGGCGGCGATGTGGAACGCCCCGACCGACCAATACAACCACGCCGAGCTCGCCTGCCGAGCCGCCCACGCCATGCTCGAAGAGCTGCCGGCCATCAACGCCGCCTGGCGAGAATCGCTGGGACAGGATCTGGCCCTGGGCATCGGCATTCACACCGGCCTGGCCCGCGTCGGCAACGCCGGCACCCAGCGGCGAATCAAGTACGGCCCGCGCGGGGCGAGCGTCAACCTCGCCAGCCGCGTGGAAGGGGCGACGAAGCGGCTCGGCGTCCCACTGCTCATCACCGAGCAGACGCGGCGACTACTCCCTCCCTCGATCTTCACGCGCCGCTGCCTGCGGGCACAACTTTCCGGAGCCGCCGCTCCGGTGGACCTGTACGAAGTCCCCCGCGGCCCACTCTCCGCCGAGCAGATTGCCCGGATGCGCGGTTACGAAGAAGCGCTCGCCCTGTTTGAATCCGGCGATCTCGCCGCCGCCTCCGAACACCTCGTCGCCATGATGCAAACCCCCAGCGACGAAGACGCCGCCCTCCGCTTCCTCCGCGAATACATCGAAGGCATCCGCCTCGAGGTCAACCCGGCTGCCTTCGCCAAGAGAAAGCTCCCCTCCGTGGTGGACCTGCCGAAGTAAAGTTGGTGAATAAGTCGCTCTTCCGATTTCCGTAAGTATTATCCAAAACAGCACTTACGCTGACCATCTCCACGGCTTATTCACCACCCCCCTCCTCGGAAGTGGGGGCTCGGAGTCCGTGGACAGAGTTCCTTCGAAACTGACATACCCCTCTCCCGTGGAAAGAGGTCGGGTGAGGGTTCTGTCCCAGCGCCAGAAAATACACTCCTCTCCTTGGTGTTGAATTCCACCCCCCCGGTTTCAACACGTCCCACCCTATGAAAAAACGGGGTCGGTGTTGAATTTGCGCCGAATCATTCAACACCAAGGTGGAAATCCCCCCTCCAAATATTACCGTCCCAAATCTACCTCCTCTCCCCCTGAGAGAGGCCGGGTGAGTGTTTCTCTTCCGCCTTTCTCGTCCCGTCTCAAATCTCAAATTCCAAATCTCAAATCCCCTTTCCCTCGGCACCCCCCTCCAAATCGCGCGCAGCATCTCCCCTCAATCCGCCAACTCATCCGTTTCACTTGTCAAAGACCAGCCGGATTCTCGCCGGCCCGACGAGTTTCAATTGCACACTATCCAAGGCGTCCGCCAAGTCCTTCCCCGAAAAATTCTTGGCATCTCCGCTGCGGCAAGGCGGCTGGAGGTGGTCGTCGCTCCTATTCAAAGGCAGGGAGCTTCTTGACAATCTGGACCGTCTCCACGCTGACGCGGACGACCTGGCCGACGAGGCGGACGATGTATTCGGGGTCGTCGGCCCGGTTGGGGTCGGACTTGATGCCGCTCCGCTTGTCCTCGGAAACCTGGTACTGGTCGATGACCCATTCCAGGGCGCTTCGGTTCCCCAGCCGATACTCGAATGCCTCCGGCGGAATGCCCGCCAGCGTCAGCGACTCGTTGACCCGCAGCGACATCTTGTCCTTGGCCAGCTTCATTCTCTCGACGCGATAGGACAACGGCAGGTCAGGCGAGTCGATGCGATTGAGCTCTGTCGGGTCAAGTTTCTCGTATCCCACGTGGAAGGCAACCAACTGCTGGCCCGCCTTGCTGAATGCCTTGAATTTGCGGGCAAACGGAATTCGGGGTAATTCGCGCTTCAGGTTGTCGGCAAATTTCTCACGGTAACTCGGATGATGCAGAATTCCGTAGGCGTAGTAAAAGATATCCCACTTGGAGATTGTCTTATCTTTGTAGTGCTTGCGGAACTCGTTGAGTGCCCAATCGGTGATGTTCTCGCGGCGATGCCCGCCGACTTCGTCGTATGTATAGAACGGAAAGCATGTGCCGGCCCGGCCTCCAACCGCTTCGTTAGCGATGCAGTTCGTTGCCAAAACTGAAAATGGGATTTGAGAATGGTTAGTCGAGTAGATGACAACATTCTCACGTTCCTGTTTCTCGGTTGGCAGCACTCGTCGAAACAAGCCTGGTCGATCAAGCAACAGTTCATCGTAGTACAGCCATTTTTTCACAAATGGACGGTACAGGCTCGTCCGAATTCGTTGCGGGTCGAACTCTGCCTGTTTTCCGCGTTGTAGGTGCAGCTTAAGAGTGCTGCTCCACTTCAATTTCGCGTAGTCGACGAAGGAATCGATGTCCTGCGGCTTGTTCTTACGCTTATATCGATCCAGCTCTGAATTGTAGCTCTCGACGAACGCTTCGATACGTGTCAAGCATGCTGCGGCACGAAAATCGTATACCACGTTGTCTCGATTGCTTTTGGCACCCGTTGAAAACTTATCGAATACCGTCTCACCATTTTCACTTCCAGTCGGTAGGAGCCGCGCGAAAGTGGCAGCATTGTCAAGGATCACCCAGTTGTTGTCTTCGTCCGGATGCACTTTCCTAAGTCGGACGTTACCGAACCTCTCCGCTTCTTGCAACCACCTCAGTTTGCGCTCGCGGCGCCAGAATTCCGGAACGCGATGAAAGCTCACGACGTGATTCTTGGGCTTCTTTCGCCGCACGGCAATAGTGATTCCAACGCCCACTTGGATGCCGAACACATTATGCGATGTTCCGCTTAGCTTCGGGTTTTGACGGACATTTCCGTGCAGATCAATGTGCATAATGCGAGTGAAGTCTCTGAGTAGTTGCCCACGCATGCCGTCGAATGGAGCTTGATCAACTGCGAAGCTGTTGTTGCTGACGAAGCAAACAATTCCATCCCGCCCGTTCAAGCGATCGGTCGCCCAACGAATGAATTTTACGTAGGGATCATACAGCTTATTCTTTAATGTTGCGGACGTATCTCGGGCGTAAGTCTCTCTGATTCGCGAGTCAACAAAGGCATACGCCCGATTCTTATTGTTATCGTTCTCATTAACCTGATTTGCGTTATAGGGGGGATTTCCGATGATCACGGTGATCGGTGCCTTCCGCTGCCGCTCGACCCGCTGGGTATTCTCTTCGTTGAGGAAAGCCATCGTCTTTTGCTGCTTCTCCACCAAATCCAGCGTATCCACAAAGCACAGCCCCTCGAACGACTCATACTCACCTGTCCGCTCGTAATACGCGTGCTCGATATTCAAAGCCGCGATGTAGTACGGCAGCAGCATCACTTCGTTGGCGAAGAGCTGCTGGCGGTACATCCGGGGCAGGTCTTTTTTGGGGATGCGGTTGATCAGGTTGACGATGAAGTTGCCGGTGCCCGTGCAGGGGTCGAGGATGTGGACCTCTTTGTCCCCCAGGCTTTTGCCGAATTCTTTCTCCAACACTTCGGCCACGCTAGCGCACATGAAATCGACGATTTCTTGCGGCGTGTAGACGATCCCGTGCGTGTCGGCGGCCTTAACCGAATAGCCCTGGAAAAACCGCTCGTAGACCGTGTTCAGGAAGTGCTGCTTTTCGCTGAAGTCCCCCAGGTTGGCGGCAGCCAGCTCAATGGCGACATAGAACTTGTCCAGCTTCTTCAGGAAATCCTTGCGGCTGAAGGCCTGCCCGGTAAGGGCGTCAATGACGTTTTCGACCTCCGCAGCGATGACGTTTTGCCGGGTGAAGTCGTCCTTGTCGAAAATGGTGCGAATGAGCCGCTCGGTGAGAAGGTGCTGAATCAGCATCTCATCGACTGCCTCGCGACGGATGTTTGGGTTGAGGGCGGACTGGCAGAGGGTAAAAAACTTCTCAAAAGCGGTTTGGAATGCGGGGTGCGACTCGTGTGACTTTTTCAGAATCTCCGCTAGCGCTCGGGCCAGGTCCGGAACCGCTTCCTTGAACTCGTCGACTGCCTTGTCGAAGCCCTGAATATCGGGTTCGGTGTGCGAAAAGAACGCGTTAAGTAGATCAGCAAGGGCCTGCGGGGTGGTCAGATCGGCCTTGAGTGCTTCCTGCCCATTCTGATAGAGGACTGCCCGCTGGGTGTCTTCAAAGATGATATTGGTGAGCGGGTATCCCTTGGCGATTTTCTTGCGAATCTCTGCTGCCAAGTCGTCGTCACTATCCTTTGCTTCCCAATACCCGCGGTGCAGGCTGTAGGCGTCGCGGACAGTCCCGTCCGGGATGACGCTCTTTCCGCCGCGCTTGACCGTTAACTTGGGAACGAGCATCCAGCCATGCGATCTGGCGGTGTCGGTCAAGAGACGTTGAAAACCGGTCTCGGTGGCCCCTTCGTGCTTCACCTTCTGATCGGCATAGGCGGCCAGAGTCTCGTAATACGCCTTGATGGCCTTATGCGTGGGCTTAATGGAGCCAGGAACGGGCATGAGAGTGGTGCTTCTTGCAGGGAGAATCCGTCGTGCCCAAGGGCAACCGCGTCCATTGTACCGCGACCGTGGGGGGCATCAACTCGGCGTGGCGCGCTCTGGCGCAAATGGTCAATGCAGGAATTGGTGTCCCGCAAGTGAGTCACGGCAGTTCCGCCCGCTGCTCATACTCGCCTTGATCGTGGCGAATGAAGGTTGGATCGGGGATGCTCCCCGCCGTGGCGAGGACACGTCGTTTCCATTCTTCCTGAGATATGGGCGCGGTGGCGGGCTCGATCGTGCCGTTTACCTCCTGATTTGATTCGCCAGGATCAACGCGTAGTTGGCCCCGTTGGGGCCAAGAAAGGAAGAATCAATGATCCGAGTTCCCAGGGCTGCGGAGACTTGCCCTGGGCTGACATAGCGCGCCCACGTTGGGGCGAAGAAAATGCTCACGCCCACGCAAAGCCGTGGGCGTGCCACCCAAGGGTCGAATTCCGCCAACAAGTCCCGACCCTTTGCTTAGCCGCGGCCGACCAGCGGCATTTTGGTGGCCATAACGGTCAGAAAGAGGATGTTGGCCTCCAGCGGGAGGCGGGCCATGGCGAGGACAGCATCGGCGACGCACTGCACGTCCATCGTCGGCTCGGTCGTGATTTCGCCGCTGGCTTGTAACATGCCGGTTTTCATTTTGGCGGCCATCTCGGTTTCCGCGTTGCCGATGTCCACCTGCCCGCAGGCGATGTTATATTTGCGGCCCTCGAGCGCGGTGGATTTCGTCAGCCCCGAGACTGCGTGCTTGCTGGCGGTGTAGGCGGCGGAATTCGGCCGGGGAACTTGAGCCGAGATGGAGCCGTTGTTGATGATGCGACCTCCCATCGGTGTCTGGATTTTCATCAGGCGGAAGGCCTCTTGCGTGCAGAGGAACGGCCCCGTCAGGTTGACATCGACGACCCGTTTCCAATCGTCAACTTTCAATTCCTCCAGTGGCGTGGCGGGCACGTTGATGCCGGCGTTGTTGAAGAGCAGGTCCAGCCGGCCGAAGGTCTGCTTCGTCTGCTCGAAGAGCGCGCGGACGGAAGCGGGGTCGCTGACATCGGTGGGAACAACGAGCGTCCGAGAGCCGGCTTCGGCGGCTTGGGCGACCGTCTCTTGCAGCGGTTGCTCCCGCCGGCCGGCCATTGCGACGAAGTAGCCATCCTTGAGGAGCGCGAGAGCGACGGCTCGGCCGACACCTGAGCCGGCACCAGTGACGATGGCGAATTTGCTGAAGGTGGACATTGCGATTCATTCTATAATCCGCTCACAGGATCCGCAGCCACATGACCGCCAGCGCCGAATCTCCGGCTGCAAGAGCTGCGGCCGCCTCTCGAAATATTTGCTCCTGCCGCGATGTGAAGACGACGGCCTCACCACGCAGGGGAGAAGTCGGCACGAGTTGCTGGACGATTCGCGAGCAGAGTTGGTCCAGACCTTGGCCGGTGAGAGCACTGACGGCTATGGCGTCAGTATCCAAGGACACCTCGCTCGAAGGCAACAGGTCCGCCTTGTTCATGACAGCCAACACGCCCACGCAAAGCCGTGGGCGTGCCACCCTGTCGCTGATTGTCGCCGCCGCATCCTCCACCCACAGCACCAAGTCCGCCTCTGCCATTCCGGCAGCCGCCCGCGCCACGCCGGCGGTCTCCAGGGCATCCTCGCTGTCCCGCAATCCGGCGCTGTCGACGAGTTCTATCGGCCAGCCGTCCAGCGCGGTGCTTGCCGTCAATAAGTCCCGCGTCGTCCCTGGCTGGTCAAAGACGATACTCCGCTGATAGCCGACGAGGGCGTTCATCAGGCTGCTCTTGCCGACATTTGGCGCACCGGCGATGAACACCCGCCAAGGCTGGGTGAGATGCTTTCCCAAGGGAGCGAGTGCCAAGAGTCGCTGCACGCGCGTCAATACAAGGGCCATGTCCGCGGGTTCTTTTTCCAGCGCCGCAATCGCTTCGAGAACGCACTTCCGCAGTGCCCCCTGATACTGCTCCAGCAAAATGGCCGCCGTTTTCTCCGTCCGAGCCGCTGCCAAAGCGACTAGCGCTTCCGCCGCAAT
>JBKJNY010000242.1:0-171054 GCA_046593355.1 Pirellulaceae bacterium | reverse complement strand
GCAAGCATGACCACCACCCCGGCTGGCTCGTCCTCTGGCGTGGCTGGATGAAACTCCAAGCCATGCTCGACGGATACCTTGCCGCACTACGAATAAAATGTGGGTAAACTTAAGGCTTCCAGCCTGCCCAGAAATCTGCTCTGGGCAGGCTGGAAGCCTACCCCACTTCTTATGCTCTTCGACACCCACGCCCACCTCGCGTCCGAGCACCTGGCGGCAGACCTGCCGGGCGTCTTCGCCCGAGCCAAGGCGGCGGGCGTCACCGCAATTCTCGCCGTCGGCACCGACCTCGCCTCCAGCCGCCGCTGCCGCGAACTAGCGGCAGCGAACGAGGGAATTCTCGCTGCAGCCGGCATTCATCCTACGTATGCGGCTGAAGCTGAAGGCGCGGACTGGGACGAAATAGTTCGTCTGGTGACTGATGACCTCCATATCGTCGCCCTGGGCGAAACGGGCCTCGACAACTTTTGGAAGGACGTCCCCTTCGCCCTCCAGCAGGACTATTTCGACCGGCACCTACGTCTCTCCCAGCAGCTCCAAATTCCCTTCATCGTCCATCAGCGGGAATGCATGGCCGAAATCCTGGTCATGCTCCGCGAGGCGACTCTCCGCGGCACGCTGCGGGGAGTCATGCATTCTTTCACCGGCACTGCGGACGAAGCGGACGAATGCCTTAGTTTCGGCCTGCACATCAGCTTCGCCGGGATGGTGACGTTCAAGAAATCGGACGACCTCCGAGCCGTGGCCAAGACGATTCCCGCGAACCGGATCCTCGTCGAGACCGATTCCCCCTACCTCTCCCCCGAGCCCTTCCGCGGAAAGCGCCCCAATGAGCCGGCGCGGGTGATGCACACCGCTAAGTGCCTGGCCGCAGCCCGCGAAGAGTCCCTCGACGACTTCGCCCGGCAAACGACAGAGAACGCCCGCGCCCTCTTCGCGGTTCGGACCTGAACCCGATAGAATGACGAAAATCGAATTCCGAATGGCGAATGTAATGGGGTTCCAATTCGTCATTCGCCATTCGAATTTCGTCATTCACCTCAAGCAATGAACTTTCATTCGACAAAGGTCTTCCCGTGTCAGAACACGTCGTCATCATCGGCAGCGGGCCCGCGGGTTGGGCTGCCGCCATCTATGCTGCCCGGGCCAACCTGCATCCGCTGGTCTTTGAAGGGGCCCTCATCGAGGCCAACCGCATCAATGGCACGCTTCCCCTGGGTCAGCTCAACCTGACGACCGAAGTCGAAAACTATCCAGGCTTCCCCAAAGGCGTGCTCAAGGAATACATGGCGACCGCCCTGCCGCCCGACCGGCTGGAGGCGGACTTCCCCGTCGGTCTGGAAGAACATGCCCACGCGGTCACCGGCCCGGAGCTCATGAACCTGATGCGCCAGCAGGCCGTCAACTTCGGCACCCGCATCATCACGGACGATATCGTGGACGTTGACCTTTCCCAGCAGCCTTTCAAACTCCGCTCGCTGGAAGGGAAGGAGTTCGAGACCCACACGATCATCATCGCCACCGGTGCCCGGGCCAACTACCTGGGCCTCCCCTCCGAAGACAAGTACAAGAACCGCGGCGTCAGTGCCTGCGCCGTCTGCGACGGGGCCCTCCCCATCTTCCGCAACAAGCCGCTGGTGGTGGTCGGCGGCGGCGATAGCGCGGTCGAGGAGGCCACGTACCTCACCAAGTATGCCTCCAAGGTCCACATGCTAATGCGGCGGGACGTGTTTCGGGCCAGCAAGATCATGGCCCAGCGAGCCCTCGAAAACCCTAAAATCCAGCTCCACTATTTCCGCGAAGTGGAGGAAGTGCTCGGCGATGAGAAGAAAGTCACGGGCATCCGGATGAAGAACAACAAAGAGGGGGGCACCGAGGACATCCCCGCCAGCGGCCTGTTCCTGGCCATTGGCCACACCCCGAACACTTCGATCCTTAAGGGACAGCTCCAGCTCAACGAAAAAGGCTATATCAAGTACACAACTCTCATGCGGACCTTCACCAGCGTGGAGGGGGTCTTTGCCGCCGGCGACGTGGCCGACGACTACTACCGCCAGGCCATCACCTCCGCCGGCACCGGCTGCATGGCGGCCCTCGACGCGGAGCGGTACTTGGCGGCGAAGGGTATCTGAATAAGTGGACTTGCCGAATGCTGCATCTCCCGGCCGAAATCAATGACGTACGCCTGCCCGGCTTCCTTTACGGAACCGCCTGGAAAGAGGACCAGACGCAGCGGCTGGTGGAATTGGCTCTGGAACAGGGCTTTCGCGGCATCGATACGGCCAATCAGCGAAAGCACTATCACGAAGCAGCCGTCGGACAGGCCATCGCGGCAGCCATCCAGCGCGGCCTGGTAAAACGAGAAGACCTGTTCCTCCAAACAAAGTTCACCTTCCAAGCCGGCCAGGACCATCGTCTGCCGTACGACGCTGCTGCTCCCATCGCCACCCAGGTGCAGCAGTCTTTCGCCAGCTCGCTCTTGCATCTAGGCGTTGAAATCATCGACTCCTATCTGCTGCACGGGCCGACACAGCGAACCGGCCTGGCCGCGGACGACTGGTCCGCTTGGCGAGCCATGGAAGCCATTGCCGGCAGCGGGCGAGCAAAACTCCTCGGCGTCAGCAACGTCAATCTCGAGCAGCTTGAAGAACTGCATCGCGGCGCGAAGGTGAAGCCTGCCTTCGTCCAAAACCGCTGCTACGCCTCCCGCGGCTGGGACCGCCGAGTGCGGGAATTCTGCGTCGCCAACAAGATTGTCTATCAGGGATTCTCGCTACTCACCGCCAACGGAGATGCGCTGGCTCATCCCGAACTCATCCGCATCGCCCGCCGCTACGGCCAAAGTCCCAGCCAAATCGTCTTCCGCTTTGCCGCGAGCAGCGGCATGTTGCCGCTGACCGGCACGACGAGCTCCGGCCACATGCGGGCGGATTTGGAGGCGGCAGTGCTCGCCCTGGAGCCCGGAGAAACTGCGCGAATCGAAGGCTTGATTACGACCGCTGCGACATAGGCTAAGATGCAGGCGCACCTCATCTCTCTTCATTTCCAACAAGGAGCTAACCCATGACAACGGCCATTAAGAAATTCAGTCTGGCGGCAGCGATTCTGGCGGGGCTAGGAACTTCGTCTCTCGCGCCTGCCGCCCGCGCTGCCGAAACCTACGCTGTCGATCCCGTCCATTCCTCGATCTCGTTCGGGATCTCCCACGCGGGAATCAGCGACATCCACGGCCGGTTCAACGATTTCTCCGGCACGTTCGTGATCGACAAGGACGATCCCAGCAAGTCGTCGTTTGCGCTCGATATTAAAGTGGCCAGCGTGGACACCAACAACGCCAAGCGGGACGAGCATCTGCGGGCCCCCGATTACTTCAACGCCAAGCAGTTCCCCTCCCTCTCCTTCAAGAGCACCAAGGTCAAGGCGACCGACGCCGGCTATGAAGTGACCGGAGATCTGACCCTGCACGGCGTCACCAAGCCGGTCACGCTGACCCTCAAGGGAGGACACAAAGTCGTCGAATTCCCCAAGGGAACGCCCCGGATCGGCGTCACTTCCTCCGTAACGATCAAGCGGAGCGAGTTTGACATGAAGACGGAATTGGGAGCGCTGGGCGATGACGTGCATATCATCGTCGGGTTGGAAGCGGCTAAAGAGAAAGCCAAGCCGTAAGTCCGACGAAACGCACGAGGGATGGATGCCCAATTTCGTCCTGATGGCGCAGAGCCTGCTGCTCGCCGCGATTGTAGGCGGCTTGGTCCTGCTGGTCATTGCCCGCCCGGGTGTAGATCACCCTCGCTGGCAACTGGCCGTTGGCTGGGTCGGCGGTCTTGGGGTGGGCATCTACGCCGGCTGCGGTCTGCTTGGCGAGTGGCCGCGCTGGCCGCCGCTGGAAGATCGAGACCGCTTTCTGGTCATCCTGCTGCCGCTGGCTCTGGCCGTGGAAGGTGCCGCCATGTTGCTGCCGACCCGTCGCTGGCTGGCCTGGCTCCTGCGGATTTGCCTGGCCACGGCGGCTGCTCCCATTCTGCTCCACAACTCCGTCTATCTGAAAGACCTCTCCGGCCCCGGCTCCGCAGAGTGGAACCGCGCCGAAGCGGTTTTGGTATTACTCTTTTCCGCCGTGATGCTCGCTGGCGTGTGGGGACTGCTCGCCAAGTTGCACGCCCGCACTTCGGACCGAGCCCTTTCCCCCGTGGTCATACTCGTCGCGCTAGCCTGCGGTATCACCGTGATGCTCTGCGGCTACTACCGCGGAGGCCTGCTGGCCCTGCAGATCGCCGGAGCCATCGCGGGAGTGACGCTGGCATCGTGTGCTCTTCCCAAGCAGCCGGCGGAGAATCCCTGCCTGGGAATCGGCCTCATTGGCATTTTTACCGTTGTCTTCATCGGCCGCTTCTACGGCTCGCTGCCGACGAGCCTGGCGATCTGCCTGCTGCTCGTCCCGCTCCTGGCCTGGACCGGGGAACTCCCTCGCATTCGCAATTTACCCCCCGCCGCCCGCGCCGCCATCCGCATCGCCGCGGTCCTCGCCGCCCTCGCGCTGATCGTGACCTGCGCCCAAATCAGGTTCAACGCCGCATTCAGTCACCGCGTCGCCGCTGCTCGTCTCAAATTTCAAATCTCAAATCCTCCGCTTCTTCCCTCCGTCTTCGATTCCACCCCGGCGATTGCGATGACCCAGGATTCTCGGATACCGGCGGGGGCCGGATAATGGTCCCCTGGTATCAAAACTACCGCTGCACTTTCTTCGCTCCCGCCCACAGGTCTTCCAGCGCGTAGTAGTCGCGGCTGGTGGTGTCGAAGAGGTGGACGATGACGGAGCCGTAGTCGAGCAGGATCCATTTGCTGTCCTGGTAGCCTTCGGTCCCGAGGCGGGGGTGGCCGAGCTCCTTTTGCAGCACGTCGTCGATGGCGTCGCTGATGGCCCGCAGCTGCCGCTGGCTGCTGCCGGTGGCGATCACGAAGTAGTCAAAGATGACCGTCTGGTCCCGCAGGTCGAGGACCGTGACGTTCTGCCCCTTGTTGTCCTCCGCGCTGTGGGCTGCTGCCAGGGCCAATTGCAGGCTCCGCTGGGGACTAATATTTACCGCCGACTGAATTGCTGTGGCCACGCACGCTCCTTTCGGTTGATTTCTTAGACTTCGTCTGGGCAGCGCTCCGCCGCCAGTTCTATTCTACGTAGAGCTGACAGGAAAGTCAGGCGTCAGGTTCGGCCGCGAGCAATTTCTGGGCAGGCTGGAAGCCTGCCCCACCGGGTCACTCATACCGCAGGGCCTCAATCGGGTCCAATTTGCTCGCCCGCCAGGCCGGATAAAAGCCGAAGAAGATGCCGACGGCAGCGGCGAAGAGAAAGGCGATGATGGCGGCGGGGATGGAGACGGTGAGGGTCCATTTGCTGCCGCTGGTCAGGAGGTTAATCACGCTGATGAAGCCCCAGGAGGCGAAGACGCCGAGCAGAAATCCGATGACCCCACCGATGCAGGACAGCAGCACCGCCTCGACCAGGAATTGGACGAGGATGTCCCTGGGGCGGGCCCCCACGGCCATGCGGATGCCAATTTCGCGGGTCCGCTCCGTGACGGAGACCAGCATGATGTTCATGATGCCGACGCCGCCGACCACCAGCGAAATGCCGGCGATGGAGGTGATCATCATGGTGAGCGTGCCCATGACAATGGCGAGGACCGCGGCCATTTCCTTGGTGCTTTGCACGGAGTAATCCTTGGGCTCGCCGGGAGGAATCCGGTGCCGCTCCGCCAGCAACTGGTCGATTTCATTCTGAGCGTCCAACATCAAGAGCGGCGAGCGGGCGGAGACCAGGATGGCGTTGACGTTGTCGAATTCGCTTCCTTGCAGCCGTTTGCGGACGGTGGTGTAGGGCATCAGGACGATGTTGTCCTGGTCGTCCCCCATCATATTGGCCCCCTTCTGCTCCAGCACGCCGATGACCTTGAAGGGGATGTTCTTGATGCGGATGGTCTCGTTGACCGGGTTGGTCGTCTGAAACAACTTGGCGACCAGCGTGTGGCCGATGACGCAAACTTTTTCCGCCGAGTTGATTTCCCGCTCCGTGAAATACCCGCCGCGGGCGAGGTTCAGGTTGCGGACAGTGAGGTATTCCGGCCCCACGCCGTACATCTCGCGGGGACTGAAGTTCGAGTTGCCGTAGATGATTTGCCCCTGGGCACCGACGAGCGGCGACGACGCCAGCACTGCGTCGCACTCTGCCGCGATGGCATCGGAGTCGCGGGCCGTCAGCGTGGGAATGTTCGCCTGGCTCACCCCGCCGCGGCGCTTGCTGCCGGGAAAAACCACGATGACGTTCGTGCCAATGGCCTCGAACTGGCTCTGCACCAGAAGACTCGCGCTCTGTCCCAGCGACACCATGCTGGTGACAGCCGCGATGCCAATCACCACCCCCAACACGGTCAGGCCGGCACGCATCTTGTTCTTGGCAAGAGCGCGGAGAGCGATGCGGAGGATGAGGAGGTAAGACAATTTCAGTTTTCAGATTTAAGATTTGAGGATAGAGGTTTCATCGCTATCTCCCGTACTGCGGCTGTTGGATGCCGATGATGAGCTTCACGCCGGGCTGGAGGCTGCCGGAGACCATTTCGGTGAACTGGCTGTCGGTGAGGCCGACGATGACTTCGACGGCTTTGAGCAGATCGCCCTCCTGCACCCAGACATGGCGTTTGTTCCGCTTGCGTCGATTCTCGGCCCGCTCCTCGGCGGAAAGCGTGGTCTCGCTCTGCTGGGCCTCCTCTTCGTCGTCCTTGATCTGGCTGCCTTCCAGGATGGGAACGTCTTCCTTGCGGACCTGTTTGGGAAGCGGATAGAACCGCAGGGCCGAGTTGGGAATCTTCACCACGTCCTTCCGCTCGTCCACCCGGAAGGAGATTGCCGCGGTCATCCCCGGCAGCAGCTTGAGATCCGGGTTCGGCGTTTTCACCACCACCGGGTAAGTCACCACGTTCTGGGTCGAGGTCGAATTCAGCCGAATCTGATCGATCGTGCCGTGGAACAACTCATCGTGGGCATCCACGGTGAACGAGACGGGCAGCTTTTTTTTCTGAGCCACCTGGATGCGGCCGATGTCGGCTTCGTCCACCGAAGCGTGGATCTGCATCTCGTCCCGCATGTTGACCCCAATCACAAACAGCTCGGGCGATTGAAACTGCGAGGCCAGGGTCTGCCCAGGTTCAATGCTGCGTTTGATGATCATGCCGGAGACTGGCGATAGGATCACGGTGTATCGCAGGTTGGCGAGCGAGTTCTTGAGACCGGCCAGCGCCTGCGGGACGGCTGTCTCGGAGACGCGAAGCTGAGCTTGCAGCGATATGCGGTTGAACTTGAACTTGTCCATTTCCGCCTGAGCGATGAAGGTTTTGTCCTCCGCCCGCAGTTCGAGTGCCCGCCGCTCATCATTGATCGCCTGTTGCAACAGAGCTTTGGCCCGCTGCACGTCCTCGATGCGGTTCTGCAGCGAAGCCACGTCCCGGTCGACATTGGCCCGGTAAAGCAGCGGATCAATCTTGGCCAGCACCGTCCCCTGTTGCACCTCGTCGTTAAAGTCCGGCAGCCGCACGCCGACGCGGGTGAACTCGCGAAGATTGATTTTCTCATCGGCCGGCAGCATGGCTTCCCAATCGGCGGGAGGCTCTTCTTCGGCTCCCGCCTGGACACTCTCCGCGGTCTGTTCTTCTGCCTCCGACGGTTCTGGCAGCAGAGGGCCGGAAACAAAGGAGCCCACGGTAACTTGCATCTTGGGCTTGACGGAGCCGGTGGAGTTCACGACCGAAATGATCCCGCCCTTCTCGACGTCGGCCGTCCGCCACTTCGTGGCGGTCACGGACTTCCAGTACGCCGCCCCGCCGAAATATGCCGGCACTCCCAGCGCCGCGAGGATGCCGGCAACCAGTAGAATTCGAAACAAAGTCTTCATATTGCTAGTATAGTAGCCTGCACACTCCGTGTGCAGGCTCGCGTTTCTGAAATACCGCGCTCACGGAGTGAGCGGACTACTTTACGCCCCGGAGAAAGAGCGTGCCGCTCATCGAAATTCAGAAGCTCACC
This sequence comes from Pirellulaceae bacterium, assembly GCA_046593355.1. GTDB lineage: Bacteria > Planctomycetota > Planctomycetia > Pirellulales > Pirellulaceae > SXOA01. Next base: position 162,978 of record JBKJNY010000242.1, on the reverse strand, counting down.
AAGACCTACGACCTGGGCGAGGTCAAGGTGGAGGCGTTGAAAGAGACTGACCTCTCCATTGACCAAGGGGAATATATCGCCCTCATTGGCCCCAGCGGCAGTGGGAAGAGCACGCTGATGAACACGCTGGGATGTCTCGACCGGCCGACCAGCGGCAGCTACAAGCTCACCGGCGTGGAAGTGGCCAATATGTCGGCCAGCGAGCGGGCTCGCATTCGCAACCAGCGGATCGGCTTCGTGTTTCAGAATTTTAACCTGCTCGCGCGGACGACGGCCCTGGAAAATGTCGAGCTGCCGCTACTCTATAGCAAGGGCATTTCGGCATCCGAGCGGCGGAAGAGAGCCAAGGACAAGCTGGCGCTCGTCGGTCTGGCGGATCGGATGGATCATCATCCCAGCCAGCTTTCGGGCGGTCAGCAGCAGCGGGTGGCGATTGCCCGGTCGCTGGTCAACGAGCCCGCGATTCTGCTCGCCGACGAGCCCACCGGCAACCTCGACTCCAAAACCAGTCGCGAGGTCATTGGCATGTTCCGCGAGCTCAATGAAAAAGCGGGGCTGACGGTAATTCTGGTGACACACGATCAGAACGTGGCGAAGTACGCTCGCCGGATTATCGTCCTGCGGGATGGGTACGTCGTTCAGGACACGGCAGACTTTCACCAGGCAATACAAGCGTTACAGGCGGAAGCGCCGGAAGAACCGTCAAGTGAAACAAATCCGCGCTGATCGGTTTGGCCGGAAGAAACCCTGCGAGCGGGCCGAAAAGTCCAGGTATGGAAACCGGCGCGATCCGCAAGATTGTGACCTGCGCGCTCATACTTTTTGCGCTGCCGCTTCAACTTGCGCTGACGGCAAAGTTTGCCAACGCCCAGCTTTCACAGTCACAGCACTTATTGCCGACCTACTTCCCGGAGCAGAGGAACATTCAGGTCCGGGATCCTTCGCAATTGCCGCGGTACGAACTGCCCGAATTCCCGCCCCCCCCAACGGTCACCAACCGGACTCAGGATCTGGAGCCGAGGTACATCACGCTCGATGAGGCCATTCGTACGGCTCTCGGAAACGCCCGCGTGGTGCGAGTGCTCGCTGGGACGACCGCCGTCGCCAGCGGCAGCACGATTTACGACGCCGCTCTGACCAACACGAGCATTGACCGGGAAAACGCCCGGTTCGATCCGACTGTTACCGTCAATCAAAGGTTCAATCGCTTGGAATCGCCTTTCGCCGTGCGGGATCCGCTCGATCCGGCCAATCGCTCGCTGATCACCGGCACCGCTAATCAGAATTACAACCTGGGCGTTGGCGTCACCAAGCAAAACGCCTTCGGCGGCACGGCGGCCCTCGACGTCGCATCCAATACCGACAGGCTTTCACCCGGCGTCTTTCCCCTCAATCCCTCCAGCCGCTCCTCCGCCGCGCTCAGCTACACACAGCCGCTCTTGCAAGGTGGCCGGCTGGCACCAAACCTTGCACCGATCATGCTGGCGCGCATCGACACCGAGCGCTCGTATTTTCAGCTCAAGGACTCCGTGCAAGAGCAGGTCCGCGGCGTCATTGAAGCATACTGGAACCTCGTCTTCGCCCGCACCGACGTGTGGGCCCGCCGCCGGCAGCTCGATCAGCTTCGGGAAGCGGTGCGGCGGATTAAGGCGCGGTACGAGAAGAGCATCGACAACCGCGCGGACCTCGCTCAGGCGGACCTCGCCCTGGCCAACGCCCGCGCCAACCTGGTCTCGTCCGAAGCCAACGTCCTGCAGCGCGAGGCGGCCTTGCGAAACATCCTGGGAATTCCGCCGTCGGATAACTCGGTCTACATCCCCGTGACGCCGCCGATTAACGATCAATTCGTGGCGGACTGGCCCAGCATCGTACAAATCGCCCAGGAGCGGCGGCCCGACCTCGTTGAGCTCAAGCTGATCCTCGAAGCCGATAATCAGCTCCTCATCCAGGCAAACAATAACGCCCTGCCGCGACTCGATGCGGTGGCGCTGTACCGCTGGAACGGGTTGGAAGGGGAAATGCCCAATGGCGATCTGCTACGGAGTGGGCCGGGGCAGTTCGCGGACTGGACGCTGGGGGTGAATTTCTCGGTGCCAATCGGTTTACGAGCCGGGCGGGCCGGACTCCGCCGCGTGGAGCTATTGATCGCCCGCGACCGGGCCAACTTGGACCAGGGGATGCACGCCACCGTCCATTCGCTGGCCACCAACGTTCGCTCTCTTGACCAGGCGTATGAAAACTATGCCGCGTTCAAAGCGGCCCGCGCGGCGGCGCGGGTGAATTTGGATTCACAGATCCTGCGGTATCAGACCGGGCAGGGGATTCTGCTGAACGTGCTCCAAGCGATTGCCGACTGGGGCAACACCATCAGTGGCGAAGCCAACGCCTTGGCACAGTACAACGTGCAACTCGCCACGCTGGAGCAGCAAACGGGGACAATCCTGGAGACGCACGGAGTTTATCTGTACGAGGAGCGGTACGGCTCCATCGGCCCGCTGGGGCGCTTCTTCTCCCCTGTCTGCTATCCGGAGAGCAATCGTCCGACTCCCAATGACGAGCGCTACGGCAGCAGCGACGAGCCGGCGGAAGAATCCTTCGACCTCAAGCCGCCCCGCGAGTTCGGCGAAGTTCCGCGGCGCTTGCCGACCGCGGAGGAAGTGCCAAACCCCGTGCCGGCACCAACACCTACGCCGCTTCCTAATCCGAATCCTAATCGTAATCCTCTTGCCGTTCCCCCACCAAATCCGATCCGCCCAGCCGCCAGCACCCGCAAGACGCAGCCCCTGCCTTCGCGATTCCTGCCCAAACTCAATGTCCCATAATTTTTTTGCCAACCATCTTCTTGCCATTTAGCTGGACGCGCCTACAGTGAGGAAATGCTGCTTATCTTCTGTCTCTTCGCGGCCGGCCCACTTGTGGCCGATGCACCCTCACCCGTCACCACGCTCGTATTCGCTCCGGAGGGCGAAACTCTCGTCGCAGCTTCGCAGCAGGGACTCGCAATTTACTCCTGGCCGAAGCTTGAGCTGATCAAGAGAGTCAAGCCGCCGTTCTCGCATCTGCATGATCTGGCGTTCTCTCTCGATGGCACTCGGCTGGCAATCGCCGGGGGCGAGCCGCAGGAGAAGGGGGGAGTGGAGATTGTGGAGTGGCCGGGGCTGATAGCGGTGCAACGGATCGCAGCGGGAGAGGACGTGGTCTATTGCGCCGCCTGGAGCAGCGACGGCAAATCGCTGGCAATGGCCTGCGCCGATAAGACATTGCGACTGCACGACCTGACGAGCGCGAAAACAAAGGAAATCACCGACCATTCAGCCGCGGTTCTCTCCGTGCTCTTCGTCTCGTTGCCGGATGAAACCATCCAAAAGGAGCTGCTCCTCTCCGCCGGTCGAGACCAGTCGATCCGCGTGTTCGATGCGGCGACAACCCGCCCGATTCGCACGCTCGACAATCACACCGCCGCCGTGAATGACCTCGCTCTGCGCCCTATAAAAAACGACGAGCTGCCGCTAGTCGCTTCCGCCGGACAAGACAAAACGGTCCGCTTCTGGCAACCAAGCATCGGGAGGCTGGTGCGGTTTGCCCGCGTTCCTTCGCCGCTGCTGGCGATCCGCTGGTTTCCCGGCGGTGACTTTGTCGCGGTGTCTTGCACCGATGGCCACCTGCGGGTGATCGATTGGCAGTCGCTCCGAATCGTCCTGGAGAAGAAGGTCAGTGACGGTTGGCTGACTTCGCTGGCTGTTTCGCCCGACGGTACGCACGCGGTCGTCGGCGACGAGCGGGGAGAGTTGCACGCGGTCAGCCTGGATGGGATAAAGCGGGAATGAAACTTCGGCTCCACGCTTACGACCTGCCCCTGCGGCACACCTTCACCATCTCCCGCGAGTCCATCACCAGCCAGCCCTCGCTCATTGTCGAGCTAGAGCACGGCGGCCATCGCGGCTATGGGGAAACGACGGCGAATAAATACTACGGCTTCATGATGGAGAGCATGGCCCAGGCGCTCGCAGCTGTGGAAAGTGAAGTCGCCGCCGCGGCCGATGTGCTGACGCAAGACCCCGCCCGCTTTTGGGAACGACTCGCCCCGCATCTGAAGGACAATGCTTTCGCTCTGTGTGCCCTGGACCAGGCTGCGTATGACCTCTGGGGCAAACTTAATGGTCAGAAGGTCTACGACGCCTGGGGGCTGTCGATCGATAATATCCCAGCCTCCAACTACACCCTGGGCATCGACAAAATCGACGTGATGGTTGCCAAGCTCGCCGAATTCCCCGACTGGCCCATCTACAAAATCAAGCTCGGCACCGAGCGCGACATCGAGATCGTCCGCGAGCTCCGCAAGCATACTTCCGCCACGTTTCGCGTCGACGCCAACTGCGGCTGGACGGCGGACCAGACCATTGCCAACGCCCCGCTCCTCAAGGATCTGGGCGTGGAATTCATCGAGCAGCCGCTGCCGCCGGACCAGTGGGAAGATTACCGCCGCGTGTGCTGCGAATCCGCCCTCCCGATCATCGCCGACGAAAGCTGCATCGTGGAAAGCGACGTGGAGAAGTGCGCCGGCCTGTTCCACGGGATCAACATCAAGCTGGTGAAATGCGGCGGCCTGACCCCGGCCCGCAGGATGATCGCCCGCGCCCGGCAGCTCGGGCTCAAGGTCATGGTCGGCTGCATGACCGAGTCCACCGTCGGCATCTCGGCCATCGCCCAGCTCCTGCCGCTGCTCGACTACGTGGACATGGACGGCGCGGTGCTGCTGGCTAGAGACATCGCCGACGGTGCCAAGGTCATCCGCGGCATCTGCCACTATTCAGCCGAAAACGGCAGCGGCGTAAGGCTGCTGGAAGAGGGACGGAATCCTTTGAGGTAGAATTGATTCGACGCACGTCGCTTCCGCCGGTAGAATTGAAGGAGAGGTTCCGTGACGCAAATCATCCAAGCTATCTTCGAAAATGGGGTGTTCCGCCCCTGCACCGCCGTGTCTGTGCCGGATGGTCAGCAGGTGACTCTTACAGTGCATGGACAGCCTCAAGCTGCGGATATTCCCACCTGGCCGAATTTGCCGCCAGAACTCGAACCGGTTGCCCACGAGGGGATTGTCGCCAAGGGAACGCGGATCGATCTGATGCTCATTCTTCGCCATCATTTTCAAGGGGAGTCTTGGGCAGCTATCGCTGAAGAGTTTCCAACCGTCTGCGCAGATCATTGGACAGCAATCGCCCGCTATGTCGATCAGAATCGTGACGCTGTGAAGTTGTATTGGGAGCAGGAGGAGAAGATTCTGGACGAGCTTCGCAAGGCATCTCCTTCGAAATTGAGTTTGCAGGTTTTGCGGGAACGATTCGAGCAAAAGTATGGCAAACCATTTCCCCGCTTAGATGCTCAAGTTTCTCATTGACGAGAATCTTCGCAATCGTGCGATCTGGCAAGCGATTGTCGATTGGCAGTTGAAGCTCGGCCAGTCGTATCCCTTGGATGCGATCCGTGTCGGCCAGCCGCCTGCTCCGCCCACCGGCACGTTGGATGAAGACCTTCTCGAGATTTGCGCTTCGCAGAATCGGATCTTGGTTTCACTCGACAAGAAAACCATCGTGGACGAATTGGCCAAGCGACTCCAGGCAGGAGGGCATGTGACTGGAATTATTCTGCTTCACGGCGCATTGACCGCCGGCGAAATTGCTGAGTTACTCGCCACTGCCAGTCATGCCGGCAATCCTGCAGAATTCGTGGATCAGGTAAAGTGGTTCCCATAACGATAACAGCCCTTGGGAGAATGCAGCCTGCCGGTAGAATCAAGTCATGGTTTTGCCTGAGTCCCAATTCTGCCTCACTCAACTCCTCTTCGCCCAGTCCACCGGCTTTCTCGGCACGCGCGGCTCGCTGATGCTGGACGTGGTTTTCCTGGCGATGTTCGCCGTGCTGCCGCTGCTGGCGCTGAGCATCTATCTGGTGAAGCAGAAGCAGTACGGCCTGCACAAACTCATCAATCTGATTCTGGGTGTGGTCCTGCTGATTGCCGTGCTGGCCTTTGAAATTGACATGCGATTCTTCACCCAGTGGGAAGACCTGGCGAAGGACTCGCCGTATTTCGACCAGCAGAATAAGTGGACGAGCGTCGCCGGCCTGGCGCTCATCATCCACCTCTGCTTTGCGGTTCCCACGCCGCTGCTCTGGATTTACGTCATCGTGCAGGCGCTGCGAAAGTTCCCCTCCCCGCCGCAGCCGGGCGAGCACAGCCGGTCCCATGCGCGATTTGCCTGGCTAGCCGCCGGCGGGATGCTGATGACCGCAGTCACCGGCGGGATCTTCTACTACCTGGCGTTTGTGGCGACACGAGCGCACCTAGCCGCGTCCTGACAGATAATCATTTCGCCTTCGACCGACGAGCACCCAGGAGCGAAGCACTTAGAGAAACGAGTCCGATAGCGAGGGCGACGAGCGACGCCATCAGCCAGCGGCGGCTGGAATCGCGGACGGCAGAGATGTGCGACCAGGGGGGGATGCCGTCGATGGTCAGCCCCGTTTTTGCCATCTCCTGAAATTCGGCGATCGCCTCGACAGGGGTCAAGTAGTCCACACCCGCGCGCATCTCGTTCAGATGCTCCTGCTTCCAGGCTTCTCCGCCGTCCCAAAGCTGGGAGTACATGTACAGGTGATAAAACACGAGCCCCGCCGCGATCACCGAAACCAGCGTTCCGAAGGAAAACAGGATCCCGCGGGTGGTGCTCCACGGGGAGCTTTCCGCAACTGCGGCGGCCGGCGTCACCCGCTCGAGATCCCGTAGTGCCCGGAAAGTGGGAACGGTGAGCTGCTGGCCGCAAGAGCAGGCGACCTTGGCACCAGCCTGGCCGGCATCGACCGGGACTTTTTTGCCGCAGGAACAGGGCAGTAGGTATTCGGCTTTCATATCGGGAACTTTACGCTGGTGGGAGGCATTGGGTTCGGGCTTTACGGGGTCGAGGGATCGGGGGCGACCACGGTCTGTTCGTCGTCACCTGCTTTAGCGGGTTTGAACCGGTTGAAGCCGGTTACGACAAGCTACGCCGGGGCCGCCGAGCCCCTGTTGGCCCACCAGGGGAGGCTGATGCCGCCGTCCACCAAAAGGCACGCTCCAGTCATGTAGTCATTGGCTGGATCGACGAGGAATAGGATGCTGCGGGCGACCTCCTCCGACGTTCCCAGCCGGCCCAGCGGAATTTTGGCTCCGGCGGTTTGCAGGGTCTCTTCGCTGGCGAATTTCCGCTCGCCGGGGGTGTCGGTCCAGCCGGGCTGGATGACGTTGATGCGGATTTTGTACTCGGCCACTTCAATGGCAGCGGTTCTGGCCATGTGTTCGAGGGCGGCTTTGGACATATTGTAGGCCATGGCCCTCGGTGCCGGAATGAAGGCATGGGGGGAACTGACCAGACAGATGCCGCCACCGCTCCCTTGCTTAATCATCTGCTGGGTCGCGGCTCGCATCAGATAGAAGGCACCCCACATGGTGACGTCCACCGTGCGGCGGAAGCCCACCATATCGGCTTCAAAGAAGCGGTCGCGGTCACTATAGGCGGCGTTGCTGACCGCGATGTCCAATTTCCCAAATTTCGCAGCCGTCTCGGCCACCATTTTTTCCACCGCGGATTGATCGGCGACATCGGCCTGCAGGAGGATAGCATCGGAACCGGCCTGACGAATTTCGTCGACAACTTCCTGAGCCTTTTGCTCGCTGGAGCGGTAGTTGACACCGACCTTGGCCCCCGCCTTTCCGAGGGCAATTGCGGTTGCCCGGCCAATCCCCAGGCTGGCGCCGGTGACGAGAGCGACACAGCCGCGAAGATCAATGCCAGTCATAAGTTACGTAAAGGAATGGAGAAGATTTGAGGCGGGAGAACATGCCAGGTTCCATCCTTGCTTGCGTCCAGCAGTGGCGCGGTTTGGTGCTTCATGCTAGTCGTCTGGAGGGCAAGCTGCAAGCATCGGACTGTCGCCCACGCCCACGCAAAGCCGTGGGCGTGCCACCCTCGTTGTCGCATCCTTTAAGTCTGGTGCCTGCGGGAATTTCGGGCCTATTTCCCAATTTTAGACCCTAGACCCTGCCCGCAGCCTAGCTACAATTGGGATAACCGCCACCAAGCTGCGACGCATGTCCCTTCCCCCCCTACCACTGGACCTGTCGCTGAGGCTGAAGCGGTTGACGATTGGAAACGAGAATGCGAGGACGCTTGATGGCCAGTCCAAAAAGCGTGAGCGAGTTCCCCGCGGAGCGGGGTGTTATTTCCAAGCGTCGTGCCGGCCCATTCAGGGAAGTGCCGGCAAATCTTCCTTCACCCTCCTGCTTTCGCGCGATGCTGTTTCGCCAGTTTGCCCGAAAGTGCGTGAGTGTGACAGTCTGGAAGACTGATGGTGTGAGGTAAGCGTTAACGTGCCTTGGCAAAGTAGCTGCACACGTAATTTCTTACCAATTACTCAGTTGCGCCGGACAAATCACATAAAGGTGTTACAATTCTTTTGCCTGAAAACTCGTGCCTGAAAAGTAGTGCGCTCCGGCGCATCACGTTCCCAGTATCCATGCCCGACCTCGCCCGCCGCCCGAACCAACTCCCGTGCTGCCCCCGGCAGCCGCAGTGGGGCGTATGCAGGCCCGTTCCGGCCCTTATCGTTGCTTCACTGCCCCTTTCCGCCCCACTGGTGTAGGAGTACTCCCCTTGTACGACCCGCTCCTCGAAGAATTTGATGAAGACGCCGTAGCCCGCGCGCCAGACGAAGAAGAGGGCTTTGCCGCCCAAGCCGTCGCCGAGCTCGACCTCGAAGAGGGCGAAGACGTCGAGACGGCTGACGCCGCCGATGCCGACGCCCCCGTCAAGGTGGAAGAAGATCTGCTCAGCTCGCTGGGCGATGAAGCGGAATCGTGGTCGGATGACCCGGTCCGCATGTATCTCACGCAGATGGGCGAAATCCCGCTGCTCACGCGGGCCCAGGAAATCTTCCTGGCCAAGAAGATTGAAGTCACGCGCCGCCGCTTCCGCACCAAGCTGCTGGAATGCGATTATGTGATCCAGCAGGCGTTCAAGATTCTGCGGCGCGTGCATGAAGGGGAGCTCCCCTTCGACCGCACGGTGCAAGTCTCGGTCACCGACAAGCTGGAGAAGGACCAAATCCTCGGCCGGCTGCCGCACAACTTGCGGACGCTGGACATCCTGCTCAAACGCAACCGCAAGGATTACCTCACCGCCCTCGGCAAATCGAACCCCAAAAAGAAACGCGAATCCGCTTGGAAACGGCTCTCCCGCCGCCGCCGCCGGGCGGTTCGCCTGGTGGAGGAACTCGGCCTGCGGACCCAGCGAATCGAGCAGATGATTCGCCAGCTCGAAGATTTCTCCGGCCGGCTCACGGAATTGCGGGCCAAGATTGAGGCGCACGCCAAGGACAAGGGAGCCGCCACCGAGCGCAAGCCCTGGGTCAGCGAGTTCCGCAACATCCTGATCGCCACCCAGGAAACCCCCAGCAGCCTGCGCAAACGAGTAGCGACCCTCAAAGCCGTCTACTCCGAATACCAACGGGCCAAACGGGAACTCTCCGAAGGAAATCTGCGGCTGGTGGTCTCGATCGCCAAAAAGTACCGCAACCGCGGACTGTCGTTCCTGGACCTGATTCAGGAAGGGAATGCCGGCCTGATGCGGGCGGTGGACAAGTTCGAATACCGCCGCGGCTTCAAGTTCTGCACCTACGCGACGTGGTGGATTCGCCAGGCCATCACCCGCGCCGTTGCTGACCAGAGCCGCACCATCCGCATTCCGGTCCACATGGTGGAAACCATGTCCCGCGTGCGAAACGTCTCGCGGCAACTGTTGCAAGAGCTCGGCCGCGAGCCGACGCTGGAAGAGACCGCACGCCGGGCCAAGACCACCGTCGACGAAGCCCGCCGCGTCCTCGCCATGAGCCGCTACCCGATCAGCCTGGACCGGCCCGTCGGCAATAGCGAGGACAGCCACTTCGGCGACCTGCTCCCCGACGGCACGGCGGAAAGTCCCGCCACCGGCGCAGGGCAAGAGATGCTCCGCACGCGGATTAACAAGGTCCTCAAGACCCTGTCCTACCGCGAGCGGGAAATCATCAAGCTCCGCTACGGCCTGGGAGACGGCTACAGCTACACGCTGGAAGAAGTCGGCCACATCTTCAAGGTCACGCGCGAGCGGATCCGGCAGATTGAGGCCAAAGCCGTCCGCAAGCTGCAGCAGCCTAGCCGCAGCCAGGAGTTGGTAGGGTTCTTGGACTAACGATAGTAGTCCGCTCACTCCGTGAGCGGACGCCTGCACACGGAGTGTGCAGGCTACTAAAACACGGTTTTGAGAAAGCAGCCCGGAAGCCAACGCTTCCGGGCTGTTTTCGTTTTACCATCGAGTGAAAGGATTTCTGAGATTCTGGCTGCCGCGTACTTGACGACGCCAACCAGATGTATACAATTGTTTCAATAGGTAAGGCAGCTCCCTTGTCGCGGAGCGGCGGAACTGCGAAGAGAAGATTTGCACCTGATTGCCATCCCAGCACTGGGTGTTGTGAAAGGGAGGGGGGTTTCACAACGCATCCCCCCGAATTCTCCCCGTGGGCGCGTTGTGAAACTGGGAGAGTTTCACAACATGCAGCGAAAACCTGGGAATTTGGGAAGGTCGTGGTTGGCAAGCGGGTAGCTTATCTCCTGCGTGCTGTCCCAAGGACTACACTTACAAGACGGCACCATGTCGATCCCACAGTCGCTGCTTCCAGGATCTCGCCCGCGCCGCTTTTTTGGATTGGAGTTGATATGTCCTCTCGCGCCCTTGCCCGGCTGCTTCGCCAGGTTGCTCACCTCTCATTTCTGGGCCTCCTGAGCTTGTCGCCGGCAGCAGCCACGCTCGTCGGCCCATTGTCGGCATTCGCCCAAGACAAGGAGAAGTCCACCGACATCCCCGTGAAGCGCGTGGTGATGTTCAGTTCCGGAGTCGCGTTCTTTGAACACGCCGGCCAGGTGGAGGGAAATGCCCAGGTCGATCTGAAATTCAATGTCAAGGACATCAACGACCTGCTCAAGAGCATGGTCTTGCAGGACCAAAGCGGCGGCAAGGTTTCCACCGTCACTTACGGCAGCAAGGACCCGATTACCCGCACACTGGCGACGTTCTCCATCGACCTGACGGCGAACCCCACGCTGGCCGACCTGCTCAAGCAAATTCGCGGCGAGCAGATTGAAATCGACGCGCCGACCAAGATCGTCGGCACGATTCTGGGCGTGGAAACCCGCCGCGTGCCGCAAGGCAAGGACCAGGTGCTGGAAGTTTCGTACCTGAACCTACTGACGGACGAAGGGCTGCGAAGCGTCTCGCTCGACAACGTCGGCCGCATCAAGCTCTCCAATCCCAAGCTCGATGAAGAGCTCCGCAAAGCCCTCACGGTGCTGGCCACCGGCAAATCGCAAGACAAGAAGGCGGTCTCCCTCAGCTTTCTCGGCGCGGGCAAGCGGGATGTGAAGGTCGGTTATATCCAGGAAGCACCCATCTGGAAGACCAGCTATCGGCTGGTGCTCGACGACGAGAAGCCGCCGTTCCTGCAAGGCTGGGCGATTGTGGAAAACACGACCGAGTCCGACTGGAACGACGTCAGCCTCACACTCGTCAGCGGCCGGCCGATTTCCTTTGTGATGGACCTCTATGAGCCGCTCTATCTCGCCCGGCCCGAAGTAAAGCCGGAGCTTTATGCTTCACTCCGCCCGCGGACTTACGACCAGGATCTGGCCGCCAGAGACGGTGAATTCAAGGCTGCCGGCGAACGGCTGGAAAAAGGGAAGGCGGAATACGCCGAGGCGGACGAGCTCCGTCGGCCCGAGCTCCGCCGGGCCATGGTTCCGCCGGCTCCAGCTTCGGCAGCTGGGCTGGCCGGGAGCGGCAGAGGCGGATTCCTCAAGGACGCCAAGGAGGATTCCAATCGCATGAACTTGCAACAAGGGGGCCAGTCGCTCGCCCAGGCCGGGGACGTCGGCGAAATGTTCCGCTATCAAATCGCTTCCCCGGTCAAGTTGGAGCGGAGCAAGTCCGCCATGCTTCCCATCGTGAATGAATCGGTCAGCGGCGACAAAGTATCCATCTACAACGAAGCGACCCACGCCAAGCATCCGCTCAACGGCCTGCGGCTGAAGAACACCACCGACCTGCACCTGATGCAGGGACCGATCACCGTCTTCGATGACGGCGCTTATGCCGGCGATGCCCAGATTCAGGCTTTGCCCCCCGGCACCGAGCGGCTGATCAGCTACGCGATGGACTTGGATACCGAAGTCGCCCCCGCCTCCAAGAATGAGCCACAGAGGCTGACCAGCTTGCAGCTCATCAAGGGGACACTGCAAACGAGCTACAAATACGCCCGCAATAAGACCTTCACCGTGAAGAACTCTGGCAAGAAAACGAAGAAAGTCCTGATTGAGCATCCGCTGGAGCCGCAGTGGACGCTCCTCGCGCCCAAAGAACCCGCGGAGAAAACCCGCAACATGTACCGCTTCCTCGTCACCGCCGAGCCCGGCCAGCCGGCGACGCTGGAGGTGAAGGAAGAGCAGCTCATCACGCAGCAGTTCGCGGTGACGAATATCGATGACAACTCCATCATCCAGTACATCAACTCCCCGGCTGTCAGCGAAGGCGTGAAGAAAGCCTTGGGCGAGGTCATCAAGCGTAAGCAGGCCATCGCCGCCGTCATCGCCAAGCGGCAGGAGCTGGAGCGGCAGATCGGCGTCATCGATCAGGAGCAAAAACGCATCCGCGACAACATGGCCCAACTGCCGAAAGACTCCGACCTGTTCCGCCGTTACGTGACCAAGTTCACGGCGCAAGAGGACGCCGTGGAAGCCCTCCGCGCCCAGGTCACGTCAGGTTTGGAGGAAGAGCAGAAGCTGCGGAAGGGGCTGGATGATTATTTGATGGGGCTGGAGTTGAAGTAAGTCGGGGGCTGGAGGCTGGGAACCAGCAGATTCCAAACGACGATAATCCCTTACCCAGTAAAGAATTGCGCCATTCCAAATTGCCGCCCGAATTCGTCGCCAATCCTCAGGTAACCCCCAATCCCTAGCCCCCAGTCCCTAGCCCCTCTTAATTTCCCGAAGAATCTGCTTGGTTTAACCGCTTGCGTCGATTATCCTAGTAGCTGATTTCTTCCCTTGGTCAAACAAGAGGCAGGAAGAAGTCAAGCGGTCACGGGCTGGGTCAAGCACGGCGCTGTTGCGCCCCCTGCTGGCCGCGGCATTGCAGGGGACATTGAAGAGCAAGCTGGAGGACAGCAATGAAGGTTTTATTCGCGCGTCATTTCGTCCTGGTTCTGGCGGTAGCGGCTTTGGCCGCGGTGCCGCTGTCACTTTCGGCTGCGAAGCCGGAGGCGGTGGTGAAGCAGCCTCCCGCCGAGACCGTGGAGTTTTTCTCCGCGATGAAAGCCGGCGACATTGAAGTCAAGCTGATCATGAAGGACTCCACCTTGGGGACCGTCTTGATCAAGAACAACACCAAGAAACCGCTGAGCATTAAGCTGCCCGAAGCGTTTGCGACCGTGCCCGTTGCCGCTCAGTTCGGCGGTGGAGGTGGCGGAGGCGGGAGGCGCGGTGGAGGCGGTGGTATGGGTGGTGGTGGCATGGGTGGCGGTGGCATGGGTGGCGGCGGACAAGGCGGCGGCCAACAGGGTGGTGGCGGCGGCATGGGTGGCGGAATGGGCGGCGGCGGAATGGGCGGCGGCGGAATGGGCGGCGGCGGAATGGGCGGTGGTGGAGGCGGAGGCCTCTTCAACGTCGCGCCCGAGAAGGCCGGCAAATTGAAAGTCATCAATGTTTGCCTCGAACACGGAAAAAAGGATCCCAATCCCCGCGTTGCGTATGAAATCGTTCCCATGGAATCTTTCAACAAGGATCCCAAAGTCCTCGAGATGGTGAAGATGCTGGCTCGCGGCGAAATCGATCAACATGCCGCCCAGGCAGCCGCCTGGCATTTGGCGAACGGTTTGACTTGGGAAGAGCTGGCCAATAAAGTTGGCGTCAAGCACCTGAACGGCAGCAAGGAACCCTATTTCACTCGCGAGCAGCTTCTGGCGGCGCACAAGATCGCCGGTGAAGCGGATCGCCGGGCCGAAGAGAGCCGCAGCAAGTCGCCGGCCAAGGGATCGTCCCTCAGCCAGCAATAAGGCCGCGAGAAGACTTCACTTCCAGTAATCAAGCAGGCGTCCCTTCTGAGGGACGCCTTTTTTGCTGCGCGATTTGCCGCGACTCTCAGGGGTGGCACGCCCACGGCTCTGCGTGGGCGTGGGTCGGCGATTCGTTAGAGTGCCATCCCTTTCTAGCTGCCTCGCGGGAGCCAGCGCGGTACGATTACAGCAAGGGCAATTTTCGACTCGGCCCGTTTTCGGAGACGGCAGTCATGACGACCGGAAGTAATCGATTGGCGGCTGTATTCTTCCTCGCCGTATGTGGCGTCGCGGGCTGGATGTGTTTTCCGACGGTCACCAGCGGCCAGGGGAAGGCGGCGGCGAAGAAACCTGCCGCTACGACCAACCCCTTTCGCAACCGCGTGGACCTGCCCGAGCTTCCCCAAGGAATGGAGTGGTACAACACCAAGAAGTCCATTTCCAAAGCCGATCTGAAAGGGAAGTTCGTGCTCTTCGATTTTTGGACCTACTGCTGCATCAACTGCATGCACATTCTGCCGGAGCTCAAAAAGCTGGAGCAGAGGTTTCCTAATGAGCTCGTGGTGATTGGCGTTCACTCCGCCAAATTCGAGACCGAAAAGGACCGCGAGAACATCATCCAGGCGATGCTCCGCTACGAAGTGGAGCACCTCGTGGTGAACGACGACAAGCACCACCTTTGGGATTTTTACGGCGTCAGCGTCTGGCCGACGATGTTGCTCGTGGATCCGGAAGGCAAAGTGGTATCGCGGTCCACCGGGGAGTTCAAAGCCGCCGACGTGGCGAAAATCCTGGAGCGGGGCATCCCCTACTATCGCCAGCGGAACCTCCTGAACGAAAAGCCGTTTCCCATTGACTTGGTGAAAGCCGCCAATACGCCGCTGCTGTTCCCGGGCAAAGTGCTGGCCGATGAACCAGGCAATCGTCTCTTCATCAGCGACAGCAACCATAATCGCATCGTCGTGACCACGCTCGGCGGCAAGCTTCTCTTGACGATAGGCAGCGGCGCGATCGGCCGTGACGATGGCGATTTCGCAGCGGCATCGTTCGATCATCCGCAAGGCTGTGCGCTGTATCAAAATATCCTCTATGTCGCCGATACGGAAAATCATCTCCTTCGCAAAGTGGACCTCGCGGCCAAGACCGTGAAGACGATTGCCGGCACCGGCAGGCAGGCCGATCCGCTGCAGCCGCGGATCAAGCGCGGCATCCCGAAAGGGACTCCGCTTTCCAGCCCGTGGGATTTGTGGATTCACAAGAGGGATCTCTTCATCGCGATGGCGGGCTCCCACCAAATCTGGAAGATGCCCCTCTCCGAATCGGAAATCGGGCCCTACGCCGGGAACGGCCGGGAGGACATCGTCGATGGCCGGCTGCTGCCCAAGGTTGCGGGCCAGCAGGGCTTCTCCTCGTTTGCCCAGCCCAGCGGCCTGGCCTCGGATGGCGAATGGCTCTACGTCGCCGACAGTGAGGGGAGCTCCATCCGCGCGGTTCCGCTGGACGGATCCAGGGATGTCGTCACCCTGGTCGGCACCGCCCACCGCCCCCCCGAGCAAAGGCTGTTCGACTTTGGCGACACGGATGGGCCTAAGGCGGTGGCCAAATTCCAGCATTGCATCGGCATTACCTTCGTGGACGGCGTCTTGTTCGTCGCGGACACTTACAACAATAAGATTCGCGAAGTGGACTCGCGGACGGGCGAGACCAGGACGCTCGCGGGAAAGGACTACAAGAACCCAGGCAATGACGATGCCACGGGAACTTTTGACGAGCCGGCGGGCATCACCCATGCCGCGGGTATGCTCTACATTGCCGATACGAATAATCATTTGATCCGCACGATTGATCTGGCCTCGGGCAAGGTCGGGACGCTCACCATCGCCGGGCTCGTCCCCCCCAATCCGCCGAAGGTCGAAACCAAGCCGGACTTTCGCGGAGCGGCTCAGCGGAAGCTGGAATTGACCGTCGCCAAGGCGGCCAAAAATGCCATCACGCTGCATGTCACCTTGCAGCCTCCCGCCGGCATGGAGATGAGTAGCGAGGCCCCGCTGGTTTATTGGGTCGATTCACCGCAAGCGAGCGGCCCGCTCGACCGTGCGGCCTTCGGCAAACGGAACCTGGAGAAGCCATCGGCCGAGTTCGATGTCACGGTCCCCGTGAAGGGGACGGGGCAGGACGTGGTAGCCGTTTCGCTCCACTATTACTACTGCGAGCACGGCGCTGAGGGCGTTTGCAAGACAGGGTCCGTCGTCTTCACAGTTCCGCTCAACATCACCGCCAGCGGAAGCACAAAGCCGATCGAGCTGACGCACACAATCGCGGATTAGCCGCAATGTCTTAATCTTAATCTTGATCTTAATCCTAATCCTCTTCCGGGCCGTTCCGCGGCAGAGGACGAGGAAGATTAGGATTAAGATTAAGATTAAGAGGAGGAGAAATAGGAAAGCCCGCCGCGTGGGAGCCCGGTACTTCGCGGGCTTTCGCTCCCCCTCGACTTTACATCCCCTCCGAATTGACTCACAATAGGGTCTTGAAAACTTGCAACCCATGCGGCCTCCCTTGGAGGTCGCATTTTTTTGTCCGCTTGGAGTTTGCGACCATGGACGAATACATCCCCATGACTCGGGCCGGCTTTAACAAGCTCAAAGCCGATATGGAGCGGATGGACGGGGTGGAAATGCCCGCCATTGCCGAAAAGATCGGCGCCGCCCGATCCGAAGGGGACCTCAAGGAAAACGCCGAGTACCATGCCCAGCGGGAAGCCCAGGGGCTGCTGCAGGCCCGGATCAACCTGATCAAGTCCAAGCTCTCCAAGGCCAACATCATCGACCCCTCCACGCTCCCCAAGGACCAGGTATCCTTCGGCGCGACCGTGGTGGTGAAGGATGTCGATCTCGGCGACGAGGAAGAATACACCCTCGTCGGCTCCGGGGAAGAAGACTACAACCGCAGCCGCATCCTCGTCACCAGCCCGCTCGGCCAGGGCCTGCTCGGCAAAAAAATCGGCGACACGGCCACCATCCCGGCCCCCAAAGGATCCTACGACCTGGAAATCGTCGCCATCCGGTTTGATTTTCTCGAAGGGGAGTAGCGCCGCGACAAGCCATGCACGTTTGGGTTCGTTTTCGCTTCTCGCCCGTGGCTAGAGCAGATGAAGAGAGTATCCCGTCTCGGGGATGTCCCATTTTTCTGTCCAAAACCGCCGTTGCTGAAAAGCAAATCCCCAGTAATGAGCTATCTTTTAGATGAGCCATATTCCCGTTCTTTCGCAGTGCCGCCGATTCCAGAGAAGAGGCGCGCGTCGCAGGAGCCGTGAAATAACTGACAAAATTGCGGGAATCTCTCAGGTTTCCACAGCAAGGATCTTCTCATGCTCTCGCACTTTCGCACTCGAAAACTCCACTCGACGGCCCGTTTTAACCGTAGCCGCTTCTTTAAGCCTGGCTGTGAGCGCCTGGAGGATCGTTCCCTCCTGGCAGTTCTTTACGGGGCGACGGGAGGCAATGTCAATTCGGACCTCTATACGGTCAATACCGCCACGGGAGCCACCACTTCCCTCGGCCCCATCGGCTTTGCCGTGACTGGTCTGGCCGTCGACCCGACTACCGGCACGCTGTACGGTTCGACGTCGATGCAAAGCCCCAGTAATCCCGGCAGTATCATCGCCATCAACAAGGCCACTGGGGCGGGCACTCTGGTGGGATCCATTGGAATGCCGGGCGAGGAAGTTGCCGATTTGACCTTTGACGCGGCGGGAACTCTCTACGGCTGGACGGAGATCTTCGGGGATGACCTCGTCACCATTAACACCGCCACCGGCGCTGCCACAGTGGTGGGCAATTCTGGTTTGTCCACTTATGGATCGGGAATCGCCGACGTCAATGGGACTCTCTTTTACTCCGGCGAAGGGGTCTGGGGCGATCTTCGAACCGTGGATAAATCCACCGGTCTGACCACGGTCGTCTCAACTCTCCAAGGAGCGCCCTCCAACACCGACGCGATCGCGGCAATGGCAGCCCACCCGGATACGGGCGTGCTGTTTGGCGTGGCGCTGAATGATACCGACGTTGTCCACCCTGCCTATCTGGTCACCATCAATACTGCGACCGGAGCCATTACCACCGTCGGCGCGCTTCCCAATGACTTTGACGCTATTGCCTTCGACACTCCCCCCATCGTTGTCGGCTATCCAGACCTCGGTCCTGGTTCGGCGGCTGTCGTGAGTGATCCCTTCCATCCCGGCAGCAGCGTGCTGCTGGTGCGCGGCACTTCCGGCAATGACACCATCGTCGTGGACCGTTTCGACGCCACTCGTATCAGCGTCATTTGCAACACCGTCACGACTCTATTCACCGCCTCCACGTTCCAGAAAATCGTGGTGATTGCGGGTGCGGGTGATGATTCCGTGGCCGTCAAGGCCAGCGTCACCAAACCAGCCGAACTGTTTGGCGATGAGGGGAATGATCAGCTTTCCTCCGGCAAGGGGGACGACATCCTGCATGGTGGCGACGGCAGCGACCGCATGTCCGGCGGCGCTGGGAATGATTTGCTGCTGGGTGACGCCGGAAACGACAAGATGCATGGCGACGCCGGCAACGATTCCGTGAGCGGCGGCGACGGCCACGACCAGATTTGGGGGGATGGCGGCAACGACACGTTGTATGGTGAGGCCGGCAACGACACCATTTCTGGGGGCACCGGCAACGATCTCGTCTTCGGCGGCAGCGGCAATGACCAGATCTCAGGCGATGCAGGGGACGACGTCCTGCTCGGCGAAGCGGGGAACGATTACGTCCTCGGGGGAGCCGGGCGAGACCTTTTGATTGGCGGCCTGGGCACCGACATCCTCAAGGGCCAGGCTCACGATGACATCCTGATCGGCGGCACCACCAACCACGACGCTAGCGCCGCGGCTCTGGCGGCCATTCTCTCGGAATGGGTCTCCACTCGCAGCTACACCGCTCGCGTCGCCAACATCCGCACCGGCGGCGGCCGTGCCGGCGGTTTCGCGTTCAATAGTGGCACGGTCCATGACGATTCCGCGCGAGACTTTCTCTCGGGCGATGCCCATCAGGACTGGTTCTTCGCCGGCATCGGCGACGTCCTGACCGACAAGAAAGCAAATGAGCGGGTGAATTAGGTCTCACGTTCGGCGCGGGTCTCCGACCCCGCCGAAACGCCTGACCGAAGGTCTCCCTCTGGGCGCGCCGGCTGATTATGATGCGCCGATAGTTTCCGTCGAGGCGAAGTCGGAGACCTGCGCCCAACCCCCCTACCTCCCCCGCCGATTTCCTGCCGAGGACCGCATGGAGCGTTACCGCTTTGTCTCCGAAGCCGGCGCGTACTATGTCACGTTCAGCATCGTTGACTGGCTGCCAGTGTTTGTGTCGGAGGCAGCCTGTAGAATCGTCACCGACAGCTTGAACTTCTGCCACGAGCACAAGGGCTTGCGGACGAATGCGTTTGTCATCATGCCGACGCACATGCATGCCATTGTGTTCGATGCGAATTGGAACGCGGATGCTTTGCAACGTGCCCTGACCGACTTCCGCAAGTTCACCGGTCGTCAACTCCTGGACTATTCTGCCAAACACATGCCAGCTTGCTTCAGCCGGGTGTTTGAAAGCCAGGCCGGCGGCGACCGGGAACGCCGATTCTGGCAGTCCAGCCGGCATCCGGAGGCAATTCAATCGGAGCCATTTTGGCGGCAGAAGCTCGACTATCTGCACGAAAATCCATGCCGGAAAGGCTTGGTCATCAGGGGGGTTGATTGGCGGTTCTCGTCGGCACGCTGGTACGCGAGCGATGGCCAGGAGAAAACCGACGTGCTGCTGAGCAAGCTGCAATTCTGAACGCTGGGCGCGGAGTTGGGCGCAGGTCTCCGACCTCGCCCGACCGATGGGCGCGCCCAGAGGGAGACCTTCGGTCAGCCGTTTCGGCGGGGTCGGAGACCCGCGCCGAACCCGCGTGGGGCGTTTCTCCGAAACAGCCCCATTCTTCGCCTTGCCGACGGGCAGCGGAATGGGCCGGTCATGGAATGACGGCCCACTCACGTCAACTTCCCAAGCTGGGCGCGACTGGTGAATGAGCTGTAGTCCGCGGCGGAGAGAATTGCTTGCTTGATTCGCGCTGGCTACAATGCGGGAATCAAGAAGGTGCCGTGATTGAATTCAAGTACGGGCGGTGCTCACAACTACGACCATGGAATCGCGCCAAAGATTTGCAGTCGCCTCAGCTTGGTTTTTTGCGGCGTGGTTCGCCGTAGGAGTTTCATGTCCTTTGGACGGTTCGGACACCGCCCCGAAGCGATTGCCGAAAGAAGAGGAACTTTATTACGTCAAAGTGTACGGCAAGTGGGGATACATTAACCGTCAAGGAAAGGTCGTCATCGAGCCCCAATTCACGTACCCAGGAGACTTTCGAGACGGGCTAGCCCGTGTCAGCAAAGACGGAAAAATTCTTTACATCGATCGGACGGGGAAAGAAGCGTTCAAGTGCCCGTTTACTCACGATCACGCGCCGTTTTCAAATGGCTTTGCACAAGGTTCCATCGGAGCAGAATTTCATTACGTTGACACCAAGGGCAAGCTGCTTCCTGGTTTTCACGCAAGCTCCCAACCGTTTTCCGAAGGGATGGCAGCCGTCGGTGTCAATCCAGATCGATTTGCACGCCCTGCAAGCGGCAAACGAAAGGAGTGGTCACCTACGAAATGGGGCTTCATCGATTCAACTGGCAAGACGGTGATATCCGCGGATTATTGGTCCGTCGGCAGTTTTTCAATCGGGCTTGCGCCGGTAATGGTCGGGGGGAAACCAGGGGATATATGCACACCGCCTCATGGCGGGACTTGGGGATTTGTGAATAAGCGCGGCGAGTTCGTGATCAAGCCGACGTTTGACGGTGCTGGCTCGTTTTCGGAAGGCCTCGCGGCTGTTCATGTCCGGGGAAAAGGCACGGGCTACATTGACACCAGTGGCAAGATGGTGATCGAGCCTCGGCTATTCACGATCGCCACGCCATTCCAGGATGGCGTGGCCTTTATCCGCGGAAGTCAAGAATTGGGGAATCCCGGCTGGCACGACTTCGGTTACATGGACAGACAAGGAAAGGTCGCGGTGCTTCCCATAGCACCTTCCGTGGAAGGGTTCTCCGAGGGATTATCGCCCGCTGGTGATAAGCCAACTTGGGATGGGAAAAAATGGGTTCCGGGTCTGGGAGGGTACGTGGATAAACGCGGGAAGTGGGCCATCAAGCCTCAATTCAGTCGCGTGTATATGTTTAAGGGCGGCGTCGCCCAAGTGGAGTTGGATGGCGTCGTCGGCTGGATTGATAAGTCGGGAAAATTCATCTGGCCGTTAACGAAATAGCATCAATCCCGACAGGCACTCAGCTCACCTTCCTCAGCTTCGAAATCCTTCCCGTCCCGACCCATTCGGCCACGAAGATGCTGCCGTCGTGGCCGAAGCAGGCGTCGTGGGGGTGGACGAATTTGCCGGGGAGCCATTTTTTGTTGTCGCCGCGGATCTGGCCGCCCTCTTTGCCGGTGACGCGGGCGATGTCTTCGCCGAGGCGGGCGACGACTTCGTTCTTCTCGTTGAGCAGTGTGACGCGGGCGTGCAGTTCGGGGATGACGAGCAGGTTCTGCCAGGTTTCGGCATTGGCGGGGAGGCCGTAGCCCTTCAGCGTTTCCAGATACTTGCCGTCCAGGCTGAAGTATTGCAGCGTGTTGTTGGCCCGGTCGCAGACGACGATGGAGGGCTTGCGACCCGCACGCTTATCGATCCAGACGCCGTGCGGCGTGTTGAATTTGCCTTCGCCTTTGCCGGGGCCGCCGAAGTGCGAAAGCCATTTGCCGTCCTTGTCGTAACGATGGATGTAGAACGCTCCGTAGCCGTCCGCCAGCAGAAAGCCGCCGTCGTCCAGGAAGGCGAAGTTGGTGGGCATGAAGCGGTCCCGCCCCCAGACCTGCTCGGGCTTGGTGTCCTCGTCCTTGGCGTACACGCCGGATTCCATCGGAGCGAATTTCTGCCAGACGGTTTCGCCTTTCGGAGTCATCTTGGCGAAGGTCTTGCAATGCTGGTACGCGCAGACGTAGAGGAATTCCTCCCCTCCTTCGGCCCTGATCTCGATGCCGTGGCCGCCTCCCTGGAACTGGCTGCCGAAGGCGCGGATGTATTTGCCTTCGGAATCGAACACGAAAATCGAGGGATGGTCCTTGAGGGCCCGCTGCCCCTCATGGATGACGTAGACGTTCCCCGCTTTGTCCACCGCAACGTTGTGCGTCGTCTGCCAGGTGAACTCCTTGGGCAACTGCGGCCAGTCGTGATAGACCTCGAACTTGTGCTCCCCCTCGCCGACGACCAGGCGGGACTCGGTCTTGCTGGCGGTGAGGATGGTGGGAGCGCCGAGAATCACCGCTCCGGCTGCGGCTGCGGCGGTGGAGAGGAATTGGCGGCGGGAGTGGCGAGTGCGGGACATGAGAGCCTCGGATGGCAAGGGAGAGGAGAGACGGGGGTAGGAGGCGTGGCGCTATGCGTGGAATATAATCTAGTTTGGCGAGGCAATCGCCGGGGTGGAATCGAAGACGGAGGGAAGAAGCGGAGGATTTGAGATTTGAAATTTGAGACGAGCAGCGGCGACGCGGTGACTGAATGCGGCGTTGAACCTGATTTGTGCGCAGGTCACGATCAGCGCGAGGGCGGCGAGGACCGCGGCGATGCGGATGGCAGCGCGAGCGGCGGGGGGTAATTTGCGGATGCGGGGGATTTCTGTAGTGCTTGTCGTCGTCAAGCACAGGCACCAGCACGTAGAGATGCGAGAGCAAATCCGTGACGCGGATGGTTCCGCTCAGTTGCAGGGCGAAATAAGGACTCTCCCCTCACTGCGGAAACTGCTCATCCAGCGGCAGACGGCTGGCGTCCACCACATACCCCAGCGGCACAAAAAGCTTTCGCAAGAAAACTTCCCCTCCGCGGCACGGAACCACTGGCAGCCGGGCGACGAGCGGAAGGGCCTGCTCCGCCAATTCTGGCTTATCGCGGCATTTGCCGGAAAGCGCGGAACCGAAGCCCTGGGAGATGGCGACGCTTAGGAACGAGCTGGCGACGTACGGCCGGTCGTTGACATACTGCTCCAGCGAGAATCCTTCTCCCGCCGGCCCGCGGCGATTCCGCACCAGGCCGAGTATGCGATGATCCAGGATTCTCGGATACCGGCGGGGAAGTCGCTGTTGGCGGAGGAAGCTCAGGCGGCACTCCAGACAGCAGCGCCGAAGGTTGTCCAGGGAATCCGTGCATACCTCGATGCCTGGCGGGAAAATCAAGCGGCCCGAGCCGGCGACAAACCCTGATTACAGAGAGGCTGCGAATTCTACCTTCTCGACATTCCCCTGGCTGCCGATGTCGTGGGCAAAGGTGCCAAGGCGCTCGACCCGCGGAGAGAGCTATTTACCGAAGCGAACGTGGGCGAGCGGCACGCAATGCGGAATATGATCGATGAAATGGGAGGTGCTGGGCAGGTGATGCGAGGTCCGTCAGGCTTCGCTGCTCGCAACCGGCAAGAGTTTGCCAATCAACTCGACCGGTGGCTGGCACGCGTACAGAAGGAATCTCAGTTGAAGGGTTCTGGCACGGTCTCAACGGATTGCGGTACTGAAGTAGTGCGGGCCATCGAATGAGCCTTTCGGTCCCTGCGTTGGGGATTGAACGATTACGGTTCACCGAAGCCCCGTTCCCGCAACTTTTGCCGCAGCCGCGTCCAGCGCACGCGGACGAAGGCGGGCTCGCGGTCCAAGATTGCCGCGGCCTCCACCGAGCTGAGGCCGTTGAGCTTGAAGCGGACGAGTTGCTGGTCAAGTTCGTCCAGTTGCGACAGGAATCGCTCGAGCAGTTCGGCCACGGAGGCGACCTGCGAGGGAGTGGGGTCGTCGCTCGCAATTTGGTCGATGGGTGAATCCTGGCCGCGGGAGATGTCGTCAAATGTGGTGGTCGGCAGCCGCTTGAGCTTGCGCCACTGGCGGGCGACCTTCCGCTGGACCATGACGACCGCCAGGCCGATGAGCTGTTGCGGCGAAGCCACCTGATAGCGTTCGTTCTTGAGGCCAACCAGCAGGCTGCGATGCACCGATTGCAATACGTCGGCCGAATCCAGGGCACCGCGCATGTTCCTGCCGAGGCGGCTGCGCACGGAGCGGAGCACGGCCCGCTCGTAGCGGCGGACCAGTTCGCTGGCCGCCGATTCGTCGCTCTGCCGCACGCGAGCCAAGAGCGCCAGGAATTCGTCGTCCGGCGGCGCTGGGTTGGACTCGGTGGACATTCGATTGCGGCTGAGCTAGCGTGGTGATTACGTCCATTCAGTCTACTTACGAGCTTTGACACGTCGCAATGGGCAGCCTGAATCTCAGCCTGGCTTCGGCAGTGAACGGCGGTCGGCCGGCCGGTGCCGAGGAGTTGCTCCGCGACGCCTGCGACGAGTTGGAGCGGCGGCTCCGGGTCGGCGAAGCCGCGCGGGCCGAAGAGTTGATTGTCCGGTATCCGGAGCTCGGCCACGATCCGGAACAGGCGCTGGACTTGATCTACGTCGAATTCGCGACCCGCCGCGAACTGGGCGAGTCGCCGCCGCACGAGGAGTTCTTCGCACGGTTTCCGCAATGGCAGGCATTACTCCAGCGGCAGTTTCACCTCGACGAATTCCTGGACGATCCGCCAGCACTGTCCGGAAAAAATGGGGACGGGAGCGCGCCCTATTTACCGGCTAGCGGCCGGTTCCGCGTGCTGCGGTTGTTTGCTCGTGGCGGCATCGGGCAGGTGATGCGGGCGATGGACCTGGAGCTGAATCGAGAAGTCGCGGTCAAGGAGATTCAGCCGGCGCTGGCCGGAAATCACGAGGTCCGCGAGCGGTTTCTGCGGGAAGCGGAAATCACGGCTCGGCTTGAGCATCCCGGCATCGTGCCTGTGTATGGTCTGGGCCGCGACGCGGCCGGGCGGCCGTTTTATGCGATGCGGCTCGTGCGCGGACAGACTTTGCATGCGGCCGTCGAGGAGCTGCACCGGCCAGCCGTTGCCCCCGTCCAGTTCCGCGGCGTGGAATTTCAGAAGTTGCTGCGGCGGTTCCTGCACGTTTGCGAGACCGTCGCTTACGCGCACAGCCGCGGCGTCATTCACCGCGACCTCAAGCCGGCGAACATCCTGCTCGGCCCCTACGGCGAAACTTTGGTGGTCGATTGGGGCCTGGCGCGCGCGCTCGGAGAGGCTGGCCCCCGAGCCGCAGAAGACGAGACCGCACCCCTGCCAACCGTCGAGTCGCTGCCATCCCAACCTGCGGACTCGCAAAATGCTGTTTCGGGAGCTCCTGCGCTCAAGTCCAAGCTGCCGACCGTTCGGTTATTACCGGCCGGCGCGCCGACTCCACCGCAAGCGGATTGGACCGACGCCCTCACGCGAACCGCCGGTGAAGTGGTCGGAACGCCCGCGTTCATGAGCCCGGAGCAAGCGCGGGGCGAAGCCCACGGCGTCGGGCCGGCAAGCGACGTATATAGCCTTGGCGCGACGCTCTATGTGCTGCTCACCGGGCAGGTGCCGTTTGCCGGTTCCGTGCTGGAGGAAACGCTGCTGGGAGTGATCGCGGGGAGCTTCATGCGGCCCCGCAAGTTGTGCCGCGCGATCCCGCCGCCGCTCGAAGCCGTTTGCTTGAAGGCGATGGCTCGGCAGCCGGCGGATCGCTATGCGTCGCCGCAAGGGCTGGCGGATGACCTGGAGCACTGGCTGGCCGACGAGCCGGTGTCCGCGGCGCGGGAGCCGCTGCCGGCCCAAATGGCGAGATGGGGGCGACGGCACCGCACTCACGTCGTGGCGGGCATGATTGCCCTCGTCCTCATCACGGTCATTGCCGTGGCCGCGGCGTTTCGCATCGACGGCGAGCGGCGGCGGGCAGACCGTGAACGAAAGGAAGCCGATCTACAGCGGATTGAAGCGAACCGCGAGCGGATTGAGGCGAATCGACGCAGCGCGCGACTGGCTTTCGACCGGGGATACGCGCTGGTCGAAAGCCAGGAAAGTGGAGTGGGGATGCTCTGGTTCGCGCGGGCTTTGCAGCACGCGCCGGCCGAGGATGCGGCACTGCGGCGCGTGATCCTCACGAACCTGGACGCCGCGAGGCAGCACCTGGTGCGCCGCGGCGAGGCCTTTCACCACCCCGCCAACATCTCGGCGCTGTCCTTCAGCCCGGACGGAACAACGATTCTGACGACCGACCGCGACGGCAGGGCGCGAGTCTGGGACGTGGACAGTGGCGCATTGATGGTTGCTCACGATTTGGGAAGCACTCGCGTGTTCGCGGCCACGATCCGCGCCGACGGCACACCGCTCGTGGCCGTGGTGACCGGCCGGACATTGATGCTAAAATCCCTCCCCGCCGCGGCTGGCGGCGAAACCACCGCGGATGTGGCCTTGGTCCACCCTGACAACCTGCTCGCCGCGGCGTTCAATCCCGATGGCTCACAGGTCTGCACCGTCACCGGCCAGCGCACCGGCACGAAGCCGTCCCACATCCGCATCTGGCAAACGGCCGACGGCAAACAGCTCGCGGAATTTGCCGGCCCAGCAGGCGTTCTGAGCGTTACGTTTCAACCTCGGGGACCGGCGGTTGCCACGCTCTCCAGGAACGGGCTGGTGCGGATGTGGAATGCGACCGGCGGCGGAATGATTGGTAAACCGTTTCCGGCGGATGGAACCCGAGCAACACAGATCGCATTTATGCCGGACGGTAACCGGATCTTGTTAGGCGACCAGGGCGGGTCGCTGTCGTGCTGGAACGCCAGGACTGGAAAACGAATGTTCCTCCTGCCAAATTCCCTGCGCGGATCGATCGTCGGTCTGGCCTGGGCAGCCGATGGCCAGGCGGTCGTGGCGACCTCGACTGACGGGACCGCGCGAGTTTGGGACTTGCAGGATCAACGCCCGCTGGGCGAATTGATTCGCTTGGACCGGCACGCCGGGAATTTGGCGTTTCGTCCGGGGACCAGGCAAATTTTGCTCGCCGCCAAACCGCGCTCGGCCGTGCTCTGGGACATCCCTGCTACAACTCGCTGGGGGACGCTGCTCGACCCGAATATCCAGGCGGTCGCGTTCAGTCCAGACGGATTGACGGCCGTCACGGGAAGTCGGAGCGGAACCGCCCGGTTGTACAACGTCGCGACCGGACGGACGTTCGGCAAAGTCATGAATCACGCGAAACTCGTCAAACGGGTCGCGTTTCGGCCGGATGGCGAGGTGGTTCTGACGGCCAGCCTCGACGGCACAGCTCAGCTTTGGAACGCCGCGGACGGCGAGCCGCGTTGCGAGCCGATGAGTCATCGATTTCCGACGGGCGCGGGAGTTCAAGTGGAAACGGCCGTCTTCAGCCCCGACGGCCGAGTCGTGCTGACCGGTGACAGCAATGGCCTGGTTCGCATCTGGAATGGCGACACGGGCGAATTGATCCACGTTTTCGAAAAAATCAACGGCCCGACAGACTCGGTCTGCTTCAGCCCGGACGGAACTCGCATTGTTGCCAGTTTTGCAAGTCCCTACAACGCAGTGCGGGTCTGGGACTCGGCCAGCCGCGAGGTGCTCTGGGAGGCTGAGCACGGCAACCGAGTTCGCACCGTGACCGTGAGTCCCGATGGCCGAGTGGTCATGAGCGCCAGCAACGACGAAACCGCGCGGTTCTGGGACGCACGCGACGGCCATCAGCTTGGCGAGGAGCTGCGGCACGGCGGCGAGGTTTTTGTGGCGGCGTTCAGCCCGGACGGCCGACTGGCCGTGACCGGAGGCTACGATGCCACCGTGCGACTCTGGGATGTCCCCACCGGCCGGGCGGTGGGTGAATCGATGCGGCACGAGGATGTGGTCAGGGCCGCAGTCTTCAGCTCGGACGGCAAGACGCTACTGACGGGGAGCGCCGACCGCTCGGCCCGGCTGTGGGACGTCGCGACCTGCCTGCCGCTCGGACCGCCCCTGCTGCACGACAGCGATGTCGGGTCGGTCGCGCTGGACCGGGCCGGCCGCATCGCCCTCACTGGGCGGCTCTGGCGCTTACCCGCGCCGCTGCCCGATGATCCAGCGATGGTCGATCTCTGGGTGCAACTGGCGACCCAGCGGACCTTCACCGCGGGGGACAACATCGAATGGCTCAACCCCGATGTTCTCGCCAAAATCGCGGGCGAGTTCCACGCCCTCGCCGGCAAGTCCTGGTCGGAATGGGCCGACACCGCTCATCCATCGCTCGACCGGCATTAGCCGGGCTATGAGTGCTACAAACCGACCCAGTGGCCCACTTCGTGCGTGCCCGTATCGCCGATCTGCTGCGCGTCATGCGTGTCGTATCCCTCCGCGATGAAGACCGCGGTATCCAGCCCGCCATCCAGTGTTAGGGGTATCCGGCTGACGCGCCCGCGCGAGGGTCTAAACACATGGCTCGTGGCAACCATGTCGCGGCCGTCACCCGCCGGGCCGGTGTCGATTGTGGTGTCGAAATCGCGATACCCGCGTGACTCGATCTCGGCAGTGTGGCTCCCCAGGCCGAGCTGCACGACAACGTCAAGGTGCGTGCGATCGACGATGGCAAACATTTTGTGCCTGAGGTGGACTTTGTCGCCTCCGTCGCCGGCGTCGATGAGGCTCGATAGATTGGCGTAGCCGGACGTGTCGAATTCCAGGCTGTCGTCGCCGGTTCCCAGCAGCGTGACGACGTTGAGCTGTGAGAGAGATGGATCGATAGAGGAGAGAGTGCCGACATATAATCTGTTCCTGACACGGTCGTTACCCCCGCCTGCGTCGATGAAGCTGTTGACAGTGGCGAAGCCGGCAGCGCCGATCTCCTGGCTGTCATCGCCATCGCCCAGCGTCGCGGTTAAGCTCAGTCGCGAGTCATCGCCGATGGACCTGTGCGTCGCGCCTTTAACTAGGTATTTCCCGTTGAAGCGATCATTACCGGCTCCAGCGTCGACGGAGCTGGTGACATCGGCGTAGCCGTCAGCGCCGATCGTCAGGTAATCATCGCCGGGACCGAGGTCCACGGCGAGGTTGAATTGCCTGCGATCAAGATCATGGACAGTGAAGGCAAATAGCGGCTTGCTGCGGGCTTCCACCACGACCGTGTCGTCGCCGGTGCCAGTGCTGAGGTCCAGTTGGAGATCGTCCACATTGCGGCTCAGAACCGAAACCGTGTCGTCCTCGGGGCCGAGGTGGAGCGCGGCTTTCACTGACGTCGGTGCATCGGGGCCGCCGGCCGTGGCCAAGAACGAGAATGTAGCGGGACTGTCGCCTGGGGTCCGCGGCACGGCCGACCCGCCCGGCAGCGAGCTTTTCAGGATTAACACTGGATATTTCCTGCCTAGACTGCTGGAACCGTTGTTGATGACGTGCCAATACACGTTGATCACGCCCCCCGTCACCGGCTCCGGAGATGCCGGATCGGAAACGAGTGACAAATCCACGTTATCAATGTTTTCCAGACGCACGTTCACCAAACTGTCGCCCCCCACATCCAGGTTGATCCGCGCCGCCGACTCGCGGACCTTTTGCACCGCCGGGAGCAGCAGTCCGATCTCCACCGTATTGTTGTTTCCGGTCAGGTCCAAATCGAGATCGACCTGCTCGTAGCCCAGCGAGTTGAATGCAACTTGATTTCCATCACCCAACAGCATGATGTCCGCGACCGCGGTCGTTTCAGATTGCTCAATGATCAGCTCTCCACCTGATACTGACTCCCATTCCGTAGCTACTTGAACCGTGTTGCCGCCACCCGCCGCGAGCAGTCCCAGGTCTACCCTGCCAAAGCCCTCGGTGCTCACATTCACCAGGTTGCCGCCGCCACCGAGATCCAAGTCCATTCGTGCCGCCGATTCGCGGACCTTTTGAATGGCCGGCAGCAACATTCCGATCAGAATCTTGTCGTTGCCGTCCTCGGCGGTCAAATCCAGGTTTACAGAATCGTGGTGGCGAACGTCCATTCGAAAGTCATCGATTCCAGTTCCCAGATCGACCGCGACATCCAGCGACGTGTTGAAGATTGCCGGTCTTCTCGTGGGACCGCCGTCGTTGATGATGACCCGGTCATTCCCGGCACCCGCATCGATGTTGATCTTAGCGCCGACAACGACGATCTCCTTCGGCTTCGAGGACGTAGCGGTGTCATCTCCACCGAGGGCATCGACAAAGACCTCGTCCACCCCTTCGAAAATGCGCCGCTCGCCGTCTCCCGTGACCTCCACCACGCGATTGCGTGGCTGAAAAATCTCGATGACGTTCGGCCCCTCGTCGCCGGTGATGTTGAGAACGCCCCCGTCGAAGTCAAACATCACGGCCGGACAGGCCCGGCTCTCCAAGGCTTCGAGGCCCAATCGCCGCAGGTGGCGCTCACGACGGCGACGCACGGAACGGGTTGGTGACTGCTGGCGAATGTTCGACATGTCTGGGGCCTTTCCAATAAAAGAGGGGACCGCTCGCACCGGCCAATCCAGTGCGGGCCGTATCTCCCTACCTGATGAATGCCAACTTTCGGCCCCCGCGCATCACGCGGGGGCAAGTTTTTCACGGTTTTCGCGGAATTCCCGGCATCGCAATCCCAAAGCCCGTCAATTCTTCTTCTCGCCGGGTACCCAGTCCATCAACTGGTCCACCGCCGGATCGTAGAAGAACCAGTCATCGCCCAATGAACCTGTCAGGGTGTCGCTGTCGAGATCGTCGAAGACCGTCGCGTTGCGACCATTCGTCTTGAGGAACACGTTCCCATTGAGCCGGTTGGCGAAGTCGGGTCCGTTGCCGATCCCCTTGAGATTCTTCACGCGCGATTGATAGCTCCGCGCGGAAGTCCACTCGGCCATGATTTGGTCCAGGGCCGCGTTGTCGTTGTCGAACGAGGTCGTCCCCGCGATCAGGATGTCATCGTCGGCGCCGCCGTCGAGCGTGTCGGCGTTCAGCCCGCCGATGAGCACGTCGCGGCCGTCGCCGCCGGTGAGCGCGTCGTTGCCCCCTTCGCCGAGCAGCAGATCGTGTCCGTTTCCACCCCAAACCTGATCGTCGCCGCCGCCGCCACGTATCAGGTCGTTTCCATCGGTGCCCAGCAGCGTGTCGTTCCCCGCGCCACCGGCCAATGCATCGTTGCCGCTCTGGCCCACGACCAAATCGTTGCCCGTCCCGCCGCGCAGCGTGTCATTGCCACCAATAACTCCAAAGTCCAGCGGTGCGCCCAGCGCCCAGCTATCGCCGAACAGAGTGTCAGCGCCGCTGCCACCTTCGAGCAGATCGTCGCCGGTTTCGGCGACGACCGCAGCGCCGGCCGAGAACAGGCCGCCGACTAGGATGTCGTCGCCGCTGCCGCCGGTGACGGTGTCGTTCCCGTCGCCGCCGGCCACGAGATCGTTGCCCGACTCGCCATGCACCCCATCGTTGCCTTGGTCCCCGCTGGCGATATCGTTGCCGCGGCCGCCAAAGATCAAGTCATCCCCCAGCCAGCCGCCGATAAAATCGGCCCCGGCCTGGCCGTAAATGGTGTCGTTGCCGGGGCCACCTTGGATGGTGTCGTCACCGCCGAGGAAACCAAAGTCCAGCGGCGCGCCGAGCGCCCAGCTATCACCGAACAGAGTGTCCGCATCGTCGCTGCCGTCGAGCGAATCGTCGCCGGTCTCGGCAACCACGCTCGCGCCGGCCGAGAACAGGCCGCCGACCAGGATGTCGTTGCCACTGCCGCCAGTGACCGTGTCGTTACCTGCACCGCCAGCCACGAGGTCATTGCCCGCTTCGCCAACTACGATATCGTTGCCGTCGTCACCGCTGGCGATGTCGTTGCCCTCGCCGCACAAGATCAAGTCATCGCCCAGCCAGCCGCCGATAAAATCGGCCCCGGCCCGGCCGTAGATCGTGTCGTTGCCCGAGCCGCCCTGGATCGTGTCGCTCCCGTCGCCGCCGTCCAGCAAGTCGGCAGCAGGGCCGCCCTCGATTGTGTCGTCGCCAGCATTGCCGAAGACCCTTACGCTGACGCCGCTGCCGGTGGAGTAGACGCACATAGCGTCGTCGCTGTTGCCCCCGTGCACCGTGAGCTCTTCCAGGCGGTTGTAATGAATCTGGCCGACGCGGGATGACTTGGCGGTCGTGCCGTCTGTGATCGTGTAGGTGGCGGCGCCGAACACCCAACCTTCATTGAACACGAGCGAATCAGCACCTTCGCCTCCGTCGATGGTGACGTCGCCCTGGACCACGCCAATGTCGGTATCGAGGACGGTGAAGAGGTCGTTGCCGGTGCCGCCTTGCAGCACCACTTCGATGTTGTGGGGCAGACCATCGACGAAGAAAGTGTCGTCGCCGCCCAGGCCACGTAGCTCGAGAGAGTGCAGAACGTCGATCCGGAAAGAGAGGAACGGCTCGTCGTCCACAACCAAGTCGAGCAGGTTGGGATCGATCGCGTTGAGGCGCAGCTCGAAGGAATTGCTGTTGCTGTCGCCCTGGATAACCAAATCGGTCCAGGCGTTGCTGTACGCGAACCTCAAGAATTCAAAACGGTCCCCGATGCCCTCGGGAAAGGCGTCGTCCGATTGAAAGCTATTCATCGCCAGGGCGACGTCGATATCGCCCGGGAACATCACGATTTCGGACCGGAAGCCTCTGCCAGCGCCGCCGTGGGTGTAATACGTGCCAAACGCATCTTGCAACGGAGACAGCACGTAAGGATTTGTCCCAGAGGCGCTGCTCGGTGCCCAGCCCAACAGAAAGTCCTCACTGTTCATCAAGCCACGGGCGGTGTCCGAGAGAAGGGTATTGGTGTGGCGCAGGGTGTTCATGAAATGCGCCAACTCGGGGGCCGACAGCTTCCAGCCGAACGCCCCGCCGACGTCCGTGTAGTCGTTCTGCGCCCTGCCGGCGGCCGATTCCACATCCTCTGCCACATCCGCAAAAACATACCCGAGGGCCGGGTTCTCGCCCGTGACGTTCATGGTCGGGTTGACAATGCCGGAGGGCGTGAGGATGTTATCCTGAACATATTGGCTGTACAAAGAGCCGAATATGGCATCTGCGGATTCCGGAAAATTGAGCGAGATCGCGTCCAGAAATTCCCTCACGCCGTCGTCGGGCGGCATGTACGGGATCATCTTGGCGAGCAGCGAGAAATTGGCGTTGCTATAGCTGCGCGCGAACGCCGGGCTGCCGCCCGGCAGAGTGCCGGTCGGTGTGCCCAGGTCGGCGGCCACCAGGGCGCGCAGGTTCTGGAAGTTGTTATTGCCGAAGCCCTCAAAATTGACGCCGATCGCGTTCGATGAATCTTCCACCCATCCGCTGGTGTGCGTCAGCAGGTGGCGAACCGTAATCAAGTCGACGTTGGTCCCAATGGTCCAATCCGCCGGCAGGAACTGCGAAATGGGCGTGCTGAGCATGGCGTCCAGATCGTCGTACTCGCTTTCCAGCAGATGCAGGACGGCGACGGTGGTGATGATCTTCGACACGCTGTTGATTTCGATCCGCGTGCCCGTTTCGAAGACGGTCTCAGGGCTATCCGCCAAGGTGCGCGCCCGGCCCTCATCTGGGCCGTACAACCCGCCAGTGCCCGCGCTCACCACAGCGTTGCCGTTGTGGTTGACAGCGTAGGCGTAGCCGACGATGTTGAAATCGAGAGCCGAGCTGATGTTTTGGCCGAACACTTCCGGATCGAAGGTCGATTCCCCGACAATCACGCTGGCAAGCAACCTACGATCCTCGAGCGGTTCAAATCCCAGCGGCCGATTGTTTTGACCGCGTGATCCACCGCGACGCACCACACGGCTCGACGACTGCTTGCGATTTTTCGACATGACTGGATCCTTTGCAACAACGAACGGCGACCGCCGGCACGGGACGTTCCAGTGCTGGCTGACATCTTCCTACCTAATGAATGCCAAATCCCAACCCGACCTTTCACGTTGGGATGGAATTTCTCTACCTCTTAGGAATGCCAATTTCCGGCCCTAGCGCATCAAGCCTCATGCAATTTTTTCGGAATTCTGCGGGATTCCAATTGGCCGTGCGGAAGAACGCATGGGCATCACACGACGCTTAACGCCATTCGGGTCAGGTCCATATTACGATGGGATGAGCCACGGACACCCGGCGTTGCCCAAAACCCCAAGTGCATCCCCAATCTGTTGCGATAGCAGCGGCTGCCAGCTTCTAGATCCTGTATCCGAGATGAGGTTTTTGGGCAAAGCCACCAAATCCCCACTTCCGAGGAGGGGGTGGTGAAAAAGGCCGCGGAGTGCTTTTGATAAGTCGCGGAGTAGAAAGGACTTGCGCAAGCCGAGGCCAGGAGTTTTTCGCCAAAAGCTTTTTTGGTGGGATCGATTCAGTGAAACCGCTGAAGCGGGTTACTACGAGCGGGCTACTTTCCGCTCTTGGCCTTGCCCATGCCGAAGTATTTGAACCAGCCGGTTCCCTTGCCGGCCGCAGCGGCGGCTTCCCCTTCGCGGGTGGCGTCGTCCTTGGTCAGCATGTCGGCGAGGGTAGAAATGGCCTGGGTGATGCCGGCTTTGGGGTTGTGCTCGATGAGCGACACGCCGTTGTTGCGGATTTCGACCATCGTGCGGTAGTCGTTGGGGAGCTGCCAGAAAATCTCCCGCCCCATCGTCTCCTGAGCCCGCTTCAGGCTGATTTGCCCGGCATCCAGGCCGACGCGATTGACGATGATCTTCACC
Source organism: Pirellulaceae bacterium (assembly GCA_046593355.1). Lineage (GTDB taxonomy): Bacteria > Planctomycetota > Planctomycetia > Pirellulales > Pirellulaceae > SXOA01. Next base: position 128,110 of record JBKJNY010000242.1, on the reverse strand, counting down.
TTCTCTTTGAGCCCTTCGATTTCGTTGAACGACATCAGCAGCCGCACGACGTTCCGCAGGCACGGCAGGTCGAGCTGCGTGACGAGGAGCACGTCCTTGGCTGCCTTGAGCGCGGCGATGTCCAGCGGGCTGTAGCTCTTGGAGAGGTCCAGGATCAGGTGCGAGAAGGTCGCCTTGAAGAGCCCCAGCACCCGGGTGAAATCGTCCGGGGTAATCAGGGGAATGTCCTGGAGCTGCACCGGCCGCGGCAACAGATACAGGCCGCTGGAGTGTTTGGACAGCGACTTCTTGAGGAGCTGGATGTCGAGGCGGGTGATGTTCTGGGCGACGTCCACGATGGTGTAATCGGGAATCGTGTCGAGGAACACGTCCGCATCGCCGAGCGACAAGTCGAGGTCCAGCAGCACCACGGAGTTCCGCTTTTCCTGCGCCAGGATGCAGCCCAGATTTACTGCCAGGCTGGTCGAACCCACGCCGCCGGTGGTGCCCGCGATGGCGATGACCTGCGAGCTCCGGCCGCCTCCTGTCCCGGTGCCGAACTTCACGGCGCCGATGCGGTCCAGGGCCGCCACCAGATCTTCCACGCGCAGCGGCTGGGTGAGGAACTCCTTGGCGCCGGCCCGCATAGCCCGCAGAATCACCTGGCCGTCGGAGGTGCCGCTGACGACGAGGATGTTGCATTCCGGAGCGCTCTCCCGAAGCGACTCCATGAGCTTGAGCCCCTTTTCGGGGTTCGCGTCCAGGCAGATAACGCCAATGTCCGGATTGGTCTGGGCGACGACGTCGGCGAAGAACTCGTAGCGCGAGCACTCCGCTTCCAGCCACACCACCTCCATGCCCAGCAGCATGTTTTTGATGGAGTTGCGGGAAGTGTCGCTCGGGTCGACGATCGCCAGCCGAAGGACGTTGCTCATCGGGGTCAATCTGCGTGAAGAGGGCAGGGCAGAGCAGCGCTGCCCATCCTTAGCTAGCATCCGCTCACTATCTTAAATCGTCATATCCCAGCGGGCCGATGAGTTTTGGCTTGGCCCCCGCGGAAGGTTTTGGCACGCCGGCGGCTGGATTGCTCGCATTAGTCGGACTGGTCCTGTTTTGCGAAGCAGAGACAGTCTTGGCGGGCGTAGCGCCTGTGCCGATGGCAGCGGTCCTGGGCTGCTGCGCGGTGCGGAGCGGCGGATAGGCGGCGGGCTGGGCAGGGGTGGGGCGGCGGGCGCTCTGTCCGCCATTGGTGACCGGTGCGGGCAGCTCTTCATGTCCATGTCCCTTGCCGTTGCCCTGGAAACCCGGAGGGCTGTTGCCGTTGCCGCAAGGCTTGGGGACTTCCAGGTAGCCGCGATAGTACAGCTCCACGTCGGTGGGGGAGGCGGAAAGCTGGCCGGGGCCGCAAGGGGGAACTTCGCTGGCATCCATCGCTTCGCTGAACTCCGGTGTGACCATGATGATCAGCTCCAGCTCGTTCTCCGTATGGCTGGTGCGGCGGAAGGCGGCTCCGGCCCAAGGCATATCCATCAACCAGGGAAAGCCGCGGACCGAGGCGTCCTTTTTGTTGAACACGAGCCCGGCGATTGCCATCGTTTGTCCGGTCTTCATTTCAGCGCCGGTCTCCGCGTTGCGGCTGCGGAAGCCAGGAACGGTGCCGGCGCCAACGGCCGCACTGATGCTGGGATCGACCTCGGTGACTTCGGCTCGCACGTCGAGGCGCACTTTGCCGTTGCCGAGGACGATGGGAACGAAATCGATCCGAGTGCCGAATTCGCGATATTCGATGGTGGTCACGCCCAGCGCCTGCGGCACGGGAATCGGAATTTGGCCGCCGACATTGAAGCTGGCGGGCCGGCCGCTGACCGTGGTCAAGGTCGGTTCCGACAGGAGCGTTGCCAGGTTGTTCCGCTCCAGGGCTTCGAGAAAACCCTGAAAGTTGTTGGAGCCATCCGCGATTCCGAAACGGAACGTGCTGGCACCGAGCGGGAACCCGGTCGCGTTCGAGGCGGCCAGGCTGGAAGCCCCTTGCACCACAAATCCGTTACTGGAAATGTTGGCCCAATCAAAGCCCAGGCTGCGGAGCTTCGTCCGCGAGACTTCCATCACCTTCACGTGCAGCACGACTTGCTGCACGCCGCCGACCGTCATCCCGTTGATGACGCTGGGGAAGTAGTCCTGGGCAATCCGGACGATCTGCGAAACAGACTCGGCTTTGGGGACAAAGCCGGATATGTGCAGGCTGCTGTTGAGCGTCCGCAGGCGGAGGGCGGCTTCGGGAAACTCGTTTTTCAGCACACCTTCCAGCTCTTGCACGTCGCCATTGATGACAATGTCGATGGACGTGATGGTGTCGTCCGTGCTCCAGACATTGAGCTGCGTGGTTCCCTGCTTGAGGGCGGAGACTTGAATGGACTTGGGGGAGAGCGGAATGACGCGGACCAGGTCGGGGTTGTTCACCAGCATCTTGGGGACTTCAAATGGAAATTCCACGATGCGGCTGGTGTTGACAATCATGGTCATCCGCTCGGACTCGCCCAGGACTTTGAACTTCACGCCCGGGGCGTTGTTATCCTTCTGAGCGAAGAGCAGAGTGGGGCAGGCCAAGGCCATTCCCAGGCAGCAGAGGGCCTGTACGGCGCGCAAGCGGAAAGCGTAAACGGTCGACATCCTTGTCTTCCTTGCGAAAATGGGTCTGGCGCGATGCGTCCTTATCTACCTTCGGTCAGTCTTGTAGCGAACGTTGCGTTTGTTTCGCAAATTCCGCCACTAGCGATCCTGCGCGGGTTCTTCCCCGGAGCCCGTGCTACCACCCTCCACCTTCACCGGGGGGGAGCGAGGAGCCGTATCGAGCGGGGACGACAGGGGCGCGGGAGCCGCGGTGCCGCTAGCACCCAGGGATAGCATGACGGTCTCCGTCGGCAGAGCGTTGAGGTCGCCCCATTGATAGGACTTGATTTCGTTGGGAGTCTGCACCGTCATCACAAAGGCGGCGAGAGCGGGCGTGGGGGCTACCAGGGGGCTGACGGGATCCTTGGACGGGAGGGCATTTCGGAGTTCGGAGAGCAGGTCATTCGTGCCGGTGTTGGCAGCGGTTTTCTTGTCATCGCCATTGACTGCCTTGCCGTTGAGCAATTCGGAAAGCGGAACGACCTCTTCCTTGTCGTCCGCCGGGTCATCTTTGGGATTGCGGAGAGCCAGGCGGATGCGTCCCATTTCGGAGGCCAAGGCGATTTCCTGGGCCTGTGCCGGTTTCACCATCAGCGAGATGGTTCGGGCGCGAACTTCCTTTCCCTTTTCGTCGACGTTTCGCTCGGTCTGAGCACCCTTGGAGAAAACTCGCACGTTCTTGATGATGGGATAAACGCCGGTTTGCTGGATGCCCTCACCCTTCCGGAGGAACACCATCACGTCGACCCGATCGCCCGGCCCGATTCCCTCCATCACCGTGTCTTCGTCGACCTTGATGGTGGAAGTGCGATAACCATCGGGAATCAGGTCGGCGATGGTACGATTCTTGTCCGAGATTTTTGCCTGCAGGATCGGCTCACCTTTATAGAAACGGACTTGGGGAAATTTCCCCTCTACTTCTTCCAACGATCGGATCGCGCCCTCGGGAACTTTTACCGTCGGCCACTCTTCCAATACCACGGAATTGGCATCCAGAGTAGCGCCGATATCGATGTCTCCCTTGGCAACCAGGATCTGTTCCATCGGCATGGCGGCAGTGCCGCCGCCGGAGCTCCGCTCCATCACCTGGCTGATGCCAATGGTGGCGACCAGGCCGCAGCCCAGGGCGATGACAATCAGAATCAGGGACTTCATCTTCATGGCAATGGTCCTTGCTAATCTTGCCGTAGGGTGCATGAGCGCCAGCGAAATGCACGCGCGGCGAATGCCGGAGGCAGGGTGAAGTAACAACCCTGCTGGCATCGTCGATTACGCGTGCATGGCGCGTCGCTTATGCACCCTACATGGTCTGATACTCGTCAAACTCTTCCTAATTCACAGCCTCGCGGCGCATGACCGTGGAAGCGGTCATCTGTCGGCTTCCTAGAAACATTGGCGAGGGAAGCCAGCTAACTTGACTAAAAGGAACCGAGACGGTAACTGTTACCGGGCTGCCGGCCGTCGCGGTCGACAGGTCGGTAGGATTGATGGCCACATTGCTGGTGCTGATGGTCACGCCGCCATGGGTTCAACCGGCAAGGTTTACGCATATTGCTGTCACGATTTTGCACCGAGTAGTCATTCACAGTGTTCATACCAGCATCCCCATCCACAGGAAGTAACCAATAGTGCCGATCGCGATCGGAATCCCGTAGGGCAAAAGCAGCATCCGCGACTTGCGCTCGGCCGCGATTTCCGCCAGCTTCTCCGGGTCTTTGATCACCATGATTTCGTTGAGAATCAGCCAGAACTGGTCCTGGTGCTTTTTCCAGGCCCGGCGGCCCACGACCATCGCCAGCGCCATCAGCGCGCCAATCAGGGCCGAGACGCAGAAGGAATTGACGGTGTGCTGGATCAGAATCCACGCCCCTACGCCGGCCAGGAGTTTCACGTCCCCCGCTCCCATCCCGCCGATGGCGTACGCCGGCAGCAGGAGCAGCAGGCCGACCACGGTCCCCAGCACGCTCCAGCCCAGACCTTCCCAGCCGAAAGCGGCAAAGGCATAGATCCAGCCGCTGAGGATGAACGGAAAGGTGACCCAGTTGGGCACCTTGAGCTCAAAGCCGTCGATGACGGCGGCCAGAATGAGGACCACGGTGACGAGCCAGACGGTCCAGTTCTGGGCCACGATTTGGACGAAATCAAACGCTAGAGCCTGCATGTCAAACCTCTCCCCGTGCTGCTTTCTTGGTCAATAAGTTAGCGCCAGGCCAGCAAATAACTCACGAGCGCGCCGATGAGCGTGATGCCAAAGCAGATGGTTTCCCATCCGCCGGCCAAAACGTCCCCTGGAACAACTGGGTACATAAATCACGTCCAACTGCGAGCCGTGAAACTACGGCCTCTGGGAAACTCTAGGTCACGGGCGGCTCTGGTGCGGAAGACCAGCGGGAAAATCTGGAAGTCCGCGTTTTTTGCCCCGGTACGCAAAAAAGTCCCCCCCGACAATCACCGCGAAGCGACTGTCGAGGGGGCACATGTGTCGCGCACCGAGACGACACCGACAACAGATCCCGCCAGCGATTACGACGCGGCGGGCAGAGCACTCGAGATGTTGTTGAACACGGTGTTTGCACGCGTGCCGATGGTCGTGATGCTGGCGAGGCACACCACGACAATCAGCGCCAACATCACCGCATACTCAACTGCGGTCGGGCCATCTTCGGACTTCAGGAAACGTTGCACCTTCAAAGTCAGATTCTTCATTGTTCCTACTCCTCTTGTTCGCCCCGGCCCCGGCATCAAGCGGGTCCGCGGGCGATGCCACAGTGACGACCGAGCCCTACCCCACGCCGCAGCTTTCGCCGCCGGCCTGCCTCGCGCGGGACAGAACTCAACGATTGGTACGCACCTCGTCATCATCGTCAGGTCACGCTTTCCGCAGCCGAAGCTGCGAATCACAATCACCCTTTCGGTAGCCGGCTGCCGCGAACGGACGAATCCGCGCGTGGCCCATGGCTTTGCGCCCCGCCCTTGCGAGCGGTTTGCCTTTATCGAGGATGGGAGGCGACAGGCCTGGTGAAAAGCCGCCCGGCATCAGGCCGAAAGCCTGACCAATTTGGAGAACCCAAAGGCCGGGAAACATGCCACCGCGGAAAGCCCCTGATGTCGCCACCAGAAACTTCCCACAGTGAAAACGTAGGTCGGATTCCTGACGTGTCAAATCCTGAGCTTGAGGAAATCTCGAAGGAATTCGCAGTTTCTTACGGCTTGAGCCTGACCCATCCATAATTACTTGCAATTCCCCTCGCCATCCGCCATTCTGACGTCCGCTTCCGGTCCGCTTTACGCCTTTCTAGGCAAGGAGATTCCGGCTTGTGGCTAGTGACGAATCACGCCTCTCCATCACGGACTTGCTGGCCGCGGCCCGAGGTGCGGACCCCCAGGCGTTTGACCGCCTCTTCGCCCGCTACCGCAACTATCTGCGGCTGCTGGCCCAGGACTGGCTGGACCGGGCGTTCCGCGGCAAGGCCGATCCTTCCGACCTGGTGCAAGAGACGCTACTGGAGGCCCATCAGGGCTTTGCCGCGTTCCAAGGGAGCGACGAACCAGAATTCGTGGCCTGGCTGAGGCAAATCATGGCTCGCAATGTCACCGATTTCGTCCGCCGCTACCGCTCGGCCGCCCGCAACGTGGGCCGCGAAGAGCCCAGCCCCGATGCTCGCATCGTTGACCGCTTGCAGCTCCTGGCGGGTACGCTCCAATCCAGCCCCAGCCAAAGCGCCGAGCGGCGGGAGATGGGGGTGGTGCTGGCCGATGCCATGGCGGAGCTCGCCCCCGGCCACCGCGAAGTCATCCGCCTCCGCAACCTGCAGAACCTCTCCTGGCCCGAAATCGCCCAGCGGATGGGGCGGAGCGAAGAAGCCGCCCGCAAGCTTTGGACCCGGGCCCTCGTGAACCTCAAACCTCTGATTGAGAGCCGCTTATGACCAGCCTCGCCGCCACCGCCGCTCCCCCCACGAACCCGAAGCGAGAGCGAGTGACCGATCCCGCCCGCGACTCGCTTCTCGCCCGCGTCGTGGATGAATACCTCGCCGCCTGCCGCGCCGGTCAGCGTCCCGATATGGCCGAGCTCATGGCCGAGCATCCTGAAATCGCCGACGACCTGGCCGCCTGCCTGGCCAGCCTCGACTTTCTGGAGAACATCGCCGAGCAGGAGCGCCTGCTCGTTCCCCACGCGCCAGGCGAAAACGTCAACGAGAACGGAAACGGGGCCGGGCTCCGCCGCGTGGAAGGAACGCTAGGGGACTATCGCATCCTGGGAGAAATCGGCCGGGGCGGCATGGGAGTCGTTTACGAGGCCCACCAGATCTCCCTCAATCGCCGCGTGGCCCTCAAGATCCTCCCCTTCGCCGCCATCCTCGATGACCGTGCCAAAAAGCGGTTCCAGAACGAGGCCCTCGCCGCCGCCCAGCTCGACCACCCGCACATCGTCGACGTCTACGGCGTCGGCTGCGAGCGAGGGGTCCACTACTATGCCATGCGCCTGATCGAAGGGCGCTCCCTGGCCGACATCGTGCAGCACCTCCGCGAGCAGCTCAAATCCAACCCGCGCTATACCCCCTCGTCGCTTGCCAACCTCGTAAGTACAGCGCGCACAGCAGCCGCAACGCAACCGACAACAGGCGACACCCCCTCTTCCCCAGCCCCGAGCCCCCAGTCCCCAGCCCCCGCTCTTCGCCCCAAGCTCGGCCGGGACTACTACCGCTCCATCGCTACCCTCGGCATGCACGTGGCCGAAGCCCTCGACCACGCCCATGAGCAAGGCGTCCTCCACCGGGACATTAAGCCCGCCAACCTGATGCTCGATGCCGCCGGCAAAGTCTGGATCACCGACTTCGGCCTGGCCCGCATCGACTCCGCCGCCAGCCTCACCCACACCGGCGACCTCCTCGGCACCCTCCGCTACATGTCTCCCGAGCAAGCCCTCGCCAAGCGGATCCCCATCGACCACCGCAGTGACATCTATTCCCTCGGCGTCACCCTCTACGAGCTGCTCACCCTCCAGCCGGCGTTTGACAGCGAGAACCGGGGCGAGCTGTTGCGGCAGGTCGCCTTTGAAGAGCCGTCCCGCCCGCGAAAACTCGATCCCCAGATTCCGCTCGACTTGGAAACCATCATCCTCAAGGCCATCGAGAAGAACCCAGCCGACCGCTATGCCACCAGCCACATGCTGGTGGACGATTTGCGTGAATTCCTGGCCAATAAACCGATCAAGGCCAGGCCCATCGGCATGCGGGAACGCTGCTTGCGACTGGCGCGGCGGCATAGCCTCTCTATCGCCGCTGCGTTCGCCCTGACACTCCTGATTGCCGCAGCCCTGGGCATTGCCTTCGCCCTGACTTACAAAGCCCGCAACGACGCGGTTGCCAAGGGGGAGGAGTTGCAAAGGAGGCACGATCAAACGGTGGTCATTTTGCACCGTGTCAACGGAACCGTTGATTCGATCCTCATCCGCCTTGGCAACTTGGCCCCCGACGATCCGATGCGGTTGGGAATCATGGAAGATGAACTGGAGTTTTACAAGGGGCTTCAGGAGATTGACAAGGACAACCAAGCCGCGGAAGGTCAGTTGGCCCTGGCACTGCATCGCATGGGCCATCTGCAAATCCAACTGGAACAACTAGACGAGTCCGAAGACAACCTCCGAAAGGCGATTTCGATTTTTGAGAGGCAGGCCCGCGAGGAACCGAGTTCTCCCGATTACGCCAACTTGCTTTGCCTCGCCTGGATGGACGTGGGGCGAGTGCAGTTCAAGAGGAACGACCGGACTGGCGCGATTGAATCGTTTCAGAAGGCGATCTCGCACGGTGAAAAGGCAGTGGCCATGTCACCCGACAATTGTGAATTTCGCGTGGCCTTAGCCTTTCCTTACGGACAGATGGGAATGACCTACGCAAGCCTGGGTCGTGCGGACGACTCGAAAGCCGCCCATGAGCGTGAAATCAAGCTCCACGGGCAAAACGTCGCCAGCCAGCCAAAGAACTACGGCTATCGCATCGCGCAGGGCGCGGCGATATGGTTTTACTTGCAGTCGTTCAGGCACCTGGGAGAACAAGAGTCAGCCGCTCGAACGTTGGAATCGGCCATCGAGATTCACGAATCCTTGCATCGGACGCAACCCGATGAATGGCTGGTCCGAGCGCGGCTGGCAAAGCTCTACCTGTTCCGGGCCGGCGATCGCTATGGCATGGAGCGTCCCGTTGTCGACCGATCCGAATTTGAATCAGCGGTCGCCCTCGTGACCAAGGACCCGAGCACTCTGTATTTTGCGGCCTGGCGATTAGCTCGCCATCCCGACACCAATCGCGATCATCTCGAGCGCGCGGCGGAATGGGCCACGCTGGCAATCCGCCAACACCCCGGCGTTTCGGACTATCACAATGCGCTCGGCCTGGTCCAGTATCGGCAAGGCAAGTTCAGGGAGGCGTTAGCCTCCCTGGACAAATCCCGACAACTTGGCGATGCCAACTTTGGATATGATGCCATATTCCAGGCCATGTGTTTTGAACGCCTCGGCCAGCACGACCGGGCCGTCGCGTTGTACCTGGAGGCAACGTCCTGGGCTCGCCAGCATGCCCCCAAGAATCCCGAGTTATCGGCCTTCTGCCGCGAAGCGGCCGGAGTGCTGGGGATAGCGGAGTCGCCATCCCCGTAAGACCCGGAAAACGCAATCCTACCGTGGCGTGGCTCCCAATGCATATCCTTCCAAGAATATAGTTTTATTTTGCGCGTCCGACCCGGCACGGCCCTTACGCCTCTACCTACAGCCGGAAAGAACTCGCCACCCATCCCCTCCATTCCAGCAGGACGTTGACATGACCCGACTCAGCTCTTGGTTTCGCTCCCCGCACCTTGGCCGCCAGTTAGCTTCGCTGATCGCGATTGCGGCAATTATCGCCCTGGCCCCTCCGGCGGAAGCGCAGGTGAAGCCGTTCAAGATCACGGGAGGAGGGATCGCGACGGAAGGTCTGCCGCTCACTCCCGGAATCCCGGGGCCGCACTGGGCGGTCGGGGAGGCCACGGAGCTGGGCAGATATTACGGCGAGGGAGCGTTTACGCTGCTGAATTTTACAGGTCCTGCCACCGCCAATTTCTCGAGTGCGATTGATTTCGTGATGGTCGGCGCCAACAAGGACAAGCTGGTTTTCACCTACGGCGATACTACGAACGGCGCCGTTGGGCCAGGCGAGGTGGTCCTGTATTATGTCGGCGACGGAAAATTTGTGGCGGTTTTTACCGCCGAATTCAATCCGGTGATTGCGAAATGCACCGGCCGATTCGCCAAGGTCAGCGGCGGCAGCTTCATCATGGTCGCCACGAGCGACCCCTTTGTGCTGGGAGCCCACGATCCCGTGGGATACACCTGGGAAGGTGCAGGGGAGCTCGAATTCAAGACCGGGAACTGAGGCTGCTCCCCTCCAGAGCTGTCTCGAGGAATCCTCAATTCGTGACAGACGACGCCGTTACTTTAGGGATGAAGTCGACTCACACCGACTATTCCCAGCCTTGCAGCCCTTTTTTTGACTTTTGAGACGCAATCGACCCCTCTTTTTCAGCAGGACGTTGACATGACCCGCCGCACTTCCTGGTTTCGCTCCCCGCGCCTCCGCCGCAAGCAGCTCTCCGCCAGCCGTGGCGAGCGCTCCCCCGCTGGCAATTCCAAACGCCGCAACCGCCGCCTGCTGCTGGAACGGCTGGAGGACAGGGCGCTGTTGGCCGGAGAGGTCATTCCAAACGATCCGGAGTTTCCGCAGCAATGGATGCTGCACAACTCAGGGCAGACCGGCGGGACGATTGACGCCGATATCGATGCGCCGGAAGCCTGGTCGGTGACGACCGGCAGCATGGTCACCGTCGTCGCGGTATTGGACTCCGGTGTCGATTACACCGACCCGGACCTGTACCTCAACATCTGGCTGAACGAAGGAGAGATCCCCGCGGGCATTGCGGCCAGTCTGACCGACAGCGATAGCGACGGGATCCTCACTTTTCGCGATCTGAATAATCCGGCCAATGCGAGCTACGTTAGCGACCTTAACGCAACTGGATACATCGACGGCGGCGATCTCCTGGCCGATCCAACCTGGGAAAACGGCCTCGACGAAGACGGCAACAGTCGGACGGACGACCTCGTCGGTTGGGACTTTTACAACAACGATAACGATCCCCTAAATACGACCGACGTCCATGGCACAGGCATGTCCATCGGGATCGGCGGCCTGGGAAACAACGGCATCGGCAAGGCAGGCATCAATTGGTCGGTGCGGATCATGCCGATTCAGATTCATACGATCGGCGGGGCGCAAACCGACCAGGTCATCACCAACGTAGCGGCCGGCTTGGACTACGTCGTCGCAAAGGGGGTGCCGATTTCTAACAATAGCTGGGGAGATAATACGTATTCACAGGCCATGTTTGACGCAATCAACGGCGCAAGGGCGGCCGGACATCTGTTCGTCGCGGCGGCCGGCAATCTGTCCCAGGACATGGACGCCAACCCGTTCTTTCCCGCGGCCTACAATCTGGACAACATCATCTCCGTCGGGGGAATCGATCAGTTCAACCAATTGACTTCCGGTACAAACTTCGGCGCTGTCAACGTCGATCTTGCGGGATACTCGCAATTTGGCGGTACATCTCAACCGACCCATCAGACAACCGGAGTTGCGGCGCTGCTCAAGAGCGTCCACCCCGATTGGACGTACTCTCAAATCAAGGACCGCATTCTCTCCACAGTGGACCCGCTGCCGTCACTCGCCGGCAAGACCGTCACCGGTGGTCACCTGAATGCGGCGAATGCCCTCGGCGTGGTACAAGCCACTAAGTTTTACGTCGTCGATGACGCCACGGCCAACCGCACGTTTGAGTACGGGAGCGGGGTGGGTCTGGCCCGCGAGGCCTATGGCCTGGCAGCCGCCAACGCCGCTCCCCGCGGCGCGGCCAGCACGGCAGCCGGCGACAAGGTCTGGGTCGTCGATGTCAACAAGACTGTCTATGTTTATGACGCGGCTGGCGTGTTGCTCGGCTCCTGGACCGCCGGCAGCCTGACCGGAGGGGCGCAGGTCGAAGGGATCGCCACCAACGGTACTGATGTCTGGATCGTCGATGCCAAGCAGGACAAGGTCTATCGCTATACCGGAGCGGCCAGCCGCCTGTCGGGGAGCCAGAACGCCGCCAGCAGTTTCGCGCTCAACAGCGACAACAAAGACCCCAAGGACATCGTCGTGGGGGGAACATCGCTGTGGGTCGTGAACAACAGCACGACTGACAAGGTCTTCAAGTACTCCCAGGCCGGCTCGCTCCTCGGCAGTTGGACCATTTCCACCGCCGGGGTGACGAGCCCAACCGGCATCACGCTCGATCCGGCCAATCCCAACGACCTCTGGATCGTGGATAACGGCACCGACCGCGTCTATCAGTACGATACCGCCGTCAGCCGCACCTCCGGCAGCCAGGCCGCCTCCACCACCACCAGCTTCGCGCTGGCCGCGGGAAACACCAACCCGCAAGGGATTGCCGATCCGCCTGTCGGGGGCTCGTTCGTGCCTGCTCTCGCTGCAAATGTCACTCCCGCAGTTGCCCCAGTCTCAGTGCTGGCGGGGGTCCAAGCCATCTCGGGAACAGGCCAGGCATCGACCCTGACCGGCGATCCGGACGAGCAGGATGGGCTGGATGGGCTGGCCATGTTCCTAAGCGACGTCCAAAATCCGTCTCCCCTGTTGTTGGACGATGCGGACGTGAAGACGGAGCACCGCATGGCAGGAACCCGGCTCTCGTCCACCTATGACGAGGCCCTCTGCGACATCGCCGCTGAACTGGACAGCCTCACCTCCGCCAGCGGACTGAGGATCCGAACTATCCGGTCAGGAATGTAGGCCGTGACTCCGCCGTCGAGCCCGCTGTCCGAAGGACAGCAAAGCTCAAATTTGGAAGCCCCTATCCCTGCGGGACAGGGCGGGCTCGCGACGGAGTCGCGGCCTACTTTGAAACCCTGTTCCCAGGCTCCGCGTCTCTTCCGCATTTCCGCCGAGCACGGAGAGGCCATCCAGAATTTGCAAGAAAGTTTTGGAAAGGTGCCCAAAAGGCAACTGGACATCGGTATAATAGGAGCAGCCCGGCAGGACTGACAGCAGGTGCCAGCCGGGCGGTGCTCTTTCTCAATCTGGTTGTTGGAAGCGGGGTCTGCAAACCGGTGCGACGTCGATTCAAGGCGGAAGTATCAAGAATGAGCCCCGATGTATCAGGCGATGTATCAAACGGATGTTGCAAGGCATTGTGCAGTAATGAGTTACGGCAACACTTGGTCGAAAGCCCACCTCGAAAAGTGAGCTTGAAAACATGTATCAGAACTGCCCCTTCGGAGGCGTCCAGCGATTCATGGCAAGTGTCTGATTTCGCGGACTTGCGACAATCGGATTTGACGTAAGCGGAGAAGTGCTTTGGGCAGGCTGGAAGCCAACCCCACCTATTTCGGCGGCAGGCGGGGGCGTTTGCGGCCGGGGAGGGGCTCGCCGGTTTCGCGGTCGAATTCGTCGGGGGTGCGGGCTGCGGGCGCGTCGTCGCGGGTCTGCTTTTTCCAGGCGTCGAGCGCGCCGCGCAGCTCGGTGAGCTCCGCGGCGAACTTGGGGTCAGCCGCCAGGTTCTTCAGCTCGTGGGGGTCGGCCTGGATGTCGTACAGCTCTTCCTCCGGCAGCGGTTTGGTGAAACAGGACAGTTGCTCCGGTTTAAGACCTGGCCCTGTATGACGAAGCGTCCGCATCGATTGGAAGGTCAGGCTGCGGACTGCGTCGGCGGGGGGTGTGTTCGGCAGATCCGGGTATTCATTGCGGATGTATTTGAACCGCTCGGTCCGCGCGCTGCGGCTGCGGGCCTCGAAGTCGTGCCAGTTGTGTTCCGAAAAGGCAGCCGTGCGAACGCGCGTCTCTGGTTCGGTCAACACTTTTAGGAAGCTGACGCCTTGGAATTGTTCGGGTGGCATCACCCCGGCGATTTCCAGAATGGTGGGGGCGATGTCCACGCTGCTGAGCAGGCTCTGGCAGGTGGCTTCGGTCCGCACCTTGCCGAGCCAGCGGATGATGAACGGGCTTTTGATGCCGCTGTCGTAGAGCGTGGTCTTGCAGCGGGGGAACGGGCGGCCGTTGTCGGTCATGAAAATCACCACGGTGTCATCCGCCAACCCCTGGGCCGTGATTTCGTCCAGCACCTTGCCGACGTTGTCATCCAGCCGGCTGATTTCGTCGTAGTAGAGGGCGAGGTCTTTGCGAGTCTCGGCGTTATCCGGCAGGTAAGGCGGCACGGAGACATCATCCGGCCGGTGCGGCTCCAGGATGACTTTCTCCGCGTAGTCGCGATGCGGATCGACGGCAGCGAGCCAGAGAAAGAAGGGCTTGTCCTTGGGTCGCTCTTTCAATGTCGAGACCCAAGCTTCAGCGCCGCTGGGATTCGGATTGGGGGCGACCACCGTCTTGACTTTCGTCTTGTCACCTTTTTCGGTCGGCAGTTGAAAGCCCGCGGTCCCCACGTCGTGAATCACATCGAAGCGGTCCCGCACCTGATTCCCCAGATGCCACTTTCCCGCCGCCGCCGTCCAGTAGCCCGCTTTGCGAAGATGCTCCACGAACGTCACCTGCTCCTTCGGCAGCGGCCAGTGGAGTTGCTCCGCGCCGGTGCTGTGCGGATAGCGCGACGTGATGAGGCTCGAGCGGCTGGGGCTGCACGAGCTGCACGTCAGGATCATGTTCTCAAACCGCATCCCCTCCCGCGCCAGCCGCTCCAGTTGCGTCGTCTTGATCTGCTGGTTGCCAAACGGGCGGCAATCCTCCCAGCCCAGGTCATCTGCGATGATCAGGACGATGTTGGGAGGAGCATCGGCAGCGGCGAGACTTTTTTGAGAAACAACTGCAAATAGCGAGAATGTCAGTGCAACGCCAAGCAAACGCAATGCGGTAGACATGGTGCAGCCCTCGGAAAATCAGGATCGGTGCAAGGCCGTCGCAATTCTACCCCAGCAGCAGATTCTCGTCCCCTCTTGTTGACGCCAACCCGCCGCACTCCTTCAATACACATAGTGCCTTCAATACAACATAGTGCCCGGTTCGCGGCACGCGCCCTTCCGCGGAGGCTCCCATGCTCGACTGCCCCTATTGTGATCAGCCGGTGATTGAAGGCTGCGATGAGTGCGATTCGTGCGGCCATCCGCTCTCGGACACGCATCTGCCCACGCCGCAGAGCGAGGTCGAACTCGGCCTCTTGACCGACCGCTTGTCCGCCAGCCAGACCCGCTGGCCGCTGCTCGTCTCGCCCACGATGCCGGTCCGCGAGTGTCTCCGCCTGCTGGTCGAAAACCGCATCGGCTGTCTGCTGATCGTGGAGAAGGGGGAGCTGGCCGGCATCTTCACCGACCGGGATGTGCTGCAAAAGCTGAACGACCGCGCGGCAGAGCTCGGCGACCGGCCGGTCAGCGAGTTCATGACCCGGCAGCCGCAGTCGCTGCCCGCGACCGCCAAAATCGCCTTCGCCGTCCAGCGGATGGACCAAGGGGGCTTTCGCCACGTTCCCATCACCGGCCCCGACGGCCGCCCCGCGGGGGTCTTTTCCGTGCGGGATGTTTTGGGGTATTTGACGAGGAAGATGGCGGAGGCGTAGGACACTTGAGCCGTGGGGCTTGCCCCCACGGTTTTTTCCTCCCGCACATGTAGACCTACGGGACAAGCCCGGAGGCTCATTACATAACGTCTACCCGTCATCCTACGGCTGCCCGCCCACCGGGATAAGACGCAGCGATTTGATGAGGAGGCTGTCTTCCGGCACGGCGGCGGTGGGGCGAATCGTAATCGTGTGCGGGCCGCTGGCTTTGACGACGATGGTGTGCGAGACGGCCATGTACTTGTCGGTTCCGCCCGTTGGGGCCAGTTGGAACTTGCGAGGCTCCTCCTCGTCCAGCAGCAGTTCCAGGCCGACGTCTTCTCCTTCGTGAGCGGCGGCGTAACTCAGCTCCAGCTTGAAGAAACCGGGGCGGAGCAGCTTGAACTTCCAAATCGCGGCATCGTCCGCGGAGGTCCAGCCGCTGAGGACATTTTCGGAGATCGCAATCTTCAGGCTGGTCGCTCCCACCAGCGCGGCGGCGGACGGAGGCAGGCTGAGCTCGCCGCTCCCTTCTTGCATCACGACGGTCGCTTTGGCCGCGGGATCGGGCGGCGGTTCCGGCTGCTCTCTGTCGCTGCCGGTTCCTTTGCTGCCGCTTCCATCGGGGTTTGTGACCACGTCCGTGTTTTCGGCCGGCGGAAAGAAGTATCTCGCTGCTCCCCAAATCCCGCCGGCGATGAGCAGGATCGCAATCGCCATCAACCCGAGGGCGCGAAGTCGAGAGCCTTGTTGCGTCGTTTCACCCTCGCTCGGCGTCTCGTCCTCGCTCGGCGGCTTATCCTCATCCACGGCCAGCTCGGATTTGCGGGCCTGCTTCGGCGGAGCGAGTGGCACCGCCATCGGCACGACGGGTGGCGCGGCCAGCGGCGGCACGCCAGCCGCTCGGTACGGCGAATAGGCTGGCGGCAGCGACATCAGCGGGACGGCAGTGGGAAAAAAGTGGGCAGGAGCGCGGGAGGAATTCGGCGCGTCCTGTAGCTCGTGCAGGAACTGGTCGTACTGAGCCTTGGCCAGCAGCGAAAGCAGGCAGAGCTTAGCTGCCGTGATCTCGTTGAGCAGCGTGTGTGTGAACGTTCCCCGCGGCCCCATCTGATTGGAGCGGATCAGTCTCATCCGCCCATCCGCCGCCGCCAGAATCTTTCCCGCATCCGCCTCAAACCGCGGCAGCCCGAGCAGCCGATAGTGATCCGCCGGCAACTCCTGCGGCTCAATGCCGAGCCACTCGCGATAGGGATCGAAGACTTCCGTGGCGGAGGACATGGGGGAGAGAAATGCAGGCGGGAAGGATGCAGGTAGGCGGGGGCCGGACCAAGCAGGCCGGCTACCACTATTCTACCTTACGCCTATGGCCGGCGAAGGGGCAAGCGTTACAGCTGGGCAAACGCCCTCAGCGCCCTCTCCAAATGCTCTCTCTCCAGCGACGCCGAGACTTGCACGCGCAACCGCGCCTGCCCTTTGGGAACCACGGGATAACCGAAGCCGATGACCATCACGCCCAATTCCAGCAGACGCTGGCTCTTGGCGATGGCCTCGGCTTCGTCGCCGATCATGACGGGGATGATGGCGGTGGGAGAGGAATGAACGTCAAAGCCGAGCTTGGCCAGACCTTGCCGCATGAAGGCCACGTTGTCGTGCAGCTTTCGCACGCGCTCTGGCTCGCGGTCGATGATTTCGATGGCCCGGCGGGCGCTGCAAGCGACCGTAGCAGGGACCGCATTGGAGAAGAGGCTCGGACGGGCTCGCTGCTGCAAGACTTCGATAACGTGCGGAGCAGCCGCCACGTATCCCCCCGCTGCTCCGCCGAGCGCTTTGCCGAGCGTGCCGGTGACGATGTCCACCTGGCCCAAGCAGCCGGCATGTTCGGGCGTGCCGCGGCCGGTCTTCCCCAGTGCGCCGATTCCGTGGGAATCATCGACGACGAGCAAGGCCTCATATTTCCGGCAGAGGGCGATAATCTCCGGCAGATGGGCCACGTCTCCTTCCATGCTGAAGACGCCATCCGTCACCACCCAGCGGCAGGCCTTCCCCTGATGCTGCTTCAGCTTCGCTTCCAGGTCCGCCAGGTCGCTGTGCTTGTAGACGGCCCGTTCAATCGCCCGCGGCACCAATCGAATGCCGTCGATGATGCTGGCATGGTTGAGCTCGTCGGAGAGAATGACGTCGTCCGGACCGGCCAGGGTCTGAAAGACCGCCTCGTTCGCGTTCCAGCAACTGACGTAACTGAGCGCTGCCTCGGTGCCGACGAATTTGGCGATAGTCGCTTCCAGCTCCCGATGGCAAACCAGCGTGCCGCAGATGAACCGCACGCTGGCGGTCCCCGCGCCGTATTTCTTCAGCCCTGCGTGGCCGGCCTCGATCACTTCCGGATGGCTCGCCAGTCCCAGGTAATTGTTGGAGCAGAGGACGATAACTTCGCCGACCCCTTCAATCCGCACCGTCGGCCCGAGCGGTCCTTCCAAATGATGGAACCGCTTGAGCTGGCGGGAATCCTCAAGGGATTTCAGCAGGTCGCGGGCGCGGTTGTCGAAGGAGGCGTTGGGCATGATGGATACTATACTTCCAGCACCACCTTGATCGCTTCCCCCGCCTGCATCAGCTTGAAGCCTTTTTCAAAATCGGCCAGCGGCAGATGATGGGTGACGATGGGCTCCAGGTTCAGCCGGCCGGAGAGGACGAAGCTTTCCACCTGATACCAGGTTTCGAACATCCGCCGCCCGTTGATGCCGAGCACGGTGGCTCCTTTGAAAATGATGTCATTCGGCAAGTCCAGCGGCACCGGCTCCGCGGGGATGCCGAGCAGGGCCGCGGTGCCGCCGTTGCGGAGGGCGGAAAAACCCTGGCGGATCGCCTTGGGGTGGCCGCTCATTTCCAGCAGCACTTCCGGCCCTTGGTTGTGCGTCAGCTCACGGGCCTTGGCGGGCCAGGTGTCGTCGCTGGCGTGGAAGGCGTGGTCCGCCCCCAGTTTTTTGGCGAGGGCCAGCCGCTTCTCGTCCCGGTCGGTGACGAGGATGGTCCCCGCTCCCGCGGCCTGGGCAATCGTCACTGCCATCAGCCCGATGATGCCGACGCCGGTGATGAGGACGCTCCGCCCGCTCACGCCGGCCGCCATCACGGTGTGCATGGCGTTGCCAAGCGGATCGAAGATCGCGGCGATGTGGTCGGGAATGCCGGGATGGACGGGCCACAGGTTCTCCTCCGGCACCGCGACGTACTGGGCGAAGCAGCCGTTGCAGTCGATGCCGAGAATATCCACCTTCTCGCAGATGTGCCCGTTCCCCGTCCGGCACGGCTGACAAACGCCGCAGCCGATGTGCCCTTCGGCGCTGACTCGCTGGCCGACCTGGGCCCGCGTGACGGCGGCTCCCAGAGCCACGACCTGGCCCACGAATTCATGCCCCGTCGTGATGCCGATCTGCACGCGGCTCTTGCTCCAGGCGTCCCATTCGTAAATGTGCCGGTCGGTGCCGCAAATGCCGGCGTGCGTGACGGCCACCAGCACCTCGCGCGGGCCAATCTTCGGCACCGGCGTTTCCGGCTGCCACCACAAGCCGGGCTCGCTCTTGAGCTTGCGGATGGCGGGCATGGTGGCGGGGATATCGCGTGTCATAATCGTTGTCCTGGAAACTGGAATCTCTGTCTGCTATAGTAGAATCTCGGCATCCGGTTTACAAGAGGGGAATTCCAGCATTGTGGAAACGATAATTAAGAGAAAAAAGGCGAAAACTGGGCAAGCTGCCGGCCTACCCCACGGGTCCGCGGAGCCCTTGCAGCAGCTCGTCTGCGACCGCGTCAAGGCGATGCGGCGGGGCAAAGGCTGGACGCTGGAGCAGCTCGCCTCCCTCTCTGGCGTCAGCCGTTCCATGCTCAGCCAGATTGAGCGGGGTGCGGCCAATCCCACACTGGGGGTGGCGTACCGCATCGCCCAGGCTTTTGGAATGTCGCTCGGGGATCTGGTCGATGCCCCGGCGTCGGCTCCCAAAATCGACGTCATCCGCCACGCGGACCGCGGCTTTCTGTTTCGTGACGACCCCCAGTGCCGCATCCGCACGCTGTCGCCGCTGCACCTGGAAAAAGACGTCGAGTTCTACGAGCTGACCCTCAAACCGGGGGGCGCGCTGGTCAGCTCGCCGCACTACGAGGGAACCCGCGAATTCCTGACCATCGAAGAAGGTTCCGTCCGCCTCACCTCGGGCGACGAATCCCGCGACCTCAGCAAGGGGGACTCCGCCCACTACCCCGCCGACGTGCCGCACAAGATCGAAAACATCGGCAAGGGCCGGGCGGTGGCGTTCTTGGTGGATATCTATGGCCGCTTGGCAGCGCGGCGCGGCTAGAGTTTTCTCCGTTGCACCGGCATCTGCCGGCGACCATCGGCCATGAAATCGTCCGAGAGTTCCGCGATGCCTTCGCGAAACAACTCCCAAGGATCTTTGCAGATCACCAAAACCCCTTCTTCGGTTCTTTGGAGAAAGACTTTGTCGCTGGCGACTTCAAACTCCTTGGGTAGTTCAATTGCCTGACGACCGCGAATCCGAATCACACTAGCGGCTTTCATACACTTCCTCGACTTTCCAGGTGCGTGCGCGTAAACGACATCTTACTCGTCCGCGCAGCCGCGCGGCTCGAGAAGTCTTGGGAATTGTTAGCGGTGAATCTTCAGCTTGGGCAACGCCTTTTGAAGTCTCTTCACACCTGCGTCAGTGACGCTGGCGCCGCGGAGGTCGAGCAATTCTAAATGGTCCAGACCTTCGAGCGTTGCCAGGTGGCCGTCAGTGACCAAGGGATCGGCGAGGACAACTAACTTGAGGTGCTGGGCCTTGTTGAGCCACAGGAGTCGCTCCATCCTCGGTTTCCAACCGCCCCCTTCAGGACCAGGAGCAGCGGGGTTGAATCCACCCGAAAAATCAACGACCGGGCCATCAACGTGGCAGTTGGGCAAAGCGTTTCGCAACCTGAACAACCCCTCTCCGCTGATTTTGGTATCCCACACCAAAAGCCATGTCAACGTCTTGATTTTGACCAGGGAAGGAACGGCTGCGTCGTCCACCGCGGTTCGTTGGATGGAGAAATCAATCAAAGTCTTGGATTCCGCCAGTTTCTGGACACCCTGCGAGGTGATGGCCGTTCCGTCAAGAATCAAGAATCCGCAACTAGACAGATTAGGCAGGGCATCATCACCAATGCTCGTTTCCGCCAAGCGGACCGTGCTTCCTGTACGCGGCGGGCGCATGCGGCGAATCCCCTCGGTCGTGACCTTGGTCTTCATCAGCCCCAAGCTTTGCAATTCGGACATTCCTCGTATGGATGCGAGGCCTTCATCCGAGATGTTGGTCCCATCGAGAGTCAGTATCTTGGTCCGGCGCAATTTACTGATGAGACGCAGATCGGCATCGCTGACCTTCGTATTGCCCAGATTCACGAAGGCGACGTCCTGAAAATACTCGTCTCCCACGAGCCGCCGCAGCCAGGGCCATCCAGGCGGGCTTGGCTTGGGATTGGAGCCCCTTTGGTAGTCGTATTGAATATGTCCGCCGAGTTCGTTAATCCGAGCGACCGCCTCCCGCTGCTCTCGGGCTCGGAAGGAGACGTACCCCAGCCCCATTGCGAGCAGGGTGAGAACAATCAAGAACGTCCGCAAGCTGAATTGCAGCCAGCGACGATTGGGCCTGGTGGTCATGGCAATAGACTCCAGCCCCTGTAGTTCATAGGGGGTATTATAGCAGCGGTCAATCTTCGGGGCGCTGAGCGACACTCCCTCGCTTGAACGCTTGCGCGTAGGGCTCGTGACGTCCGCCTCTTCCCGCCGCTGGGTCGCAAGGATAGGCTAAAATAATGTCCCTTTTTGAAGGCCAGAGTCACCCATGCCCGCGCTGTACGAACATCTGGGAATTCGCTTTTACTACCCGGAGAATTGGTCTCTGGTGGATGAGGAGCTGGAGGCCTGGCCCCGCAGCGTGACGGTGCAGAGCGAGGAAACGAGCTTCTTCTCGCTGCACGTCTATCCCGCGAAGCAGGCGATGGGGGAAATCATTGACACGGTGATTGAAACCATCCGCGAAGTTTATCCCGAGCTGGAAATCCTCGAGGCGAAGGAGAAAGTCGGCGATGTGCCCGCTCAGGGGGTCGATATTTGCTTCTTCTTTCTCGACCTGCTGGTGGAAGCCAGAATCCGCGCCGTCCAGACTCCTACCTATACCCTGGTCTGGCACTACCAGGCCGAGACCCGCGAGTTCGAAAAGATGGAGCCGGTCTTCCAGGCCATCGCCACCAGCCTGATGCAGACGCAGGTGGCAAAGTAGTCCGCTCACTCCGTGAGGGGGCATTCGGCACACGGAGCGTGCCGGCTACTATTCTTGGTCCCGCTAGCCCAAAAACGCCCGCGGCGCTATCTTGCTGGTAGCCCGATTGCCGCCAGTTTCCCACCTCTAAAACCTGCCGAGAGCGCCCATGTCCACTTCGCAGGAAGCAACCGTCTCTCCGCAGGATGCCAAACGCCCCTTTTTCCTGGGCTTGGACGTCGGCGGTACGAACATCAAGCTGGGAGTGGTGGACGACGAGGGGCGGGTGGTGGCCAAGACCCATCTTGCGACGAATGAGGAAGCCGGGCCGCAGGATGCCGTCCACAGGGCCCGTCAGGCGACGGACGAAATGCTGCGGGAGATCGGCCTGACGATGAACGACCTCGCCGCGGTCTGCCTGGCGACCCCCGGCACGATGGATATTCCCAAGGGGATGCTCCTACAGCCCCACAATCTGCCGCACTGGTACAACTTCCCCATCAAAAAGTGTGTGGCGGATGCCTTCGGCCTGCCGGTCTCCTACGCCAACGACGCCAACGCAGCCGCTTACGGCGAATTCTGGGTCGGCAGCGGAAAAGTGTATCACAGCATCGTGTTTTTGACGCTGGGCACCGGCGTCGGCGGCGGCATCATCATTGGCGATCTCTCCATCGACGGCGAAAACAGCCACGGCAGCGAGTGCGGACACATCATCATCGACAACAGCCCCGCCGCCCGCATGTGCGGCTGCGGCCAGCCGGGGCATTTGGAGGCGTATTGCAGTGCCACCGCCCTGGTGAAGCGAGCCTGGCAAGAGCTCAACGCTCGCATCCGCAAGACCACGCTGGCCAACCGCGTGGCGAAAGGTGAAGAGCTGACCGCGCTCATGGTTTCCGAGGAAGCGGAGATCGGCGATGCACTCTCCAGCGATCTCATTCAGGAGCTGGCCACCTGGTTGGGCCTCGGCATCGTCACGCTGATGCACACGATTGACCCGGGAGCGGTCATTCTGGGCGGAGCGATGAACTTTGGCGGGCACGACGCCCCGGTGGGGAAGAAATTCATCGAGCGGGTCCGCGCCGTCGTTCGCAAGCACGCCTTTCCCATTCCCGCCCAGCGGACTACCATCGATTTTGCGACCCTCGGCGGCGACGCGGGGTTTATTGGGGCCGGGGGGATCGCGAGGCTGGAGTTTCATAGGGAGAAGCGAAAAACCTAGAAAACGGGCGGTGAGAGTGCTGGGATGGCGCTACCCAAGAGCGGGAAATCGCAAGAATTCATTCGAGCGGCGCTGCAGCGCTTTGAGGACGCTCGAACATTGCTCAATGCCGACCGCACCACGGGTGCCGTTTACTTGGCAGGATACTCTGTGGAGTGTGCCTTTAAAGCGTTGCTGCTTTCCCGACTAGGCGCGACGAAGCGGGCGGAAATGATGGAATCCTTCCGTGGCACTCGTGGTCACAGTCTGGATAGCTTGCGAGATCGATATGAACGGATTACTGGTGTGCGGCTGCCGATGGTCATTGCCAAGGAGTTTTCGCATGTGATTTCTTGGAACACGGACATGCGGTATGAAACGGGCACGATTCGGTCGCTGGAAGCAATCACTTTCGTAAGAGCGGTGGAGATCATTCTGACTTGGATAGAAAAGAGAGTGTGAAATGGCTAAGGCAAGAACACCAACCGCGGATCGCGATGTTGTGAGTGTCGAGGGAGTGCTCAAAGGCTACGGTGCCCTGCATCCCCGCGCGAAAATCGACGTGTACCGCTACAACAGTTGCTCGATTCGGATTCGAGTCATCGATCCAGACTTCAAGGGACTCGACCGAGTTCAGCGCGATAATCTGATTTGGACTCATCTAGAAGAATTGCCAGAGGACGCCCGGTCGCAAGTGACGATGATCGTGCTCCTCGTCCCGGGCGAAGAAAAAAAGTCGTTGGGCAACCTTGAGTTTTCCAATCCGTCCCCTCCACTTGGCATTATTTGACCTACTCGCGACCACCTTGCCGCCTACGCACGGCGCGTATAGACTTACGCATGATGCGTAGGAAAGCAATCATTGACGCTCTATTGCCGAAGACTCGTCAAGCCATCTTGACCACGGTGCTGCTGGATTCCGGTCGTTCGTGGTATCTGTCCGACTTGGCCGCCCACTTGGGTCGTCGCAACCCCTCCAGCTTACAGCGAGAGCTCGAGTCCCTGGTCGCGGCAGAGATACTGGTCCGACACCAGGAAGGGAACCGAGTTTATTTTCGGGCAAACCGAAACTGTCCCGTGTACGCCGAACTGGTGGGGCTACTGGCGAAAACGGCGGGGCTGGCGGAGGTCGTGCAAAGTGCCCTGGCGGGGGTCGCCCATCGCATCTGCATCGCCTTCATTCATGGCTCGGTTGCCCGGTCCGAAGAGCATGCGTCGAGCGATATCGATCTGTTGATCGTCGGGGACGTGGGCCTGGCGGACATCTCCTTGGCGCTCTGCACTGCGGAGCGGCAACTCTCCCGCGCCATCAACGCTTCCGTCTACACGGTCCCCGAGCTTGCGACGAAGGTCGCGGCCCGAAACCATTTTCTGTCCACGGTCCTGCAGCGCGAAAAAATCTTTCTGATCGGAAACGAACATGACCTGGCGAGACTTACTGCAGACCGGTCGAGTGCAACGGCATGCCACGAGCAAGTCGGAGCAGAATGATCTGCGGTCGGTCGTGGAACGTGATCTGAAGGACGCCGCGCTCCCCGGCCTGTCCGATGACCGGGCGTTCGCCACCGCTTATAACGCCGTGCTGCAACTGTCGAAGATGGTGATCGCCGCAACTGGTCATCGAGTGATTGGACAAGGCCATCATCAAACCACGTTTCAAGCTGTCGAAATCGCGGTGGGTGCCAAGGCGATCCCCTATGCCACTTACTTTGACGCCTGCCGCCGCAAGCGCAATCAACTGGACTACGACGTGGCGGAGGTCGCCAGCCACACCGAATCGCAAGAACTGTTGAAGAAGGCCCGCGAATTCCAGCAGCTCGTGGAAGCTTGGCTTGCCGAAAATCATCCGCAACTGGCGAAATCAACAAATCCTGACTCCTGACCCCTGACTCTTGAAAATGCCCGCTACTTCTCACATCCGCAACTTCTGCATCGTGGCCCATATCGACCACGGCAAGAGCACTCTGGCCGACCGGCTGCTGGAAGCTACCGGCACGGTGGCTATCCGGGAGATGCAGGCGCAGTTGCTCGACGATATGGCCCTGGAGCGGCAGCGGGGGATCACGATCAAAGCTCGCGCGGTGGCGATGAAATATACCCGCGATGGGCAAGAGTACGAGCTGAACCTAATTGATACCCCCGGCCACGTCGATTTTCACTACGAAGTCAGCCGCTCGCTGGCCTGCTGCGAGGGAGCCATCCTGGTCGTCGATGCGGCCCAGGGCGTGGAGGCTCAGACGCTGGCCAACGGCTTTGCCGCCATGAACGGCGGGCTGCATATCGTACCCATCATCAACAAGATCGATCTCTCCAACGCCCGCGTTGACGAAGTGCTCGTCGAAATCGAGCACACGCTGGCGATTGATCAGAAGGAGGTGCTGCTCGTCTCCGCCAAAGCCGGCATCGGCATCAAGGAACTGCTCAGCGCGATCATCGACCGCGTTCCGCCGCCGAAGGGAGATCCCGAAGGGGTCTTGCAGGCGATGGTATTTGACTCCCATTACGACGATTACCGCGGGGCGATCACCTACGTCCGCATGATGAACGGCACGGTGAAACGCGGCACGAAAGTCCGCTTCATCAGCAACAATTCCACGCATGAAGTGGTGGAGCTGGGGCAGTTCACCCCCAAGCAAACGCCGTGCGACACCCTGCAAGCCGGACAGGTGGGCTACCTGATCTGCAACATTAAGTCGCTGAGCATGATCCACATCGGCGATACCATCACTATCCCCGGCGACAAAGGGGCGGCTCAGCTTCCCGGCTATAAAGAGCCTAAGCGGATGGTCTATTGCGGCCTCTACCCGTCCGATGGTCAGGACTTTACCGAGCTGCGCGACGCCCTGGAAAAGCTTTCCATCAACGACCCCAGCTTTGAGTTCGAGGCGGAAACGAGCGATGCCCTCGGCTTCGGCTTTCGCTGCGGGTTCCTCGGTTTGTTGCACATGGAAATCATCCAGCAGCGGCTGGAGGGGGAAGCGGATGTTGACCTGGTGCAGACCGCGCCGAACGTGACGTATGAAATCGTGCTTCGAGGCGGCGAAGTGGTGCAGGTCCATAAGCCGCAGGACGTGCCGGATAGCGGCCAGATTGAAGAATTCCGCCAGCCGATTGTCCGCGTGAACGTCATTCAGCCGAGCGAATACATCGGCCAGGTGATGAAGCTCTGCCAGGACCGCCGTGGCACGCTGGTGCGGCAGGAGTATCTCTCTCCCACGCGGACGATGCTGGTCTACGACATCGCCCTGGCCGAAGTCATTTACGACCTGCACGACAAGCTCAAATCCGCCACCCGCGGCTACGGGACGATGGACTACGAGCTGATCGGCTATCAACCGGCCGACCTGGTCCGCATGGACATCATGGTCAACGCCAACCGGGTGGACGCCCTGGCCATCATCTGCCACCGGGCCGACGCCGACCGCCGCGGCCGGGCCGTCTGCAAGAAGCTCAAGGAAGAGATTGCCCGCCACATGTTCGAGGTCGCCATCCAAGCCGCCATCGGCAGCCGCATCATCGCCCGCGAGACCAAGCCCGCAATGCGAAAAAACGTCACCGCCAAATGCTACGGCGGCGACATCACCCGCAAACGGAAGCTGTGGGCCAAGCAGAAGGAAGGTAAAAAACGGATGAAATCCATTGGCCAGGTCGACATCCCGCAAAAAGCCTTCATGGCGGTGCTGGAGACGGGGGAGGATAAGTGAGCCGTGGGGTAGGCTTCCAGCCTGCCCAGAAATTGCACCTTGCCGAGAGCCGCTACGATGGACGAATTCGTAATCTCCTATGCCGGCGATGAGCTTGTTTTCTTTGAACGAATTCCCACAGATAGGTCTAAGCCTATCGAGTATTTTTCGCTCCGAATTTCGCAACCGGATTTGACCGCTCAAGGCCGCGTGTGGGACTACTGCCCATCACACCCGGCTCAATTGTTTGCAAACATGGCCCGGCAATGGGGTGGATGGCAAGGCGAGCTCGAATGGTCCTCTTTGGAAGGTGAGTTGACCCTGCGATGCAGCCACGACGGGCTCGGCCACGTCTCTATTCGAGCTGATTTGCGGTCCGGACCAATGCCTGACAATTTTCGCGTCATAGCCACCGTTATGGCGGACGCGGGCCAACTCGAGGAGCTTGCGAAACGCGCGGCAATCTTCTTTGGCGAGCCTGGCAATATCTAATCTGGGCAGGCTGGAAGCCTACCCCACTCAATGTTGTAGGAAGCGAGCAATCGAGATAGGATTATAGTTAGAGCCGTTCTTAGGATTCCCCAATGACCACCATCACCGCCCACTTTGACGGCAAGTTCATTGTCCCCGATGAACCCGTCGAGCTACCCATTGGTCAGCCGCTGCGCATTTCGTGCGAAGTTGCGAGTGGAAACCCGCCCCGCTTCGCTGATCTCTTAGATCTTGCCGCCGATCTGCCGGGAGCGCCGGCTGACCTGGCCGCGCAGCACGATCACTACTTGTACGGAAGCCCGAAGCGATGACGCAATTCGGGAATGTGCTGGCGGATACCGTGTTCTGGGCCGCGCTCATCATTAAGCAAGACCAATATCACGCGCGAGCAAGTCGCTGGGCGCTCCAAATCGGCGGCAAGATCATTACCACGACCCCCGTCCTCCTCGAAACGGCGAACATGCTCTCGCGCAGTGCGTGGCGGCTTCATGCTGTAAAGCTCGTTGACCATCTACAAGCGAGAGATGATGTCGAAGTGGTGCCGATCTCGGCTGATTTGTGGAATCGAGGCTGGGAACTGTATCGGAATCGGATGGACAAGGAGTGGAGTCTGACCGACTGCATTTCGTTCGTCGTCATGCAAGACCGAAACATCGATTGCGCTTTGACGGCGGACGAACACTTCCAACAGGCCGGTTTTGCAGCGCTCTTGCTGCAAGAACCGTGACGGACGCCCTGGCCATCATCTGCGGACTGGCGATCACTGCCTTGCGAATGTTGGATTCGGCTCGTCAGACGCCGCCCGATCGACCATAACCGTTACGCCAAGATCCCCTTCACCACCTTCCCATGCACGTCCGTCAGCCGGAAATACCGGCCCTGGAACTTGTACGTGAGCTTCTCATGGTCGATGCCGAGCAGGTGCAGGAGCGTGGCCTGGAAGTCGTGGACATGGACGGGGTCTTTCACCGCGGACATGGCCAGCTCATCGGATTCGCCGTAGCTGATGCCGGGCTTGATGCCGCCGCCGGCCATCCAGACGGTGAAAGCGTAGGGATGATGGTCGCGGCCCCACTTGGGGCGATCATTGAGGTTCCCTTGCAAGAACGGCGTACGGCCGAATTCCCCTCCCCAGATGACGAGCGTGTCATCGAGCAAGCCGCGCTGCTTCAAGTCTTTCACCAAGGCCGCCGACGGCTGGTCGGTGTCTTTGCACTGGGTGTAGAGCTCGGTGGTCAGGCTGCCGTGCTGGTCCCAGCCGGCGTGCATGACCTGCACAAAGCGGACCCCGCGCTCCGCCAGGCGGCGGGCCATCAGGCAGTTGTAGGCGAACGTGCCCGGCTCCTTCACGCTTGGCCCATACATCTCCAGCGTGGCGGCGGATTCGTCCGAAAAATCGGCCAGCTCGGGGACGCTGGTCTGCATCCGGTACGCCATTTCGTACTGGGCGATGCGGGTGGCAATCTCCGGGTCGGCGAATTCCTGCTGCTTCAGCTCGTTGAGTTTCGCAATCGCGTCGAGCTGCGTCCGCCGCGTCTGCCGGCTCAGGCCGTCAGGGTTATCCAGGTACAGCACCGGCTCGCTCCCGCCGCGGAACTTGACCCCCTGATACTTCGACGGCAGAAAGCCGCTCCCCCAGTAGAAGTCGTAAAAAATCTGGCCGCAGGTGGTCCCCTTGCTGACGGAGGTCATCACCACGAACGACGGCAGGCTCTCGGTGTCGCTCCCCAGGCCATAGCTCAGCCAGGCCCCCAGCGTCGGCCGCCCCGGCAGCTCCGCCCCCGACAGGAAGAACGAAATCCCCGGCGCGTGGTTCACCGCCTCCGTGTGCATGCTCTTCACAAAGCACAGCTCATCCGCAATCTTCGCCGTGTGCGGCAGGAAATTGCTGACCCACGCCCCGCTCTGTCCATGCTGGGCAAACGGCTCCACCGGCGCGAGCATCAGCTTTCCCGTCGGCGAGCCGGTCATCGTGCTAAACCGCTTCCCCGCCACAGCCGCCTCCGGCACCGGCTGGCCATGCAACTCCTTGAGCTTCGGCTTGTAATCGAACAAATCGCAATGCGTCGGCGCGCCGTTTTGAAACAGATAGATCACCCGCTTAGCCTTGGGGGCGAAATGCGGCACGCCGTCCAAGCCGCCGATGCGGGATGCCGTGGAATCCGCGCCCAGTCCATCCTTCGTCAACAGCGACGCCAGCGCCGCCGAGCCAATGCCGCAGGCCGAGCGGCCGAAGAACTCGCGGCGGTTGACGAGCAGAGATCGTTCGAGGAGTGGGTTCATCATTCTCATTCTACTTCCTTTTCTTCCCGGAGGATGAATCGCGCCCCCAGGCCGCGTCGCTCGCCGCGAGAGCGATCTCGCCCGTGCGCCGCGCGTCTTCCACCGATTCTCGGTGTTTCTCTTCCTTCTCTTCCGGCGTCAGTGCCGGGGGATGCAGCCGCCGATGCTCCACCAGCCAGACCGCGGCCCGCCAATTCTTCCGGCTGGCCTCGAAAATGGCCAGGAGCGGCCGCCCGCTGGCGATCTCCTCGGCCCGTTTCAGGTCTGCCGCAAATTCAGCGTCGCGGGCGGCGGTATGGCTGAGGGTGGTGTGGTCAACCCCCAGATGGGCCGCGGCCTGCCTCCGGGTCAGCCCGACCGAGAGGAGCAAGCAGAGCTGCTCCTGGAGCTGCGGCGTGAGAGCGGCCGGCCGCCCCCGCCGAGTCGTCAGCACCGCCCGAGGAAGCTGGTCGAGCGGTTGCGAATCGTCTGCTTCGCCCTCGCCACTTTTCGCCAGGTCGTTGCGAAATTCGCTCGACTCCCTCGCATGGGACAGGGGAAAAACCGGCGAGGAACCGAGCTCTCCCCCCTCCATTTTCGCAACACCCCCCTGCGCCGCCAACTCCCCCGCCGCTGCCGGCATCATCTCATTCTTCTTCTGTTCGCACCTAGTAATGGAAGTTCTCCTAAGATACATGGACGTAGTTACTGACGACTTAACTTCAGAATGATACACGTGTTCAGTTGGCACTGTCAAGTGCCTGGAAGTGCCGGGAGGCAAGAATTATGAAGATTTCTTGAAGCCGGGGTCGGGAGTCATTGGCGCTAGTTGTTTTCCATTGGGTACAATCACCGCCGCCAAAGACTCCCGTCCCCCTGACGTCGCCATCCGGTTGAGCCATCCATGTCCAGAAAGACCCCGCTTTGCGTAAGCCGGTCACGTCTTTCATCGATCGGCACCGACCCGCAGGCCCTCGGCCTTGGAAATGCCGGCCGCAGGGAGTAGCTACGCGAGGGGGCCCTAGAGTCTTTGGCGTCCAAGCGTTTCGGAATGGTACGGTCAGACGCGCCAAAGACTCCCGACCCCGATTATCAGACCCCACCGACCTCGCGTCGGTCGGTGAACTGATTTTGCACTAGCCAGCGCGGCCATCCTGGATGCAGAGGGTTTGTCGTGACAGTCCAGCGGTCTCGGCGTACAATGCAATCAAGTCGCAGCCCCCCAAGGAGACTTGCCATGACCGTCCGCCAACCGCGTTTCACCCAAGAAGAACACGCTCGCCTGGGAACGGAAATCTATGAGCAACGAATCCGTCCCCAGGTGGAATCCGGCAACCAGGGCCGGATCGTTGCCATCGACGTGGAAACCGGTGAATTCGAGATCGCCGATCAGACGCTGGAGGCCGCGGAGCGTCTGCTGGCGCGCTGTCCCGATGCGCAGATCTGGTTCGTGCGGATTGGCCATCAGGGAGTCCATCGTTTTGGCCTCGGCAGGCGGCTGGGGACCTGATGATTACCGGAAGTGTAAACGCCGATATTGAGGCTGTGATTCGGTTGCCAGTCGTCGGGCCGCATCGGCAGCAGCGCACCGTGGAGGGGGTGATTGACACTGGGTTCAGCGGCGATCTGACCCTGCCGACCGCGGTGATTGCTTCGCTTGGGTTAACATGGCTCGGTCGCGAGCAAGGAATCCTTGCGGACGGAAGCACAGACCTGTTCGACGTGTATTCAGCCACAGTGGTCTGGGACGGGCAGCCGCGGCCCATCGAAGTCCAGGCAGCCGACGCGCAGCCCTTGGTCGGCATGAATTTACTGCACCGGCATTCGCTGCGCATCAACATTGTCAAAGGGGGCCCGGTTGAAATCGTCGCGCTGCCGTGATTGCGGCGTCTTGAGCGCTCCCAGCAAGGTCGGTGGGGCAGAAGAGGACGAGGGGCGCGTCGACAACGACCTCTCTCAGACCCCACCGACCTCGCGTCGGTCGGTGAACTGATTTTGCACTAGCCAAGACTCTCCGACAACAACGGCCCCCACCGACCTCGCGTCGGTGGAGCCCGTGATGGGTGTTCGTCACTGCCAGAAGCGAGCTACAATGGTAGGAGTCCCTGAGGCTCTCATCGCTCAAACCCCTCAAATGCCAGAACGACTCATTCCGATAATCTCTCGCGCCCGTCTTACCCCGTCAGAAATAGGTTCGACAGCGACAGAGCTGCTTAGTTTTTCTATCTCAGATTCGGCTCGCGTGTTGTTTCTGGTCTTGAATTCAGCACCGGCGGAAGTGGTTGCGAATGTGCTCGAACTCTTTCACGAACTGGCATTGCGCGAACCTGGATGGCAGTTGGTCCTAGAGAAGAGCATCCGAGGATCTAAAGGAAGGTGTCCGAAGAAATTACGTCGCAGAGTCAGAGATTTACTGTCCCAAGAAGCATCGCACTTTGCGACAAAAGCAACAAGTTTTGCTGATGTTCTTACGGCTGAGGTGTTCACGGATTTTGAAACAGTAATTGAAAGACGAACATTTTCCGACGTCCAAGGAGGAGTCGTACAGTACGAAGTTTCTCGCTCATTGCTAGGACGACGCACGGCAACAGTTCGGATAACTACAGATCTTACCGATATTCGCAGGATGGAATCGCTCGCAGTTCTCTTGGCACGTTTGGACAAAGAGTGCGATGAACTGATTCTGGATTTTAAGGATGTAGACCATGTTTACGTCGTCGGCCTTGCCGCGTTGATGGCGTGGTGCACCGCGAGAGAGATTCGCCCGCAAATTCGCAACGCTTCAGAACTTACGGAACGGTATTTGGATGCGGTCGGGTTCTCAGGAGTCGCTCCAGCTCCAATCCTCGCGCAGCCCGACAACTTCTTTACGTTGGCCATCGAGCCAATCCTCGACAAGAATCCCGAAGATGTTTCTACCAAACTTGTGGACATCATCGACCATCACATTCCTCTCCCCAAGCGTGCTCGATCAGGCCTTATAATTGCCTTTGCCGAACTTATCGAAAATGTGCATCGGCATGCAGGCGCGGTTGCGAGCGCGTTCGCATGCGCCCAGGTCTATCCGCGACGGAATAAGCTGACGATCTGCATCGTGGACACTGGAATGGGAATCCGACAGTCCATTCTTTGTGGAACAAATCCATCTCTCGTATCACGGCTTCAACGCGGAGAGTTGGCCGCAAAGCTTGCCACGTCGCCTCTTGTAACCAGCAAACCAGATCGCCACTCCGGATATGGCTTATACGTTGTGAGTGAGCTCGTAGTCCGAAACGGAGGAACTTTTCGGCTATTTTCTGACAACGAGATATTAACCCTCTACAGAAAGCGATGGACTCGGCAAGAATATCATAGTGTCACGCACCAGGGGTGGAACGGAACCTGGATTGCCATGCTTATTGACCTTGACTCCCTCTTGCCCATGGGTGAGGTTTACAGCACGTTACCGCCAATGGAGGGCACAGAAATGGAGGATTTTTTCCAATGACCACTGCAAGCAGTCCTATTGAATTCCAATTTCGACGGTTTGGCGATGTACTTGTGACTCGCGACCAAGGCGAACCCGTCCGAAAAGCCTTGGTTGAAGCTCTTGAAGAGCACGGTTCCGTTGACGTCGACCTTAGTGGTGTCGAAGCTTACACGCCATCGTTTATGGACGAAGTCTTGGGCAAATTGCTCGAGTTGATAGGCGCTCAGCGATTCAAGAACTGCATCAAATTAACTACCGACCAAGACGAAGTTCGAAAACTTGTGAACCTAGTTTTAAGCAATCGCGCAGCACGTCCTGCGCGTGCCTAGCGATTGCCATTCAATTTACTTACTTCAGAATGCACTTTTCTCATTACTTCACCAGCCCCCGCTTCCTCAAATAGCTCGCCACCAGCTTGTCCACCGGGGTGTCGGTGCTGGTCATCAGATAATTCATGCCGCGGCGGTTGCAGAAGTCGCGGGCCCCGTCGATGAAGCTGGCCAGCGTGCGTTTGTACTTGTCCAGCAGCGGGCGGCTGACGGTAACCTCGGCCTGGTCGTTGTCCTCGCAATCGACGAGCTTGAGATCCCCCTTCAGCTCGGGGCTGATTTCCTCGGGGCAGAGGACGTGGATGATGTAGACGTCCATCTGCTGGGCGACGAGGAACCGGAGGGCCTTGTCGTACCCTTCCTTGTCCATCAGGTCGGTGATCAGGATGAAGATTCCCTTCCCCGTGTTCCGGACGCAGAAATTCTTGATGCCGGTCGTCAGTGGCACGTTCTCGCCCGCCTGGATGTTCCCGATGTAGTCCATCATCCGCCACAGGCTGGCCCGGCCGCGGAGCGTGGGGCCGGGGTTCTTGTGCGTGCTGCCGAGCGTTTCGATCTTCACCCGGGCCCCGCGAATCAGGCCGATGAAACCGAGCGAAGCCGCCAGTTGCCGGGCGTAGTCCAGCTTGGTCGGCTCGCCGAAATCCATGCTGCCGCTGGTATCGATGAGGGCGAAGAAATGCAGGTCCTCCTCTTCCAGGAAGAGCTTGAGGAACAGCTTGTCGAGCCGGGCGTAGAGGTTCCAGTCGATGAACCGCAGGTCGTCCCCCGCCACGTAGTTGCGGAAATCGGCGAACTCCACGCTCTGCCCCTTCCGCTTGCTCTTGCGTTCCCCTTTCATTCGCCCGCGAAAAATCTTGCGGCTGACCAGTTCCAGGCGCTCGAGCTGCGCGAGGAGTTGGGGCGGGAGGAGCTGGGTGGGGGTGGTGAGGGTGGCGGGCATGGGGAAGTGTAAAGTGCAGAGTGTAAAGTGCAGAGTGCGGAGCAGGGAGTTCTTAACTCTGCACTTTACACTCTACACTTTGCACTCTGCCGTCTAGTGGTTGAACACAAACTCCAGCGAGTTAAGCATCGTCCAGGCCAAATCTTCCAGGGCGGTGCGGCGGGTGGCGGAATCGCCGGCTCGTGACAGATATTCTACCGCAACTTGGCGCTCGGCATCGGTGGGGAGGCGGGAAAAGAGGTTGAGATACAGTTCGTCGGCGGCGCGGGCATTGTCGGATTCTCTTTTAGCCAGTTTGGCGACAAAGCCGTTTTCGTGGGAGAGCTTTTCCTGCACCCGTTCGCTGTTGAGCAGGTGCAACACCTGCGCGACGCTCGGCTCGGTGACTCGCTCGCACTCGCAGACCGTCTGCCGCGTAGGGCGGCCGAAAAGGCGGAGGAAATAGTGGTCCACCTGGCTGTCCCAGAGTTGGATGGCCCGCGAGCCGGCGGGGACTCCTTCGAATTTCTCCGGAACGCCGGTCGCCTGGCAGACGGCGTCGAGCAGGACTTCGGCATCCATCGATTTGAGAAGGGCGCGCGAGTAGTTTTGCTCGTCCCGGTTGTTGGTGAGGTTCGGTTTGGTGGAATGCTGGTAGGTGCGAGAGGCGGTGATGGCCCGGATCAGCTCCCGCAGGTCGAACTTGCTGGCGGCGAGATGGGCGGCGAGGGCGGCGAGCAGCTCTGGATTGCTCGGCGGGTTCGTCGCCCGAAAGTCATCGACCGGCTCGACCAGTCCGCGGCCTAATAGTGGCGCCCAGACGCGGTTGGCCATGTTGCGGGCGAACCAGGGATTGTCCGCCGCGGTGAGCCAGGTGGCGAGCTCGATGCGGCGGTCGCCGGCAACGTTCTTTTCCGGCATCGGCCGACCGAGCGGATGGGCGGTAATCGGCTGGCCGGTGCGGGGATGGTTTGTCGCTGGATCGCCGACTGCCAGCAGCACTTCCCCCAGCGGCGTTGTTTTCTGCTGAAGCTGCGTGAAGTAGGCGGTCATGCCGAAGTAATCGGTCTGGCTCCAACGGTCGTAAGGATGGTGGTGGCAAGTGGCGCACTCAATCCGCACACCGAGAAAGACTTGCGAAATGGTGCTCGCCGCCTGCCCCGGCTGCGAAGCGGTCTTGTAGATGTATCCTTGCGGATTTTCCGCCAGCGGACCCAGCGCGGTGATGACCTCGCGGGCGAACTGGTCGAGCGGTTTGTTCTTGGCCAGGCTGCTGCGAATCCAGCGATACTCGTCGTAAGCCGCCTTGTGGCCGAGCACCTGCCGGTCCACGCGCAAGAGGTCCGCCCATTTGAGCGCCCAGTAATCGGCAAACTCCGGTCGCGCCAGCAGCTCGTCCACGAGCAGCTTGCGTTTGTCCGACTTGGTTTCCGCAATAAAGCGGCGGGCTTCATCGGCAGTCGGCAGCGTGCCGATGAGATCGAGGTAGACCCGCCGCAAATACTCGGCATCGCCGCAAACTTCAGCCGGCACGATGTTGAGCTGCTTCAAGCGGCGATAAACATGTTGGTCGATGAAGTTGTTTTCGGCGACTTGCGGATACGGTTCCACTTTCTCCGCCTTCGGGAGGAGGACATGAAAAACATCCACCTCGTTCGCGTAGCTTGCCATCACGGCGACTACGCCAGGAGTTTGGCCAGCAATAACGAGCCCTTCCTCGTCCACCGACGCCAAGCCGTCGTTATTCGATTGAAACTTCGCCAGCCGCGTGACGTCCAGTTTCTTGCCGTCCGATAGAGTCGCCGTCACGACGAGTTGACGTGTTTGGCCAGTGGCCAGCGTCTCTTCATGCGGCGTCAGCTCAATCTTGACCACCTTGGGGTCGCTCGCGGAGCCGACCGGCAATCCGGCGGCTATCCAGCGGCGGAGCGTTTCGTACTCCGGCCGATCCGGCAGAATCCGCACCCCGCCTCCATGCGGATTGGCTCCGCTCACCTTCAGCAGCAGCAGGCTTTTTTCCGCCGCAGCCGGAAACACTCGCCGCCCGCGCCCTTCCATCGTGATTGCCCGATAATCAGCCGGCGGATCGAAGCCAAACACCGACAGCTTGAACCCATTCTGCCCCTCCGCTTTGCCGTGGCAACCCGAAGCATTGCAGCCGAACTTGGAGAGAATCGGAACGATGTCGTTTTCGAAGTTGAGGGGTTGCGACTGCGGTTCGCCGGCCCAACTTGCTCGCAACGAAAGCAGCATCCCCACCATCACGGCACAAAAGCAGAGCGCAGCTCGCAGGGAGAGATTCATAAGGCGGGAGTCAGCAGGCGGGAATATCGGCGGGGAGTCGGCAGTTCTTTTGAACCAAGGTCCGACTCATAAGTCCATGTTAATGTATCGCAGGAGCGCGGGGCAAGTGAAACCCCCGGTGGTACAACTACATTTGGCGGCCCCGATTGCCTGAGAAGTCTGGCCAGTGTCGGGTTCCCGCTGCGATGGCCGTTTGCTGAGCTGCGGATTTTACCCCGTCACTCTGGCAGGGCTTTTTGCTGCGCTGGTAGAATGAGGGCATGGAACGTGATATTGACCGCATCATTGCGGCCGTCAAAGCAAAGCTGCCCGAGGCGGAATTCCACCAGCATCAGGTCAGTCATCCAGGCGACGATGATGGTGTCTGGTTTTTCTATTTTCCAGGGGACGATAGCTACGTGCAAATTGACGCGGCTTATGGCCAATGCCCGTTCCTAGTCGATAACACCGACAACTCGAATCCTCTGACGGCTCCTTGGATCGACTCTGTTGAAGGTGTTACGCGCGCGATCGTTGATTTTTTGTCGGCGAAGCAAAGACCACTGCCTAGTTCTTAAGCAGCGCAGAATTTTCAATTTGTACCACTACCCCGACCCCAGGAGGAGATTCCCCAGTGGCGACGGGCTTGACAAACGGCTACCTTGTACTGGATATTTGGCCAGTTCCTGTCCGCCGGATGATTTTCCTGGAGTTGTCCGATGCCCGTCGATGAATCAAAGTTGCTTTCGGTCCTACAGACTCACTGGGGGTACAACGAATTCCGGCCGCTGCAACGAGAGTCGATTCAGGCCGTGCTGGCTGGGCGGGACTCGGTCGTCGTGCTCCCCACGGGCGGAGGCAAGTCGCTCTGCTACCAGATTCCGGCAGTGTTGCTGCCGGGACTTGCAGTCGTCGTCTCGCCCCTAATCTCGCTGATGAAGGATCAGGCCGATGCCCTCACGGAGAACGGCATTCCCGCCGCGGCCGTGCATAGCGCATTATCTCCGCAAGAAAGGCAGCGGATCGCCCAAGAGATTCGTGCCGACCGGATCAAGCTGCTCTATGTCGCGCCCGAGCGGCTGGTCAGTGAGCGGATGCTGGCGTTCCTCCGTGAGCGGCCGATTTCCTTCATCGCCATCGACGAAGCCCACTGCATCAGCAACTGGGGCCACGATTTTCGGCCGGAGTATCGGATGCTGGGAGAGCTGCGCGGACACTTTCCCGGCATCGGAGTGCATAGCTTCACCGCCACCGCGACCGAGCAAGTCCGCCGGGATATCGCCGTTCAGTTGCGGCTCAAACAGCCGGAGTTTCTGGTCGGCACTTTCGACCGGCCCAATTTGCAATACCGCGTCTTGCGCCGGGCCAGCAGCGGCCAGCAGATTCATGCGGTCCTGCAACGCCATGCGGGCGAGGCGGGGATCATTTATTGCATTTCGCGGAAGGAGGTTGACGCGCTCACCCTCGCGCTACGTGCTGCCGGTGTGAAGGTCGCGGCCTATCACGCGGGTCTCTCCGACGAGGAGCGGCATCGCAACCAGGATGCCTTTCTGAGCGAACAGGTCGATGTCGTAGTGGCGACAGTCGCCTTCGGCATGGGGATCGACAAGTCCAACGTGCGGTTTGTGCTTCACACCGGATCGCCCAAGTCGCTCGAACACTATCAGCAAGAAACCGGCCGGGCCGGCCGCGATGGCCTCGACGCCGAGTGCTGCCTGCTGCATGGCGGCAACGATTTCATGATCTGGCGGAAACTCAGCAGCGACCTGACCGGGTCGGCCTGGCAGCAGGCCGACGCAAACTTGCGGCTGATGGAAAACTACTGCACGTCGGTCACTTGCCGGCATCGGACGCTCGCCGAGCACTTTGGCCAGACCTATGAGCCGGAGAATTGCCAGGCGTGCGATGTCTGCCTCGATCAGCAGGAGTGTCTCCCCGACGCTCTGATCGTCGCCCAAAAAATCCTGTCGTGCGTGATCCGGGTGAATGAGAATTTTGGCGCTGACTACGTGGCGCAGGTGCTGGTGGGATCGCGGGAGCAGCGGGTGCTCGATAACAGGCATGAGCAACTTTCGACATACGGTTTGCTCAAAGACGAGCGCAAGAACACGGTGCGGGAATGGATCGAGCAACTCTGCGGGCAGGACTACATCACTCGCGAAGGAGAATACAGGGTGCTCAAAGTCACCCCGAGCGGGAGAGAAGTGCTCCGCGGCCAACAAACGCCAAAACTGCTCCAGCCGGCAGCAGGCAAGGCGGTCGCCGCTCCCGCTTCCCGAAAGCACTTCACCGTGGGAATGGATGCGGGCCTCTTCGAGGCTCTGCGGCTCCTCCGCCGGCGGCTGGCCGAAGAACGGGGCGTGCCGGCGTTCGTTGTGTTTGGCGACGTTACATTGCAAGACCTCGCTCGCCGCCGCCCCACGACGCTCCTGGGATTCCGACAGGTGCATGGCGTGGGGGACCACAAGGCGCAGCAATATGGCGAGGCGTTCACCGAGGAAATCGCTCGTTATTGCGCCGATAACCAGGTTCCTGTGGATGTGACGATCACCGATGATCCTGCGTATTCCGCAACTCCGGAATCGCTTTCGACCATGTCCAAGAGCGCTGCGAAAATGGCCGCGGACGGACTGTTCCGCGAAGGCCGATCCATCGAAGAAGTCGCGGCCCAAACCGGCAGGGCCCACTCGACCGTGACTGGATATCTGGTCGATTTTTTGATGCAGGAAGGACAACTCTCGCCGGAACCCTGGCTCGATGACGAAAGCTTCGCCACAATCTCCGCCGCCGTCAAAGCCGTGGGGCTGGAGCGCCTGAAACTGGTCTTCGACCAGCTCAACGGTGCATTTTCCTACGACCAGATTCGGATAACTATTGCCTGCCTTCGCAATGTCGACGGGCAACAGGAAACAAGCGATGGCAGCTAAGCCCAAGACTTTCGACGAATACCTCGCAGCCTTGAGCGACGACAACAGGGCCGCGCTCGAGAAACTTCGCAAGACCATCAAAGCCGCGGTGCCGCAGGCCGAAGAATGCATCAGCTACGGCCTCGCCGCATTCCGACTTCATGGGAAACCGCTCGTCGCCCTCGGCGCGACCGCGAACCACTGCGCTTTTTACCTGATGAGCAATTCCACAGTGGCGGCCCACCTGGACGAGCTCAAGAACTACGACACCAGCACCGGGACCATCCGTTTTCCCGCGGACAAGCCGCTGCCGGCGGCGCTGGTGCGGAAGCTGGTGAAGGCGAGGATTGACGAGAACGTGAAGCGCATACTGGCCACGCTTCGGCGGACACGCTAAATTATCGGGTTAAGAGTTCGCCCGGATAATGGAAGCCCCATGATCACTCAACTCGACGTGCAGAATTACCGCGGGTTCCAGTCCTTCAATATGGACGGATTGGCGCGAGTCAATCTCCTGGTGGGTAAGAACAACAGCGGAAAGACTGCTCTTCTTGAAGCGTTTTACCTTCTCGCTTCCGGTGGTGGTCCTTCGGCACTCGCGGAAGCAGCCACACGACGTGGGGAGATGATCAGCTTTCGCGATGGTCGTGATAACTTTCCCGATTTGACGCACTTTTTCTTCGGACACGAACTCCGTGACGGTGTTTCTTTTTCGCTCCGGTCGGACAACGGCTATCCGAATTTAGTTGTCCGCCTTACAGCATTGGATGAGACTTCGGAGCAAGGTGTCTTGTTTGATACTGAACGCGAGGCTCGTCCATCGTATGGAGTGGTATTTGAAGGCGCAGTACCCCCGTGGTCACGCGAGCGCGGCTTTGGTGTTACGGAAAAAGGAGCACTATTGCTGGATTCAAGATTCCGCGGACGAGCCGGCCCTGGACCTGATCCGAGGGATGCGCGCCCGGCGATCTTTATCCCAACCGACTCTCTTGGCCCTCGCCGCCTCGCCGAACTTTGGAGCGAAGTAATTCTGGAGGCCCGACAGAAAGATGCTGTCGACGCGATGAGAGTCATCGAGATAGGGCTGTCCCAA
The DNA here is from genome assembly GCA_046593355.1 of Pirellulaceae bacterium. Taxonomy (GTDB): domain Bacteria; phylum Planctomycetota; class Planctomycetia; order Pirellulales; family Pirellulaceae; genus SXOA01. The sequence continues at coordinate 87,898 of JBKJNY010000242.1, read as the reverse complement.
ATTGTTTTCCTACCGGTCGATTACAGCTATCGTTCGGGCAATTCTCCCTGGGGAATCGTTGCTGTAGTTGACGATACACCTAAGCCAATTCCCTTGGGGAGCATGGGCGACGGAATGCGTCGGCTTTTGTCCTTGGCAACCGCTCTTAGCCGCGCAGGAAATGGCGTGCTCGTCATTGATGAAGTGGACACCGGACTACACTATTCCGTGATGGTCGATATGTGGAAGTTGGTCATTGAGACTTCGATGCGTCTTGGCATTCAAGTGTTTGCAGCTACGCACAGTTGGGATTGCATCGAAGGACTCGGCGAATATTGCCGAAAAAATCCGGAGATGGCAAAAGAGGTCGCCGTCCACAAAGTTGAGCGATCACTAAAGCAAAGCGTTGTATTTTCCGGAGATCGACTCCCCTCTGTTGTGGAAAACAAGGTCGAGATTCGCTAAATGGCCACAGGCGCAGCCAAACCCGCCCTCTGCGTCGAAAGCCAGCATGATGGCTTCGTTGTTATCAACTTGGTGAAGAAACATGGGGTGAACTGGCCAGACGATGACCGCCCGGTTGATGTTAAGAATTGCAAGAACGACACAGGTGTAATTGTTGCCATTCAAAACGAAATCGATGCCGCGAAAGGAACGGGGCGGGCAGCCGGGTTTATCATTGACATCGATACGACGGCCGGCACTCGATGGGCCCAAGTTAAAAGGGCACTGAAGGCAGTCGGACTGAACCCGCCCGCTCAACCTGTCGCAGGCGGGTATATCGAGGAGTCAACCACACTAAATGTTCGAGTTGGTGTGTGGCTAATGCCGGATAACCAGCTTCACCAAGGCGACCTTGAGGACTTTCTCAAGACCCTTTTGCCTTTGAACGACGCACTTTACTCGTTTGCGGAGAAGTCCAGCGCTGACGCGCTCTCGAACGGTGCCAAATTCGCCAATCCAAAGGACCGAAAAAAGGCCAATCTCCATTGCTGGCTTGCTTGGCAGGAGGAGCCAGGCGCACCGTACGGGCAAGCGATATATCGGGAGTACTTTGAATCGCATAGTGCCCAAGCCAAAGCATTCGTGGCGTGGTTCAAATCACTCTTTCGCATCAAATGAAGGACAGTTGCGAGTTCCGCGAGTTGCCGAAACCCATTAGTCGAGAGTGATTTTGCCTCGCAATTCAACCTACCAGAAACTGCAGCGCCTGCCTGCAAATCAGGTCGATTCCGTCATCGCCTCCCTCAAGCGCATCGCCACCAAGAAGACCCTCAACGGCATGGCGCGATACGCCATTCCCTCGGACAAGGCATTTGGGGTGTCGGTGGGGGACATGCACAAGTTGGCCAAACGCCTGGGGCGGAGTCATGAGCTGGCGGCGGGGCTGTGGGAGACCGGCTGGTATGAGGCCCGGATGATGGCGGCGTTTATGGATGAGCCGGAGCGAGTTACGCCCGCACAGATGGATCGGTGGTGCCGGGAATTCGACAGTTGGGCCATTTGCGATACGGTCTGCTTTCACCTGTTCGACCGGACGCCGCACGCTTGGAAGAAAGTCGTTCAGTGGTCGAGCCGCAAAGGGGAGTTCGTGAAGCGGGCGGCCTTTGCGCTGCTGGCCAGTCTGGTCTGCCATGACAAGCAGGCGGATGATCCCGGCGCGCCGGGATTTGCCGGGGGGCTGCTGCTGCTGGTGGAGAAGGCTGCCACGGACGAGCGGAACTTCGTCAAGAAAGGGGTGAACTGGGCCCTCCGCTGCATCGGCAAGCGGAATCTCGCCCTCCACGCTGCCGCCGTGGGGGTGGCCGAGCGCTTGGCGGCCATGCCGAACCCCACGGCCCGGTGGGTGGGAAAGGATGCCCTCCGGGAACTCACCAGCGGTTCCGTCACACGGCGGCTCGCAGGAAAGCGCTGAGGCAGCTCTCATGTCCGTCGTCAGTGAAATCCTGAGCAAATTGGAATCCGGCGATCCGGCTGCGGCGGAACAGCTCTTGCCGCTGGTCTACGACGAGTTGCGGAGACTGGCGGAAGCGAAGCTGGCGCACGAAAATCCGGGGCAGACACTCAACGCAACGGCACTGGTGCATGAGGCGTATTTGCGGCTGGTTGGCGATCATGCTTTCGCCGATGGCCGGCACTTCTTTCGCGTCGCGGCCGAGGCGATGCGGCGGATCTTGATTGACCGGGCCCGGCGGAAGCTGCGGATCAGGCACGGCGGCCAGCGCGAGCGGGTGCCGCTGTCCGACGTGGAACTTGCCGCCGAAGCGCCCGCAGAAGAACTTCTGGATTTGGACGAGGCGCTCCAGCGGTTCTCGGCTCTCGAACCAGAGAAGGCGGAACTGGTCAAGCTCCGCTATTTTGCCGGCCTATCCGAGGAAGAAGCGGCGGCGGCCCTGGGCATCTCCCGAGCCACCGCCAGCCGGTACTGGACGTATGCCCGCGCCTGGCTGATCAACGCTCTGGATGAGAAGGCGGATTAGGAATTGTCCACAGATTTCGCGGATTCCACAGATTCAAATCAAGATTTCCCAATCTGTGAAATCTGCGAAATCTGTGGATAATGTTCTTTTAGTGAGGCGCGCGGAGCGGAAACGACGCTTAACTGAGGGAAGCTACCGATCCCGCTAGAAAGAGGACTGACTCATGGCCGAATCCCCTGACCGCACCGAGTCCATCTTTGCCGCTGCCGTGGACATTCCGGCCTCTGCGGAACGGGCCGCCTACTTGGATCAAGCCTGCGCGGACGACGCGGGGTTGCGGGGCCGGATCGAGGCCCTGCTGCGGGCGCACGACCGGGCTGGTCACCTGCTGGACCGGCCGGTTCCAGGGGGCTTGGAACAGACTCAGGCCTTCATTCCCCGCGAGCAGCCCGGCACCGTCATCGCCGGCCGCTACAAGCTGCTGGAAGAGATTGGCGAGGGGGGGATGGGGACGGTCTGGGTGGCGGAGCAGACCGAGCCGGTCCGCCGCAAGGTTGCCCTGAAGCTCATCAAGGCGGGCATGGATTCCAAGTCCGTCCTCGCCCGTTTCGAGGCCGAGCGGCAGGCGCTGGCCGTGATGGACCACCCCAACATCGCCAAGGTGTTCGACGGCGGTCTGACCGACGCGGGCCGACCGTACTTCGTCATGGAATACGTGAAAGGGGTGCCGATCACCGACTACTGCGACGCCACCCGGCTGAGCGTCCAAGAGCGGCTCCACCTGTTCGTCCAGGTCTGCCAGGCGGTCCAGCACGCGCATCAGAAGGGGATCATCCACCGCGACCTGAAACCCTCGAACATCTTGGTCGCCCCCTACGACGACCTGCCGGTCCCCAAGGTCATCGACTTCGGGCTGGCCAAGGCGATGCATCAATCGCTGACCGAGCGAACGCTGCACACGGCCCACGAAACGGTACTGGGCACGCCGCTCTACATGTCCCCGGAGCAGGCACAGCTCAACAACATCGATGTGGACACCCGCTCGGACATTTATTCGCTGGGGGTGCTGCTCTACGAGCTATTGACCGGGACGACGCCGCTGGAGAAGCAGCGCTTCAAGGAAGCGGCCTGGGACGAGATCAAGCGGCTCATCCGCGAAGAAGAACCGCCGCGGCCAAGTACGCGGCTGAGTTCGAGCAACACGCTGCCGTCGCTGGCCGCCGGCCGGCAGATTGAACCGGCGCGGTTGACGAAGCTGGTGCGCGGCGAGTTGGACTGGATCGTGATGAAGTCGCTAGAAAAAGACCGCGCCCGGCGGTACGAGACGGCCAACGGGTTCGCGGCGGACGTGCAGCGCTACCTGTCTGGCGAGCCGGTCCTGGCGGCACCTCCCAGCGCGCGCTACCGGCTGGGCAAGTTCGCGCGGAAGCATCGGGCCGGGTTGACCACGGCGGCGGCAATCGGGCTGCTGCTCGTGGCGGGCGTGGCCGTCAGCAGTTGGCAAGCGGTGCGGGCGACCCGGGCGGAGGCGGACGCCCGCCTCGCTGAGCTGGACGCGCGCCAGGCCCAGCAAGCCGAGGCGGACCGGGCCGAAGGCGAACGGCTCGCCAAGCTGGATGCGGTCGCGCAAACGGAGCAGGCCCAGAAGCGGCTCTTGCAGATCGAGAAGGCCAACGACATCCTCGGCTCGATCTTCGAGAACCTGGACCCGAAGGAGATCGCCAAGGCGGAACGGCCGTTGCAGGCGATCCTGGTCGAGAAGCTGGACAAGGCGGTGGCGCAACTCGAAGGCGAGTCGATCGGCGACCCGCTGGTCGTGGCGGCCATGCAGATCAAGTTCGGCAATTCGTTGGTGGGCCTGGGGGAACCCGGCAAGGCGATCGTGCTGCTGGAGAAAGCCCGTGCCACTCGTCAGGCCAAGCTCGGCCCCGAACATCTCGACACGCTCTGCAGCATGAACGAGCTCGCCCTGGCATATCAGCATGCCGGAAAGCGCGACTTGGCACTGCCGCTCCTCGAGGAGTCGCTCAAGCTTTTCAAAGCCAAACTTGGCGCCGAACATCCCGACACACTCACCAGCATGAACAACCTCGCCCTGGCGTATGTGGCGGCCGGGAAGCTCGACCTGGCACTGCCGCTCCAAGAGGAGACCCTCAAGCTCCAGAAAGTCAAGCTCGGCCCCGAACATCCCCAAACGCTCAGGAGCATGAACAACCTTGCCGTCGCGTACCAGGCGGCCGGCAAGCTGGAGCTGGCCCTGCCGCTGCTCGAGGATACGGTCAAGCTCCGGAAAGCCAAGCTCGGCCCCGAACATCCCGACACGCTCCTCAGTATGAACAACCTCACCTCGGCCTACCGGGATGTCGGTAAACTGGACCTGGCCCTGCCGCTCCTCGAGGAGACGCTGAAGCTTCGGAAAGCCAAACTCGGTCCCGAACATCCCGACACGCTCAGGAGCATGAACAGCCTTGCTGCGGGCTATTGGTCGGCGAAGCAACTCGACAAGTCCATCCCCCTGTTCGAGGAGACCTTGAAGCGTCAAGAGGCGAAGTTCGGGCGGGACCACCCTGAAACGCTTAAGTTGGTGGCGAACTTGGGCGTGAATTACAAGGATGCGGGCCGACTAAACGAAGCGGTTCCGCTGCTCGAAGAAGCTCATCAGGCCGCGAAGAAATACCACGATCTTAGCTGGGTGGGAGGGCAATTGATCGATGCCTACGCGAAGGCGGGTGAGAACGCCAAGTTCGCCAACTTGCTCCAAGAACAGTTGGCCGAGGCTCGCAAAGCGCTGCCCAAGGACAGCCCGCAACTGGCCGGCATGCTCGCCCAGATTGGTCTGGGCTTCCTGGAGCAGAAAAAATGGACCGAGGCCGAACCGCTCCTCCGCGAATGCCTGGTCATCCGCGAGAAGACGCAGCCCGACGTCTGGACGACGTTCAACACGAAGTCGATGCTCGGCGGGGCGCTCTTGGGCCAGAAGAAGTACGCCGACGCCGAACCACTGCTGCTGGCCGGCTACGAAGGAATCAAGCAGCGGGAGAAGGCGATTCCGCCGGAGGGCCAGGTCCGCCTCCCCGAAGCCTTCGACAGGCTGATCGAGCTCTACACCGCCACGGACAAGCCCGACGAAGTCAAGAAGTGGCAAGCCGAGCGGGCGAAGTATCCGTAGCCGGCTGCCCCGGCGCCGGAGAAGGAGAAGTAGTGACGCGGTCGTGGTATAATGCTAGGGGAGGACCGGCCATGCCAACGCTGACGATCGATGAAGTCCAGTTACGACTTCCACAAATCATTGATGCACTTGACCCCGGCGAGGAACTCGTGATCACGCGAGGGGACCGGCCGGTGGCCCGGCTGGTGGGCGAAGCCTCGCCCCGCCAGCCTCGCAAGGCCGGGAATTGTCAGGGGATGATCGTCATCGTTTCCGATGATGACGACCACCTGAAGGACTTCGCGGAGTACATGGAATGAGGGTGCTGTTGGATACGCACGCATTCCTGTGGTTCGTGTTGAACGACCCCAAGTTGCCCCCGACGGCCAAGGGGCTGATCGAAAGCCCGGCGAACGACGTGCTCATCAGTCCGGCGAGCTACTGGGAGATTGCCATCAAGGTCAGCCATAAGAAGCTCGATCTGCTAGCGCCTTACGAAGACTTCATGCATCAAGGAATCGTCGGCAACGACTTCGCTGTCCTGCACATTGAGCCGAAGCACACCGCGGTGGTGGCATCCCTGCCGTTCCACCACAAAGATCCGTTCGACCGCTTGCTCATCGCTCAGGCGCTGGCCGAAGGAATCCCCCTGGTCAGCGCCGATCCCGCGCTCGACCATTACGGCATCCAGCGTTTGTGGTAAGCCCTCGACTGACCTATCGACGTTTACTCCGCCACCCACAAGCTCGACGAAGTAAAGAAGTGAAGAAGCGGCCAGCCGAGCGGGCGAAGTATCCACAACTTGCTCCCAAGTTTCCAACGACGAAGTGACCGCCCTGGGTGAACAGTGTAAGATGACCGTATAGGAGAACATACCATGTCCCATACGCTGCCACTGTCCGCAGCTCAAGCAAAGCTGGCCGATCTAGTCGCCGGACTATCGCCCGGTGAGGAATTGGTTCTGACAACCGCCGGGGAACCGGTCGCGGTGGTGACGCGGCCGAGCCGCACGAGTTGGCCGTGCCAGCCGGGATCGGCGAAAGATCGGTCATTCTGGATGGCCCCCGACTTCGACGCTCCGCTGGAGGACTTCGCGGAATACATGGAATGACCCTGCTGCTCGATACGCATACCGTGCTGTGGTTCTGGTGGGCCGACCGGCGAATGAGTTCGGCCTCGATGTCCGCAGTCTGCGACCCGACGGTTCGTAAGCTGGTCAGCCCGGCGTCGGCTTGGGAAACGGCCATCAAGGTGAGCCAGAAGAAGCTCGACATCGGCGGGTCGTACCGCGGATTCTTCCCCCAACACATGCTCCGCAACAACTTTGAGTGGCTGCCGATCACCGACGATCACCTTGCGACCCTGGTCGATTTGCCGTTCCACCATAAAGACCCGTTCGACCGCTTGCTCATCGCTCAGGCGCTGGCCGAAGGAATCCCCTTGGTCAGCGCCGATCCCGCGCTCGACCAATACGGCATACAGCGATTGTGGTAAGACCTCGACCGTCTTATCGACGTTTACTCCGCCACCCACAAGCTCGGCGAAGTAAAGAAGTGAAGAAGCGGCCAGCCGAGCCAGGGAAGTATTCGCCGCCCAATTATCCCACGGCGAACCCGACGGGCCAACGAAAAAAGCCACCCCGCGACGAATCGCAAGGTGGCTTTAAGTGGAGGATAACGGACTTGAACCGATGACCTCTTGCATGCCATGCAAGCGCTCTCCCAACTGAGCTAATCCCCCGTAATCACGAATCTTCGTAACTGCTCGCCGCCAACCCCCCTGGAAGGGTTAAAATGCGGTAATTCCTCGGGCAAATCCAACACTTAGAAGCTATCCGCCTCATTTCCCGTTGTCAAGGTCGGCCGATTACTGATAGACAGGCAGTTGGCCGGCGGGTTCGCCCGCGCCGACCGGCGGCTGCATTGCCGGCACAATCACTCGTTGAGCATCGTCCTGCTTTGAACGCAACAATGAAAAAGATTGGCCTGCTCGCCGCGAAAATCGGCGTTTCCGTCGCCATTTTGGGATACCTGATTTTCTCGGCTTTCCAAAACCCTGATTTCGTCAACATGCTGGAAGGCTGGCGGAATTGGCTCTGGTGGCGGCTGGCCGGGGCAGTGCTGCTGGTGCTGGCGGCCGTGGCTCTCACCGTTTGCCGCTGGCAGATGCTGGCGCGAACGCTGGGGCTGGAGTTCACCACCCGCGAAGCGCTGCGGGTGGGCTTTCTCGGATACGCGGTGAATCTGCTGCCACTGGGGCTCGTGGGGGGAGACGCGGTCAAGGCGGTCTTTTTGTCGCGGCTCAATCCGACGCGCCGCACCGAAGCCGTGGCCACGGTATTCGTCGACCGGGTGATCGGCCTGGTGGCCCTGCTCATCCTGGCCGCGCTGGGAACGCTGCTCATCGATGTGAACGAGATTGGCAAGGCGGATGCCGAGCTGCAGCGCAAGCTGTCGCTCCTCTGCTGGGTCATTCGAGGCGCAGCCCTCATTGGCATTGCGGCTGGAGGCTTGCTGTTTGTGCCGGGATTCACCAAGTCCTCGGTCTGGAACCGGCTGGCCAAAACTCCGGTCCTGGGTGGCATCATCCAGAAGCTGGTCAGCGCGATGCACATCTACAGCGGTCGCGCCGACCGGCTGTTGCTGGCGATGCTGATGAGCCTGGGCGTGCATTTGCTGTTTGTGGGAATGATCTACGTCATCGGCAGCGCTCTATTGGACGCGCGCGGCCAGCCCACGCCGCAGCCGCCGCTGCTGGACCATGCCGTGTTTGTCCCGCTGGCGATGGCGGCGGGGACGCTGCCGCAGGGATTCCTGGAGTGGCTGCTGACGATTTTCTACGAGGCGTTCTCGCCGGCGGACACCGCGAAGAAGGGGCTGATGATCGCTTTGGTCTACCGGGCGATTCAGGTCGTCGCCGCGGGTCTGGGAATGGCTCCGTTTATGCTCGTGCCGCAAGCGACGCCCGTGGTTGCGATCCGCGAGGTGATTGATAAGAGCCTGCTGCCGCAGTCCGATGCCGCCGCCCCGTAGCTTACTGGGTGCCACGCCCACCGCTTTGGGTGGGCGTGTTCGGAAGTCGGGTGCATGAGTTTCACGAAATGCACGCGGGAGAGGCACCAGCCATCGAGTTGACGCGCCCCCATTAGCGACATCATGCACTCGTGCATGGCGCTTCGCTTATGCACCCTACAGATGACTCGTCGCTGATTCGTGGCTGACCGTCACCGTCGTGCTGATCCCCCCGCGAGGAGTAAAGGCCACCGCCAGCTTCAGCCGCCGGGGCTTTAGTGCTCCCATCAAATCGTCAAAGATCCGGTTGGTGACGTTCTCGTAGAAGATGCCTTCGTTGCGGAAGCTTTGCAGATAGAGCTTGAGACTCTTGAGCTCCACGCAGGTCCGGTCCGGCGTGTAGGTAATCGTGAGCGTGCCAAAATCAGGCTGGCCCGTCATGGGGCAGACGGAGGTAAACTCCGGACAGACGATCTCAATTCCATAGTCCCTGCCGGGGAACTGGTTCTCAAACGTTTCCAAAATCGCGCGCGGGTCGGACATTCAGGGCTCCTTGGCACAAAAATTCATTGTGCCATGATGGGGCGAGACGTCAAGGAGAATGGGAGGAAGGGGAGAATGACGAAGTCCGAATGACGAATGACGAATGGCGAATGAAAATGAAGAAATTCGTTTCTAATGCTTGTTTGCTCGTAATTCTGCTGCTCGGCTTCCATATCTCCGCTGCCGAGCCGGGCCGCTTACCGCAGGTCGCACCTACCGAAGCCGGCTTGAATGCCGAGAAGCTCCGGCAGATAGACGCCATCGTGCAGGAAGGGCTCGACCAGAAGAAAATGCCCGGCTGCGTGGTCCTGGTCGGCCGGCGGGACAAGATCGTGCTTCTCAAAGCCTACGGCAACAAGCGGCTTGAGCCGGCAGCCGAGCCGATGACGACGGACACGGTGTTCGACCTGGCGTCCCTCACCAAGCCCATCGCCACGGCGACCAGTGTGATGATCCTCGTCGATCAGGGAAAGCTCAAGCTGGATGAGCCGGTCGCCACGTATCTGCCGGAGTTCGCCGCGAGCGGCAAAGAAAGAGTCACCGTGCGGCAGTTGCTGGTTCACGTCAGCGGGTTGATTCCAGACAACAGCATCAAGGATTATGACGACGGCGCGGAGAAAGCCTTGCAGCGAGTCTTCGCCCTCAAGCTTCAAACGCCGCAGGGCGAGCGATTCGCCTATAGCGACATGAACTACGTCGTGCTTGGCGAGCTCGTCAAGAAGCTCGCCGGTAAGGATGTCCACGAATTCTCCCAGGAGCATATTTTCCAGCCGCTAGGAATGAAAGAGACGACGTACCTGCCCGGTGATGATCTCAAGCACCGCGCCGCGCCGACGGAGCAGCGGGAAGGGAAGTGGATGCAGGGAGAGGTGCATGATCCGCGGGCTTACAAGCTCGGCGGAATCGCCGGCCATGCCGGGCTGTTCTCCACCGCGGAGGATCTGGCCATCTACGCCAGCATGATGCTCCGTCGCGGGGAGCGCGGCGGCAAGCGCATCCTCTCCGAGGACGCTTGGAAGCAGATGACCTCGCCTCATAAAGTCCTCGCCCGCCGTAACAATGGCGTCGAGTACGAAGGGCTCCGCGGCCTGGGCTGGGACATGCAGACCGGTTACTCCATCAACCGGGGCGAGTCCTTCTCGCCAGCCGTCTTCGGCCACGGGGGCTTCACCGGAACTGCGATCTGGATTGATCCCGAGAAAGATCTGTTCCTGATCTTTCTCAGCAACCGCGTGCATCCAGACGGGAAAGGACTGGTCAATCCACTCATCGGGCGGATCGGAACGGTCGTGGGGGAATGACGAAATTCGAATGACGAATGGCGAATGAATTTGAATTTGTCATTCGCCATTCGAGTTTCGAATTTCCCTCTACTCCTCATAGCTCGCCCGCCGGATGTAGTCGTTGGCAATCGACTGCTTGGGCACAATCACCGGCAGCGGCTGGGCGTCGAAGGGAATGTCCTGCAGGAATCGCGGCTGCAAATAGGCCTGGGACTGGCCAGGCACGAATTTTTTTACCGGGCCGTAAGTCTCCATCAGCCGATGGATGCCTGGATTGATTTCGGTCTTGCCGTCGTCCCGCGGCTCACCGACGGAGTCAAACGAGCCGATGCAGACCATGCTTTCCGTGCGGTCGTGAAACTCATAGGCTTCCACCCCCTTGTCCCGCAGGGCTTTCGTCAGCCGGCCAGCCTTGTCCGCGGCAATGTCGAGCTTGGCCATCCCTTTGTAGTTCTCATCGTCGGTTTTGAAGGCTTTGCCCGCCATCTGATCAAACTCCTTCGGCTTCATCGATTCGACGCCGCGGAAGGAGGCCACCTTGACCGTGTATTTGCCGGGGCACTTCAGCAAGCTGTACTTCACGCCTTGATTCAGCTCCACGACGAACGGATCGAGCCCTTTGGGAGCGAAGTATTCTTCCGGCAGAAGCGGGTTGCGGGTGACGAAGGCGCTTCCCATCGGTCCCTTCTCTTTTTTCCCCAGCTTCGCCTGAGTCTCGTGAAACATCCCGCGGAGCGTGCCCCAGACCTGCAGGGATTTCTCGCCAGTCTTCTTGGGATTCAGCGTATCTGGCTGCATCGTCTTGATGTTCTGCAATGCCTTCTCGATTTCCGGCTGGCCGACCGCCTGGAAATTGCCGACCAGGACCGCGATTTCGTCCCGTTTGTAAGCGTTATTGTTTCGCATGATCTTCGGCCCGCCGAACCGGTTCATGCCCAGGCCGATTTCCGGCGCGCCCATATCAAAATGCTTGCGGTAGACGAACGCTTGCAGGCGGTATTTCTGGCGCAGCTCGAGTACCAGGTTGTGGGCCTGCTCTTCCGCGTTCACACCGCCGGTGAAGCTGGTACACATGATCATCCACGGCCCGTGCGACTCCGTCAGCTCATAATCCTTGTCCGGGTCAGCCTCCACCACCTTTGCATAAGGGATGAGCTTGGCCCACGGCGGCGCGGCAGCGGAGGAAGTCACCAGCGCCGGCGAGGACAGCAACATGGCCGCAAGCACAAACTGGCGAACGAGAGTCGATGAGCGCATGGGAGCCTCCGGTGTCGAAAAGCGAGCCCGGAAAGGGCGAAAGAAGCGGCGGGAGGGTAGCAAATCGAGGCGGCAGGACCAAGGGCAATTCAGCCGCTGGTTTTCGCTTGGGTGCAAGTCGCAGCGACTTGGTCTTGGCCGGGGGCGGTCGGTTTGGTACATGCCGCGTGTGATGAGGGATCCTTTAGTAGTCCGCTCACTCCGTGAGCGCGGCGTTTCCGGAACGCGGGCCAGCACACGGAGTGTGCTGGCTACTATATCGCAGGAAGGAATCGTGGTGATGTCCTGGAATAATATGGTTTCTCGCTTCCTCAAGACGCCTCTCGTTTGGGCTGCCCTGGCGGGCGCGACGTTCTACTTCTTCGTGCATCAGCCGAAGTTCCAGGGGACGTTCGTCCACAAGTACACGACGGAGCATGTCACCGAGTACGTGATCGTGCTGCTCTTCTTTTGGTCATCCGCGCATCTGATCATCCGGTTTTTGGGGTTGGGTCGTGAACGAGAGGCGTTCGGCCAGGATTTGCTTCCCCCCCTAGAAGGCCTCGAACCCGCGACCAATGCCGGCGATTTGTGCAAGCGGCTCGATGAGGCTCCCGATTGGCTGCCGTCGACGATCCTGGGCCGGCGGCTGCGGCTGGCGCTCAAATTCGTCAGGGAGCGGGCTTCGGCCGACGGCATTCGAGAGTACCTGCAGGAACTGGCGGAGAGGGACAGCAACGAGACGCACGCCAGCTATTCGTTTCCGCGATTCGTGGCCGGCGTGACGCCGGTGCTGGGGCTCTTGGGAACCGTCGTTCACTTTGGCGGCGCACTCAATGGCCTGGCCTCGGATCAACTCATGGCCCAGCTTCCCACGATGGTCACCGGAATGGGAACGGCATTCAATACGACCTGCGCGGCACTCTCGGCGTCGATCACGACGATGCTCTTTCTGTTCCTGGTGGAGCGTCATGAAGACCACATCGTCCGCGACGTGAATTCATACCTGGAGAACGAGCTGCTCAACCGGTTCGCGACGACGGATCTGAGAATCACTCCCTTCCTGGATGCCGTCAAGTCGGCGCAGCAAGCCACGCTGGCGTCGATGCAAGCCCGCGAGCAGAGCCAGCTCGACTTGTGGTCGACGGCGATCACCGGGCACGCCACGCAAATGGAATCGACCGTGGAGCGCCTCGACAATATCAATCAGGCCAATGCCCAGATGGCAAAGCTGTTCACCGCGGATGAACGACTGTTGGAATTGCAAGCGCGGCTGGCGGAAAACCTGGAGCTGCTGCGGGAGTCCCAGCATTTCGACCAGGCCGTGCATGGCTTGACGGCGGCTATCCATATGCTGACTGCCCGCCATGAGCCTCTCTCCAAGGCCGCGTGATCCAAGACTCAGGGCAACAATAAGTAGCCCGCACACTCCGTGTGCGCGGCATTTATAGAAATGCGGGCCTGCACACGGAGTGTGCAGGCTACATTGGCTAGGAGTTTGTGGATATGAGCCGCCGCCGAGGTCACAAAGGCGAGATTGCCTTTCAGCTCTTCTCGTTTCTCGATGTCTTGCTCTGCACGATCGGGGCCCTGATTATCATTCTGACGATTGTCATCCATCGAGCCCGCGCTCAGGCGAGCGAAGAGCACGCGCGGCAGGCGACTCCCTCGCCGGAACTGCTCAAGCAGCAAGCACAAGCCCTGGAAGACGCCCGCTGGCGGCAAGAGCAGCTCGAGCAGAACCGCGCGCGCAAGCAGGAGGAGCTGCAAAACGCTCGCCTGACCCTCAGCCACCTGGAAGACCACATCCGCCGGCTCACCGCCAAGGGTAATGAGCTGCTGGACTTGCTGGAGCAAGTGAAGTCCGGCAAGCAGGCCAAGGAGGAAGACCTGGAAGGGGCCAAGCACGAGCTGGCGAAGCTCCGGGACGAACTAGCGAAGAAGCAGGACGAGTTGGAGAAGAAAAAGAAAAACGCCGCGACCGCGGAGCAGTGGTACGCCCTGATTCCTTACGACGGTCCCAACGGCACGCGGCGGATGCCGATCTACATTGAGTGCGTGGAAGAGGGAGTCGTCATCCAGCCCGAAGGGGTGCTGCTGACAACGGACGATTTTCGCGGCGAGCCCAGTCCGGGCAATCCGCTGGATGCCGTCCTGCGGACCAAGCGGGAATACATCATGAAGGCCACCGGCGGCAAAGCGGCGGAGCCCTATCCGCTGCTCGTCGTCCGCCCCAGCGGCGTGCTGTCGTACGGCGCGGCCCGGGCCTTTATGAAATTCTGGGACGACGAGTTCGGCTATGAGCTCATCGCGGAGGACAAGAAGTTGGACTTCGGCCCGCGCGACCCGAACCTCGACCTGGTCATGCACCGGGAAATCGCCCAGGCCCGCAAGCGGCAAGCGGTGCTGGCCATGTCCATGCCCCGCAAATACAAGAGCGACGAAGTCCGCCCGTCGTTTGCGCCCCAGCACAACCCCGACTTGCAGCGTCGCTCCGCGACCGCCAGCGGCGGCGCGGGGAATGGCGGTCGCGGAAATGGGATTGGCGGCAGCGGCATTGGAGGCAGCGGTACTGGCGCGGGCGGCGGCGGTCTTGCCGGCACTAGCCCGACGCGCCAGCGAGGGAGTTCCGCTGGCACCGCGAACGGACCAAATACCGGGATCGGCCCCTACGGCTCCGGCGGCGATCCTCTCGGCGGCTCGGCAGCCGGTGAAAATGGCCCCGGCTCGGCAACATCCGGCTCTACCCGTCTTCGCCAGCCGAACCAAGGTGAACCGTCGCCGGGCACTGGCTCGTATGCTGGCGGAACTCCCGGCGGCACTTCCGAAAGCGGCAGCACCTCTGCTCCCGGCAGCGTGGCTTCGGCAAATAGCACCAGCCAGGGGACTTCGCCCAGCGGCAATTCGCCGTCTCTCGCGGGCAGTTCAGTCGGATCGAGCGGCGGGGCGGCTGCCGGCGGGGGCTCCGCCGCCTCTCCCAGCGGCTCGGCGGCGGGAGGTCAATCCATCCCGAACATCAGCGTCAACAGGGGCTCGGCGGAGAACACGCCCGCATCCAATTCGCGGAAGACGGCGAAGGACCGCGGCGGTTCCGGCAACAGCCCGCGCGGCAAAAACTGGGGCCTCCCCGAAGCCCAGCGGCACGTGACCGGCGTCACCCGCCCCCTCCGCGTCACGATGCAAAAGGACAAGCTCATTCTCCTTCCCGAAGTGGGAGACCAGCGCAAGCCGCAGGTGATCCCCCTCTCTCCCGAAATGTCCCTGGCCGAGATCGAGACGCTCGTCCAAGGAGTGCAACGGCAGATGCGGTCGTGGGGGATCGCGGTCGATGGCGGCTATTGGAAGCCGGCCCTTTCCGTGGATGTGCAGGCGGGGGCGGAGGATCGCTTCGCGGAGCTGAAGTCGAATCTGTCCGGCAGTGGCATCGAGATCCAAAGGAAATTGCGTTGAGACACACGACCAGCACCCATGCCGCCATGCCCGGCCAGGATTCCTTCCTGGACGTGGCTGCCAACCTGGTGGGGATTCTGATCATCCTCGTCATGGTGGTCGGCGCGCACACCAAACATGCCTTCATCACCGGAACGATTGCTGTCGCTCCGGCCGCGGTGCCCAAGGTGGAAGCCGTGGAGGCGGAGGCTGCCGCGGCATCTATTGAACAGAACGTGTTGGAGCTGGAGGCCAAGATCACCCGCCAGGCGCTGGAGGTGAGTTTTCGCCAGGCGGAACGGAATCAACTGCAAACCGTCGTGGCCCTGGCCGAACAGGAACTCGCCAAGAGCCGCGAAGCGATGAGCGAAGACGAGAAAGCCCAGTACGATCTGGCCCAGGATCTCATTGCGTCCAAGGGTGAGTTGGAGCGGCTGGGGCAGACGCTGACTTCGGTCGTCAAGCCTTCGACGACTGTGCTACAGCACTTGCCGACGCCAATGGCCAAGACGGTCTTCGGGCAAGAGGTCCATTTCCGCTTGCTCGGTGGGCGGCTGACTTATGTGCCGATGAACGAGATGATCGACGCCATGCAGAAGGACGTGCCCCAAAAAGTCGACAAGCTCCGCGGCCAGCCGCGCATCGAAGAGTCGCTGCCGGTGCTGGACGGTTTTGGGGCTCGCTACAGCCTGCGGCGACAAGGGAACCTGGTGGCCTTCGAGGAGATTTACCTGGTCGATGCCGAGGAGAATCCGGGAGAGCCGGCGGAGCAGGCGCTGTTGCCAAGTTCCCAGTTTCGCAGCCGTTTGCGCGGCCATGACCCCAAACGCACGACCATCACCGTTTGGGTCTATCAAGACAGCTTCGACCAATTCCGCCAACTCAAGACGGAGCTGTTCAAGCTGGGCTTCCTGACCGCCGCCCGTCCGTTGCCGCTGGGCACTCCCATTGCCGCCAGCCCTGAAGGGAACCGCTCGACGGCGGAGTGAGCCGGACAGGGGGTCGGGAGGTGTTTTCCCGGTCGGTGACTTTCCACCGCTAACAAACATCTACCGGGAAAACTCCTCCTGACCCCTCGGCCTACGGCAGCTCAACCACCTCGTTTCCACTGCGGGTCAGGAGGGCCCTGTAGACTTCGATGTGGATGATGTCGTTGAGCCGCTTGACGGAGCCGTCACCGAGCAGGAAGTGTACGCCGACGGGATGCTTGCTGGTGAAGCCGTCAAAGTGAAGATCCTTGTGGTTCGGCGTCTGCAGGCCGATGCCGACGATCCGGGCCTTGGCGTTATTCGCGTTATTTATTACTCCGGTCCACGTCGAGCCCCCCATCCGGCTATGCCGCTCGCCCACGATAAGCGTATTCGACAGGCCGTCATGCAGGTCCGCCAGGCCCAGGCGGCTTTGGAAATAAAAAGTGCCGTCGCCGGCGTCGGGGGCGTCCTCAATTTCCTCGGTGCCGAAGACCCCGACGTAGTTGCTGCGGCTGACATCAAACAGCGGCGTGCCGATGTCCATGTTGCCGAACTCGGTATTCAGACCAGTGTAAATCATAAAGGTGGACTTCACTCCGTCCGAAGGGCAGAGCAGGATGGGAAGCGGGGTCTCGCGGACCTGCTGATTGAGCGGGTCGTCAATCGGCAGGTCACGGCGGATGCTTCCCCACAGTTCATTCTGTTCGAGCTGCGGCAGGATTTCGCTGCACCAGCCCCAGCCGGGCGGGCCATCGGGATCGCTGCCGGTCCAGCCGGAGGGCAGGTGGCGATGGGTGTCGTTAAACAGATGCAGGGCCACGCCGAGCTGCTTTTGGTTGTTCCAGCAACTGGCGGCGCGGGCCGATTCGCGGGCGTACTGCACCGCGGGAAGTAGTAAGGCGACAAGTATGCCAATGATGGCAATGACCACCAGCAGCTCCACGAGCGTGAAGCCGGTGTTGCGGCGAGACATGAGTGGGTTCCCCAAATTCGGGCCGGCCGCGCAAAGCGCGAACGAAGGCCAGGAAAGAAACGAGTGCTCGAGCGTTGGCTAATGAGCAATCGCTGGGGGACCCCGAGACTGATAGCAATGAACCGAGCCACTGATCTCGACGAGTTCAAGACAGCAGTCAAACGGTGCGACCTTTTCTACGGTCGGCAGCTCGACCAAGGCAAACTGGTGTGCGGCAGCCTGCGCTAAGTGGCGGCAGGCGGCACAGTGGTCGGCATCATCATGACCGGGCAGAGAATGTTCATGCTGGGCTGGTTCATCGCTCTCGTCGTGGCTATGGCTGGCACATCCGCCATGATGGTGGTGATGCCCGGCATGTTCCGCCGTCTGATGGCAAGCAGGGTGCATATGCCCCGGACCATGCGAATGCCCCCACGACGCAAGCAGACCGTCGGCCAGGTGCAGCAGGACCGCACACAGGGCGACGAGTTTGAAGTGCTTGCTCAACATGGCTAGCCCGATTATTAGCGATCAGCGGTCGCCTGTCAATTGCAACTGAGTTGCATTACTACGCTTGGCGTTCCGCTCCTGTTCAGCCGGTTCGCATCTTTTTATGATGACCTGAGGTTTCCTCTCGTTCCTTGAAGAATCCAGGAAGGTCCCGAGAAAATGAGCAGTATTCACAGCATGATCGACGCGATGGGCTTTTTCCGTCCCCGCACGCTCCTGACGCTCGACCGCGTGGCCCAGGACAAAGACCCGATGAAAGTCCTCGCCTGGCGGCCCGGTCCCGGCCGCGCCCACGTCGCCTGGCAGCTCATGCACATCGGCATCACGGAAGAGCTGTTCGCCACCGAGCGGCTGGCTCCCCCGAAGACACCCGCCTGGAGCGACCTCGTGCCCCGGTTCCGCGGCGGCAGCACGCCGGATGACAACATCCCTACCCTCGACGAAATCCGCCGCATCCTCGACCAGTCCCGCCAGCACCTGCTGGAAACCCTGTCCACCTTCCAGGACATCCACCTCGGCCACATTCCCGAAGCCCTCAAGGAACGCAAACTCACCCTCCTCGATGTCCTGCACATCCTCCCCTGGCATGAAGCCCATCATCAAGGGCAGGCCCATATCACGCTGAATCTTTATAAGGCGGCACATGGGTAAAGAGTCTCATTCAAATGTGCTCGGCCTACGCCCAAGTTTTCGAAGTTCCGCCAGGAACTCCTCGCCATCAATCAGTTTCGCGGCCCCATCCTCGATCGATCTCACGCGCCGGACAATCTCGGCCTCAAAGTCAGGATCAACTGTAATGGGTTCGTCTGGCGCGACACCCGACTGTCCTTCCGGCAAGTCGTCGACAAATTCGTCGCCCGCGTTTCGGTGTTTTCGGCTCATCGTCACGTCCCTCCCGTCACTCGTCAGTACTATACCGCGTCAGCAGGCTCGCCAAATCGCTATGCGCATGCCTGATCGCTGAGATTTCGCACTCGTCCGCGCTCTCACGGAAAATCACAAGGAATGGAAATCGCTTTGTCTTGGCGAACCGCACGTTTTCTGAAACATTGATTCCCTCCATTTGCAGTCGAGGATAGGTTTGCGGACCCTTCTCAATCGCCGCGTATGTTTTTTCGACTTCGTCGATGAATGCTGCCCCTAATCCCAGCCGCAGAAGATCGTAACTGAGAGCGGCATTCGCCACTTCGAGTTCCGCAGCCGACGTTGTGCGGATTTTCATGGACTTCTTTGCGCGAGCATTGCCCGAATTCGCGTCAGGGATTCGGATGCGTCGTAGGTCGCCATTCTGCCTTCGTCGACTGCCTTGAATCTGGCGTTCAATAGTTCTCCCAACTGCTGCCGATTGAGCGCCGGCGGCTCATCGATAGTGCAACTGTCAATGATTTGTCGCGCGAGGACCAAGCGTTCCACTTGCGGCAACTTAAGGGCCTCAATAAAAACGTCGTCTAGGCCCGTTGTCATTTGGCCAGCTACCGTCATATCTAGTTCTCCTTTCGAGGAATGTCACCTCATCATTGTACCATGCGTAAAATCGCTGTTTTCTGGCGTTTACTCATCCGTCACGCATCCTTCACTCGCGCTCTTCACATTCTTGATGTACTTGTACAGCGTCCCGCGCGTGGCCTTGAATGGCGGGGCTTTCCAACCTTGCTTGCGGCGGGCAAGTTCGGCTTCGCTCACGTCCATTACGAGCCGCTGGGTTTTCGCGTCGATGGTGATCTGGTCGCCGGTCTGGACGAAAGCGATGGGGCCGCCGTCTTGCGCTTCCGGCGTCACATGGCCGACAAGGAAGCCATGCGACCCGCCGCTGAAGCGTCCATCGGTGATGAGAGCGACGGCGCTTCCCAGGCCCGCGCCCATCAGGGCGGAGGTCGGTGTCAGCATCTCGGGCATACCGGGGCCGCCTTTGGGGCCTTCGTAGCGGATGATGACCACGTCCCCCTTGAGGATTTCCTTCCGCTCCAGGGCGAGCAGCATCTCTTCCTCGCTGTCGAAGACATTGGCCCGCCCGGAAAACACCAGCCCTTCCTTGCCAGTGATTTTCCCGACGGCTCCGTCCGGTGCCAGATTGCCACGAAAAATCTGGATGTGAGCCGTTTCTTTGATCGGCTTTTCCAGCGGCATGATGACCTTCTGGCCGGATTTGAGTCCTGGCAGCGGGGCGAGGTTTTCCGCCACGGTCTTGCCGGTGACGGTTAAGCAGTCGCCGTTGATGAAACCCTTCTCCAGCAGGTACTTCATCACCGCCGGGGTGCCGCCGACGTTGTGCAGATCCTCTTCGACAAACTTGCCGCTCGGCCGCAAGTCGCCGATGTACGGCACCCGGTTGCTCGTTTTCTGAAAGTCGTCGATCGTCAGCGGCACATCCACGGCCCGGGCCATGGCAATCAAATGCAGCACCGCGTTGGTTGAGCCGCCCAGAGCCATCACCATCACCATCGCGTTTTCAAACGCCGCCCGCGTCATGATGTCCCGCGGCTTGAGGTCCAGTTCCAGCAGCTTTAACACTGCCTTTCCCGCGGAGCGGCATTCGGCGGTCTTTTCCGGTGATTCCGCCGGGGTGGAAGAACTGTACGGCAGCGTCATGCCCATCGCTTCAATCGCGGTGGACATGGTGTTCGCGGTATACATCCCTCCGCACGCTCCGGCTCCAGGGCAGGACTTTTTGACGATTTCGCTACGGGTCTTTTCATCAATCGAGCCCGCCAGAAATTGCCCATAGCACTGAAACGCCGACACGATATCGAGCGGCTTGCCGTCGAGATGGCCCGGCTTGATGGTGCCGCCATACACCATCAGCGAGGGCCGATTGAGCCGCCCCATCGCCATCAGGCAGCCTGGCATGTTCTTGTCGCAGCCGGGGATCGTCACCAGGCCGTCATACCACTGGGCTGCCATGATGGTCTCGATGCTGTCGGCGATGAGATCCCGCGACTGCAAGGAGTAGCTCATCCCTTCGGTGCCCATCGAAATCCCATCGGAGACGCCAATGGTATTGAAGCGCATGCCGACCAGCCCCGCCTCCCGCACCCCTTGCTTCACCAGGTCGGCCAGGATGTTCAGGTGCATGTTGCACGGATTACCGTCGTACCAGACGGAGCCGATACCCACTTGGGCCTTTCCCATGTCGGCTTCGGACATTCCCGTGGCATAGAGCATCGCCTGGCTGGCACCCTGGCTCTTGGGCTGTGTAATGCGGCTGGAGATTTTGTTGAGCTGTGTCATGGCGATTGATGCGGTAAGTGTCGTTTTGAGTGGAAACCTATAATCGTATTTCGCGCGGCCAGTTGCTTCTAGCGGACGGCCACGTCCAATAATGCTGCTGCAACCTTGTCAATCACTTCCGGCGGTTGCAGCAGAACCGGATGATGCATCAGGAGGGTGGCAGTGGCCGCCTTTCGGGCGCTGGGCAATTCTCCGATCACGCGGCACCGCTGAGTAGTTCGCCGGGCAAAGCCGCGAAAACCGGTGTCGAAAGGGAGGCCGCTTTGCTGCAGAACATGGACAAAATTCAGACGGATTTGTTCGGCTTCAGCGTCCGTCGGCGCTCGGAGTGACGGTGCAAGCAGCCAGCCGAGCTTGTAGAAGGCGGGAATATCGCCATTCCGAGGCAGCGGCAGTGGTTGAAAAATGGATTGCCCGCTAACCGCTTTGAGGAGCCTGTTTACATTCTGCCAGCGAACCTCGTTTTTGGCGGCCAGTTTGGGAATCTGCGGAAACAGCACTGCGGCCTGCAACTCACTGAGGGGAAAGGCCTGATTCCCCCGCTCGCTGAAGATCTTGATTCGCTGGAGCACGTCTTCGCGCCGGGTGACAATCGCCCCGCCGCGCCCCGAGGTTAGAAGCTTGCTCCCACCGAAACTATGGACTCCCACATCTCCCCAAGAGCCCGCCGGTATGCCTTGCACCAAAGCGCCCGGTGCCTGGCAAGCGTCTTCGACGACGGCCAGGCCATGTTCCTGCGCGACGGTCATCAGGCTCCGCATATCCACGAGCGACCCGTGCAGATGCGAGGCGATGACCGCTTTGGTTTGGGGTGAAACCGCCAGCGGGATCTGGGATATGTCGAGGGACCAGGAATTTTCGATCAAGTCGACAAGGACCGGTTTGGCCCCCACCGCTTCGACCGCGCGGAAATTCCCAGGAAAATCGTACCCCGCCAGAATCACCTCGTCCCCCGGCGCGATTTTCAGTCCCCGGAGGGCCAACTCCACCGCTATCGTCCCCGAGCAACAGAGGAAGGCATGCTCCACCTGGTTCATTTCCCGGAGTGCTTTTTCCAGGTTCTGGCAATTCGGCCCGTCGTACCTCCCCCAACTTCCGTCTTGGTACGCCGCCGCCAGAGCCGCCATGACATCGGCGTCGGGGAAGGGCCAGGGGTAGGATTGGAGGGTCATGGCTTCGTAGGATCGACTTCCCAGGCCGATCAAAATGGTCGCGTGCGAGGCTGCAAACCCCTGGGAACCGGGGGGCGCTAATAAGGGCTAATCTGGGCAGGTTTATTCATGTTTTCGAGGTTGTCTTTCTCGAGGAACTGGATGCTGTAAGCCATTTAATAGCAATAGCTTGCAGCTCTTTTATTGATTCAATTCAGGCGAATATCCTCCCTCTTTTTATTCACCTCAATCGCGTGGTGTCCTCTGCTTTTATAAGGCATTTTTCGTTCACTTTACCGCCGCTCTTGCCACGGGTTCATTCTCCAGTTTAACACCCTGCTGGTCGATCGACTTTCCTCGCGACGCTTTCGCCACCACGGTCATTTCCTGGTGCAAAAAGTGTGCATTCATTTGTATACATGTCCATGTGACACAGTCAATAGTTCGGGACAAATTTTCCCTTGGTTTTTCGGCAGACCTATCCGGTTGTCCCACGTGGATCTTGCGCGGGCCAGGCAGACTATTCCTATACCGCACTATTTCCGACGCCATTCTTGACTTAAACCCGAAATCACCCGATATTCGTTAGGAAGAACTTTCATCCAATTTCCGCCTGAGCGGGAACCAGCCAGAAGGAAAACCCGCGGGTATGTCCAGTTCGTTTGCAGGAAAGGGTAAGCCGGCCGATCAGCTCAAGACGCGCATCAACGAGCAGATCCGAATTTCCCCTGTTCGCGTGATTGCCGAGAATGGAGAACAACTGGGAATTATCCCCGTGGACGAAGCCCTGCGACGGGCCCGAGACGTGGGGCTGGATCTGGTCGAGATCGCTCCTAACGAGCGTCCCCCCGTCTGCCGCGTCATGGACTTTGGGAAATACAAGTACGAAAAGAAGCAGAAATCCCACCAGACGACGCATCATACCAAGCTCAAGGAAATCCGCCTCCGCCCCAAGACGGGCGAGCACGACCTGGACTTCAAAATCAAGCAGGCCAAGGGGTTTCTGCTGCACAAGGACAAGGTTCAGGTTTCCGTCGTCTTCCGTGGCCGCGAGCTGGCCCACATTGAAGAAGGCCGCAAGGTGATGGACAAGGTGGTCGCCGAGCTGGCGGAAGTCGGCAAACTCGAATTCCCGCCCTCGCATCAGGCCAAGCGATTGATTTGCACGATCCTGCCGAAGTAGCCCGTAGCCACAGGCGGCCCGCCTGTCGCCAGGCCCACGTAACGAATTCGCTTTTCCTGCCATAGCAGCATATAACGGAGTGGCCAGTCACCAATCTCGCGCTGCGCAAGGATTTGCGGCATAAAACCACCAGCGAACTCGCCGTCATCCCCATGCTTTGCCGCTGGAAACTTGTCGTTATCTCTTGGCTGTCGGTGGTCTTTGCGGTGGGGCCGGTATTCGCCCAATCCGAGGATGAAATCACGCCGCAGAGTGAGGCGGCACTGGACCGAGGACTGGCTTGGTTGGCCAAGAATCAGGGTCCGGAGGGGAACTGGGGCTGCAACGATCTGGGCCTGGTCAGCATGGGGGCGTTGGCTTTCATGTCCGCCGGGCACGCCCCGGGCCGCGGAAAGTACGGAAAAGAGCTAGACAAAGCCCTGGAGTTCGTTGTCAGCCGGGCCAAGCCGTCGGGGCTGCTCAACATTTCGGACGCCCAGCGGGACATGTACAACCACGGTCTGGCGACCTTCGTCCTCGGCCAGGCTCACGGGATGCAGACCACCAAGGACCGGAAGATGAACCGGGTCCTGGATGGGGCCCTCAAGCTCATCGCCAATACCCAGTGCGAGGACGGGGGTTGGGATTACCAGGCCCGGCGGCAGGCGAACGGGCATGACCTGAGCCTGGCGGTGATGCAAGCCAAAGCCCTGCGGAGTGCCGTCGATAGCGGACTGGAAGTGCCGCCGGAAGTCATCGACCTGGCGATCAAGAGTGTCCGCGAGCATTACTCGCCGGTCGGCAATCGCAACTTGCCGGAATCCGAACTCATGAAACTTCCCGGTCAGTTTACATATGGCAAAGGGGGCGGCGGCGGGACGATTGCCATGGCGGCTGCCGGCGTGGTTTGCATGCAGGAGTTCGGCCAGTACGACGACTGGCGGATTCCCAAGAACATGGAGGTCATTACAGCCGCCATCCGCGAAATCCCCAAACCGAAAGGCCGAGACGGCCAGATGCCGTTCGACGCCTACACCCTGTATTACGTCGGTCAGGCCCTGTACCAAGTGAACGGCGAATATTGGGAGCAGAGCTACCCAAAAATGCGAGACCACCTGGTCGATTCGCAGGTCATGGACGCAAACAATTCGCAGACCAACGGCGTCTGGCGGAACATCGGTGCCCGCGGCGGCGGCCAGGTCGGTGGCCGCGACGGCGAGTTGTACGCGACCAGCGTCTCCTGCTTCATTTTGGCGATTCCGAATCGGTATCTGCCGATTCTGCAGGAAGGGAAGATTGAGAGTTTTAAGAATAAAACTAAGTAAGAAAATGCCAGGATCAAAGGCAAGAAAATGGATGGCAAGAAGATGAAGAAAGGATTTGTACTTCGAATCTTATCTTCTTGCCATCCATTTTCTTGCCATTCCTGTCTTGAGATTAAATAGGTTTTGATGTCCTTCCTCGGCTTCTCACTCACGACTGCCGGTTTCCTTGTTGCGGGGGCTGTCTGCGCCCTGGGGCCGATCATCATCCATTTGCTCAACCGGCGGCGGTTCAAGGTGGTGCAGTGGGCGGCGATGGACTTTCTCCGCGAGGCGATGCAGCGGAACCGCCGCATCCTGCAAATCCGGGACATTATTCTCCTGGTCCTGCGGACGGCGGCCGTGTTCTTCTTCGGACTGGCACTCGCCCAGCCCTTTTTCTCCCAGCGGCAAGAGGGGCTGAACGAGCATCAGCCGGTGCATGCCATTCTCGTCGTTGATAACAGTCTGAGCATGGACTACGGCACGACGGCGGAAGGGACTGGACTGACGCGGGCGAAAGAGAAGGCCAAGTCGCTGATCGACAAGCTCCCCGCCGGCAGCAAGATCTCGGTCATTCCGGCCTGCGGCTCGCGGGAAGGTTACAGCCCTGACCCGTTCGACACGAAAGAGAACGCCCTGGAAGCCCTGGAGAAGATTGAAATCGTCGATCGCTCCGCCACGGTCCTGAAGGCGGTCAACGAGGCGAAGAAAGCCAGCGAAGCGGCTCCGGAATTGGCGAAGCGAATTATCTTCATCAGCGACCAGCAGGAGAGCAACTGGAAAGACCTGACCAGCCCCGAGACACTCAAGGACCTGCCGGCGATGCAGGTGGTGGATGTCTCGTTGTCCAACCCGAAAAACGCCTGGATTGCCGAGTTGCGGGTGCAGGACGGCCTGGCCGACGTGGAAACGCCCAGCACCATTGTCGTGCAGGTGCAGTATTCCGGCCTGGATGCGCGGCGGGATGTGCCGGTCAAGCTCTATCTCGGCGAATCGGTCATCGGCGAAAAGCTGGTCCTGCTGGAGCCCGGCGAGGGAACTCGTGAAGTTGATTTCGAATACACCTTCAACGCTCTGAATGAAATGCCGGAGCCGGGCAAACCGGTCTTCGTCACGCTGAGGGCCACGATTGACCAGGACGAACTTCCGTCCGACGATCAGCGGTTCCTGGCCGTGCCGGTCGTCGCCGCGCTGCCGGTGGTGTTCGTCGATCAATTCGGAGCGGAAGACGAAGACCCCGCCCGCAATCGGCTCGGGGAGACGATTCGCCTGCGGAAATTGCTCGCGCCGAAGGCGGCGCGGGAGGAAACGCCGCGACAGGTGGTGAAGATTAAACATGTGCGGGCCGACGAGCTGACCCAAGACGTGCTGTCCGATGCCCGGCTGGTGGTCGTTGCCGGACTGGCGAATATCGACGACGTGAACACGGTTCCGATGTTGCGGGATTATGTGAAGCAGGGCGGCCAACTGCTCATCGCGGCCGGGGCGGAGTTCAATCCCGGTGCGTGGGATGCCGCCGCTTGGAAAGATGGCGAGGGGATTCTGCCCTCGCCACTGAAACGCGATGCCATCGGCGAAACGCCCGAGGCGGCCGGAGAAAACCTGAAGCCGTTTTCCCTGTCGTTTGAAAGCCTGTCCGGTGACGAATTTTTTCAGCTTGCCGGGATGCCCGAAAACGACCTGCGCGACCTCTATTCCGAACCCTTCTTTTTCAAAGCCGTCGAAGCTGACGTGAGTCGCGAGACGCTGGATGCCTGGAAAGAAACGCAGAGGAAAAAGCTCGGCGAAGAACTAGCTTTCATCGCCGCCGCGGAGAAGCGAAAGGCGGAGCGCGACACCAAGACCGCCGGTGGCGCGCTGACGGAAGAAGACCGCAAGCAGCAGGTGGAAGATGAAATGCGGCTCAAGGAACTGCGGCCGCAGTGGCTGACCTGGGCCAGTGCAAGCGGCACGGCATCTTCCGAAAGCGACATTCCCACGGATGATATCGCCCGCCAGGCGAAGATTAGCTTGCTCGTCGAACAACAGATGCCGCGGGTGCTCGCCAGGTTCAGCGATGAGAAAGGCTCGCCATTTCTCGTGGAGCGGAAAATCGGCCGCGGCACGGTCATCTTCTGCGCCAGCGGACTGTCCTCGAACTGGAACACGATGCTGACGACGAACGCTACGGTCGTCTTCGACCGCATTTTGCGAAGCATGATTCAGTCCACGCTCCCCCGCCGCAACTACGGCGTGCAGGAACGGCTGACACTTCCGCTGCTCACCGAAGATCACGATTTGTCGGTCGCCCTCACGCGCCCCGGCGATGCTCCCTCCGAACCGCTCGACATCGGGTACATCGGCAAGGAGCAGCGGGGCGTGACGGTCAGCGGAATGTATCAGCGGGGGGCGTACCGCATTTCCGCCTACCGCGGTCAACCGGCGTCGGTGGACCCCTCGCAGCCGACGGTGTCGGAGAAGCCGGTCTGGGAAATCCCGCTGGTGGTCAACGGCGATGCGGAGGAATCGCACCTCTCGCCCCTGTCGCGCGAGAAGTTCGAGGAGCGCTCTGGCAATAGCAACCTTCGCTGGGTAGGCGTGGGAGAAGACATCAGCCTGGCCGGTGCCACGATCCAGGGACAGAATTGGTGGTGGTATTTGGTCTTGTTTGTGTTCGCGTGTTTGCTGGTGGAGATGGGGATTTTGGCCTGGCCCGTATTAAGGCAACAAGGAGAGACGGCGTTAACACCGAATGTCTAAGCACTGACACTGAATGACTAAGCCCTAATGTCTAATGTCTAATGAATGCAATCTGACATTAGTCATTAGACATTAGGATTTAGTCATTCCAACTTGGTTACACATCAAATCTATTCACAATGCGTTTCATCGGCTGGCTTCTGGGATTCGGCGGCGAAGGGGTGACCTCGATCAGTGAGATCGATCCGTCGCTCGCTGCGCCGTGGGCCCAGGAAAATTCGTTCTGGGTGCTGCTGGGTGGCGCTGCCTTGTTCGCGGCCGCGTTCGTTTTTTACCTCCGCTTGCAGCCGAAGGGCTCGCGCCTGGCCCGCTTCGGTCTCGCCGCCAGTCGCGGCTTGCTGCTGGCAGTGCTGTTCATCACGCTAGCCGACCCGGTACTGCGCCTGAGGGTCGTGAATGATCAGAAGCCGTACGTCTACGTCATTTTCGATGGCACCGACAGCATGGCCATCGAGGATGAGTTACCGGAAGCCCAGCGGAAGGCCCTGGTCGAAGCGACCGGCTTCAAAGAGACTGCGCCATCCAAATTAGAAAAGGAAAAAGACCCCTCCAAGACCGACCCAGCCGCACCTTCCACCGGCCAGCCAACGCGCATGGACTACGTCAAAGCCCTGCTGAACAGGAACGACAATGTCCTGGCCAAGCTGCAAAGCGATAAGAAAGTAAAGCTGGAGGCCTTTCTGTTCGACGGCAACACTACCAGCCAACTTCGCAAGCTCACGCTCAATTCCAGCGGCACCGATAAACTTGATTCCAAGCACCTCGCGGAGCAACTGACGACAAAGGGACAAGTGACCGCCCTCGGCTCCGTGGTTAGCGAAGTTGGCCAGCAGTTCGGCTCGGGTCGCTTGGCCGGCGTGGTGGTGTTCAGCGATTTCGCCCATAACAGTGGCATCGCGCCGCTGGGGAGCAGCGAAAACTCTCCCGTCTCGCGGCTGGGCGTGCCAATTTACACGGTCGGCGTCGGCGTGACCGAAGCGGTGGACCTGTCCGTCGATTTGCAGACCGACCCCAAGATGAAAAAGGCTGAGCGGAGCAGCGTCCTCGTCAAGCTACGACAGAGCGGGCTGCAAGGGCGTTCGGTCACGGTCACGGTCATGGCCCGCAAGCTCGGCGGCGAAACGCCCGGCGAAAGCCCCGCGGAAATCAAGGTGGGGGAGAAGACTGTTACGCTGCAATCGAGCGTCGAGACCGCGGAGCTTCCTTTCACGCCGGAAGAGTCCGGCCGCTTTGAGTTTACGGCGAGCGTAGACAAGGTCGAGGGTGAAATCGTCGACCAAAACAATCGGGCCATCCGCGAGGTCAACATCATCGACGACTACCTCCGCCTGATGTACGTCGCCCACGAGCCGACCTGGGAATGGCGGTTCATCAAGGAAGTCTTCCACCGCGATAAGCTGGTCGGCATGCAGGGCTTCCGCACGTTCCTCGGCTCGTCGGACCCGCGGGTGCGAGAAGCGAACGTGTTGTTCCTCAGCACGCTGACGCCGAAACGAAGCGAGTTCTTCGCCAACGACGTCATCTTTCTGGACGACATGCCGCGGGCCAACCTGAACGACCGCTTCTGCGAAATGGTGAAGGAATATGTCGGTAACCTCGGCGGCGGCCTGGTCGTCATCGCCGGTCCGCGATTCGGACCCAAGGAAATCTATCAAACACCGCTGGCCGACATGCTGCCGGTCATCATCGATCCCAACGCTGAATTGCGGACCGCCCCCGAGCGGCCGGAGTTCCGTCTCCGCCTCACACCCCATGCCCCGCGTTACCAGTTCATGCAGCTTGGGCAGAGCGACGTGGAAAACAGCAAGGCCTGGGACAACCTCGGCAAGCTCCCCTGGTATCAGCCGGTGGCGGCCCTGCACGAGCAGGCGTTTGCCCTGGCCGAGCATCCGACCGACAAATGCGCCGACGGCAAAACACCCCAACCGATCATCGCCGTGCGACAGTACGGCAAGGGAGAAGTGGTGTACATCGGCGAGAACGAAATGTGGCGGCTGCGGCGGAAGTATGGCGAGAAGTACTACCGCCAGTTCTGGTCGCAGCTCATCTATCGTCTCGGCATGAGCCACGCCTTGGGGAACGACAAGCGGTTCGTCACGCGGCTCGACCAGCAACAGTACCGGGCGGAGGACAAAGTCACGCTCACCGTGGAAGCCTACGACGAAAACTATGAGCCCCTCACCGACGAAAAACTCGCCAGCCGCACGCTGACGGCGGAGCTGGTCAAACCCGGAAGCAATGGCAACGAAACGACGCCCGTCGCCGTTCCCATGCTCCGCAAAGGAGTGTTTGAAATCCGCATTCCCGTCTTCACCGCCGGCGAGTATAGCTTGCGCGTGAAAGACCCCGTGACGAACAAATTCGACGAGCAGCGGTTTGAAGTGCTGCCGCTGTCCGCCGAGCGCCGCCGCGGCGTGCGGGACGAGAAATTGCAAACCGAAATCGCCCAGCAATCCGGCGGCCGTTCCTACGACCTGACGACCGTATCGAACCTGCTCAGCGACATCCACGCCGAGCCAAAACGCGAAGCCCTGACCCGGAACCATGCCCTGTGGACGACGCCGCTTTGGTTCACACTGGTGGTGGCGCTGATGCTGGGGGAATGGCTGTCCAGAAAGATGATTAGACTGTCCTAAAAAGTACTCTTCACGCTCCGCGTGAAGATTCCTCACGCGGAGCGTGAGGAGTACTATCGAACCCCATGACCAAACTTTCCACACTTCGCGCTCAATTGGCCAGCCTCCGGCGGGCGCGGGCCCTCGTGCGCGGCGGCACCGCCTGGTCCACGATGGTGACGGCGGCTCTCTGGACGCTGGTGGCTGTGTTCATCCTTGATGTGGCTTTCCAGTTCGGCATTCCTGAGCGGGTGGTGCTGATTCTCATCGGCGCCGGAGTCGTGGCATGGGCTGGCCATCGCTTCACGCGGCCGCTGCTGGGGATTAAGGAAACCGACGAGGACATCGCCCTGATGGTCGAGCGGCAGCAGCAACTTGATAGCGATCTGGTGGCCGCGCTGCAGTTCGAGAAGCCGGAGGCGGCGAAATGGGGCTCAGTGCAACTGGAAACTGCGGTCATCGATTACGTGGCGGATGTTGGCCGCGGCATTAATGTTTTCCAAGGATTCTCCCGCGAACAGATGATTCGGCGCGGCACAACGCTGGGCGTCACCGCTGCCGTCATGCTCCTGGCAGCCGCGATTTTCCCTGGTTACGCCATCGCCTTTGCCAACCGCATCTTCTTGGGCGGCATGCACTACCCGACGAATACCCAAATCGCATACGTCTTGGTCAACTATCGCGAGGTGCTTTCCTCCAGCGAGCACGGCAGCCG
Organism: Pirellulaceae bacterium; assembly: GCA_046593355.1. Taxonomy (GTDB): domain Bacteria; phylum Planctomycetota; class Planctomycetia; order Pirellulales; family Pirellulaceae; genus SXOA01. Next base: position 57,502 of record JBKJNY010000242.1, on the reverse strand, counting down.
CCCGGAGGACGCGAAATGCGCTCAGGGCCGGCCGATTTCATTCCTGATCCAAGTAAAACAGACCAAGGGAGAGCTGCCCGAGAAGGGGCGGGCTCTCATCACCTCCATCGGACCTTCGCGTGCAAAAACCGAAGTCGAGCTGAAGGCGCTCACGCTCGATCAACGGCTCGCCCGGCTGAAACAGGGCGTCGAGAAACTTCGCCAGGCGGCGATGAATCCCGAGACGGATATTAGCCAGCCGTGGCGGGATGAAGTGCTGTCCTTGGTGGCGTTTGATGTGCCGCAGTCCATCGAAACCATCATGGGGGCAAAGGATGCTCCCGCCCTCACGGCTGCCGCGGGAATTGTCGGGGATGCCATCAACAGTTGGCAGAGCACGTCGGCAAATGCAATCGCCGCGACCGCAATTTACGAAGGCCAAATGGAGCGCCTGGCCGATGGCGTCAAGTACAAGCTGTTCCTCGGTGACGCCTGGACCGACCCCGCCCGCATCGCCATGATTCCGCTGCCGATCGTGGAGCGGAAGCTCACCCCGCTGCCTCCCTCCTATGCTCGCACGACAAAGGACACCCAGCCGACGAGCGCCCCGCAGATTTCCGTGCTGGAAGGTTCGCAGGTGCAAGTGGCCGTCGAGTGCAAGAATGAAAAGAGCCTCTCGGCCGTCTGGCTGGTAACGAAAGTCGACGGCAAGGCCAAACGGTTTGAGCTGGCCAAGCAGGACAACGCCGGCCGCCTCTGGCAACTGACGACGGCGAGCGGCGAGAAGAATCCTTTCGCCCGCATCACCGAGGAGCTGAAGTACGAGATTCAAGCGACGGATACCGACGGCCTCTCGCTGGAAGCGCCGCTGCGAGGCGTCATCCGCATCAGGCCGGACCGCTCACCGAGCGGAGCCGCTGAAGTCGTGCATAAAGTAGTGCTGCCGGCTGCCGAGCCGGTGGTGCATTACCGAGCGACGGACGACTATGGCATCGCGCAGCTCAAGCTGCTGGTGGAAGTGGAGCGGCATCAGGACGAGAGGGCGATCGCCAGCACTCCCGGCATCGATCAATCGACGACCCAGGCTGCCCCGCTGGTCGCATCGGAGCGAGCGGAAGAGCCGATACTCCCCAAGGGGAAAACGCTGACTTCCGCCAAACTTCCCGCGAGCGGAGAATATAAGCTGCAACTCGGCAAGCTGAAAATCTCCCCCAAGCTGGCGAAGGGGGATCGGATCAAGGTCGTTTTGGAAGTGGTAGACTATCGTGGTGATCAGCCGGGCGTGTCGTATTACAGCGACCCGCTCGTTCTCGAAATCTCGGATGAAAGCGGTGTGCTGGCGGCCATCTCGGAAGCGGACGAACGCTCCGAGCAACGGCTGACGGACATCATCAAACGCCAACTTGGCATTGGAGAGTCCCCATGAAACGGAAGCTCGTCTCGCGGCCCCTGGTGGTGAGTCTGCTGGTCCTTGTCGTGGGAGCCCTCCTCCTGCCGATTGCCCGCGGCGCGGAAGGGGACAACATTCGCCGCAAGGCAATGGCCCAGGAAAAAGCCCGGGCCCTGGCCGGTGAGCTGGTCGCCAGCGTGCTTGAGATTCAGATGCGGCAGCTCGAGGAGAACGGCCTCAAGGGCCTGCCGATTTATAAGGACATCGCCTCCATGAAGGGGAGCATCGGCGAGCTGATGAAGGAGGACATGGAGAAGGTGGTGCAAATCCTGGTTGCCGCTCAGGAAGGGACGCAGAAGGAACGCCTAACCAAATTCAACGAGGCCCGCGGCGTCATCCGCGAAGTCGTCGTCAAGCTGATGGCCGAGCGGCAGAAGCTCCACCGCCGCATGCAGATCGCCAAGCTCGCTGCCCAGGTGCGGGAGCTGATCGCCATGGAAACGCGGACGATGAAGACCACCGCCTCGCTCTCCGAGCGGAAGACCGAGGAGCGGGAGCGGCTGACGCTGAGCACGATTGAAGATCAGGCCGATGTGCAGAAGCTGTATTACCAGCTTGTCGCCACGCTGGAAGATGTCAGCACTTGGGGCGGGCAGATTGGGGCCGGTGCTTCGGACGGCATTCGGATTTTGAAGGCCGCTCAAGTTTCGCAGGAGCTGAAGAATGCCGCGAGCTTTTTGACGAAGGGGGAATTCCCCGCCACGGTGAAGAGCCAACAACTGGTCATCGCCGGACTGAAGCGGCTGCTGGAGAAGTTGGAAGAGACGCAGGGGCTAATTGAAAGCGACCGTGAAGCGGCGATCCGCATGGTCCGCGAGATGCTCAAGAAGCAGGAAGCTCTCCGCGAGTTGACGAAGAAGACCGACCTGGCCACGCCCAAAGCCGACGAGCTCGCCAAGCAGCAGCAGCAGATTCACGAAGACCTCGGCAAGCTGGCCGAGGCACTGCAGAAGTTTGAAACGACCCAGCCGCTGCTGGAGCAGGCCAAGCAGGCCGCTTATGAAGCGCCCAAGGAGCTCTTTGAGCAGAAGAAGGAAGAGGCGCTGGAATCCCAGAAAGAAGTCATCGGCGCTCTCGCCAAGGTCGAGCAGCAGCTTCAGCAGGGGACGGACCTCGACCAGACGAACAAGAGCGCCGACGAGCTGGCCCAGAAGGTGAAACAGCTCGAAGAGGCGAAGAAGGTTCTTGAACAAGCCGCCAAGGAGCAGGCCCAGGCGAATGCGAACGTGGAGAAGGCTCCCGCCCAGGCGAAGGCCGCCGAGGAGAAGACCGCGGCGGAGCTGGCAAAGGTGGATGCAATGAAGGACCTGCCTGCCGCGGTGGAATCCAAGGTGAACGACGCCCAGGAAGCGGTTGCTGAAGCGGCCAAGGCCGATGAGAATGCCGCCCCCGAAGCGGCCGACATGCGAAAGGACGCGGCCGAGGAAGCCAAGGACGCCATCAACCAGGCCAAGGCGGAAGTCGAAGCGGCTTTGGCCGATGCAAAGCGACAAGAGAAAGCGGTCGAAGTCGGCGAGCTGGCACGAGCGGCCGAAGCTCTCGAACGGGCCGCCGCTGCCGAGAAGCAGATTGCCAAGGAAGCCGCCGAAGCTGCCAAGGACAAGGGCCTGGAGAAAAAGGACGCGGAAGCTCTGGCCAAAGAGAACATGGCCGTTGCCGAAGTGGTCGAAAAGATTGCCGAGGGTGTGAAGAACACGGCTCCCGAGGCCGCGGCAAAACTCAATGACGCGAAGAAGCCTGTCGAAGAAGTCGCCAAGGACTTGGCTGCCGCCGAGGCCAAGCCGGGCGAGGCCAACAAGCCCGAAGCGGAGAAAACCGCCCAGGCCGCCGACATGGCGGCTGAGAAATTGGCCGCCGCCGCGAAGGAGTTGCGCAAGCAGGCCGGCGAAGCCGCCGAAGAGCTCGCCAAGATTGCCGGTGAGCAACTCAAGGCGGCGGAGGCGGCAAGGAGCGCCGTCGAGAACGAAATCAACAAGCCCAATACTTCCAAGGCCGACGCCATTGCCAAACTCAACGAAGCGGCCGAGAAGGTGAACGAAGCGCAAGAAGAGCAGGCCCGCGCCGAAGGCAAGGGCGAAGCGGCTGACGCGCAGTCTCTCGCCGAGAAGATTGCCGACGCTGCCAAGGACCAGGCCAAAGCCGATGCCAAGGCCGAAGAGCTGGCCCGCGGCAAATCCAACAGTCCTTTGGACGCGGCCATTGCCGAACAGAAAGTCGCCGAAGCAGCGGCCGAGATTGCCAAAGAAGCCAAGGGAGAAGTCGCCGAAGCTTTGCAGAACGCCGCCGAGAATGCCGCCGAAGCCGCTAAGGAACTACTCAACGGCGAAGCGGCCAAGGCCGATGCCGCCCGGCAAGAAGCTCGGGAAGCACTGGCCGAAGCGATGAAAGCCGCGAATGAGGCGGCGGAAAAAGCCGCGCAAGCTCCCGCCGGCAAGCCCGACGCCGCTGCTCAGGCCAAGGCTGAAGACGCCGCTGGCGAAGCAGAGAAACTAGCCGGCGAAGCGCAGGCCGCGGCTGGCGATCCCGCCATCAAGGAAGCGGGTGAAGCCGCCGCCGAAGCCGCCAAGGAAGCGGGCGTGGCGAAAGAACAGATCAAAGGTGGCAAGCCCGAAGCCGCCAAAGGTGCGCAGGAGAAGACCGACGCCGCTCTCGCCAAGGCGGAACAGAAAATCAAGGAAGCGCTGGAGAATCTCGGTAAAGCTGAAGCCGGCAATCTGGCCGAAGAAGCCAAGGCCGCCGGTCAACTCGCCGAGCAAGCCGCCCAGGTCGATCCCGGTGCGGCAGCCGCTCTGGAGCAGGCGCAGGAAGCGGCGGCGGATGGAGCCGAGGCGGCCAAGGACGCCGGCAAGGCCGCGGATGCGCAGAAGGAAGTCGACCGGCAGCTCGATCGGGCCGCTGCGAACCTGGCCGCGCGCGAGCAGCAGCTTCGCAAGGATCGAGACATCGCCGAAGCCATCGCCCAACTCGCCAAGGACCAGCAAGCCGCCCGCGATGCCATCGCGAAGGCAGCCGAACAACTGGAGCAAGGCCAACCGATGGGCGAGGGGCAAGCGCCCTCCGCCGAGCAAGTCGCCGCGGCTCAGGCCCTGCAAGAAGCGACTCAGGATTTCGCCCAGGCCCAGCGCGCCACCGGCGAAGGGGCCGCCGAAGTTTCCGGCCAGGAAGAAGTGGCGAACAAGCCCGTGAAAGAAGGGCTCGAAGCGGCCTCGAAGCTTAACCCGCCGATGGGTGAAGGATTGCCGATGGCCGATGGCCAGCCTGCGGGTGAAGCGAAGCCTGCTGGCGAGGCCAAACCCGCCGGTGAAGGCAAGCCCTCGGGCGAAGGTCAACCGATGGGGCAGGGCGAACCCGCAAGCGGAGAGCCGATGGGCGAAGGTCAGCCTGGCGGCGACATGCCGACCGACCTTGGCACGGGCTTGGTTCCCAATTCACCCGAAGTGACAGCCGAGCAAATCGCCGGCGCGGAAGCGATTGAGCAAGCCGCCCAGGTTGCTCAGGCGGCGGAAGCTCAAGGCTCGCCGATGCCCGGCAGCAAGGGCAAACCGATGCCCGGCCAGGCCAAGGGGAAAGGTGAACCGAGCAAGGAGCCGGGGACCGAGCCTGGCAAGGGTGAGGATCCCAAGCCGGGTAGTCCCAGCCAATTGGCCAAGAAGGGGGGCGCATCCGACAAGGGCACGCCGCAAGAAAACCAGAAGCAAGAAAAAGGCGAGCTGCAGCTCACCCCGGCTGCCCAGGGAGACAGCAAGGGCGACAAGGAAAACCAGGACGCCGCAGCTGCAGCCAAGAAATTCGAGAAGGAACCTTGGTTCGCCAAGCTGCCGCCTTCCCTCCGCAGCGCCATCCAGTCCAAGAGCCGCGGCAAAACGCCGCGGGGATATGAGGAGCGGCTGAAGCGGTATTTTGAGAGTGTGGAGTGATTGGAAGTGAAGAGTGTAGAGTGCAAAGTGTAGAGTGAAGAATGTACTGAGTACTGACAGGGAATCGCCAAGCCATTCTCGCGTTCAGGTTCCAACAACAAAACCCCAGTCCCTAGCCCCCAGCCCCCCGTTCCTCATGACCGATACCAAAGAACAAGACGACGTCGCCGCTGTGCAGCGTTGTGAGAAAGCCTATAACCGCCTCCGCGACGAGCTGGCGAAAGTCATCGTCGGTCAGAGCGAAGTCATCGAGCAGGTGCTGGTGGCGATGTTCGCCCGCGGGCACGCGCTTTTGGAAGGGGTGCCGGGGCTGGCCAAGACGCTGCTGATCAGCTCGTTGGCCAAGTCGCTGCACCTGACCTTCAAGCGGATCCAGTTCACGCCGGACTTGATGCCCAGCGACATCACGGGCACGGAAGTCATTCAGGAAGATCCGGAAAACCATCAGCGGGCATACAAATTCCTGCCCGGACCGATCTTCGCCAACATGCTGCTGGCTGACGAAATCAACCGCACGCCGCCGAAGACCCAGGCCGCCATGCTCGAAGCGATGCAAGAACGGCAAGTCAGCGCCGGCGGCAAGATGCACGCGCTCCCTAATCCGTTCTTCGTCCTGGCCACGCAGAACCCGCTGGAGCAGGAAGGAACCTACCCGCTGCCGGAAGCCCAGCTTGACCGCTTCCTGCTCTACATCAAAGTCGATTACCCCAGTGCCGCCGAGGAGTGGGAAGTCGCCCGCCGCGTCACCACCGGCCAGCTCGGGGACATCCAGACCGTCATTACGGGCGATGAAATCGTCGAGATGCAAAAGCTGGTCACCCGCGTCCCCGTCAGCGACCAGGTCCTCGGCTACGCCTGGGCCTTGGTCCGGGCAACCCGCCCCGGCAGCAAGGAAGCCCCGGAATTCGTCGACAAGTGGGTGAGCTGGGGTGCCGGTCCCCGCGGCGTGCTCACGCTCGTCTCCTGCGCCAAGGCCCGCGCCATCCTCTACGGCCGCTACCACGCGACCGTGGCGGACGTGCAAGCCGTCGCCAAGCCCGCCCTCCGCCATCGCATCGCCGGCAACTACGCCGCCCAGGCCAACGGCCTGAACAGTGAGAAGCTGATCGAGATGCTGTTTCAGGCGATCCCGGCGGATAAGAGGTATGAGAAGCCGGCGGCGTAAAGGCAAATGACGAAATTCGAATGGCGAATGACGAATTAAGAAGGCACTTATACGTCACTCCCCATTCATTCGTCATTTAGAATTCGAATTTCGTTATTCTCCCATGCAAACCGTCCTCAACCGCTATCTCGACCCTGAAGTCCTCGGCCATGTGGCGGAGCGGCCACTGAACCCGCGCGGGCTGGTCATCGGGAACCTGGCGGGGGCGCATAAGTCGCCGCTGGCGGGGTTCGCCGTGGAATTTGCCGGGCACCGAGAGTATGCGCCGGGGGACGATCCCAAGCATATCGACTGGCGGGTCTATTTCACGCGGGACAAGTATTTCGTCAAGCAGTATGAGCTGGAGACGAACTTCGTCTGCCATCTGGTGCTCGATGTCTCCGCCAGTATGCGATACGGCGACGCCCGCGAGCAGAAGCTGCTCTACGCTTCCCAAATGGCGACGATGCTGGGCTACTCCATCGTGCGGCAGAGCGACAAGGTGACGCTCTCGACGTTCGACAGCCGGGTGCGGGGATTCGTTGCGCCCAGCAACTCGATGGACCAGATCGTGCGCATGACGCATCACCTCGATGAAATCAAGGCCGAAGAAAAGACCGTCATGGCCGACTGCCTGAACGAGATCGCCGGGCGGATGGGCCGCCGCGAGATCGTGATGATCTTCAGCGACTTCTTCACCAATCTCGATGAGCTGGAGCCGGTCCTGCAGCGGCTTCGCTACAGCCGGCACGAGGTGGTCCTGTTCCAGGTGATGCACCACGACGAGCTGGCTTTTGAAATGGACGGCATGGTCAAGTTCGTCGGGCTGGAAGTCCCCGAAGAGCTGCTCGCCCAGACGGATGACCTCAAGCGGGCCTATCTCTTGGCCGTGAAGAAGTTCAACGACCATTTCCAGGAAATCGCCCAGCGCAACGGCTGCGAGCGGGTGCTGGTCGACACGCGGCGGAGCATGAGCGAGCTGTTCATCGACTATCTGAATCAGCGGAGCATGTTGAACCGAGGACGGTAAAATCGGATTCGTCTGTTCCTTTGGCTGTCGCCAGAGAATAAACTGACGGACATGTTCTCCCTCCGCAACGGCCATTTGCAGCTGCATTGCCCTCGCCGGGATTTTTTGCGCTACGGGGCGGGGCTGGCGGCGATGGGGGGACTCATTGAGCCCATCAGCGCCGCGCTAGGCGTAGAGGCGAAACCGGCAAGCGGGAAATCGTGCATCTTCGTCTATTTGCTCGGCGGGCCGCCGCACCTGGATATGTTCGATCTCAAGCCGGACGCCCCGGCGGAGATTCGCGGGCCGTTCCAGCCGATTGCGACGAGCGTTCCCGGCGTCAACATTTGCGAGCATTTGCCGCTGCTGGCCGGACTGGCCCACCGCTATGCCCTGGTGCGGAGCGTGAGCCATCCCAACAGCAACCACACGCCGATGATCTATTACACGCTCACCGGCCGCGTGACCGCCCTTCCCGGGCAGGACAACGACATCCGCCCGCCGCTCAGGGAGGACTTTCCGCACCACGGCTCGGTCGTCTCGCACTTCCGCTCCTCCCGCTCGGACATCCCCGGCTACGTCGCCATCCCGGAGGTCGCCGTCCGCAGCAGCCTCTCCGGCGAGTTCAAGCGGGCCCGCACGCCGCTCCGGGGCGGCAACGCCGGCTTTCTCGGCTCGCGGTTGGACCCGCTGCTCGTGAACGGCGAGCCGGGAACGCCGCAGGCCATCCCCGCGCTGGCCCTGCCGGAAGGGATGTCGCTGCGGCGGTTTGAGGAACGGGCCGATTTTCTCGCTCAGCTCGAAAAAGGCAAATCGCCGGCCACCAGTGACGGCTTCGAGGCGGTCCGCAAGCGGGCCATCCTCCTCACCGGGGCCGCCAACGACGGCCGCTCGCCGCTGTTCTCGCTCGACGAAGAGCCGGCCAAAGTGCGGGACCGCTACGGCCGTCATCGCTTCGGCCAGGCCCTGCTGCTCGCCCGCCGCCTGACGGAAGCCGGCGTACCCTTCGTCGGCGTCCATTTCAACGAGATGACCATCTGCGATGGCTGGGACACGCACAGCAAGAACTTCGAGGCCTGCCAGACGGAGCTATTGCCGTTTTTGGACCAGGGAATGTCCGCTCTTATCGAAGACCTGCACGGCCGCGGGCGGCTGGACGACACGCTGATTGCCTGCCTGGGAGAATTCGGCCGCACGCCGAAAATCAACGCCAATGCCGGCCGCGACCACTGGGGAGACTGCTCCTCCGCGTTACTGGCCGGCGGCGGCATCCGCGGCGGCCTGGTCCTGGGGGAATCCGACCGCCACGGCGCGTTTCCCAAGTCCGACAAGATCGACCCCGTCGACCTCCAGGCCACCCTCTACCACTGCCTCGGCCTGAACCTCCAGCACCCCATTTACGACCAGCTTCACAGGCCCCACGCCATCACGATTGGGAAGGTGGTAAGGCAACTGTTGTAGGGCAACTTAGGAGGAGAGCGAATGCGCCTTTTGCAGTCATTATGGGGCGCTATACCTGCGCTAATTCATTTACAAACGCTTTTGACTCTTCAAGTCGGTCTACCAGGCTCTTGGCAAAATAACTCTCCGGAATTTGGTCAAGAGTGCCGCTTGGTAGAACTTCTTTGAAACCAGGTACGAGGAATTTTCGGTGCCCAACGACATGCACATTCCCTCCGCAAACATCGTCCACAGTCGCCTCGACGATCCATTGTCCATCAATGGTATCCCATCCCTCCCAGTAGACTCGTTCGCCGACAACTGGAATTTGCGGCTGCGATATCTTCTCCATGGTGCCGGACACGCGCTTTGCGTCCGGAAGTGAAAGCCCATAAACGATTCGCAACATGCGAAGGGAAAACAGTTCACCACGCTGCTGCAACTTGGCGGCCTGATACGCCTCCGTGGCCGTTCGCCCGGAGGCTTGCATTTCTCGGAATTGAGAGAATTCTTCAGTCATGGCAACAAAAACTCCCTGGCGACAATTTCGACTTCTTCCGAACCACCACCCAAGTCTTCAGGACACGGCACCTTCCTGGCCACAAAGGACTGGCGGAGAAACAACTCCCGTAATTGAGGATTGATGATTGCCATTCCGAACAACTCCACTCGCCTGATCCCAAGAATTCTCGCCAGTTCAAAGGAGCGTGCACGAAACCGCAACAGGGCCGCGAGTCCTCCTCCTGGAAAATTGATTTCAAGAATTCCACAGCGAAGTAAATCCGGCAGTACTTGAACGAGCGCTATGCCGACTGGAATCTCGGCTGGGAAGTCGAAAGCAACTTCGTTTCCCGCCGCAATACGTTCGATTTGTTCGTTTGACAGCCCTACGGAGACAAGGGCCAAACGCACTTCATCCGTAAAGTCCATTTTCGACTCAGCCCATCCTCACGTTCATCTATTGTACGCGAACGTCACAAGCAAGCGGCCTACATTTCAAACATTTGCAGCTTGTCTCTACGACAGTCCCCCCCCCAGCTTCTCATTCTCTTCCTTCACGCTGCTGCCGTCGGGAGTTTCGTCTTTGTTGAGGTCGTACCAAGCTTCCTCGAAGGCGAGGTAGCCCCCTTTGCCGCTGTTGGCGTTCTTGATGGCGACGTTGGTGGCCAGCGCGATGACGGCGTCGCCGAGGGCGACTTCGGGGCGGCAGCGGAGCTCGCTTTTGGGGCGATTTTCGCGGATGCACCAGGCGAAATGCTCCATCTCTTCCCGGTAGCCGCGGCTGACGGGGCCTTGGTTTTCGGCGGCCTTGGCGAGGGCCGGGCCCTTGCCGCTGGCCTGGGTGTCGAGGGTGGGGCCGCCGCCGTCCGCCTTCACGCCGACCTTGGTGGTGGTCGCGGAGTCCTTGTAGAGGAAAACGTCCTGCTCCCGCTCCAGCACGATGGTCCCCTTGCTCCCCATCACCACTTCGCCATAGCCGCCAAAACTGTTGCCGTTGATGGAGGAGTAGGTGACCACGATTTTCTTCTGCGGGTCGTGGTCATAACTCGGAATTCCCTTGGCCGGGTCGGGGTAGTTCATCTCCGGGTCGTAGTAACCGGGCTTGAACGCGGGGTCGTAGCCGGGGCCGGGGAATTCGTACATGCAGTAGACGTGGTCCTCGGCGTCGCGGTCGTAAGGGAAAGTGTGCCGCCCTCCGACGGCATGGACCGAGAGGGGATGGGCCTTCTTAATGACACCGTCTTTATCGGGCCGCCGCAACGCTGTGCAAAAAATGCTGGCCGCATCGAGCTGATGGCTGCCGAGCTCCGCCATCAGGCCGCCGCCGGTCCGCTGAAACAGCCGCCAACGGACGAGCTCTTCCAGGGCGGTGCGAGTCTTGCCGTCGCCGGGGAGCTTGAAATCCTGATAGCCGTGCTCGTTGGCCTTCACCCCCGCATCTTCCAGCCAGGCCTTCCACTGGGCGACCTTTCTGTCGAGCTGATTCTTCTCGGCTCCGCTGGCGTCCTTGGCTTTCTTGACGAGGCTTTTGTACTGCTCCTCAACGAAGTTCCGCATCACCAAGTTGCCTTCCTTGTCGCGGGTCTCCACCTTCACCGGCAGCGGCTTTTGCCAGCTATCGCCGCCGGGGAGGTTGCCGCGGTGCCACTGGGCCCGGATGTGGTGGATTTCGCCGAGCAGGCCCCACTGAATCATGTTGACGGCGTTGTCGTAGAGGACGCTGTAATGCCGCTGGTGGCCGACGGCGAGATAGAGATTGTGTTTGTCGGCCACGCGGGCCATCAATTTGCACTGGGCCACGTTGTGGGCCATCAGTTTTTCGGTGAGGACGTGCTTGCCCGCCTTGCAGGCGTCGATGGCGACCGGGGCGTGCAGGAACAGCGGCAGGGCGATGATGATCGCCTCAACGTTCGGATCCTCCAGCACCTTTTTGTAATCGGTTTCGACCTTGATGTGCTTCTCCGCCTCCTCGCGGCTCTTGTAGCCGAAGACGGCGTTGAGGCCGGGGCGGGCGGCGGCAGCGGTTTCGCTTTCCCAATCCCCTTCGAACGCCCGATGGATGTTGAACGGACGGATGTCACAGATGGCGACGCAGTCAATGTACTTGGGGTTCATCGCCCCGATGAGCACGCCCCCTTCATCCCCCGTGCCGATGAGCGCGACGCGGAGCGGCTTGGCCAGGCCGCCGCTGCTGTCGCCATAGCCAAAGTAGGCCGCGCCTAGCCCCGCCCCGCTGACGATGCCCAGGCCGACGATTTCCTTGAGGAACTTGCGGCGGTTGGCATCGGTCGGCTCGGCAGCCGGAACCTTGGCTGCATCGTCCTGCCGCTTCTTATCGAGAGCTTCCACCGCCGAGAGGTAGTTCTCTTTGCCGATGATCTTTTCTTCGGGGTTCAGGTTCATGGCGAATTCTCCTGTAGCGTAGACAGGGGGTCGGGAGTCTTTGGCGTCAGTGATTTTCTGTTATCGAGTAGTCTTTGACGCCAAAGACTCTAGGGCCCCGATTCGCGCAGCAGCCGCAGAGCAGGGCATCGATGCTCGCCACTTTTCCGGCTCCCACTGCCGCCAGAGCGAATAGGGCCAGCATTTCAACGGATTGATAATAGATGGGTGCAGCGCCCGGATAACCCGGCCACTGCGAGGCACAGACCGAGGCCAAAAACAGTCCCCCCAGCACCGCCGCCGTGCGGGTACGCAGGCCGATAATCAGGCAAACGCCGACGAGAACATCAAACCACGGGATAACCCGGTCCACGAAGTCCGTCGTGAAAACGCCGCGCGCGGGAAGCTTGCCAATCGGCAGCGGTCCGCCGGCGGCATTACGTTGTTCGGAAGTAGCGACGTTGTTGAAATCGGTCTCGACGTTCTTCCAGAGGGCATCGACCTGCGAAAGAAGCTGCCCCTTGAGCTTCATCCAGTCGCCGGCGATGCGGGCGTCGTGTGTTTGCAGAGTCTGCATGCCCGCCCGCTCCGGTTTAGCGGCATTGGCATCACGCCGCTCGAGCTGGTTATAGTATTCGTCCAGCGTCTCTTCGTTCTCTGCAAAAAAGTCGTTGAGACGGCCTTCCGCTTTCGCCAGCAGATTTTCAGTCTGCTTCACCTGGTCCTCGTCAAAGCCGTAATGATGGGCCACGCGGTCGCGGTAGTTGGTCCAATGGGCGAGAGTCGCTTCGGCATCCAGCTTGTAATAGCCATCGGGGTCGGCAACCAACCCCTTAAACAGCGGAGCGAGCGGTCCCTTAGCGTTCCCCAAAAATCCCGCCGACGAAAACGGCTTGGTCCCGCGGACTTTGTCCAGCCCTTCGGACATGAAATGCAGGCCAATCGCCAGCCTGAGCACGACAATCACAACCGCGGCAAGCGGGCCAAGCTGAGTGCGCGACATAGGGGAAGGACGCCAGGGTGGGAGCTTAGTGCAAGCCCTTCATTATGGTCAGAAATTGCGGATTCGCCAACCGGCAGGCGCGGGAGCGTGACCGGAGCGGCTCTATTTCTGAGCGCGGATGCAATCCTGGATGATGCCGCCGAGGTCGAACTTCGGGACGAAGCCGATGGCCTGGCGGAGGCGGGTGAGGTCGGGGACGCGATGGCGGATGTCTTCAAAGTCCTTGTCGTAGGCCTGCGTGTAGCTCTGGAACTGGACGGTAGATGGAGAGCCGGCGAGCGAAATGACGCGATGGGCCAGGTCGAGAATGGAGACCGGCTGGTCGCTGCCGATGTTGAAGATGCGACCCAGGGATGCATCGCTGTCCATCAGCTTGATAACGGCCCCGACGACGTCAGCCACATGGGCGAAGCAGCGGACCTGGCGGCCGTCGTCATGCACGACGAGGGGCTGACCCGCTAAGGCGGCTTCGACGAACCGCGGCAAGACCATGCCGTACGTTCCCGTCTGCCGGGGGCCTACGACGTTGAAGAATCGGGCGATCACGACCGGCATATCGAACTGACGGGCACAGGCCAGGGTGAGGAACTCGTCGATGGCTTTGGAAGCCCCGTACGACCAGCGGGGGCGGGTTGTGGCCCCGAATACCAGATCGTCCTCCTCGTCCCAGACCGCCTTGGGGTTCTTGCCGTAAACTTCGCTGGTGCTGGCGAGAAAAAAGCGGATGTTCTGCCCGGCCTTGTGCCGCGCCCGGATTTCATCGAGCAGAAGCTGCGTGGGATAGATGTTCCGCTCGATGCTCAGGAGCGGCTCGCGGGCGATCAGCGCCACGCCGACGGCAGCCGCCAGGTGATAAACAACCTGCATCCCGTCCAGCAGAGAATGGAGAAGGGCTGCATCGCTGACGCTGCCGCGGACAATCCTGAGGCTCGGATGCGTGCGGACGCCGGAGAGGTTTTCGAACCTGCCGGTCGATTCGTCGTCAACCACCGTCACGCGGTCCCCGCGCGCAAGCAGGGCTTCGGTCAAGTGGGAGCCGATAAAACCCGCTCCGCCGGTGACAAGGACTTGTTTCACAGTTTCGCCAAACAATGAAAGTTACAGAACGCTAGGGCAGCAGCAGTATAATACGCGGCACCCGCCCTCGCGGGTCGGCTGGAATGCCTTTTCATTGGCCCTTACAATGATGCACGGGCATTCGTCCATTTCGCCGTCCTGCTTCCGCACATTCCTTGGGAGAACCGTTATGCGTACCCTGCAAGTTTTGGGAGTCCTGGTTTCCTTGCTGACCATGTATTCCGTGTCACCGGGAGCGGATGACGATGCTCTCCAAGCTGGGCTGAAGGCTCTGGAAGGGAAGTGGGAGGTGACGGCTTGCCAGAAGGATGGCGAGGAGTTGGCAGACGTGCTCAAGCTGGGGATCAAGCTCGAATTCAAAGACGAAAACATGGAGATCACCGGGAGCGACCCGAACTTCACCCCTCAGAAGAGGTTCATCAAGTTGGATGTCACAACAACGCCGAAGTTGATGGACGTGGCCGAGAAGGCGGAGGAACTCAAGGACGGCACGAAGCTGCTCGAAGGGCTGTACTCCGTGGACGGGGAGACATTCAAGTTTTGTTTTCAGATGGACGGCGACCAGCCGGCGAAAGGAAAGCGTCCTAGCGCCTTGGAATCCAAAGCAGGCAGCGGGGTGCTGATGCTCACCTTCAAGAAGGTGAAATAGCGATTAGCCGCCGCGTCCACGCGGTGTGCATTCCCCGCGTGGACGCGGGGGCTAAGCTAACTTGCCAATCACGACGCACGCATTATGCCCGCCGAATCCAAAGCTGTTGCTCAGGGCCACGCGATAGCTTTTTTCGCGGGCCGTTTTGGGCGTATAGTCCAGGTCGCAGACCGGATCAGGATTTTCTAGATTGATGGTCGGCGGAATGACGCTGTCTTGCAGGGATTTCACGCACGCCACAAGAGCAATCCCCCCGCAAGCCCCCAGCGTGTGCCCCAGATGGCTCTTGATGCTGGAGATGCTGACCTGCCGGGCATGTTCCTGGAACACCCGCTTGATGGCGTTCGTTTCCGCGGCATCTCCCAACGGAGTGCTGGTGCCGTGAGCGCTGATGTAGCCCACGTCCGAGGGATTTAGCTTTCCGTCCGACAAGGCCAAACTCATGGCGGCAGCAGCGCCGCTGCCTTGCTGGTCCGGCTGGGTGATATGGCCGGCGTCGGCACTCGCGCCGAAGCCGAGGATTTCCGAGTAGATTCGCGCGCCGCGGGCCCGCGCTCGTTCCAATTCTTCAATCACCAAAATGCCCGCTCCTTCGGCCAGCACAAAGCCGTCCCGCTCGGCATCAAACGGGCGGCTGGCGCGGGGCGGGTCGTCGTTGCGCGTGGAGAGGGCCTTCATATTCTGAAAACCGGCGAGGGCCATTTCGGTGATGGAAGATTCGGTGCCACCGGTAATGATCACGTCGGCATCGCCGTGCTGGATGGTGCGGAAGGCGTTGCCGATGGCGTTGTTCGCGCTGGCACAGGCCGTGGCGACCGTGTAGTTGATACCCTTCAGCCCGTACCGTATGGAAAGGTTGCCGCCGGCCGCGTTGAGCATCATCTTGGGGACCAGAAAGGGGGAAACGCGGTCGTGCCCCTTTTGCGTCATGCGGACGACCTGGTCTTCAATCTCATGCAGCCCGCCGATGCCGCTGCCGAGAATGACGCCGCAGCGGTGCGTGTTCTCTTGGCCAAAGTCGATGCCGGAATCTTTCACCGCGGCATGGCCGGCGACCATGGCGAACTGGCTGAAGCGGTCCACCCGCTTGATCTCCTTGCGGTCTTGAAAAGCGCTGGGCCATTGTTCGGGATCCCAGTCGCGGACGTCGCCGCCGAACTTGATCCTGAGCATCTGGGTGTCGATGGTCGTCAGCGCGTGAATGCCGCTCTGGCCCGCGCACAGGAGCTGCCATAGTTCCTCCACCTGGCAACTGAGGGAGGTGACGACACCCAGCCCGGTGATTACGACGCGACGTTTCATGCTAATAAACCATGCTGGGAAACCCAATGCGGCGGGACCGATTCCCGTGCGGCCAATTTTTTCAAAGGCGGGCGCGCGGGAAGGTTATCGGGCTGCTCGGGTGCAGCGATTCCAGGCCCCCTGCTGGTGATCATGGCAGCGCGGACCCGACGAGCCACCAGCCCCCAAGGCGAACCCAAACGCCGCGCCCGGCTAGGCGTTCTGAGCTTCTTCGATGAACTTGATCGCCTGGCCGACGGTCTGGATCTTTTCCGCTGCGTCGTCGGGAATATTGATGTCGAACTCTTCCTCGAGTTCCATCACCAGTTCCACGGTGTCGAGCGAATCAGCCCCCAGGTCGTTCACAAACGAGGTTTCGAGCGTGATCTTCTCTTTGTCCACGCCGAGTTGCTCGGCGACGATGTCGGTAACGCGTTCTGCGACGGATGCCACTTGCGCCGTCCTCCTAGAATGGTTGAACCGCAAGCCGAAGCCGCGGAGTGTGCCCGGGGAATGACTGTAAACCGACGAGCCGGTCAATCCAAACAAGATAAAGGATGATTCGCGGAAAGGTCAAGATAGGTAAGCCGCCCGAGACCGCGACTTTCCCCGGTTTGGGGCTGGCCAACCGCCCCAGTTGGGTGGCAGGGCTTGCGCCCTGTTTCGCATGGTCCTAAGGATTATACTGGCGTTTTTCCCGCCCCAGCGCGCGAGGGGCCTTTTTTGCGCGACCATCATCCGTATCCCTATGCCACTCCTCATTCTCCGCAGCGTTTTCATGCTGGTGGCCATCGGGATTGCCAGCTATTTAATCCCCATCGTCCGTCCGACTGGCATTCCGTGGATGCCCTGGCTGGCGTTCATCGGCACTACTTCGCTGGCCGGGGGCATCATTGCCGCGGATATCTTTCTTCCTCGCAAACAGATCGATACGATTTCAGCCGTCTACTTTGGGCTCCTGGTCGGTGTTTTTCTGACCTTTATTCTGTCGTTGGCCTTGGAACCCCTCCTCATGCAAACCGACGAGGTCGGCCGCAATGTGACCGACGACACCGCCCGCAATGTGACCAAGCTAATTCTCGGCATGGTCCTGTGCTACTCTTGCATCAGCCTGCTCTTGCAGACGAAGGATGACTTTCGCTTCATCATCCCCTACGTCGAATTCTCCAAAGAGGTCAAGGGACTCAAGCCCTACATTCTGGATACCAGCGTGGTCATCGACGGCCGCATCGCCGACCTCGTGGAGACCAACATTCTGGACAACCAACTCATCATGCCCCGGTTCGTGCTTTCGGAGCTGCAGAACATCGCCGATTCCTCGGACAAACTTCGCCGCGCCCGTGGCCGACGGGGGCTGGATATCCTTAACCGCCTGAGGAGCACCCAGGGGGTGGACCTGAAAATCTATGACCGCGAAACGCCCGAGATGGCCGGCCAGTCGGTCGATATGAAGCTGGTCCTGCTGGCCAAGCACCTGGAAGGAAAGGTCGTCACCGGCGACTACAACCTCAACAAGGTCGCCAAGCTGCAGAATGTGCAAGTCATCAACCTCAACGATATCGCCAACTCGCTCAAGCCGGTCTTCCTGCCCGGCGAGGCCTTCGACGTCCGCATCGTCAAGCCGGGCGAGGAACTTGGGCAGGGCATCGGCTATCTGGATGATGGCACCATGATCGTGGTCGAAGGAGGCCGCGAGCACATCGGCAAGGAAGTGAAAGTCTCCGTCACCAGCGTGCTGCAAACCAGCGCCGGGCGAATGATCTTCGGCCGCTTCGCCCCGGGAGGCGCATAACGCATGTCGGGTGAAGTTCGTCCCGCCGTCGGCAGCATCGCCT
Source organism: Pirellulaceae bacterium (assembly GCA_046593355.1). Classification (GTDB taxonomy): domain Bacteria; phylum Planctomycetota; class Planctomycetia; order Pirellulales; family Pirellulaceae; genus SXOA01. Next base: position 39,835 of record JBKJNY010000242.1, on the reverse strand, counting down.
GGCGGGATTTGACCGTGCCGGATGCGGACTCCCTGCGTGCTTTCTACGAGCAGGTCGTCGGCTGGAAATCGAGCCCCGTGGATCTCGGCTGCTATAGCGACTTCGAAATGCTCCAGCCGGCCAGCGGAGAGAGCGTCGCCGGCATCTGCCATGCCCGCGGCAGCAACGCCGACATTCCGCCGCAGTGGCTTATCTACATCATCGTCGCCGACGTTGCCGCCTCCGCCAATCGCTGCGCCGAGTTGGGGGGCCAGATCGTCATCGCACCCCGCCCCCTCTCCGGCGGCACGTTCTGCGTCATCCGCGACCCGGCGGGAGCGGTGTGTGCGCTGTTTCAGCCGGGTTAATGCCTATTTGCCCTCCAAGTGTTTCTTCAGCAATTCCTGCTCTTCGGAACCAAGATGGGGAATCGGTCTTTCATAATGCATGTCACGGTAATAGCGCGACTTTTGAAAGACTTCGTCAACGAGTGGTTGAAGGTCCAGTGCTATGTCGCTGTGGCCCGATGACAACGGGATTGGTACGACCGGAAGCCGCCCAGTGGAATACGCCGGATAAACACAAGCCAGCGACGCCTGCTGCCTTCGGAATACCAGAATGTAATACGGGCTGTCGGGCCAATCCTCTTTCATCGGCGGACGTTGTCCGCCGCGGATGAGGTCAATCTCAACTAAGTTTGCCGCGCCGACCATCAAGAGGTTGCGCTTGCGTTGATACTCTTTCCAGCCAACGCGACCAGGCCATTTGTTATGTTGGGAAAGAACCTCAATAGTCGTGACGAGCGGTCGTTGCGAGTTCTGAACGCGCTTGATATCTAGATACCACTCGACGCATTTCAATTCTCTCGCTGCTGCCTCTTGTAAACGTGGCTGGCCCTCAAATTCAGGAAATGACTCGAAATAGACTCGATTTGCAATTCGACAGAAATAGCCCTCTGGCAACGCCGACGCAATTGCCGAATGGATCGCGGCTACGAGCTTTCTCTGAAAGTCATCCCATTCGCCGCGAACCTCAATAAAAGGGTCCATTCCAGGAAATGGGGATTGCATCTGCAATTCCTCCGTTGTGGTCCGCATACGGCAAGTTGGCGTATTGTAGATCGACAATATACTTTCGCCTATTCTCCCGCCTTGCCCGTCTCGCCTATCGCCGGGACGATGGTCCTCATGTCTGAATACTTCCTCATCTCCGGCGGCTATGTCTATGACCCGGCCAACGGCATCGACGGGCAAGTGAAAGACCTGTGGATTCAGGGCGACAAAATCGTGGAGCCGCCGACCGAGCGCGGCAGTAAGCCGACTCGCAACCTCAACGCCTCCGGCCTCGTCATCATGCCCGGCGGCATCGATATGCACTGCCATATCGCGGGGCCCAAGGCTAACACCGCCCGCAAAATGCGTCCCGAGGAGCGGCGGAACGGGGAAAAAATCGAGCGGACAGCCATCAAGCGATCGGGCACCATGGGAAGCGTCCCCAGCACCTTTGCCACCGGCTATAAGTACGCCGGCATGGGTTACACCACCGCTTTCGATGCCGCCGTTCCGCCGCTGGCCGCCCGCCATGTCCACGAGGAGTTCGAGGACACCCCCTGCATCGACAAAGGCTTCTACGTGCTGATGGGGAATAATCACTACGTGATGAACTCCATCCGGGACAAAGAACCCGAGCGGCTCAAGGCGTTCATGGCGTGGCTGCTCTCGTCGGCCAAGGCCTACGCCCCCAAGCTCGTCAATCCCGGCGGGGTCGAGGTCTGGAAGCACCACGCCAGTGGCAACGTCGAGAACATCGATTCCATCGTCGATCATTTCAACGTCTCCCCGCGGCAAATCATCACCAGCCTGGCCCAGGCCGCCGGCGAACTGAAGCTGCCGCATCCCGTCCATATCCACGCCAACCAGCTCGGCATGCCCGGCAACTGGACGACGACTCTTGAGACAATGCAGGCCCTGGAAGGGCACAAGGGGCATATCACCCACATTCAGTTCCACAGCTACGGCGGCGGCGACGCGGACGAGAACACTTTTAATAGCAAGGTCCAGCCGCTCGCGGACTATGTCAACTCGCATCCCAATGTCACGGTGGACGTCGGGCAGGTTCTGTTCGGCGAAACGACGAGCATGACCGGCGACGGCCCCCTCGGTTACTATCTGGCCAATATCTACGGCACCAAGTGGTTCAGCTCCGACACCGAGATGGAAGCCGGCTGCGGCATCGCCCCCATCGAGTACCGCAACAAAAGCCTCGTCCACTCCTTGCAATGGGCCATCGGCCTCGAATGGTATCTGCTCGTCACGGACCCCTGGCGGGTCGTCATGAGCACCGACCATCCCAACGGCGGCTCGTTCCTGGCCTACCCGCAAATCATCCGCATGTTGATGGACCGGACCTACCGGCAGGACATCCTCAAAACCTGCAACCCGCTGATCCGCCAGCGCTGCCAGCTCGCCGACCTGACGCGCGAATACACGCTGGGCGAAATCGCCATCATCACCCGCGCCGGCCCCGCCCGCATCCTCGGCCTGGCCCACAAGGGGCACCTCGGCCCCGGAGCCGACGCCGACATCACCATCTACACGCCGCACGAGAACAAGCAAACGATGTTCGAGTTGCCGCGCTACGTGATCAAATCGGGCCGCATTCTCGTCGAGGAAGGGGACATCCGCGAAAACTTCCTCGGCAAGACGCTCCACGTCGCCCCCGCCTACGACCCCGCTGCCGAGGCCCACATCAGGGAGTGGTTCGAGCAGTACTACAGCATCCGCTTCCGCAACTACCCCGTCACCGACCACTACGTCCAAGCCACCGAGCAAATCGCCTGCGGCCCGTAGTTTTTCCCCCTCTCCCCCTGGGAGAGGGCTGGGGTGAGGGTTTCGTGGGGCAAGCTGCCAGCTTGCCTTCGTAGGACGGGTTTCCCAACCTTAGGTTTACCCACATCTCAACAGGTATTGCTGAAGTTGGTTGTGCAGCAAGGAGTTAGCGAAAAAATGCCTTATTGAGACTCAACAAGTCGTCATTTCTGTAACTCGTTGCTGCCAGCCCACTCAGCACCGCTGTGATAGCATTGCTTCATGAGATGTGGGTAAACCTAAGGTTTCCCAACCCGTCTCTCGCTTCCTCCCCCGCTTGGGGCGTACTTGATTCATGATTCTCACCATCCTATTTCAAAATCACTTACGACATTATCGTTTATCGCAACATAATTCACATCATGAACTTACGCTCTTGATTCACGCCGTAAGTCCCTGAATCAACCCCGCAAATCGGCCCTTCTTGATTCACCTCCCCGGCGCACTTCTTGTGCGGGCACTCGGCACCCCCTGGCCAATCCGCCCTACCCGTCTTGCAAACCTTTCCTTGGCTCATCGCGGAGGCGTCGCGCCTGGTGTGTATTATACAAAAGGCCACTTAAAGACTAAGTGTCCAGTTCGAGGCGACCCGCACGTGCCTATCGCGTTACTTGGGCACCCTGTCCCTGCCAACGCAAAAGGGGCGGCCACATTCGCCGCCCCCCGTCGAAGATCTCTCGCGCAAGCCTGAGCGCCAGTGAAGGAAAGTTACGCTGACAGGCTGTGGAATTACTGCCCGAACACGCCAGCCGAGCCGTCGTTCGCTTGCCCTTCAGGCTGGTGTCCGAAGGCCGGTCTATAACACGGGCTAGGCCTCTTCCAAATCCTCGTCCTCATCGCCATCCCGTTCCTGCTCCCCGGTCACCAGGGATTGCATCAACCGTTCGCCCTCGGGATTGCTGATCGGCACGAGGAAATCGAATTTGCCCGGGCCGCTGTGGCCCATCAGCAGATCCATGATCCGGCCGCATTTCATGGGGCTATCATTGGGCCCAGCAATGAACAGCGGCTTGCCATTCTTGCCGTACTCGAACTCGTCCGTCGACAAGCTCGCGTCGATATCGCCGAACAACAGCCAGGCGACGAGAAAGTCCGGATGGGGTTTAAGGCCCAATTCGCTGGCAAAGGATACCGCTCCGTCGACCAACTTCCGCAGGGACTCGGGGGGCAGGTGTACCCAGCCAGACTGGTAATTCAACTTGTTGTAAATCTGCGACTCGTAAGAATCGCGCGGCGAGATTCTGACAATGGCGTCCTTGACTCCCAGGCAGAAAACATCCACCAGCAGCAGAGCCGAGGCCACGTTCCCGCTGGCGAGTTGCCGGCTCAAGAGGACGTATCCGATGCCGTCTTTCCACAAGTTAGCGCTGTAGGCGCTATGCAGGATCGGGGCCGATGCCGCGCGAGCAATTCGCAGGCCCGGATCTTCCCGGCCGCGAAGGGCCAGCGACTTTTTTTTCGCCTTCTGCTTGGCGTTGCGTTTTTCGGCCTTCTTCTGCTTCTTCCGTTGGTCAAGAGCCATCGTCCCCTCCTTGGTGAGAATGCGAATGTTTGAGACGTTCAGCCAAACGTCCCGCTGAGTATAACGAAACGCCCGGAAAATGGAAATCTCGCTGCGAATCGAACAGGGGTGCAGAATTTCCGCCCCCTTGATTGTTTCCTTGGGTAGAGGTCGTATAATCGTCAGCCAGTGAACCGGCCGCCCGGCGTTTGTGAACACTCCACACGGCGGCCGTAGCTCGTACCAAGGAACTCCCCATGGACCGCACGCATTCCAGGCCCCCTGCGGGCTTCAGCCGCCGCGACTTCCTCCGCGGCTCCGGGGCGGTGGCCGCGGCTGGGGCGATTGCCTCCCAGGCGCAGGCGATTGCCCAGGAAGCCAAAGGGACTCGCATCGTCAGTGGCGAACAGACCCTGACGCTCAACGTCAACGGCAAGGACGTAAAGGTGAAGGCTGAGCCGCGGACGACCCTGCTCGAAGTCCTCCGCTACCAGCTCGACCTGACCGGAGCCAAACCGGTCAGCAGCGATGCCTCTAGCGGCGCGAGCACCGTGCTCATCGACGGCAAGCCGGTCTCGGCCAGCGTCGAGCTTGCGGTGCGGTGCGTCGGCAAAAAGATTGCCACGGCGGAGAGCCTGGCCAAGGATCCGGTTCCAGCCGCCTTTGTCGCTTGCGACGCCCAGCAGTGCGGGTTTTGCACCCCCGGTTTCGTCGTGGCGACGCGGGCGTTTCTCAACAAAAATCCCAAGGCCACCGAAGAGCAGGTCCGGGCCGGCCTCAACGGCAACATCTGCCGCTGCGGCACTTATGCCAACGTCATTCATGCGGCCTTGATGGTCGTTAAGGGAGGGGCCAATGGCTGAGCAGAAAACCGAACAGAAAGCCGCGGATACCAAGGCACAAGACGAAGCGAAAGCCGCCGCCGCGAAGGCCGAGGCGGCCAAGGCCAAGGTGGCCGCGGATGCCAAGAAATTTGACGAAGACAAGGCCAAATATGGCTGGCCCGCCAAGGAGAAGACGACCCTGCTCGGCAAACGGGCGACGCGCTTGGATGGCATGCCCAAATCCACGGGTGCCGCCAAGTACACCTACGACATCAACCTTAAGAATCAGCTCATCGCCAAGGGGCTCGGCTGTCCGCACGCCCACTGCAAAATCAAATCGGTCGATACCGCCGCGGCCGAAAAACTGCCCGGCGTCGTGAAAATCGAAGTCCTGAAGCCCGAGCCGATGGGCGAGAAGAAGGACTGGGAAATCGAGTGGCAGGGCGAGCTCATCGCCGTCGTCGCCGCGGAGAGCGAGGGAGCCGCGGCTGAAGGGGTCGCCGCCATCAAGGTGGAATACGAGAAGCTGGATGTCTTCGTGCAGGAAGACAATCTCGAAGCAGCCAAGAAAGCGGGCCGCACCTTCCCCGGCGGCGGCAAGACCCAGACCGAAAAGGAAGCCGGCGAAAACGACGACGAGAAGGAATTCACCGCCCAGGAAATCGAGCGTCTGCTGAAGGAATCGGCCCACGTCGTCGAGGGCTACTACGGCATCGACACCATCACCCACTGCTGCCTGGAGCCGCACGGCAGCACGGTGGAATGGGTGGACGGCAAGCTCATCGCCCACCTCTCCACGCAAAACGTCTCCGGCACCGACGACGGATTCGCCGCCGGCCTGAAAATCACGGCCGACGACGTCACCGTTCACTGCGATTACATCGGCGGCGGCTTCGGCAGCAAGTTCGCTCCGGATTACTGGGCCATCGCCGCGGCCCGCATCAGCAAGGCCACCGGCCGCCCGGTCAAGTTCATGCTCGACCGGGACCAGGAGTTCAAGCTCGGCGGTAATCGCCCCAGCGGCTATATCAAGGTCCGCCTGGGAGCCGACAAGGACGGCATCGTCAGGGTCTGGGACAGCGAGCACTGGGGAGCCGGCGGCGCGACCCAAAACGGCTCGGGGGTCGGCCACGGCGTGATTCCCTACGTCTTCGCTCCCAAGAACTTCCGCCGCGTCCAGACCAACATCAAAAACAACGCCGCCCCCAACCGGGCCTGGCGCGCGCCGAACCATCCGCAAGCCTGTGCCATCACGCAAACCGCGTATGACGACATGGCCGCCAAGATGGGCGCCGACAGCTACGACATTTTCCTGAAAAACCTCGGCACCGACGAGGCGCCGCTCATCTCTGGAGCCAAGCCCTCGGTGTACGCCGGGGAGATGGAAGTCGGCGCGAAATTGATGGACTGGAAAGCCAAGTGGCATCCCCATGGCAAGGGCCAGGCCAAGGGCTCCATCGTGGAAGGACTCGGCATGGCCATCCACACCTGGGGCGGCAGCGCCAATAACTCCACGGTGATGCTCAAGGTCTATCCCGACGGCGGCGTCGAAACCTTCTGCGGCACGCAAGACCTGGGTACCGGCACCCGCACCTCCTGTGCGATGGTCTTGGGGGAGACCTTGGGCCTCCCCATCGAGGCGATCAAAATTAACATCGGCTCCTCGAAGTATCCCGCCAGCGGGCCTTCCGGCGGCAGCACCACGATTGGCGGCGTTTGCGAATCCCATCGCCGCGCCGGAGTGGACGCACTAGGCAAGATTCTCGACCTCGCCGCGGCCAAGCTAGGTGTGGAAGCGGCCACGCTAAGGGCGGTTGGCGGCAAAATTGTCGGCGCGGGCGGCAAGAGCCTCTCCTGGAAAGAAGCCTGCTCGCTCATCGGCATGAAGCCCCTGGAAGTCCTGGCGGACTACAAGAGCGGCACGAAGAGTCCGCTTTCCAATGTGACCGTTGGCGGCGTGCAGATGGCCCACGTAGCGGTCGACCGCGAGACTGGCGTCGTCAAGATGAAGAAGTTCGTGGCCGTGCAGGACATGGGTCTGGTCGTCAGCCCCACGCAGGCCGAAAGCCAGATTTACGGCTCGGTCATCATGGGAATCGCCTACGCCCTGTTCGAGCAGCGGATTCAGGATCCCGCCACTGGCGCGGTCTTGAATGCCGAAATGAAGGACTACCGCCTGCCGCGGCTGGGGGACATCGGCGAAATCGTCGTACACCTGTATGAGCCGGAGAGCGAGCGTTCCCGCGGCGTCATTGGCCTCGGCGAGCCCCCGGTCATCAGCCCCGGCGCAGCCATCAGCAACGCCGTCGCCAACGCCCTCGGCGTCCGTGTCCCTGTCCTGCCGCTGACCCCCGACCGGGTGCTGGCGGCGCTGGCGAAGAGCAAAAAAGTGGGGTAGGCTTCCAGCCTGCCCAAGAAAAGTACTCCTCACGCTCCGCGTGAGGAGTCATCTCGCGGAGCGAGATGAGTACTATCAAGAACAACTAACCTCCTCACGGAGACCCCTCATGAAATCCTTTGCCTATGCCTCGCCGACGACGGAAGGAGAAGCTCTCTCCCTCCTCGCCGAGCCGGGGGAGATTGAAATCCTGGCCGGCGGGACCGACCTCGTCGGCCTGCTGAAGAAAATGATTCTCACGCCCGACCTGGTCGTGAACATCCGCGATATTCCGTCGCTCCAGACCATCGAGCAGCTCGACGGCGGCGCGATTGCCATCGGGGCCGCGGTCACGCTCGATGAGGTTCTCGCCCATCCCTATCTGGACCCTTACCCCGCCATCGGGCAGGCCATCCAGGGCATCAGCAGCATGCAGTTGCAATGCCAGGGAACCATCGGCGGCGAGGTCTTGCAGCGGCCGCAGTGCTGGTACTTCCGCGGCGGCCGGGGCCTCTTGGCTGCCGGCGGCAGCGCGGTGGAAGAAGGAGACAGCCGTTACCACGCTATCTTTGGTAACGAAGGGGCGGCCAAGTTCGTCTCGGCTTCCCGCATCGCTCCGGCGATGATTGCCCTGGGTGCCACCGCCCGCGTCATCGGCCCCACGGAAGATGATGAGCAGTTCCTCCCCATCGAGCAGCTCTTCCGCATTCCTCGCCATGAAGGGGAGCGGGAGAACATCCTCGTCCGCGGCCAGTTTCTCACGCACATCATCCTGCCCGACCGCCGCAACTTCGCCAGCGCGACCTATGAAGTCCGCCAGGGAGAAGGGCCCGATTTCCCGCTCGCATCCGCGGCAGCATCGCTGCGAATCGAAGGAGGGATTGTCCGCGAGGCCGGAATTATATTGGGCCAGGTCGCTCCCACGCCCTGGATTTCTTACGAGGCAACCAATGCGATCATTGGCCAGCCCGTGAATGAGCAAACGGCGGATGCCGCTGGCCTCGCCGCCGTCGCCTCGGCTCGCCCGCTCAGTCACAATGCGTACAAGGTGCAACTCGCCAAGACAGCCGTCAAGCGCGCCATCCTGCGTGCCGCCGGCCAGGAAACGGGAGGATTCTAGACATGCCCACCACGATTGATTTCGGCCACCTGCCCCAAATCTCCGGCCCGGCTTGCATCCATCTGCGGAGCAAGTCGATGTACGTGCATGGCACGCTGGGGCAGACGGAGCAGACCACGGAGTCCAATGCCGGCGCGTGCTGGTGCAACACCACGCAGAACTCGCTCGGCCCCGACCGGGACTACGTCAACCGCCAGTCCTGCGTCCACGGCCGCGACTGCTTCCGCGAGACGTATTAGCGACACCAGCCTGAAGCGCCAGTGAAGGAAAGCGCTGCGCTAGTGCGGCATCTCGGAAACGGGGTTTCATGAAAACGGAGAATGCCGTATCTTTCGCCACACCTCGATTGTGAGGCGGAAGAATAATCCATGCCAGGGACGGCGGCGAAGATTCGGATCAGCGAGAAGCAGCAGACCGTGTTGCGGGAACTCGGTCGGTCGCGCACGGTTGTCAAGTGTGTCGTGCAGCGGGCGACGATCATTTTGCTGGGGTTTCAAGGGCTCTTGAACGAGGAGATCGCGGTGCAGGTCGGACTCAACCGTCAACAGGTTTAGTCTGGCGGCAACGCTGGCGGGATGCGTGGGAATCGATGTGCGCGTGGGAATGCGCCGAACCCCAGCGCTTGCGTGAGGCGATTCTGGATGCGTTGTCCGACGCTCCGCGACCGGGTGCGCCTGCGAAATTCACCGCGGAGCAGGTCGCGCGGATTGTCGCGGTGGCGTGTGAGTCGCCGGAGTTGTCGGGCGTCCCATCCACCACTGGACGGTCAGAGAACTGCGCGACGAGGTGCTTGCGCGGAACATCGTGGAGACGATTTCCAGGGCACAAGTGGGCCGCATTTTGCAGCAAGCCGTGCTGCAACCGCATCGTAAGAAGATCCCGGCGCGCCGGGACGACGGAGAAAGACCCCGAGAAGTTCCAAAGCGAGGTCGAAAACGTCTGCCGGACCTATCTGGATGCTCCCAGGAAGGCGGCGGTCGACGGCACGCATACGGTGAGCGTGGACGAGGCGACCGCGCTACAAGCCATGCGACCGCGCTACAAGCCATCCAGCGTAATGCCCCCGACAAGCCCGTTCAACCCGGCAGCGTGACCAAGCAGGAATTTGAATACACGCGGCATGGCACGACGACGTTGACGGCGGGTCTGGACGTGGTCACCGGGTTGATCGTCTCTCCCACCCTGGAGCCGACCCGCACCGAACCCGAGTTCGTTCAGCACCTTGCGCGAACCGTGAGCGCCGACGCCGAGGGAGAATGGATCTTCCCGGCGCGCCGGGATTGCCTCCATACGTATGTGTCGGAAAGCCTCGTGCAATGGGTGGCCGAGCAATGCGGCCTGCCCAACGAACTGGGAAAAAAAGAGTTTGTGGCATCCTGAAATCCGTGGCCACGCGAAAGGAGTTCTTGTCGGACCCCCGGCATCGAATCCGTTTTGTCTACCTGCCGAAACACAGCTCGTGGCTCAATCAGATTGAGATTATCTTCGGGATCATTCATCGCAAATGTTTGCGGGGCGGAAACTTTACCTCGGTGGCCAACCTCGAAGCGAAACTCCGCGCGTTCATGACCTATTACAACACCACGATGGCCCACCCCTTCCAATGGACCTACACCGGAAAACCGATTCAAAAGGAAGGCCGGCCTAAATTCGTCTCGCCGCATCGTCGCGTGAAGCTGGGCAGCAGCCAGAGGCTGGCGGAACCCCTCGCCTCATGCACCGCTGTTTGAGAGATGTGGCACTAGGCCCCGATGCCGTGGGCCTGTTGTTAGGCCGCAGCGGTCGCACGATTACGCGATGGGCTGCCGCCAAGCAGATGCCCGCACCAATCACCGACCCTGGCGGCAACGTCCGCTGGCGGCGAGCGGACATCGAAGCCTTCGTTCAGTGCGGGTGCAACATGCCGCGATACCGAGCAATGCGGAGGAAATGATGGAAGGCAGCTACGAGTGGGCAACAGGTGGGGGTACTCGTGTTTGCAAACGAAAAGCTGATGGGCAGCGGTTCGCTGTGGTCGGATGGAAGGTAGTCCACCCCACCCTCACAGGAGAACGAACGATGACCAGAGCACCCAAAATCTCGACCTGCCAACACCGAGGCAAACTGTGCTTCCGCTGGAAACAGAACGGCCGGCCACGCTACCGCCTCGTCCAACCCGGCGACCAGGAACAGCAGCGGGCACAACTGCTCCTGGAAATCATGGGAGGCCCACACCTCAAGCAGCGGCTCAAGACCCTTCCCGAACATATCGACGACTGGGTAGCCATCCTCCGAGCCAAGCACAGCGAACGCTACGCCATCGACATGGAACGACGCCTCTGCCGAATCATCGCCGCAGCCAAATTCAAACGCATCACCGACCTACACGTAGACCGCGTAGAGCTAGCCCTCGCCGATGATCCGGTGATGTCCGCCCTATCCGAGCAGAGCCTGAACCACCACCGCATGTCCGCCAAACAATTCGCAAGATGGCTCTGGCTCTCCAAGCGGCACAGCGAGCATGCCCTCGTCGGCCTGCGGCTCCCCAAAGTCCGCACGCAGCGGCGGAGGCGTGATAGGTTCATGCTGGAGGAATTGCTCGACCTAATCGCCATCACGGAGACGAGCCAACGCAACACCGAATACCCCGGCGTCGTCAGAGCGTGGATCTATCGGCTGGCCTGTTGCACCGGGTTGCGAAGGGGAGAGCTTGCGGCGTTGACCCCCGCTTGCTTCGACTTGCCCCAGAAGGCCGTCCGAGTGGCTTCCTCGTACACGAAGAACGGCGACCCGGCCACGTGCCCGCTGCCGGCCAAGGTCGTCCGTGGGCTTTCCCGGTGGCTCTCTGGGTATGCTCCCGACCAGCACCTCTTCCCCGGCCTGCGGCTCAAGCGAGTATCGGACCTTCTGCACCAGGACATGACCGAGGCGGGAATCCCGGAGAGGACCAGCGAGGGGCGGCGAAGCTTCCACTCGCTGCGGAACAGCTACATTCCTGCCCTGTGGGACGCGGGACTCACTGGAACGCTAGTGCAGCGGCTGGCGAGACACAGCAATCTCGATTTAACCGTGAAATACGCGAGGCTCGCCCCTGGTGCGGAGGCGGCAGCGGTGGAGTTGCTGCCCTGTTTGATGGGTAGTCCCAAGGGTAGTCCCGCCAAGAGGCGGAGGGGTAGGCATGTTAAACGAAGCGGAGAGGACAGGATTCTCTGAACCGCTCTTATTCTTTACTTCAGCGCTTCTACAAAAACTTAATCTCTAGTGCGTAACTCTAATTGACGTAACTACTTCCGTGAAACATTGCCGGATCCTTCCAAAACCTTGTCGGCCACCGGCTGGCCGGCCCGCGTGCACCAGTTGTGCACCAGCTGTGCACCACCGGCGGCGCAGAGTTTTTTAGCTTGCTAACTGCTGATTGAATCCAGACATGCCGGATGTTGCCAAATACTATTCCTTTCTGTAGCGAAGGACAAGTCTTTTTCATTGCTGGCCGCCATGCTCATGTTGGCCGTCGCGACCGTGGTCATCGCCATCAGGCCCAGCATCTGCGCTCGCTCCGTGATGGCCATCAGCAGGGGCTGAATCAATTGAAAGTATTTTTTCATTTCGCCCACCGGGTCGATCCCGACATAGTCGTTCAGGATGTCCTTGGTGGTGTGGCCGGTCACGTACCGCTGTACAAGATGCGACACGCCACTCCGCTCGAGCTCGGTGGTGCAGGAGCTGCGAAGGTCATAAAACTTGAGGCTTTTGGAAAGGCCGGCTTTAGGTAGCAGACCCTTGAAGGCCTTGGCCAGACCGTCCTCGGGCACGCCACCCATTCCCAGCAACATGCGGCGGAAGACTCGCTTAGTGTCCTGGTCGGCCTGGATTTCATCTACCGGTTGCGCGCTCAACGTCTGCTCGAAGGTCTGAACGAGATTCTCAGGAGAAGTCGCAGTCAGTTTAGACTTACCACCCTCCCAGACGGATCGGCGACGAAGCAGCGGACCGGCCGCGCGGCGGCCGACGCAGGCCTGCAAAAGGGGATCGATGGCCTCAGGGAATGGACAGGAATAGGCCTGCCGTCCCTTGTTGAAATCGCAGCCGCCCAGGCGAGTTCCGAAATGCAGGAAGCGCTCTGCGAAGTCCAGTTCGGTAACCAGCAGGCCGCTAAAATCCTCCGGCCGCAGCGGCAGCACCAGCGACAGGCCTAGGTGGGACAGTTCCCACGCGTCCATGACGCCGACAAGGGCCATGCGATCGTCCTGGGGAATGAGAATGCGGCGCAGCGGGTCCTTCTGGGGTTTCTCCCCGACGACTTCCTTGGTGAAAGGGGTGATGAACGTGGTGGGAAGCTTGTTCACGCTGGGCTGGCGGGCCCAATGGAACAGCGAACGCGCGCAGTCCAGGACGTTAAAAATATGCCGCGGGGACACTTTCTTTTCCGTCGCACTGGGCCGGCCGTTCCGGGTGACGGGCCTGGTGAAGAGCCAAGCCTTGAACTCCACGGCGAAGTCCCGATTGACGTCCCGAGCAAGGGGCCAGCGGCGCCGCGATTCGGGCTGTTCGGAGAACTCGATAAGTGGGACCAGGCGGGATTGGTAATCTGCGGCCGTCTGCTTTCCCCGTAGGCGGCGTTTCTCGGCCAGGAATGCGTCGCACAGCTCGCGCACGCAGAGGCGGGGTGCCAGACCCGTCTTCAGCGGACGGCGGCGCGCCTCACTCGGCGGCTGGAAGCTTCCATTCTCCAGGGAAACGAGCAGGTGCCGAAGTTCGCTGGCAGCAATGGTGGGATTGCTGCCGGCAGTCTTGCCGAACTGGCGGCCCTCATAGCGACCACGGATCAGGAATGAATTCCCACGCTTCCAAACCTGAACCCCTATTCCGCAGCTTGTCTCGTGCGCGTGTGAGCCGAGCAACTCCGCCGGCACCATCGGCGGCCTGCCGGCGCAAGCCGCGGAGTTGAGAACAGGCTCTTCGCTATTGCGGGCCTCGGGACGCTGGTCGGCCATGACGAACCACACACATCAGAAAGGGAACTTCGCTGTTCCCCTGATTCTTCTGAACCGCACCAATGTGGTCTAAGGGCGGCGCGTGGGCGATGCGTGTGTGATGAGCCAGAAAGGGAGTTGTGCGCCAAGTGGATATCGTCGTTCCCAAATAATTCCTTCGCCCGATCCATCCGCACGAAAGCGAACAAGCTTCAAGCCTCTATTGAGCGTACGAATGGTTTCCCGCAGCCGAAAGCCACTGACACCGGGCGGCAAAGGATTTTCAATTCGCTCTGGCCAATCGAAGTCCTGAAACTCGTTCAAAATCCGGACGACATTGCTGGCGGTCTTAAGACCCCGGACCTTCCGAATAACTTTCCCCGCAAAATGCAGGGTGCACGTTTTCTTGTTCCAAACTGGAAGACGCGAGGGCGGCTGGCGAGAGTCCTCTTCGCCAATGGCCGCCATCAATTGCGCAAATCTTCCCTGGGAGAGCGTGTCGAGGCCATGTTCGATCTCAAGGAGGCTGCGCTCGTAGCTTCCTCTCCGGACCTGCATCCACATGCCCACGGTGCCTTCAGACTTGCCGTAGGCGGTTCGGCAGTCTCCTCCAAGTTTGGCTCTTTCCCCCTCGGACAGAAGCTCCACCCAAACTCGCTTGGCAACTACGAAGGGCATCGCGTGAAGGCGCAGACGGATCAATTCCTGGGCAACCCGTGAAGGAATGGCATGTCCCGTACTAGTCTCAAATTCGCAAGGCTCGACTGCCGGCGGGTCAGCAGGTTTTGTCGCGGAACGGGGCCGTTTAGTTTTGGCCATGAGGAATTGAAGCTGCTGAAGTTTTTGCATCTAGGAAGCTCTCCGCATTTTATGTCGCTCACAGTCGGTGACAAAGCGTAGATGTCGCAGAACTGGGCGGTTGGGATGGCGTTTACTTCGGCTGGCATTCCCTTGACGAAACTTCTTTTGTTGCGGGGTGATGTCCGACGAGTTGAATAACGTGAATATCTCACTGCAAAGCGCGTCAATCGCCCGTTTTTTCATTTGGGCGGTCAATCTTTGCAGAACGGTCGGACGCATCTGTTTGCGGAACGGTGTGCAACCTTCGCCAATGCTCGGCGAGACAACTTCCCAGGACTTCGGCAAAATGCCGCTGGGTAGGACTCAAAATGCCGGCCAGTGGCCTGGTATCGGAAGGAATACTTGAACCATTCTCTTGAACAATCTCTTCAGGCATAAACTCTCCTGGCTAAAGTTGGAAGAAAGGAAAGGGATGTTGGGTGGCTTTCGCGTCCCATACCCTACGATTTGCCTCCAGGAAGTTTGCTCCTTGGAGGAATGAATGATGTTTGCCGTTCGGCGGTCGGTGACGACCACCAAAATTGGGATTCAAGCCGCCGCTAGCAGTGGGACCTGCAGGTCATCTTCCGTTTCGCCATGAAATTCTTGCCAGGAGTCATAAAGCTCACGGCGCAGCTGAGAGACACGGGCACTGGAGATGCCGAATCGTCGCGCCACATCTCCCGTGGAGTGGCCAGCAGCCAGACACTGAGCAACCTTTCGATCTCGTCGGGACAAAGTCTTCAGCCACTCCGGAAAATCGACGCGAAAGCAAACCTGTTCTGGGACTGGGGTTCTGTGGTCCTCGACCACGGCTTCGAGCCAGCGATTCTCCTTGGGGTCGAAGCGATCCAGGCGCTCCAATCTGATTTGCTTCCTGCGCTGCGCGTAGCGCGATGACACGTCTTTGACGTTCAGCCGTGTTCCAACCTGGCGGCCAGCCCAGACTTGACGCACCGCAAATCTGGCCAAGACGGTCGGGAAGACCAGCTCTTCCCTCCCCTGACCCATCAGGCGATGGAAGGCGACATAGGCGTTGGACACCGCCTCCTGCACGGCTTCGGCCCTGGCTTCTGCGTGGAGCTTCCGAAAGGCCGGTACGACATAATTGACGATCACCGGGAGAAGAGCCAGGAACCGTTGCTGCCAGGCTGCCAACTTCTTTCTATCAAATCGAGCCTTCATGAGACGATCTCCTTGAGAAATGAGACCGCCCCAAACCGGAGCGGTCAGGGTGATGACCGCCCGAGGTGGGCGAGAAGGACACTATTTCTTTCAAACCAGTGGACGTCAGGAAGTTCGGCGTTTCCGCAATACTGCGGCAACCCCGACGCTGCAAAAAGCCGGTCTTTGAGGGCTAATTCGCCCTACCAAGTCAATGTGCCACGATTTGGGGCGTTTTTAAGTTGACGGTTTGCGGCTCACGGGAGACCGCCCAGCACGTGAGGTCCAGATTCCTGAGTCGTTGCTACGTACCGTTCTTCGGGAGTCCGATACGCCGGAGCATCTGGTGGAGCCTTTCGACGCTTCGGTCGATGCCCACCGACGCGCACAAGGAGAGCCTCAATACCCCCTTTCAGGCCAGACTACTGGCGCTGCTTGCCGCCAGGTCGCGTGAACTTCAGTTGCTCGGTCAACCAGGCACCCAGCCAAGCGTCAGGGCGTTGGTCGTCCGATTGTGCGAAAACCTGATCGACCGTGGCTACGTGACTTCGCTGGAAGTCGCTGCGACGCACGTCGGCAGCCAGCGTTTCGGCTCTCCCCGTTGCCGGACGGCTTTTCGAGAATGTCTAAAATCGGCTTTTGTCTAACTGCCGTTAACCCAGAGACGATTTCCGGAGAACGTGGTTAACATGGGGGCCGAAAGAGGCCGCAAGATGCATTCCGCCGGACGGTCCCTCTATTTATTCTCTTGCTCTTTCGGTGCGGCGTTTCCCTCGATCCAGGCGGCCGCTTCGCGGAGGAGAAGATGCGCTTCCAGCCAATCCATGTCCTGCTCAGTGTACACAGTTATTTAACCGGTGTTTTGGGATTGGGTGAACCGGCGGCGGATGGGAGGAGCCTTTCCGCTTCGCGGCGGATGATCTCCGGGATGAGTTTGTCGTGCTCGACAGAGTCGCCATTCAAAATCGTGCTCCCGTCCAGCAGGCCGTCCTCTTTCCATTTCATTTTCAGCTCCTGCGACATGAGCTGCTTGACCTGGTCCAAGGACTTTTGTGCCTTGGCAACATCCTTCTGCCTGGCATAAGTCAACGATTGCACGGCCAACGCCAGGAGCTTGACATAATTGTTCGAAGTCACCTTTTCCAGCGTGAGCGCTTCATCGATCCATTTGTGAGCCTCGGCATAATTCCCTTTCCGGCACTCCAGCAAGGCCCGCGTCGAGAGGAACCAAACGCGATCATTTTCCGTTTTATTGTCGATGGAGTCGTAGAACTTATTGACCGAATCCGAGGGGAGTTCAGGGCCGTTTTCCACGAGGAGCAGCATCTTCAAGAAACGCTCCGTGTCGTTTGTGGAGATGGAATTCCGATAACGCTCGTACATCTTTTGACATAACTCACGATGGCGCTCGGTCTCGCCCGCATAGGCCCACACGGTGGGGGGGACCATCCAAGCGATGCTATCAGCCTTGGTGTTAAGTTCGGTCGCCTGGGAGTAGTTAGCGGCGGCGTTCTTCCAATCTCCTTTGCGAACATCATTCCCCGCCTGAAGCAACGTGTCCTCGGGGCGAAGTTTTAGCAGGCTTTCCCACACGCCGTCCTGGCGGCGGATGATCAAGGAAATCAGTTGGGATCTGGGCTCTTTTTCTGTTAGGGCGTCGAGCTGCCGGCTGAATTCCGTCGCAGTCCGTTCGACCATGCGGCGATAGGCTTCTTGAATGGCCGCATCGTCGGGGAGGAGCCGGTGCAGGGCCGTCAGAACGACGTCAAACTGGATCAGCTCCTCCATGATCCGCGATTTGGAATCCTTGTCCGCGGCCTCGGCAAGTGCTTTTGTGTAGGCCTCGGCAGCCTCGGCCGTTTGTCCCTTCAAGGCAAGTTTTCTCGGCGCGCTAACCGCTGGGCCTTGGATCAACTCGAACGCCTCATACTGCAGCGTGAGAATATAGGCCCAATCGTCCCAGCTAACGCCCGAGGGAACGCCGGTCCCCGGATCCTTGGCGCTTTGTTCCCGGACCCATGAATTCCCCTCGCTCAGCAATCGCCTGGCGAGATCTGGCTGGCCCAGCTTCTGCTGGTTCATCGCCGCCAGGAACGAGAATTGCGGCCCGTAGAGGTTGGACTGAAACAACTCGGCGGCTTTCTCATGTTCGCCGCTGCGGAAGTGGAGCGCCGCGGTCAGCCTCGGCTGCCAATACGGGTCAATTTTCCCCGCCATTTCCAGCAGACGCGGGCGATTTTCGCTCGTAACCATATCGGGGAAAAGCAACAAAGTGCTGACGAGCCACCTGTGATCATGCGGACTGAGATCTTTCCGCTCGGATTGCTTGCTATAGAATTCCGCGGCAACCTTACGCCAGTTCTCCACATCTCCTGTGATCGCATGGATCAATGCCACATTACGCTGCGGCCAAAAGTCCTTGAGGGAATCCGTGGGGTTCTGGTAGGCCTGCTTCATATCTTCCGCCGCCAGCTTCCACTGGCCTTGCGCGGCGAAGTGGTGCCCTCGGAAGTATTGAAAGGTTCCTCGCTCCGCCGGTGAGGATATCTTGATCGCTTGATCATAGTCGGCCCGTGCCTGGCCCCATTGCCGCATTCGATCGTACGTCTCTCCGCGTTTTACGAAGATCCATTTTTCGTTCCCAAGTCGTTCCGGTTTCAACAATTCGGTGCAATCCAACACTTGTTGGTCGTATTGTTGGAGCCGGCCGTGGTTATAGAAGCGATGTTCGAGATAAGGGTATGAGGGATTTCCATATCTGAATTTCTTATCGAGCGCATGGAGGTCGGCGTTCCCCCAGTCGGCGGCGGCGAGCTCCCACTGCTCCAGCTTTTGATGGGCTTCGGCCCGCCTGGCAAAGAGTAATTCCTCCGTCGTCTGGGGCGTGATGATTTTGGAGAAGTCCTGGACCGCTGCTTGCCACTTGCCCGTTGAGAAATTCAGGTCGCCCCGAGCGCGGAACAGAATCGGGTTCTCGGGGCTGGCGGCAATCAGCTCGCCCAGCGCGGCGATGTTTTCGTCGGGCGTGACCGGCTTGGGTTCGGGGATTGCGGCCGGATCGCTGCCGACCAGATAGCGCGGGCCGGTGATGCTGCCGTAGCGTCCCTGGCCCGTCAGATCGGCCAGGCCGGCAGGGTTTGGCTGGGCCAGGTCATAGAGCAGAACCGTTGCGGCGTCGCTTGCCAGCTCCTGCTCCGGAGTAAAGGCTTGCTTGTACCGGGCGGAGCTGGAAATCCGCAGGGCCGCCAGCAATCCGGAACCGGCGGGAACATTGCCGGAGTTTGACTCCCTCCCGCCAACCAACAGGGGGTTGGACTTACTCAGCGATCCGGGAATGGGAGCCGGCGAACTACTCACCAACTCGCCATTGAGGAAGAACATCTGGTTCTTTCCGTCGTAGACCATGGCGACGTGGTTCCAGAGGGATTCCGGCCGCTCCTTGATCTCGTATTCATAAAGCGCCTCCGAGCTTTTCCAGCCGCTGGGCTTGCCTAGCCGCAAATAGAGGTTGTTTTCCTGTTTGTCGGCGTTCCCCAGTTCGAGAATCGAGCCTGTCCAGTCCAGGACCCAGGCTTCAATGGTGAAGGTGGGGTAGGTGTGGAAGGGAACGTGCGGCGCGGTGACCTGCGTGGTCCGGCCATCGAAAACCATCGCGGCCGGAAAGCTGTCGGATAATTTCATCAAGCTTGCATAGTCGGCTGCGGCATTTTTCCAATCCTTCATTTCGGAGTGATAATCGGCCCGTCCGCGCAAGCTCTTTGGCTTGCGGGCGATCAGTTCATCGAAGGCGGACTGGTCGCCGACCGTGTGGTAGGCGGTGGCCAGCTTGGCCCAGGGCTCGGTAATTTTCTGTGCTGCCAGACGATTGCGGTCGGCGGGATCATCCGTGACCGAGAGCCGGAAGCGGCCCAGATTGTGGTTCTTATATACAGATTTGAAGTGCAGAACGACCGTCAACGCCTCGGTCTCCACCACGCCTAAGGGGGCCTTTAACTGGAAGTACGCGGTACTAGCCTGTCCGATGCGAGGTTGGATGGCCCAACCGGTCTCGTGTTTGTGATCCGCGGCGTATTCAGCCAAGAAAATGGCCCCATCGCGTTGTTCATGAGTCGCCTCAGCGCCTGAAATCTCGGCAACCCCATCTTTGCCCAGAACCTCCAATTCGGTCAGAACGAAATTCGGGGCGCGGCCGGGACCGGAATCCGGCAAAGAGGGGTCGGGAAGTGCTTCCAAGCGGAGGGCGGTGATGGTCCCCAATCCCGATTGAACGGAAATTGTGTACGAATCTTGATCAGGATTCTTTCCCGACGCGAGAATGGAATCGTCCTCCAACCTGGTTAACGTCGCCCCTCCCTCGGATGTCATTTCCACCGGTTTGAGGACCGTCCAGTTGGTTGTTTTCCGCAGCAACAACTGGGCCAGTTGCTCCGCCAACTGGGCATCCTCGGGTTTCGCCGCGAGCTGGCGTTTGAGTAACGTGAGCCCCTTGGCACGGGCTGCCTGGGCGAGCGGGCGGTTTCCCTGGTCGGCATGGTACTGCGTCAACCCAGACTGGACCTGCGCGTCGTCCGGCGCTTGCTCGGCCAGTTTTTCCATTAACCCTGGGAAGGACTGTGCCTCGGCAATCATTTTCGCCTTGGCCGCGATGTCCGTCGCCAAGCCCAGCGCCTGGGATAGAGATTTTGCGGCCTCGTCGATCTTCCCCTGTTGGGCCAGCGCCTTGGCAATCGCGGCGTGGATGTCGGCCAGTTCGCCTTCGGCCAGGTCTTTGTGCAATTGCGCGGTCGTCACCGCATTGGCTTCGCCGCTGACCGAGAGCCGGAAACATCCCAGCGAGTGGCGCTTAAACGTGGAATCGCGACAATCGAGGGTGACGCGAATTCCTTTGATTTCCTTGTTCTCGAGCGGTTTTTCCAACTCGAACACGGCAAAATGCCGCTGCTTGACTTCGGGATGAGTCGTCCAATGAGTGGACGGATTACGATCGATTGTATTTTCAATGAAGCGTTTATCCGGTTGGTAGTAATGGTCGGCCATGGCGCGGCGGATAGGGACACTGACGGGAGCGGCCCCGGCGGCAGCGGGCAGCAGTTCGATGCTGATTTCGGAGAGCAAGGCGGTTCCATTTGTTGGTTCTCGACCCGCTGCGCCATTTTTCAGGCTGGGGTGCGGCAAGATTTCCAGACGGAGGCTGGTTATGAGTGATTGATCCAGAGGAAGCGTGATCGTGTAAACCTCATCATCCGGGAGGGTTCCCGAGGCGAGGATCGACCCGTCGCTTTGCAACGTCAGGGTAGCTCCTCCGGCGGATTTCATTTCGATCGGTTTGGGGATGACCCACCCGGTTTTCGGATACTCCGAGAGCAATCGCGCAGCGAGATCGCGGGATTTCTGGAGTTCGGCCAACGCCTGGGCGGGACGCTTTTGAGCCAGGCTGGTCATCCCGCGTTTGGCAAAATTCTTGGCCCGAGCGGAGCGCAACAGGAGATCCTTGGGACGCTGCTCGTGGAGTGCCGCCAAAACATTTTCAACGCTGCCACATGCCTGGATCACCTCGCGGCGGCCTTCCAGCGTTTCCGCGGCATCCAGGGCGGCGGCAAAACGTTTCGTCGCCTGCTCGGTTTCGCCGTTCAAGGCGTACGCAGCCGCCAGCGCGAGCCAGGGATCCAACTTGTTGTCCGCCAGCGCGAAGCGGGTCTGTTCTTTCTCGAACGCCTTCGGATCGCTTGAAGCGGAGAGGCGGAAACAGCCTAGATTCACCGTCTGTGCGAGTTGAATTGTCAACGAGGGTTCCGTAAACGGCCCCACCGGCGAGGCCAACGAGAAGACCGCCTCATGGCGCTGGCCAAATCGTGTCCAGGTATGCCACGTAGCGCCCTGTTTTTCATGGATCATTCCCACGACGTCCGAATCGCTGTATTGATAGCTGGCGGCAACGTCGGCGATCTGTACCCGGTCCGCAGGTTCTCCTGACTGGGTCCGCGAGGTGAAGATGCGCACGTTGGAGAGCTTGAACCAACCGGTCGGATGGCGACCCGGTCCATTTCCCGGCAGGAATGAGTGCGGCAATGCCTCCAGCCGCAGGGCCGCGATCTTGGACACGTCGGAAGTCGTGGCGAAGGTGAAGGTATCCTCCCCCGAATTGTTGCCGCTGGCCAGGATTGAGCCATCCGGTTGGAGCGTCAACGTGGCCCCAATCTTCGATTTCATCTCGGCCGGTTTCAGGACGGTCCAGGCGGGTTGGCTACTGTCCAACAACAATTGAGTCAGTTGCTCCGCGACGATGACGTTTCCGGGGTCTGCCAGGAGCGCTTGCTCGTAGAACTGGCGGGCAGTTGCACGCATGGTGGCGGCGAGTTTCGATTGTCCGTGTTCCGAGAGTCGGCTCGCGAACTTGACGCGCAGCAGAGCGCCGTCCGAGTTTCCGGCGGCACTGGCCGCGCGCGACCAGTCGGCGGCGGCGGCGTCCCAGGCTTTCTCTGCTTCATGGGCTTGTGCGCGTTTCGAGAGCAAATTGACATCGATCTTCTGCTCGGTGACGGCCTGGGTGTAGATCTCGATCGCCCGCTGCCACTGCTTGTCAGCCGCGAACAGATCGCCGATCGCGGCAGCCGACTGTGGTCGCCTGGCGACAAGCTGGTCGATCGCCGGCTGGTCGTCCTGGAGCCGATAAGCCGCGGCCAGATTGGCCCAGGGATCGGTGATGTTCTGCGCGGGCGATTGATTCTTTTGTGCACTGACGAGGGCATTGGGATCCGCGGAAGAAAACGAAAACCGGAAACGGCCGAGGAGGGCGGTGGCACCACCTGCTGGTTCATGATAAAAATCGAGCACAATCCGGAGCCGATTGGGATTTTGTCCCGACTCGTGAGGCTCGACGGCGAAAAATGCGCTATTTGACTTCCCAGTCGCTCCGCCAACGCCCCCAATGCTCCAGCCTTCCTCGCCTTTGGTCAACGAGGTCGCGGCACGCCGCTCCTCGAAAGTCGCAAACACGGCTCGCAGCGGGACTTGCTTCAGCGCTGCCGGACCTGTTTCGTCCGGTCGTAAGGCCGTGAGATCACTGAGCACGAAATTCCCGCTTCCATGAGTTCCCGGACCACCACTGGGAAGCCGGTCATCGCGCAGCGCCTCCAAGCGAATGGCTTTGAGGTCTTTCGGTACTTCATTAAACTCAAGCGTATAGGTCTCTTTGGCCTGGAGATTCCCACTGACGAAAATCGACCCGTCCTCCTCCAAGGTCAAGATCGCCCCCCCCGTCGATTTCATTTCCGCCGGCTTGAGCACCGTCCATTTCGAGAGCGATTCCCTCGCCATTAACACATTCGCCCGCGCCAGCGCCTGGTTGGCCAGCAACTCCTCGTCCTGGGTATCGTCCGTAACTATCTTGGCGTAATCGTCCAGAGCCAATTGCCAGTTCCCCTTCGCAACCTGCAGATCGCCGCGGCGGCGATAGAGTCGACGCAGGGCGTCAGCCGTTTTCTCCGCCGGTTGTTCCGAGAGGATTTTGAGGGCGGCATCGTAGTCGGCCAGTTGGTTCTCCGGCGAGGATCCCAGTCCATTCAGTTCGGCCCGCAATTCGAGCAGTTCTGCGTTGGCGGAATCCTGGACCAGCTTGGCGCTGACCTCCCTCAGCACTTCACCGCCGGCAAAATCCAGCAAGAAATTGCCTTTCACCAGTTGGATTTCTACGGGCTCGACGCCGCCGGGATGCCGCACTTTCAAGCGTGCCGTGGTGCCGACATCTCCGGCCAGCAAAGCTTGAACTTGGGCAATGGTCGTCGCGGCGGTCAACTCAACCTCATTGATTCGCAGGACTACATCTCCCTTCCGCAACCCGCTTTTCAAACTGTTGGAATCGCGAACCAGGTCGGACACCGCGATCTCGCCGTTCTTGATCTCATAGACGACGCCGTAGAAAGCTGTTTTCCAGTGGTTCGCCAGCCCGTCCGTCTGGCTGCGTTTTACCCCCTCCGCCACCAAGATTGCCGCCTGAGAGACTCTCCCTTGTTCATGGAGAGCCCTGGAAAAGCGCACCAAATCAGGCATTGTCAACCAGTCTGGGAGTTCCCCCTGGGGGAGGGTCAGCAACCGATCAAACTCCTGGACCGCCTCGGGCCATTTCTCTAATGAGCCAAACCAGTTTGCCCGCGTCGCCGCCAATGCCGCCTGGACCTGCACGTCGACGGGCCTTTGCACTTGCAGCTTCTCCAGTCCCTCGTGCAGCCGCGGGTGGGAGGAGAGCAGCCGAATGCGGCTGCGGAAATCGAACTTTGCGTCCAGCAGTTCCGCCAGTTTCAAGGCGGCTTTGTTGGGATCATCCCAGAGGACTGGAGCAGTGGTCCAGGAGGCCGCAGTCCGGCCACCGGCCAACAGATTTTCGCCGCCGAGGGAGAATGCCAGCGAGTAGACTTCGTTCACTTTGCTCTGTTCGGTCTGCAGGCGAATCAGCTCCCGCCAGGTGGCGACATTCCAGAGGCGGATGGTCGAATCATCGCCTCCCGAGGCCAGGGTGCGGCCGTTGGGGGAGAAAGCCAGGGCGCGGATCGCGCTGGAGTGTCCTTTGAGGACTTCTTTCTGTTTCCACGTCTTGACGTCCCACAGCACCACGTTTCCTTCGTGACTGGCCATGGCCAGGACTTGGCCGTCTGGGGAGAAAGCCACGTCCCCGACGCGACCTCCTCCCTTATCCGTCGGCGGATCTGGGTTTTTCAGCGTCTGCTCAGTTTTCCAAGTTCTCGTGTTCCAGATGCGGACGGTTCCGTCATAACTGGCACTGGCCATCAGGCTGCCGTCAGGCGAGAAGGTGACCGCCACGCAGAAGTTGGTGTGTCCCTCCAATCGCCGAATGAGTTGCCCTGTGGCGACGTTCCACACCTTGATGGGAATTGGCATCGAGGTTCCCTGGTAATAGAACCTCTTGTTGCCAAACCCGGCGACAAGGTATTTTCCGTCCGGAGAATAGGCCAGCGCGGAGACCAGGCCGAAATAGGGGTCCAAATTGCCTCCGGGGATGTCGGTCGTCCCTGGTAACTGAGCCAGGCGCCGCCCCGAATCGACGTCCCACAGTAAAATGTGCGAAACCCCTTCCGCGCCGCCATACCCAGCGGCCAACGTCCGGCCATTGGGAGAGAACGCGACACTGGCGGGAAAGCCTTTGTCGTCGGTGGAGAGAATGCGAACCAGTCGCCCCGTAGCGGCATCCCAGAGACGCACGTCACCGGACAGCGCCGATTTGGTGTTAGTGGTCGCGACCAGCAGCCCGTCCGGCGAGAATCGCGCCAGCATGGTAAAGCCCGCTCCTTCCAGCCGACGGATGCCCATGTCCGGTTCCGCTTCCTGCCAGATGCGGAGCGTCTTGTCCGCGCCGGCGCTCACCAACTCTCCGGCGGACGAGAAGAGAAGTTTGACGACCCGGTCTTGATGGCCTCGCAGGGTCGCTTTCAGCGTCGGTTGGCGAGGATTGGTCCAGGTCTTGATGGTGCCGTCGACGCCCCCCGTGGCCAGCGTTCCCTCCTGGGACAAGGCGATGGCCGAGATGGCGGAGGCGTGGGCCGATTGCTTCAGGAGAGTCGCGTCACCAGAACCTGCCGGCAAAAGGAAGAGCTCCCCGCTGAAATAGTAGGCGAAGACAAGTGCGTCCCCATCCGGCGTGAACGCCAAGGGGCCCAAGGTGCCGCGACCTGAGTACGTTTTTACGTGCGCGGCTTTCTTCTCTTTCGCATCCAAGCGAAAGATGGAAATCTCATTGCCTAGACTGCCACGAGCCACGGCCAACGTGAGGCCGTCGGACGACAGAGCCACTTGTTGGAGACGATCTCCCAGAGCGAAATTGAGCGCGGCGATGAGCTTGCCGGCGGACGTTTCCCGCCACTCGACCTTGTTGCTGTTGACGATGATCAACGACTGGCTATCTGGCGAGAGGATCAGGCGGTACACACGGTTGGGAAGATCGGGGGCATCGATCTGAGAAGAAACCTCCCCCGTGGTGGTATTCAGAATGTGGACCTTTTTTCCCACCACCAAGGCGGCTAGCCCCCCATCGGGAGAGAGAATCTTCTGTCCCACATTGCGATGGCCTTGTTTGAGATCCAAGGGGTCCGCAATCCGAAGTCGCGATTCCGTGTTCCAGCGGCTGAGCAGGGCTTCCTCGTCGAGGCTGAGCAGTTGGCCCTTCGCCGTCAGGGCGATGTCGATGGCCGGCTGCTGGAGGCCGGAAATGACCGCAGCGCCGTGGTCCAGCAGGTGCTGGTAGTAGTGCCACTCAAACCCGCGCAGGTCGTCAACTTTTTCGGACTGGGGATTGCCTTTTTGAGGGACGTGCGATACCAGCCGGTTGCTGAATTGATGGGCGGTGGTCTGATCATCGGCCCAGAGCTTCGCCGCCAGTTCCATGTCCGTGGCATACACAAGATTGCGGCTCATTTGCTCGGCCTCGCGGGCGAGACGTTCGGCGATTTCCGCCTTGGTCAGGTTTTTCGTCGCGAGGCGTGTTTGATCGTTCGCGCGCTGGGCCTCCTTCCGAGAGGTGGCTTCGTTCTCCTGGGCCAATTCCGCGTTGGTCTTGGCCAATTCCGCATTTTTCTTGGCCAGATCCGCGCTCTGTTCGGCTTCCAGCTTGGCGACGTTGGCTTGCTGCCAGAAGTTGCCCGCCACGATCGAAGTCACGACTGCAATCGCAGCCACCACGGCCAGACCCGCGATCATCGAGCGCAGGCGGCGGGCGGAGCGCTGCTGCTGCACCAATCGCAGTTGCCGGGACTCGGCCAGCTCCTGAGCCTGCTGCAGTTCCCGCTGGCGAGCGGCTTCCTGGGCACGCTGTGCCGCTTCCACGTCGGCGTTGCTTTTTTCGAGAAAGGCAATCGCGGCGTCAAAATCGCCACCGTATTGCTCGGCCCACTCCGCGTTCGGGTGCTCTTGCTCGCGCCAACTGAGGGCGATCTGCAAATCGGGGTCGCGAAAGAGGCCCGCTTTGCCGGTGCGCCAGAGCGCGGCCGTATCCGAAAGCCGCCGGAAGATACGTGCCGACTGGGCCTCGTCTTCCACCCAGCCGCGGAGCCGTTGCCAGCCGCGCATCAGGCTTTCGTGGGAGAGGTCCAGGACAGTCTTGTCTTCCAGTTCCTGATCCACGCCCGGCATGAGGAAGGTCACTCCCGATTGGCGGAAGGCGTCCAGAACGGCGGCTACCGTGGCGTGATCTTCACCGGCGATCGCCGTCAGTTGCGCCAGCCGTGTGGGCCGGCGGATGCCGCGGTTATCGGCACCTTTCTCGGTAAGCGTCTTGAACAGCCGCTCGCACGCCTTGCGATGCCGGTCGTCAGGGAGCGAGTCGTGGATTTCGTCGGCATGATTGGAAAGGGCGGCCGCCAGCCCACCCGTCGCTTCAAAATCGCAAAAATCAATGGGGCGAGTGTGGTCGCTGCCGGCAAACCAGACTTCCCACATCCGCATCAAGGCGTGCTGAAGCACCGGCAGTTGATCCGGGTCGTCACCGACGTCGTTCAGCAGGCGCTGGACGAGCATGGGAGAGATTTTCGCGCCGCCGACGCCGATCGGTTTTTCGATCGCGTCCCGCTTTTGGTCGCGCAGCAAGCGGGGAATCAGGTATTCCCCCGCGTTGACCGCTTCCGCCAGCCCCGGAATCTCGGAGCAGTCCCCCAAATAGTCGGAACGCATCGTGATAGCCACGTAGATCGGGCGTTCCGCCTGCTCGCAAGCGGTTAACAGCAGGTTCACAAACGCGGCCGCCGCTTCTTCCGAGCCAACTCCTTGTTGCCGAAAGCGGAACAGCTCCTCGAACTGATCGACCACGACCAGCAGATTGGTTTCCGGCTGAAACACCTCGGACTGCTTCACCGCTTCGACCAGGCCGAAGCGGCTTCGGCTGAGCGTGGCCAGCAGACGCGGCAGCGTGTTCGAATCGTCCGCATCGTAGTGATCCGCATCGACGAAGGCCCGGGCCAGATTCTCGATGGGACTGCCGCCGGGACGGAGGATGATGACTTCCCAGGTCGAGCCCGCCTGGGTCATCGTGCCGCTGTGAAGCTCGGCAATCATTCCGGCCCGTACCAGCGATGATTTGCCGCTGCCAGAGGTGCCAACAACCGCCAGGAAACGGTTTTTCCGCAGCAGTTGCAGCAAGGCGGCTGTCTGGTCTTCGCGGCCAAAGAACAGGTGGTGCTCGTCACTTCGAAACGGGCGAAGGCCGGGAAATGGATTGGGACGTTGTTCGGGATGGGTACTGGTCACGCATTCACCTTTGCCTGCCGGAGTGATTTCACAAAGCCCTCGAGCAATGCCGGATCAAATGTCTCTCCCGTTTGCCGGGTCACCTCCGTAGAGACACTTTTGAACCGATCTTTGCGACGGTTAAAAGGGGGCGCCAGAAAAACAGCGCTGACGGTAATGGGGCGCGAATCCCGATAGCCGGCCGCCTTTTGCAGGTCTCGGATTTTGAAGTCCACCCAGTGCATGCCGGCGGCTCCATAGTAAATCAGCGCGGCATCGCAATCACGCAGGTTCTGGATGTGGATCTGCTGGACCTCGGATTCATCAGCCTCGAAACCCGGCAGGCTGACTTCAATGCCCCGTTCGTAGAAGAAATCCTCGAGCGACTCCACGGCCTGCTCGTCCAATTGATCGCACATCAGGTACACCCGCGGCGCGCCATCCTTCGCCGGCGGCTTCGACGGTTTCGCACGATCGGCCTGCTCGCGCTCCCAACGAGTGCGGAGCAGCACTTTCAGATTCTCAAGCGTGTCGGCGATCAGTTCGGCCCCCGTGACCGTGCGTGGTTCGGATTGCAGTTGACGAATGAATGAGGCCTGGCGCTCATCCCTGGGTTGCAGGCCCTTGGGAATCCAGATCAGCCTCCGCAGGGAGGAACTGTCACAGAATTGGGCGGCCACCTGGTTCTGCAGGGCGACGACGGATAAATCGGTCGCTTCCGGCACCAACCCGAAATGCTCGCCGACAAAGTGAATGGCGATGTCGGCCTGCTTCAGGCAATTCTGGACGACGCTGATCAGTTCGCTGGCCACGAGCGGCAACGGCTGCTTGGGAAGGACTTCGTGTCCCAATTCGATCAACTCGCGGCGCAACTGGTCCCGCTGCGGATCGAGGTCCGAAGTCGTGGCGGCCAGAAAGATGGTCTTGGGATGCGCGGTGCGATTGTTGCCCGCCTGAGGAACTTCACCCAGGTACTTAAGAACCTGAGAGATATCGTAGGCGACATCGTAGACGCGCTCGTGGAATCGTTGGATCGCGGTCTCGCCAAACGCCTCGTCGAATTCCCGCAGCCTCCCTGTTTCCCGATCGCGTTCAAAAAACTCGTACGGCACCAGTCCGGCGTACAACGAACGGATTTCAAGCGGCAACTCCTCGTTTTCCACCGGCGTTTTGACAATGTTCAACAATCGGGAGCGGTTGTTGACTTGGAACTGCCCCGACTCGCTCGCTTTTTTCCAGAATGTTTCCACGATCTTGTGGCACCCGTTGGACTTGGCGAAGGGGGGCGAGAGGACCGAGATCACCGTCTTGGCCTGCGGCACATGTTTGAGGACCTCCGCATCGTTCTCCACGGACACCGAAGTCCCAGGTTGCTTAACGACCGCGACTTGCTTTCCAGAAAGCTGGGCCACGCGAACCTGGAGGTTTTGGTGGAGCTGCGAAATCCACCCCTGATGAGCTGCATGGACCGGCTGGTCGTCGAGATTCGCGTAGGCGATCACCACATCGCTATGCGCGATCTCTTTCGGATCCAGCAGCGCCGCTGGGCGTGTCGGCTCGCCGAACACCGCGGAGGTCATGCCGGGACCGACCCGTCCGGCACTCGACGGGACGGACGAATCGTGACTCTGATCCCGATCGACGGCGGCGGCGATTTCACGTTGGAGGTTCTTGAGGTCGACTAGGAGATCGCGAGCCGTTTGATAGCGGCGGTCAACATCCTTGGCCAGGAGCTTGAGAGTGATCCGTTCCAACTCGGGGGGAACGTCATAATTGAAGTGGGCAATGGCCTTGGGTTGCCGATGAATCACATTGTTCAAAACCTCGCCCAAACTGGCACCCAGAAACGGGGGGCGGCCCGTCAACAGGCAATAGATGACGGCACCCAGGCTAAACAAGTCGCTGCGGTGGTCGACCGCTTTGCCGACCGCCTGCTCGGGACTCATGTAGGCGGGCGTCCCGAGCACGACACCACCTTGCGTCTGTTGCAAATCGGCGGTTACGCCGACTGGTTCCGTGATGGGCTGCGGCATCCGTTTGGCAAGGCCAAAGTCGAGCACCTTGACCTGTCCTCGCTCATTCAGGCTGATGTTGGCAGGCTTGATGTCGCGATGCACAATCCGCCGGGAATGAGCGGCATCCAGGGCGTCGGCAACCTGAAGGACAATGTCGACAACCCGCGCTACCTCCAGCGGATCGCGCGACAGCTTATCCAGCGAATCCCCTTCCACGAACTCCATGGCGATAAAGGGGATGCCGTCGGCCGTCTCGCCGACATCGTAAACGGTGCAGACGTGCGGGTGATTGAGAGCCGACGCGGCTTTGGCTTCGGTGAGAAACCGCTGGCGGCGTTCCTGATCACCGGCCAGTTCGGCCGGCAGAAACTTGATCGCCGCCTTCCGATCCAGGCGCGTATCCTCCGCCAGGAAGACTTCCCCCATGCCACCCGCACCGAGCTTCGAGGTGATGCGATAGTGTCCGACTGTTTTGCCGATCATGAGAGAGTCTTTCTCTTTGTTCAACTACCAACAGATAATCAGTTGCTGGCTCTAATCGTTGCACCGCAGCAGATGGTCTACCTGTACCATCACCGGAGCGTACCATAGTACTTTGTAGGGGTGGACCATTCCAGTCTCCCATGACGCGATTCGCGACGCGGCAAAGTAACTTTCGCTTCAGCCCGCCTAAACATTGGTAGAGTACCACCGCCGGAAGCCGATCTCTACCACATTACGGAGGCGCGCAAACGGCCCGGTGAACCGGGAAGAAGACCGCTTCGACATTTGTTGGAATGGCGCCACCTGTCCTTGCGGAAAAGGTGATTTGGTCACGACAGCAAAGCAGCACCCCGAATTGCCGTAACTGAATCAGAGTCCCGATAACTTATGAAAACGGGACGCGAATGAGATGCATTCGGAGGCACTTAGCACCACCATCTTCTTGCGCGCATCGGTCCGACCAGACCGACGTATTTTCAAGGCATGGACTTAATTCGCGTCGGTCGATGCCCACCGACGCGCGCAACGCAATTTGCTGCGCGGCCTCATATCGGAGCGCTATGCACGCATTGTCGGTCGATTGGATCGAACTTGAGCAATTTGCAGGATTCGAGGCGCCTCTTCCTCGGTCGACACGCGACTTGTCGCCTAAGCAGGACATCATTCACGCTGGCCGAGCAGCCAAATCCAGCCCGCGTGCTGGTGTCGGGCCGTACCGCCAGCTACCTTACACTAATTGGAACTGTTCAGTTTGCTCACCCCCCTCGAGGCTGCCGTCTACGGTTCCCTGTTTAGGAATACCGGGTTGAATGAGAGAGACATCACCCTTGATTGGCACAACGGTTGGTCACTATCGCATTACTGCCAAGCTTGGCGCCGGCGGCATGGGAGAAGTCTTCCTGGCCGAGGACACCCGTCTGGAGCGTAAGGCGGCGATCAAGTTCCTGCCCGCGGAAATGGCCGTCGACCCGGAGCGACGTGCGCGCTTCCTCAACGAGGCCAGGGCCGCTTCGGCTCTCAACCATCCGCATGTCTGCACTGTGTACGACGTGGGCGAGACGGACGAGGGGTTGCCGTTTATCGCCATGGAATTCGTCGAGGGTCAGCCGCTCGATGCGCTGCTGAAACAGGGACCGCTCGAAGTCTCCCGCGTCGTCGAGATCGCGGTGCAAGTGGCCGACGCACTGGATGCCGCCCATACCCGGCGGATTGTGCATCGCGACATCAAGCCGGCAAACATCAGTCTCAACGAGCGCGGTCAGGTGAAGGTCCTCGACTTTGGCCTGGCCAAGCGGATGCCCCACGGCACGGAGCAGGCGGGCGTCACACAGGATTTTCAACAGACGCAACAGGGTCAAGTGCTGGGAACCCCCAGCTACATGAGCCCCGAACAGGCGCTGGGCAAGGATCTCGATCATCGCACCGACATCTTCAGCGTGGGCGTCGTCCTCTACGAGCTGACGACTGGCCAAAGACCGTTTACCGGTGCTAACTTTGCCGAAATCGTCAACAACATCGTACATGCCCAGCCGACGGCCATCGCGCGGCTAAACTACAACGTTTCGCCCGAGTTGGAGCGGATCACGCTCAAGTGCTTGCAGAAATCGCCCGACCGCCGCTACCAGACGGCTCGCGAGCTGATGGTCGATTTGCGGAATCTGGCCAGGGAGCTCGAACATGGCCCAGCGGCCTCCGGGCCGCCAATGTTGAGCCCTTTGGAAGCGACGGCGTCGTTCGCGGGAAATCGTGGCGGGATTGCGGCCGAGCCGTTCTCGCTGGAGAAGCTGAGGACCAGCGACGTGCTGCTGAACTATGCGGCGATTGACGACTACCCGCTGCAAGAGGGCAAACCCGGTTGGGTATCGCAGTTGCATCGCAACCTCGAAGTGCGGATGGAGCAACTTTCGGGCGAAAAGGTCCACATCGCCCGCCTGCCGGAAGCCGCGGTCTCGTCGGGGATGGAGGCCGAACTGCTGCAACAGGTTTCCCAGGCCAAGGCCATGATCTCGGTCGTCTCACCACCCTTCATGAACTCTCAACTGTGCCGGCGGGAAGTGGAACAGTTTTGGCAGGGCGCGGAGCAGACCGGGGGCCGCTACATCAAGGAGAAATCGCGTCTGCTCAAAGTGCTCAAGACCGCGGTCTCCGAACAGCAGATGGCTCGACCGCTCCTCGACATCTTCTCGCCGCTGTTCGGCTTCGAATTCTTCGAACTCGATGCCGAAACTGGGCGCGTGCGCGAGTTTGACGAGACCTTTGGACCAGTTCTGAAGCAGCGCTTCTTCGAGCGGGTGTACGATCTGGCCTACGATGGCTGCCAGGTTCTGAGCTTGCTGAAGCAGCTCCGCGAGGCTTCCGCAAAAACGCCGGATCCGCACCGGCGCTGGGTCTATCTTGCCACGACTACGTCAGACGTTGCGGACGAGCGCGACCGCATCCGCCGCGAGCTGCTTGAACGGGGACATGTGGTTCTTCCCGAATCGCCGCTGCCGATGCTGTCGCGCGACGTCGAAACAGTGGTGCGAGAATGCCTTGCCAAGTGCACCATCGCCATCCACCTGCTGGGCCAGCGTTACGGGGTGACGCCCGAAGACTCGTCCGAATCGATCCAGGCCTTGCAGGTGCGACTGACGGCCGAGCTGGCTGGCAAGGCGGATCTACAGCGACTGATCTGGATGCCGGGGGGTGAATCCGGCGATGAGAGGCAACTCGCGTTTGTGCGCCAGGTGCAGGAGAATCCGGTCCTCCATCATCGCGCGGAGATCATCGAAGGCAATTTGAATCTGCTCAAGAAAGATCTCATTCGCCGTCTGGCACCGCCCGAGGAAAAGCCGAAAGCGGCTGCTCCCGCAAAGTTGGCGAGTGGAACGCCAAAGCTGTATCTGATCTGCGACGCGAAAGATGAACCGGCCGTGGAGGCCCTGGAAGACTACTTGTTCGGTCAGGGCCTGGAAGTTAGCCTTCCCGCGTTCGATGGTAATGACGCCGACGCTGCGGCGCTGCACCAGGACAACCTGCTGACCTGCAACGCGGTTCTGGTCTACTACGGCGCTGCCCCCAAGGCCTGGGTCGACATCAAGCTCCGTGAGCTGCTCAAGGCGACCGGCTACGGCCGCCCGGCGCCGATTGCAGTCCAGGCGGTCTACATCGCGCCTCCCGACGACCGTCGCAAGGAGCGGTTCCAGTCTCACCAGGCGGGCGTGATCCGCCAGCCGGGCGAATTCCAATCTTGTTCGGAACTCGACACCTTCGTCAGCCAGATCAGGCAGGTGTGCGCATGAGTACTGCACCTGCCAACAAGAACCCGTTTCCCGGTCTGCGCCCCTTCACCCAGGAAGAGGACTACCTGTTCTTTGGCCGCGAAGAACAGACGCTGGAGCTGTTGCAGCGCCTGGGGAGCAACCGCTTCGTGGCGGTCGTGGGCACCTCGGGCAGCGGCAAGTCGTCGCTGGTTCGCTGCGGACTGTTGTCGGAACTGCTGGGTGGCAAGATGCTCGGGGCCGGCGCCTCGTGGGAGATCGCCGTCACGCATCCCGGCGGCAATCCGCTGTCGCTCCTGACCGACGCGCTCCTGGAGGCCGACCTCTACGATCGAAAAGAAGAACACGCCCGCGAAAACCTGCTGGCCACCTTGAGCCGCAGTCAGTTCGGCCTGGTCGAAGCGGTCAAACAGGCCGACCTGGGCGAAGGCACAAACTTTCTGCTGGTCGCCGATCAGTTCGAGGAGATCTTTCGCTTTCACGAAGCCGGTCAGTGGCAACAGGAAGCCGCCAACGAGTTCGTCAGCCTGCTGCTGGAAGCTGCGGCACAGAAGGAGGTGCCGATCTACGTCGTGCTGACGATGCGTTCGGACTTCATCGGCGAGTGCGGTCAGTTCGAAGGCCTGGCCGAGATGGTCAATCGGGGGGAGTTCCTGATTCCGCGCCTGACTCGCGAGCAATACAAGCGAGTAATCGAAGGGCCGATCAAGGTCGCTGGCGGACAGATCGAACCGCGTCTCTTGCAACGGCTGCTGAATGATCTCGGCCAGCAGGCGGACCAGCTCCCCTGTCTGCAGCATGCCCTCATGCGCACCTGGGACGTCTGGGCCGTGAAAGGTGACACCGAGGCGCTCGACCTCGACGACTACCAGCGCGTCGGCAAGATGTCCCAGGCCCTGTCGTTGCACGCCGACGAAATCTACCAGTCGCTGACCAGCGATCGGCAGCGCGAATTGTGCCAGGGAATGTTCCAGGCGCTGACGGTCGAAGAATCGAACAGCCGCGGCATTCGCCGTCCGCAACGGCTGGGTCGTTTGTGTCAAATTCTGGAAGTCTCGGCCGACGAGCTGCTGCCGATCATCGACGCCTACCGCCGGCATGGCGTCACGTTCCTGATGCCGTCACCCGAGGTCGCACTGACCGACCAGACGATCATCGATATTTCGCACGAAAGCCTGATGCGCGTCTGGACCCGGCTGCGGCAGTGGGTCGAGGAAGAAACGCAGGCCGCTGGCATCTACCACCGCCTGTCGGAAAGTGCGGCGCTCAACGAACGAGGGAAAGCGGGACTGTATCGCGACCCGGAGCTGGGCATCGCGCTGGCGTGGCGACTCGCCAAACGGCCCAACGCCGCCTGGGCCGAGCGTTACCGCCCGGGTTTTGTCGCGGCGATAGGTTTTCTCGAGGCGAGCCAGCAGGCGAGCGTCGTCGAAGAAGAAGCACGCGAAGCGGTGCGACAGCACGAGCTGGAGCAGGCGCAGCGCCTGTCCGAGGCCCAGCAACTGCGACTGGACCAGCAGCAGCGATCGGCAAGCAAACTCCGCAAATTGATCGGCGGCCTCGCCGTCGTGGCGGTGATCGCGGGGCTGGCCTGCGTCGCCGCGCTGGTGGCCAATAACAAAGCCAACAGGCTGGCGGAAGTTGCTGACAAGTCTGCGGAAAGAGCCCGAAAGAACGAAGAAGAGGCCACTGAAAACGCGAATCGAGCGGTGAAGTCTCGGGATGAAACAGCCAAGGCTCTTGCCGTGGTCGAATCCCAGAAGACAGAAATTGCGGAAAGCCTGTCTAAGGCCGAGGCGGCCGAGCGGTCGGCTCGAGCCGCCGAAGAGGAAGGCCGCAAGCTGCTGTACACGACCGATATGCAACTGGTCCCGTTCATCTGGAAAGATCCACAATCCACCGCGACCCAGCTTCGCAGCCGGTTGAAAGCTCACATCCCCGAGCAGAACCAGCGACTAATAGCTGGTAAAGATGATCGGCGTGGCTTTGAGTGGCAGTACTACCAGCATTTGCTGGATCATAGTGCCGCGGTTTTCTCGGGGCACAGTGTTGGTGTCGTCGACGCAGCTTTTACCGCGAATGGTCAACTGGTGACGCTGGACCAGAACGGCCAAGTGAGGCGTTGGGACCTGGATTCACAGGCCGAAGATACCGCGAGTCGCTACGACCTGCCCGGCGGACCCAAATTTCAGGCCTACGCCTTGTCACCTAACGGACAACTGGCCGCGCTGGCCGAAGGCAAAAAAGTTCATGTATTCGACACCTCCACGGGCAAAGAGACGTTCCAACTCGACTCTGCCAATCAGCAATTCCGCGATCTGATCTTCTCACGGGACAACCACCGGATCGTCATCGTCGACAGCAAGATTCGCTGGTGTAACGCCGTGAGCGGCGAGGTGATCGCATCCTTCGATCGGAAATTCGATCGCGCCGAAAGCATTGCCTTGTCCGCCGATGGTCTGACATTGGCCGTCGTCGGCCATGGGAATATCGCACACGACTATTCCCTCTTTCGCCTGGACGCGAGCGAGAAAACCGTGATTCCGCTGGCAAGCTCCGGCCTTACGGATTCGGTGAGTGTTTCCGCGTTGAGTCCGGATGGCCAACGATTCGCGATCGGCGAGAGGGTGCGCGGAGCGTTGCACGGCTACGTCACTGCCCCATTTCGTTACAACACGTGGCATGGCGCCGCGCATGTTTCGCCCGTCTCGGCGATCGCCTTCTCTGGCGACGGCGCGAAGTTGGCCACGGCGGATTCCCAAGGGACAATCAAAATCTGGAACGGTCAGAAACTCACTGCGAATTACGCGGGAATGCGACCGGTTCGCGAGATTCAAAAGTATGAGCAAGAGCCCGCAAGTCTAACGCTCAAGGGGCATCAAGGAGCGATTAGGTCCCTCGCTTTTTCGAGCGACGGGAAGCGGCTTGTCTCAACGAGCGTGGACCGAACGGCCAGAGTCTGGAATCTGGAAAATGCCGGCGCGGCAATTCGGCCATTGGAGCGTTATGGCTGGTCGCTCAAGTCCCGTTTTTCGCCCGACGGGCAACTGATTGCGTCCAGCACAAATTACCGTCGCGGCCTCACACTTTGGGACGCCACCACCGGGCGGCTCGTACGGGAATTGGCGACCGATACCAAGGGTACAATCTCTACACTGGCGTTTTCGCCGACCGACTACCGCCTCCTAGCGGTGGGTTACTTCGGGCAACAAGAAAGTCCTTATGTCGCGTTGTGGGACATCGATGCTGGAACGGAACTCGCGCGATTGCCGGCAGCGACCGAGCCGGTTGGTGCACTCGGGTTTTCGCCCGATGGAAAATATCTGGTCGGCGGATTCGACTCTCCCAATTCGTTGAAGGTCTGGGAGGTTGCCACGCGCCGACTGATCCACCTACTGGACGGAGACCTGGGCTACTGTAGTTCTCTCGACTTCTCGAGGGACGGGACGCAAATGGTCAGTGTCGGTCAAGGCGGGAAGGCGGTCATCTGGTCCACCGCAACCTGGAAAGCAACACAAAAGCTCCAGAATCCGGATGGGAGTTTTGTCCGAGCCACGGCCTTCATGCCGGACGGTAAAACCCTAGCTATGGGCAGTAATGCGGGCAACGTGCAGTTGTTAGACGTCGCCACCGGAAATCCCCTTGAAACGCTCAAGGGGCATTCCAGTCAGATCAGTGCTCTGGTGTTTTCCCCGGATGGTCGGACGCTGGCAACGGGCAGCCATGACCTGACGGTCCGCCTCTGGAATGTGGAGACGCGGCGCGAACTAATGCAGTTGGATTCCGGTAGCGTCGAATTGGGCACCCTGTTTACACTTGCGTTTTCTCCCGATGGAAGGCAGCTATTGGCTGGAGGATGGGGTGGCGGCATTTGGTCCACTGCGCCGATTGTCTGGAACGATGCCGACCGAGCCACCGAAAATCTGAAACGTCTGCTGAATTCCAACGCGGACTTCCGGAACCGCATCCGGATGTTGTCCGAAAACCTACGGCTGCACGAAGCGATGGCAAAGCTCGACTCGAGTGACATGCGCGTGCCAGCCGGCTTGGCCGCCGCGCAGGCCAACTGGCACGCTTCACGCCAAGCGTGGCCTGAGGCCGCTGCGGCGTTCGATCGGTTGGTGGCCGCCGATCCTGGCGCACCTGAGGCCTGGCTTCGCACGCCCGGATTGCTGCGACTGGCGACAGCCCTGTTTCATCAGAATCGGCCATCCGACGCGGCAAGACTGTTGCAGGGAGGCGCAAAACGCCGTACCCAGGATGGGCTTCCGGCAATCGCGAAGGTCGTCGGATTTGGGTTCACGTTTGCCGTCGAAGACGCGGCCGTTCGTGTCACCGGGCTGGAAGCGAATTCTCCCGCATCACACAGCAAGTTGGCAATCAATGACGTCATTGTAAAGGTGAATGGCGTCGAAATGACGAAAGAGACCATTCCCAATTTCGGAAAGATGATCGAGGGAAATGCCGGGACGAAGATTACCCTGACGTTGCGGCATGTGGGCGGCACACAAGAAGATGTTGACCTGGTGAAAGACAATTATCTCGTGGACGAGGCGACCGGCGAACTGTTTTTCCCACTGCTGACGGCGCTCGAAAAACGGCTCGCCGAAGATCCCCGCAATGCCGGGCTGCTCGAACTGCGCACCGAACTTGAACTTGCCGCACAGGAGATCGATTTCGCCAGGCAAGTGGCCAACGACACCGCCTTGCTCAAGATTCTCGCTGATCAACCGGCCGAGGCGGGGTCTGCCCGCCTGCGGCGACTTTATCGCCGCCGCGGCGACGCCTACATCCGCTTGACAAAATGGTCAGAAGCCGTTGACGATTATGCCCATGTCATCACGCCGGAGACGATTGACGTCGATCTGCTCGTGAACCGAGCTCGCGCGAATGAGGCGTTGAAGAATTGGGATGCCGCCGCGGCCGACTGGTCGCGGGCTGCGACCGGGAATCCGGAAGGGGCGAAACTGCTTGTCGAGTTCGCACGACGACTTGCTGCCGACGGCCAGGTTGCGTTGGCGGACACCGTCCGCACGAAAGCCCGCACGTGGTTGGAAGAGAAGCTGGCGAAGGAACCCGATAACCCAGCTTGGGCCGCGGAACTGGCTCAATTGCTTCTGGATGCCCGCCACACGCGGTTTCCGGCCATTCTTCGAGGGGAGGACAAGCCAGCCGATAACGCCGAACGCCTGGCCTTTGCCAAGTTTGCCTGCGACCAGCAGAAATTCGCCTTTGCCACCCGACTTTGGGCCGAGGCGCTGGCAAGCGACCCGAAACTCGCCGACGACCGCCAAGCTCAACCGCGCTACAACGCCGCCTGCGCTGCGGCACTGGCCGCCGCCGGGCAAGACCAGGGAGAGCCCTCGCCCGACGACGCGGCGAAGGCGAAATTCCGCGGCCAGGCCCTCGACTGGCTCCGCGCCGACTTGGCTCTTCACAACAAACAACTGGAGTCCGACAAGCCCGCCGACCGCGACGCGGTACAACAGACGCTGTTTCACTGGCAGCAGGACACCGACCTCGCCGGCATCCGCGACGCGGCTTCCCTGTCCAAACTCCCGCCGGATGAGCAGCAAGCGTGCACCCAACTGTGGGCCGACGTGGCGGCGCTTTTGAAGAAGAGGGAGGAGAAGCCGAAATAGCGGTGATCAGCGCCGTCGAGCGGTGAGAGGTGCGACGCATGGTTCCATTTCGCTGGAACGGTCGCGTTCGAGTTGATCGGGAAAACGTTCCGCCCATCCCACGGAATTGATCAGTGCGACACTCCCGATACTTGCGCGCGTCGGTCCGACCAGTCCGCGGCATGTTGTCGTTTTGGGTCCAAGACAAAGTTCCGGACGGCCGCGAACTCCGACGCAAGATCACGCCGTCAGGCGTCGAGTGGCACTTACGACCCAGACGAATTAGGCTCGAACGGGGTTGTTAGCCGATTGGACGCGACTCCGAATGGTCCCTTTATCTTGCACCGCGGACGGCGGCATACCCGCAGGAAGCATAGCGAGAGCCACCGGCCGAAAGGAATGAGCATTGGAGCAAGCACCGGTGGCACTGGAGCTTTGCAAATGTCAACGACTCTCAAGAATGCCGTGGCGAAGTACCTTCTGTCTGGGTAATCGTTCACGCCCCGGCGAGTAAGGTTGGAGGGTTTTTGGCGATATGTGCTTGAACTGCGTCGGCGAGGAAGGCGAACACATTGCGTGCTTGCTGTCGGCAGGTTTCGACAAC